>NZ_LOYN01000010.1:0-882132 GCF_001526325.1 Burkholderia sp. MSMB1826
GAATCCGCCTCGCCTGACAACTCAACCAAGCCGGAAATCTCCACTTCCGACCGGGACTAATTCTGGTTCAGGGTCACAAGCCGGAAATCTCCACTTCCGACCGGGACTAATTCTGGTTCAGGGTCACAAGCCGGAAATCTCCACTTCCGACCGGGACTAATTCTGGTTCAGGGTCATTTTGAAGAGTCGGAACGATATGTCGTAAATATTTCCTGGTTGCAGGGTTATCCAATTTCGCTACACTAATAAAAGCAAGTGGGTCCATTCCTCGCTTGCCATGGCACATAATCCAATGCAAGTTCGCCAGCGCATTAGCCTCCGTAAGGTGCTTGAGTAGCTCGTCTGCACTGTACTGCCAATCGCGAAAACGGTCTCGCACCGTTTCATCAAGGAAATATCCAAAAAACGTCGTGAGGAGAAGCTCCCACCTCATAGCGGAATTGGGATGTGAACCCTCGGGTTTTGAATTGAAATCTTTGCTGGACGATCCATAGAACCTATTGAAGAGGCACGTCATCCCGCATATTGCCATGTAAACGTCAGCATACGGAATAGAATTCTGATTCAAAACAGAGCGATATTGAAGCCAAATCACGAGTCCTTCGTGGTCAGCGGCGATCTCGGTTACGTGCGAGATGAGCGCTGCTTGACCTCGCAAAGGTGTGATGAGACCGACCCTCAATTCCTCAATCACACGTACGCTCTTTTTTGGATGAAATGAGTCGCGAATTCCAATGTGTCCCTGAGAAAGATGGGCCATTTCATGGAAAAACACCCATTCCAAAGTTGCCTCAAACATCAGTTGCGAACATTTCTCTTCGCTGCATCCCGCCGGCAATACCCCAAGGCGATCAGAAGATAATGTGCCAAATATCTGTTTGTACTTGGGATCGCAAAAATGAACGCGAGCCAACCTGCTGAGCAGACGCGCGTCACGATAAATATCTATGGCAAACTGGTAGCTGAAGATAACCCGGTCGCTTTCGCTTGTCTCATGATAGGTGGACGCGGTTGATTCCGCATCATCTCTCCAGCTAAAACCAATTGTTCTCCCAATGCGATTGTATAATGCGCTGGCAAAGCTCGTTACTCGGCGTAATATTTTGTCGGCAATATTGATGATCTCGACTTGATCCATCGAGAAAATTTCATTTTTAATTTTGTCGATATCTGCGGTATTCATTATTTTCGATCATCTTTGGCGTGGTCTATTTCTGAGCGCATTTGTCGATCGAAAAGTATGGCGACTCCATCAAATAATCTTCCCGGTCGGCGCGTCGACGTTCTCAGCGACCGTGAAGATTTTGATCTTGATGTACCCGGTTGTCCAGTGGTTGGCAAAGAGATTCGGATGTGCACCGAATCCCCCTTACATTGGTCACCGTGATGCCGTAGATATCTCGGATCTTGACTCGCAACGCGTCGAAGAAGATGGCTGGGTACATCGGCTCAAGCGGCCGAGCCTGCCAGGCCGTCACCTCAGCCATGACCTCGTCGGTGACCCGAGCTGATGAAATCGGACGAGACCTCGGTGCCATATTGTTCCTGCAAAAAGCCCTGAATCTCCCGCACGGTCATGCCGCGGGCATTCAGGGCGACGATCTTGTCGTCGAAGCCCGTTGGGGATCAGCAGCGGCTTGAAGCTGCCGTTCCGGCCGCGCGGCACCTCGATGCGAATCGGGCCGTCTTCGGTCAGAACGGTCTTGGCGCCGGTGCCGTTGCGCGGGTTCGTGACGGCGGCCGGCTCGGCAGCGCTCGGCGGATAGCCCAGGTAATGGTTCATCTCGCCACCCAGCGCCCGCTCGATCAAGGCCTTCTTGAGAGCCAGTGTCGTGGTATTGACGCCTTCGGCCGTCATCGGGCCGTTACCGAACTTTTCAAGCAACTCGGCGGGAATCGCCAGCAGTTCTATAGGTTGGGCTTTTGGTTTGCTGGCATAAACACTCCTTGGGAGAATATTATGCCTCAACCACGAAATTTCTGACCGGCCTATGATCGACTTTTGCAAAAAAATTAATATGAATGTTTAGAATTCTTCAAAATCACCATCCCAAGGATCGTCGCCTCCACCTCCACCTTCATCTCCATCGCTGCTGCTGTTCGCATCGCCGTTGTCGGGTATGTTTGAGCTTTCGTCTGGGGGGATGGCAAGTTCTCCATTCCCTGGGCGATCGCCTACATCAATTGAAGGCGAGTTCACTCCTCCCTCGTCGCCATAATTTTGGTTGTTAGCGTCAATGTTGTTAATTAGATTTCCTAGATCGTTCGAGAATTTATCGCCCAAGAAATATGATGTAGAATCCGCTGCGTTTTGTCCATTTAGGAAAGTATCGACCAATCCAAGCTCTGACGGTTCCTTGCGAAAGTCAAGGAGAGAATCCTTGAATTCGAGGAGCTCGCCGGTATGCTGTCCAATGTTCGCTGCGCTCTCTACCTGCTCGAAAGTTCCACCCAAAATCGCGGTGGCGGCAGCAGCATACTGCCCGTATAGAGCCGAAAATGCCTCGATCTGCTCTTTATATCTACCAAGTTGTTCGTTATCAGTGAATTCCGCAACTAAGCCGATTCCGACAAAAGCAACGCCTAATCCTCCGGTCATTGTGGCGGCAGCTAGACCGACGGCCTCGACCGCCGTTAGGGTGCCGACAGTAGCAAGCGCATCTATGGATAGTGCAACAGAAATCCCACTTCCCAGCGCGTCGATGGTTCCAGTCTTGATAAAGTCTAAGCCGGTAACGATGGTCGCAGCGGGAGGAGCCGACTCATCGGATGGCAAGGGCAGGTATTCGCCGTGGTGCGACGTAACGTGCATACCTAAACTCCATATCCGTCCGGTAATGCGCGAATGCGCAAGTGCAGAATAAGCCCAGTAACCCAACTTCTTGTGCCAGGTTCGCTAGCGCTTGCGTACCAGAGGATGCTCCGCTTGTCGAAGGATATTGACCATGTTTGGCCAAATGGATTTGCGTTGCGGCAGCCCGGATCCGTAGTGATATCTGGTTCGAGTTCACCACTCGTTCCGCCTTGTAGTCGTACATTGGCGAGAAAAATGGGCGGCCGAGAGTAGGTGTCTTGGAATGCCGATTTTTGTGCAGGTAATTGCACTGTAGCGTTCAACCGTGCTCGCTTTGCTTCCGTAGCGGCACCGGTCAGAGTTCTCTTAGTCTGCTGTTCGGCGTCGCTATATGCCGATGGATAGCCGTTCAAATACTCGGTTGGATATGCATCCTCTTGCGCATGGGTGACGGTCAGCCCAATACCAATTATACGAATTGCGCGCAGATTAGCACTAAATGGTAACGAATCGATGGGAAGTTGAAATGAAACCGTGCCCGATCCGTTCACGTCCATTGCGTCCGATATTTGTTTGTCGGTAAGAATATCATGCCCGCCAGTACTTGTCCATCGCTGATTCAAGGGAATCGAAAAAGATTGCTCGATTTCGTACTGGGCGCGTTTCTCAATTTCACGCATGGCTTGGCGAGTCCATAAAACAAATGCGTCAAGTATGTCAGGTGCTCGCGAGTTCACTTCAGGAATAACTCCTTTTACCCACAATGACACTGTTCCATCTGTTATGGAAGACGTCCGGAATCTGGGAATCAATACATTGATGTTTCCACTGTTCCCGCTCAAGGGGCGCAGTTTAGAAATGTCGAGTACGGAATAGATACCGGCTGCGGCGCAAAATATTTTTTGATATGCCTCGGCTATATCTTCGGCAAGGAGGGATTTTAAACGCAAGTAACGTTCGGCATAATTGTATGCCGTGCCCGGACTGATGTAGCGTGTAAATAGAGCAAGCTGCGCGTCTCGGATCAGATCGCTTTTTTGATGAAGAGCCGCCCGTCTCGCTTGTTCCTTGTGGAAGAATTTGAGGGCATCATCGGCACTGCCCAAAGCTTGCACAGCGAGACCCTTATCGATAACATCTGTGCCTTTCCCAAAGACTTGACCGGCTTTTTGTTGCATCGAATAATTTCCGATGGCTCGGTCGTCTTGGATTGATAGATCATCCAGGTTTCTGGTGATAGGGCTAAGCTTGAGAAACGCAAGATAATCAAGAGCTGCTTTAACTCCAGCTACCTCGAATTCACCCATTTCTCGACGATACGCCAAACATCTGTCAAGTAACGTCCCTGCGCTTCGAAGGAGCGCGTCGTAAAGTTGAGGTTCATAAGCGAGTCTAGGTGTGGCTGCCGGGTCTGGACTGTAGAGATTCTCGCCGCCTTCACATACTGCATGTGTGGCGATTTCGTCGAAGGACAAATCGAATGTGCTTAGCCACGAATTGACTGGGTCCGTCATGAGACCTGCGCTGCCAAACTGCTGAGAAAGCGCAACCTTCAGCGAGTGCCAGCTCGAGGGGCGAACGTCACCTAGTAATTTTACCGATGACGCACTACCGAGTCGGTCGGTGCCAATCGCTGGGACCGAGGGAAGAGGTGGAGTAGAGCTAGTTGCGAGGGCCGCTGCATCAGCTTGAGCTGACGAGTCAGTCGGCGCATTGGCCGCAGCAACGACAGTCGCTCCGGCGACGAGGAAGTCTCGACGAGTTGGCATTGGCGGTCCCCTTTTTTGCTTTTTTCAGCACTTCACATCGAGTTCTAACGACCAAGCATAAAGAGTAGTTGGCAATAGTCAACCGGGAAATGGTAGGGCGACACTTGTGTAAGAGATCTGATAGGTCGGAAGAATTGCAAGCGAAACTGCGTTGTGTCCGAGCCATGACGTGATTTCACATTCCGGTGACCGGTCAGACGCCGACGCGTCGAATCGGTCGTTTTGAAACATTCGAACCCGACACTCGTCTTGGCAGGCGCGGAAATGAATTCCATCTGGAACAGTGACTGTTTGGCTTGGGGGCGTCCTTGTGGATTTGGGTCACCTAATTCGCCGCCTGAGAAGCTGTGCATCGAAGGGCCGCCGCGCCAGCCATCGAGGCCTGTGGACGACTGGTCGGAACGGGGGCGAATACCGTTCGAAGCTTCGGGGTCGTGTCGGCGTGCCGTCGAATGGGGCCATCCGAAGGTTCGATTCGACTGGGAGGTCACTTGCCTCAAAAAATTGCATGCCGAGCGGGTGTTGGGCATGGCGTTTGACCACGCATCAGCGCCGCTGCGCGCGGCGTAGGTTTTGGCGTAACTTTCAAGAGTCAGGCTTGCGGAATAAGGCCAATTCATTACTTCGAAGAAAACGAGTGATGGAAATTCGGGAGTCTTCGGGACGCTCGTCTGGCAAGCGATTTGTCCTGGAGAGGCTTTCTGGTAAAGGGTTTTGACCGAAAGTCAGGTTGATCGCAAATCGTATCGACACTTCCGAACATCGGGAAACTTGGCGTTCTGGCGTAGCTTTTTCGAAAAGCTACGCCATTTTCCGATGAGATTTGCGCGCGCACTGCAAGCAAGCTGACCTCGGGCCAGCACTTGGCCTTGACGGCTTTCCCGGGCTACGCCCGAAGGCGACCGGAAGTCGTCTTTCGTGGTGCGAACATGCTGTGATCCTCTCGTCTCACGATCGCGCGGAACCAATAAAAAGGTCTTGTGATTTGGGCCTCCCTCCTGGGGGCTCGTTGGCGATCAGCCCTCGTGTCGCTTGATGCTCTCCTGCTGATTGCCCCGGACCGGTGTCCGCATTGCGGCCTTTCCCGGCTACATCTCCTGCTGTCGGCCGAGGCCCTGAAATACTCGCCGATTGCTGGAGCACCGACGTCGCCCATCGCCGCGCAGCGCTTGCCGACTCATTTCGCGCGGCACGATTAACGCGGTTGGACAATGGACAACGTCGTTGTCAACGTTCCGATACCAATGGAAGGCCGGGTCCCCCACGCGACGAAGAGCCCGGTCGTGCATTCGTCGGTTTTGCGGGCGATTACGTCGCGCACGCACGCCCCTATGCCGGCAGGAGACCTGCCACGCGGTAAGTCTCTATCAAGGTGTCGTATAGCGCGATATCCGAACGGCTTCTGGCAATGAGCTGAGCGCCGGCAACGGCGGCGAAGATGGCGCGAGCCCGTTGTTCGCACGCTTCGGCGCTACCCACTGCCGCCGCGGACAGCACTTTACTCAGCCACGCGACATTGACATCGGCAAACGCCTGGACCTCTTTCATCACCGCCGCCGGCAGGTCGTCGCTTTCGGCGGCCATGAAACTGCAGAGGCACATGCGGTTACCGTTCTCGAGCGCCTTGCGGAACGTGTCGGGATACTGGCGAAGACACTGGAGCGGATCCGAGGATTCGGCCAACAGTGCTTCCAGCGTAGCGGCCGAATCCTCCCAATAGCGCCTCGCGACCGCCGCGCCCAGATCGGCCTTGCTCGGGAAGTGATGGTAGACGCTGGCAGCCTTGATGCCGACGACGTCCGCGAGATCGCGAAAATTCAGCCCGCCGTAGCCATGCGCCTGCGCGACCTTTGTGGCGGCCGCCAGGATGTTCTCCTTGGAGTTTGAGCTTGTCTCGTTCTTCACTGCTACGGCCTCGCAATTCAAAAAAGGAGTGTTGACGGGGGCGATTATACCTTCTACAGTAAACCTACCATGTGGCAGGTAGGGTAGTAACACCGCAGGCTCCGACACCGTCTATTCCGACGCAACCGCACTGTAGAGGCTTAACGATGAGTTCCGACATCCTCGATTTCGATGCAACCAAGCTTCCCTTGATGAAGATCCACGATTTTCCGACGGGACCCTATCCGACACGCGTGCGCATCGCCGTGGCCGAGAAGAACCTTCAATCGTGTGTCGAGTTTGCGATGGTCGACCTTTATAAAGGGGAGCACAAAAGGCCGGAATTCATTGCGCAGAAGAACTACTCGGGCACGCTGCCGGTGCTCGAACTCGACGACGGGACGCTCATTGCCGAATGCACGGCCATTACCCAATACCTGGACGCGCTCGATGGCGCGCCCACGCTCACCGGCAGGACACCGCTCGAACAGGGCTTGATCCACATGATGAGCAAGCGCGCCGAGCTGGAGCTGCTCGACGCCATCAGCGTCTATTTCCACCACGGCACGCCGGGGCTGGGGCCGGACGTCGAAACCTATCAGAACCCCGAGTGGGGATTCCGTCAACGCGACAAAGCCCTGAGGGGCATGCGTTACTTCGACGAGGTTTTGAAAAGACAGCCGTTTGTCGCCGGGGAAGCCTTCTCGATGGCCGACATCACGGTGATCGGCGGTTTGATCTTCGCGTCGATCGTGAAACTGCCGGTGCCTGCCGAATACGTGGCGCTTCATGCGTGGTACGCGAGGATGAAGGAGCGCCCCAGCGTAAGAAATCAGCCGGCATTCTCGGCGCTGAGCGGGACATCCGATTGATGTTTGTGGACGACTGCTTTCGCGTTTGAGCCGCGGTGCGCCGTGCTGCGGTTTCGTTTGCCCGCCAGATTGCTGCGTCCCAACGATCGGTGAATGAAATTCACACCCAAGGCGTGGACATTCCGTTCGGAGGACATAAGCAATCCGGCCTTGGCACGGAGCATGGAAACGAAGGGCGGCAACTGTTTACCAATCGGCGGCAACTGTTCACCAATCTCGCGTGGCGATCATGCCGTCGAATCGAAACCGAATGCCTGACGCTACGTCGCTGGAGGCCGGCGGGCGCGGAGGCATGTCCGCCTCGACGGCCGCGCCGCCGCGTAACGGCTCACGCGCGTGTGCCTGTCAGCGCCACGTGCCGTTCTGCAACACGATCCGATAGCCATCGGCATCCTCGAAAGTCTGGCCTGATATTTCCCAATACGGATTGAACGACGTCACCGGCATGAAGCCGTGTGCGGTCGCGCGCGCGCACGCGGCTTCCCATTCCGGACGATCGGGCAGGTAGAACACGATCAGATCCTCGGGCGTCGGCGACGGCGCGATCGGATGATCGGGACAGTGCGTGAACTCGAAGTGATAGTCGAGGCCCGCGCGTCCGAGCATCACGCCGGAAAAGCCGTCGTGATCTTCGAAGCGCGCCAGTACCGACAGATCGAGGGCGTCGCGATACATGCGCTCGGTGCGGGCGAGGTTGGCGACCGGGCGGGCGATACGCAGATGGGCGTGCAAGATGGCCTCGGCGGGAAGTGGCGGGCGGTCAATGATAAGCCGGCCGATCCGGATTGGGCGATGCGAGCGGATCGTGTTTCCGGCGATACTCGCCGTATCGAACGATATCGATCCGGCCTGAGCAAACGGGTCGAATTGTCGAGCCTCGTCTCGCGAAAGGAAAAACATGACGCTTCTCGATCCCTTATGCGCACTCCGCGTCGCAGCGGCGACTCATTCGCAAACCAGTCGAATTCGTGTGTTCGCCGTGCCTGCCGTACGACGCGCGGATAGGCACATGCCGGCAGGGCGGTGACGAATGGACGAGCCCGATCTTCGTCGGCCGATTGCCGGACCATATCGTCAGTCGCGATGGGTGGCCGGACTGGAGGCCGCTTTCGGATGGGTGGCGAAGGGGACGTTGGTACTGGCCGGGCTGGCGGTGGTCGCGTTGGCGGCGCTGACGGGCGACGTCGGGGCCCTGACGGACCTGCCGTCGACCAGGAAGGGCTGGTTGTATCTGCTGCTGGCAGTGGTCGTGGCGGTCGCGTTGATATTTGCGGTGCATCACTACTGGCTGCGCCCGGCTGGCGTGCACCTGGCCGGCTAGCCGGAATGGAAAATGATGTGGCCCCGCAATCCACGCCGGCAATAAAAAAGCCCGCTGCTTGAGCGGGCTGAATCCATGTTTGGAGACATGGAGGAGACAGACGTAAATTTAAGGGAAAACCCGAACGTTTGCAAGCGCTCGTTGTATCCGCACAACTTGCCGCCGCGTAGCATGGCCTCGTTCACATGCCGGCGGCCCGTGCGTGCGCCGCGAATGCGCCGAACCGCTCTTGCGCGACGGGCAGCGCGTATTTGCTGCGCATCTCCGTCTCGATCCATGCACACGCCTCGCGTGCGCAGTCGGTCAATGCGTGCCGCGTCGCATGCCCGTCGATGTCGTAGACGAAACGCACGCCGACCTCGTCATCGTCAACCTGTCGTTCGAGCTGATTGAGCTGCAGTTGCGGCCCGTGCTGTTGCGACAGCGCGCGCAATTCGTCGAAGTGATATTCGAGCCAGTCCGCGAAGAACAGTGCGTCGCTGTGGCACGGCAGGCGGAAAGCCGCGCTGCGCGACGGGCGCGCGGCGGTTTCGCCGGCCGGCGCTTGTTCGCGGTCGATGGCGGCGGGCAGATCGACCGGCGCGAGCGGATGCTGGATCCGCCGGTACGGCTCGCGATCGCGCAACGCGTGCCACAGCAATTCGTCGCCGGCGGCGCCGGACGGCTGCATCGTCAGGTCGTGCCGGCCGTCGCCGGTCGCGACGATGTCGCGGATCACGAGGCGCAGCGAGCACAGCGGCTCGTCCGCGACCAGCAGGGTGGCCGGGCGCGGCAGCCCGCACACGAGCGGCGCGGCGCCGGCGGCACGAAACACGAGCCCGCGGCGATCGAGCCGCACGAGCGGCAACGGCCTGGGAAACGACGGGTAGGCGACCGCGATGCGGGCGCCGTCGGCGCTCGTCAATCCTGGCATCATCGCGCGAAAGACCTGGGACTGGTCCACGTTGGTTCTCCTTCGTTACGATGCCGCCCGGACGGAAACGCGCGTTCCGGCTCAGGCGGCGATAGCTTGCCGGGCGGCCTGCCCCGGCTCGATTCCTAGCGCAGCAAACGTTTGCGGATCGATGTCGATCCAGCACGCGACCACCAGACGTCCGTCCACCTGCTTCGGCGGGCCTGCACGGTGCGCGTGTATGCCGATCCGACGGAACAGCCGCTCCATGCTCGCGAACGTCACGCCGATCAGCTGGCGCGCGCCGAGCTGCGCCGCGCATTCGACGACGGCCGCGAGCATCGGGCGCACGGCCCATTCGGCATTGCCCGGCCCGCCTTCGGCGTCGGTCGCCGCGAATCGGGACAACTCCCAGACGGCGGCCGATTGCGGTAGCGGCATGTCCTCGGCGACCAGATCGGCGAACAGCGACTTCAGCAGATACGGGCGCGTCGTCGGCAGCAGGCGCGCGCATCCGCACATGTCGCCGTCGGCGTTTCGCGCGAACACGTAGACGGTATCGTCGCGATCGAACTGGTCACGCTCGAAACTTTCGTTCGCCGACGGGAGCGCCCAACCGAGCTGTTCGACGAACACGCGGCGCCGATAGCGCCCGAGATCCGCCGCGAGTTCGTGTGGCAACCGCCCTTCCTCGTGAACGAAGGTCTGCATGGATGTCCTCGGATCTGTGCTTTGGTATGCATCCATTACAGCGCGCGGCACGAGGAGCCTGTAACTGGTAACTCTTACAGGGTGACGGCGTAAAGACGCCATTTGCGTGGTGGTAACGGTTTCTTGATCGCCGGGATTGAAAACCAGGCAACTTTTGCTTATAAAGACCGCCAGTCGCGCAGAATCGTCAGAAGAATGTGCGGCCGGTTGTCACTGGAGCGTCGGACCGGCATGATAGGCGTCGTTGTGCGCGAGCAGAGCCGACGCGACCGCGGCAGGCCAGTCGATGGCGGCGAGCCGCGCGGCGAGCGCGGCTGCCGTGCGGACCATGCCGATGTCGGCGCCTTTGGCGTCGGTGGCCATCACGTTGCTGCGGACGTCGCCGCCCGCGATCACGAACGTGCCCGTCGCGCGTTCGAGGTACCAGTCCCAGCCGACCGTCACGTACGCGACGCCGGCACCGGCGGCGCGATGCCATTCGGTATAACCGGCGAGGCGGGCGTCGATCGCGTTGTCGCGCAATTCGGCCAGCAGCGAGGGGTCGAGGCCGCTCGCGACATGGTCGAGCACGAGTGCGGCCAGTGCGCCTTCTGACAGGCGTACGTAGCCGTCCGGGGACGGGCCGGGGACAGGGTGCAGCAAGGGTGAAGTCATGCGCGGAATGTATCAGCCTCGAACGGGTGCTGGAACCTGACAAGTATGACAGCGTGACGTTGTCGGAGAAAGAATGGAACTGCGCTGGCAGGATGCCTACCAACAATTCAGCGCCGCGGAAGACGAGCAGCAGCTCTTCCAGCGGATCGCCGCCTATTCCAAGCGGCTGGGATTCGAATACTGCTGTTACGGCATTCGCGTACCGCTGCCTGTCTCGAAGCCGGCGGTCGCCATCTTCGATACCTATCCGGACGGCTGGATGGCGCACTATCAGGCGCAGAACTATATCGAGATCGACTCAACGGTTCGCGATGGCGCGCTCAGCACCAACATGATCGTCTGGCCCGACGTCGACAACATCGAGCCCTGCCCGCTGTGGCAGGACGCGCGCGATTTCGGGCTGTCGGTGGGCGTCGCGCAGTCGAGTTGGGCGGCGCGCGGCGCGTTCGGCCTGCTGAGCATCGCCCGTCATGCCGACCGGCTGACGCCGGCCGAGATCAACATGCTGACGCTGCAGACGAACTGGCTCGCGAACCTGTCGCATTCGCTGATGAGCCGCTTCATGGTGCCGAAGTTGTCGCCCGCGGCGGGCGTCACGCTGACCGCGCGCGAGCGCGAGGTACTGTGCTGGACGGCCGAGGGCAAGACTGCGTGCGAAATCGGCCAGATCCTCAGCATCTCGGAGCGGACGGTCAACTTCCACGTGAACAACATCCTCGAGAAGCTCGGCGCGACCAACAAGGTCCAGGCGGTCGTCAAGGCGATCTCGGCCGGGCTCATCGACGCGCCCTGACGCGACGGCGGCGCCGGATGCGGCGGCCGCCGCGCGGCTCATTCCATCATCGGCTCCGCTTCCTTTGCGGTCC
The DNA here is from genome assembly GCF_001526325.1 of Burkholderia sp. MSMB1826. Taxonomy (NCBI): domain Bacteria; kingdom Pseudomonadati; phylum Pseudomonadota; class Betaproteobacteria; order Burkholderiales; family Burkholderiaceae; genus Burkholderia; species Burkholderia sp. MSMB1826. Next base: position 11,764 of record NZ_LOYN01000010.1, read on the forward strand.
AGCTCACGCTGGAAATGCTTTTCTCCATGCTCATCCGGCTCGCGATCTGCTCGAGCTTCTGCTGATCCTTCGGATGCAGCTTCAGCGTCGCGGTCACCTTCAGCCGGTCCGGCTGCTCGGGCACGTCCTCGCTCGTGAGGCTCTGGAACGACAGCGGCTTCGCATACATCGCGTTCGACAGCAGCGTGCGGATGTGCACTTCGTCGGCGGCGAGGCAAATCACGGTGATCTGGTATTCGCGCACGAGGTCGGCATTCGAGACGGGCGTCGCGTTGATGGCCTGGCTGACGCCGCGCAGCACCGTATTGGTGAGCAGCACGACGCCCGTGCCGGCGAGCGCGGGCACGTAGTGACCGGAGCCGGACAACACGCCGACGGCAGCCGAGCACCACAGCGTCGCGGCCGTGTTGATGCCCTGGATCGAACCCTTGTCGCGCATGATCACACCGCCGCCGAGGAAGCCGACGCCCGACACGACGTACGCGGCGATCTGCGTGACGCCCGCGACGCCGTTACCGGTCAGCACGCCTAGCGTGACGAACAGGCACGCGCCGCTCGCGACGAGCGTAATGGTGCGCAGGCCGGCCGTGCGCTGGCGCATCTGGCGTTCGAGGCCGATGGCGACGCCGCAGGCGAACGCGGTGAAAAGACGGAGTGCGAAATCGAAAGTCATGGTTGTCCTGCCGTGCAAGAAGCGCATGCCGACTGGCGTCGCCGCGACGCAAGGCCGAAGGCGACGCGGCGATAGCCGTCATCGCGCGGTACTGTACCGCGCGAATGCGTCGTTCAATGTGAAACGGATGGCGTGCGGCTCGCGGAACGCGAGCCGGGGCAGGAGAACTGCGGCGGACAGGCGTTCAGGCGGCAAGCGGCGCACGCAACGGAGTGCTGCAACTGTCCACGATGGTTCCTGAAGGAAGAATGGGCGGCATTCTAGTGGGCGGCGCGCGCCCGCGTCAACCGCCTGGCTGCGCTACTGCGCCGAGCCGATCGTGCCCGTCGCGAGCGCGAGCGCGGCGGCGGCCGACAATGCGCCGGCATAGCTGTCGACCTCCGCGTTGCGCGCGGCGAGCAACTGGCTTTGCGCGATCGTCGCGTCGGTGACCGAGCCGACGCCGTTCCGGTACGCGGTCAGCGCCGCGTCGTAGCTCGTTTGCGCGGCATCGACGAGCGCCTTCGCGGCGTCGTGCGACGCCAGGCTCGTCTGTACCGCGTTCTGCGCGGCGACGACCTGGCGCACCGCTTCCTCCTTGGTCCGCGTGAGGCGCGCGGACGCGCTTTCCGCGTCGTTGCGCGCCTGCATCAGCACGGCCGAGCGCAGACCGCCGTCGTACAGCGGGATCGTCACGCCGAGGAATACGCCGCCGCCGTAGCGGCTGCCGTTCAGGTTGACGGTCGGCGCCTGGTCGCCGATCGCGGGCAGCGCGGAGATGGACGCGCCGCCGCTCGCATACGACGTCGACGCGGACAGGAAGATCTTCGGCATGAACGCGGCTTGCGCGGCCTTGATCTTCGCGCGATTGGCCTTTTCGACCGCGAACGCACCCTGCAGGTCGGGACGGCGCGCGATCGCGTCCGACACGATCGCGTCGACCGACGAACCGAGCGCGGGCGGCAGCGGCCGCTTCGGCAGCGCGGCGATCGTCGGCTTCGACAGCGGCGAGATGCCGAGTGCGGAGACGAGGGCGAGGTAGCCGTCGCTTTCGGCGCCGTTCGCCTGCACGAGCGCGAGGTTCGCCTGCGCGCGGTTCTGCGTCGCCTGCGCGAGTTCGACGACGGTGCCGACGCCGTGCTGGAGCCGCGCGCGCGACGCCGCGAGAATCGCATCCGCGTTCGCGAGGCCCTGTTTTGCGCTGAGCGCGCGCGAGCGTGCGGCTTCGTAGCGGTAGTAGGAGACCGTCACGTCGTGGATGACCTGCTGGTGCACGGCCGTGAACGCGACGTTCGACGCGATCGACGCCTGTTCGGCCGCTTCGACGCGCGCCGCGCGGCCGCCGAAATCGAACAGCAGCCATTGCAGCGACAGCGCCGAAATCGTGCCGTGCACGGTGGTGTTGCTGGACGAATCGCCGAGGATCGTCGACGTCGAGCCGTGGTTCGCCTGGTACGCGCCCATTGCCGTCGCCGACAGGCGCGGCAGATACGCGGACTTGGCGAGGCCAACCGCGAGCGCCGCGTTGCGCGCGTCGTTCCAGGCGATGCGGGTCAGCGGGTTCGCGGATTCCGCGAGATCGATGAGCTCGGGCAGCGTGTACGCATGCGCGGCATCGAGCGCGGCCGGCGCCGGAACCGACGCGAGCGCCGGCGATGCGGGCAGCGTGTAGTCGTGTGCACCTTGTGCGGAAGCGCGCGGCGGCGCCGCCACGATGTCGCCCGCGGCCGACGTTTGCGGCTGCCACGGGCGGTCGGACGCCTCCGGCGCCAGATCGATCGACGACGTCACGCAGCCGGCCAGCGCGACCGCGGTCGCGAGCGCGGCGGCGGCGATCGAGGCGGCCGGCGGTTCAGGTAGACGCATGAGGGGCAGGCTCCTTCGGTGTGGCTTGACGGGCGGCGTCGGCGATATGGGCGAGCCGCGTGTCGATCAGGTTCAGCAGCGCGTCGCGCGCGGGGTCGGTGGGGGCGGCGCCCGGCGGTGGCGGCGGGGCATCCGTGCGGGGCGCGGTTGCGTCGTCGGCCGGCGCGGTCACGCGCGCGAGTTGCGCGCCGATCGCCGCGTCGCCGGGCTTGCGTTCGGCGAGCAGGAACAACGGGCCTTCGATCGCGCCGAGTTCCGCGAGCGCGCGCCGCCGTGCGGCGAGCCACGTCGCGGCCGGCCGCACCCACGACGGTTCGTAATGGATCAGGCCGAGCTCCTGCGAGATCGCGCCGTGGCGGGCGAACGCTTCGGCGGCCAGCGCGCGTCGTTCGGCCGGCTGCGCGATCTGCGCCACGCGCCGCCACTGGTCGAGCAGCGCCGCGAGCGCCGTGTCGATCTGCTTGCCGATGCTGACCGGCCAGATGCGCGTGAACACGAGATACACGACGACGTTGCCGAGCAGGATGCCGATCGTGCGATCGCGCGCGAGCGTCAGGTCGAAGCCGGGGCCCGCACCCTGGATGACGCACAGGAAGAACGCGAACGCGACCTGGAAGCCCGCGTACGCGATGCGCGGCGATCCGAACGCGACCCACGCGGACAGCCACGCGCCGGCGAAGACGAGCGCCATCAGCTCGCCGATCGACGATAGCGACGGGACGACGAACACGAGCGCGGCGGTGCCGATCAGCGCGCCGACGATGCAGCCGGCGATGCGCAGCGTGAGCTTCTCGACCGTTTCGGCCGTCGAGCCGAGCGACACCATGTAGCAAGTGATGAAGCAGGTATGGATGCCGGACCAGTCGAGCTGCGAGTACAGCAGGTAGCAGAACATCGCGGCTGCCGTCGTCTTCAGCGCATAGCGGATGTGGTCGGGATTGGTCCGCGCGTCGGGCACGAAGAAGCCGCCGCGTGGGGCGGGCGGTGCGGTGGCCTGCGCCGGTTCGTCGGCGGCGCGCGTGTCGGTGGTGTCGGTTGATGCGGCAGGCGCGTCGATGGCGGGCGGTTGCGCGAACTGCGCGATCGCGGCGTGCAGGTCCGTCGCGACGACGCGTGCGAGCGGCGGCAGCGCATCGGCGGCCGGCAGCGCGAGTGTCACGTCGACCGGATAGCCGCCCTGTTCAAGGATCGCGGCCATCTCGTCGAGCGTCGTCGCGATCGGCATGGCGAAAGCGTCGGGCAGTCGCGCCTCCGGTTCGCGATCGGCAAGCGCGACCGCGACGAGCAGCGCGGTGCTCGACGCGACGGCCTGCCGCAACGCGACGACATCGGCGCCCGACGACGAGCCTTCGAGCTTCGACAGCTTGAGCCACGTGAGCAACTGCCGGTCGCCTTCGCGCAGGCTTGCGTCGAACGCGGCGCGCGCGTCGTCGTCGCCGCGCAGCCGCCGCGCGGCGAGCCGCAGCCGCGTCGCGAGCTGCGTATGCGCGAGCGTGCGCGGCGACGGCGCGATCAGCAGGTTGACGACGATCGCCACGCCGACCGGGATCGCGACCATCAGCCATGCATAGAGCAGCGCGCGCGTCGCGGCTTCGCCGAACGGCGCGAGGCCGAGCTGGTCGAGCCCGAAGCCGACGATCATCGCGAGGATCGCGCCGACCGGGCGCAGCTTGCTGGCGGACGTCAGGTAGAGCAGGCCGACCGACAGCACGGCCATGCACGCGACGCGCAGCACCGAATACTCGATGCTGAAGATCGCGACGCCGATCACGAGCGCGATCACGAGCGTGACGAGCAACAGCATCGCGACGGCGAGCATGGCGCTCGTCACGCGATCGGCGCGGTTCAGGAAGAACACGACGTACGCGGAAATCGCGGCTTCCGGCGTGCCGTATCCGCTCGTCACGAGCACCACGAGCGCGCAGATCAGCGCGACGCGCACGGCCATGGCCGCGCGCCCCGGAAACGGCGCGAGCAGCCGCAGGACTTCGCGCGGGCCCGGCGAGCGGACGTCAGCGGCAGGCAGAGCCATGCCGGACCTCGACGATCGCGCTCGCGCCGACACGCACGAGCTTGCCGTCGGGTTCGTCGAGCTTCACGCGCACGGGGAAGCGCTGCGCGACGTGCACCCAGTTCACCGAGCGCTGCACGATCGGCAGCGAGCGCGGCAGGTTGATGCGGTCGCTGTCCGCGATGCCGGCGCCGATGCCGACGACCTTGCCCGTCATCGGGCGGCCGCGGTCGATCATCGAATAGACGGTCGCGCAGTCGCCGACCGCGATGCGATTGAGCGACGTCTCGCGGAAATTACCCACGGCGAACCATTCGCTCGCGTCGATCAGCGTGAAGATCGACTGATTCGGCGCGAGGGTTTCGCCGGGGAGCACGCTCAGGCCCGTCACGAGCCCGTCGTGCGGCGCGCGCACGACCGTATCGTCGAGCGCATGCTGCGCGCGGGCCAGCGCGGCTTCGCGCGCATGCAGCGTCGCGATCGCGTCGGCGTCGTCGCCGATCGTCTGCGCGGACGCGCGCTGCTGCTCCTGCGCCTGCGCGAGCGAAACGGACGCGTCGCGCTGGCGCACCTTCGCCTGATCGAACTGCTGCGCGCTGACGTAGCCCTGCGCGGCGAGCGGTGCAAGCCGGTTCACGTCGCGGGTCGCGAGATCGTAGTTCTGCGTCGCGCGCTTGACCTGCTCGGCGGCGACGGACGCGTTCGAGCGCTCGCCGATCAGCGAGCGGCGGCGCGTGTCGAGCGACGCGCGCGCGAGCTCGAGATCGGCCTGCGCCTGCGCGACGCTCAGCCGGTACGGCACGGGATCGATCACGTACAGCAGGTCGCCTTTCGCGACGCGCTGGTTTTCATGCACCGCGAGCTGCACGATGCGGCCGCCGACCGGCGACGCGACGTGCACGACGTCCGCGTCGATCGACGCGTCGTCGGTGGACGGATAGGCCGTCGTGCGGTGGTACGCGTACGCGAGCGCCGCGATGCCGAGCGCGACGATCGCGAGCGCGATCGCGCGGCCTTTGACGGAGGGGCGGGCGATGCCGGCGGCCTTCATGCGAACGGCCCCGTGCCGGTGAGCCAGACGATCACGGCGACCACGAGCCCGATCGCGGTGCAGACGGCAAGCTGGTAGGGCACCGTCGCGGCCCAGCCGGTCGCGACGAACACGCGGTGCGCGACGATGGCGCCGACGATGCCGACGATCGCGCTGACGAGCCACAGCGGGAAGTACGCGCCGAACAGCACGTAGGACGGCGCGCCGCGCGATGCGCAGCCCGCGAGCGGCAGGGCGGGCGCCAGGACGGCGGCGGCGCTCAGGGGCGCGCGCGGCGTTGTTTTTCTCATGGTGTGACGAGCTCGACGTTGAGGGTGGATGCCGGGCGCGGCGCAATGCAGATCGTCGCGACCGGCCGGGCCGCGACGACGATTCCGGGATACGGAGCCGATCATAAATCAGCGCGATGTGGATCGCCAGCGATCCGGCATGCGTTCACGGCATGCGGCGAGGCCGGCCGTGGCCGCGCCGTCGGTCATGCCGAACGGTCCGGCAGCGCGGGTCGGCAGCGATGGCCGGACCGCTGCGATTCTGCCAGCAGCCATTCGCGTAGGGTTGCTAAGGGACTGTAAAGGATCGTCAGACGCAATCGCGCCGCGGAATTTGCCGTGTGGGCGCAGCGGAATCGGCACGCAAATCGCCGATTGCTGCCCGAACCCGTGCGAATCCGGGCGGCCCGGCTCGCCGCGCGCATCCTCGACGAGCAGGCCGACGAGATCGCGTGCGAAGCGCGGCAGCGCATCGCGATCGGCGACGCGGATCGGTAACCGGCGCTCGGCCCAGTCGCCTTCGAGCGCGACGAGGCGCGGCGCCATCGTCTTCGCATGACGGCGCGCGGTGCCTTCGGGCAGTACGACGACGTTCTCGACGATCACCCTGCAGGCCGTCTCGAAGTTGCCGACCCGGTTGCGTCCACGCAGCATGCGCTGCATGTCGGCGGCCGTGCGCTTCGGGAAGGCGCGGATCGCGCTCGCGTCGCGCTGGCCGATGACGTCGCGGTCGAGCGTCGCGACGAACGGCGTCGATGCGTGGTCGCGACGCCGGGTGGATGGCCGACGATCACGCAAAGTCGTACGGCGCGGCACTGCCGGGCGCGACCCGTCGTCGCGGCCGGGATCTGTGTACCATCGTGCGTATGGTGCGACACGCGGCACCGGGCATCGCGGCCCGTGCGACGCGCGTCGCGGAAGCGGTAGTGCAACGAAGGCGAACGTTCCATGCGAAGTTTCTTTGTCCGGTTCATTGCAATCGGCGTGCTGTTCCATCTGTATGTCGGGATGCGGATCGTTCCCGATGCGTTCGTGTCGCCGCTCGCGCGCACGATCGCGGCGCTCGTGCTGGCGAGTTTCGTCGTGTTGATTCCGGTCGGCATGTTCTCGCGCCGCTTCGACGAAGGGTGGGCGGCGACGCTGGTCGGCTGGGCCGGCGCGCTCGCGATGGGCTTCTTCTCGTCGCTGCTGGTGCTGACGTTGCTGCGCGACATCGTGTTGCTCGGCGTGCTCGCGTGGCGGCATCTCGGGCATGACGGCGCGTGGAGCGGCGCCGCGCCCGACACGGCGCTCGGCGTGCTGGCGGCCGCGGTGCTCGTGACCGCGATCGGGTTCGTCGGCGCGCGCCGCACGGCGGCGGTCAAGCGCGTGTCGATTCCGGTCGCGGGGCTGCCGGCCGCGCTCGACGGATTGACGATCGTGCAACTGTCCGACATTCACGTCGGGCCGACGATCAAGCGGCCCTACATCGAACGGATCGTGCGTGCGGTCAATGCGCTCGACGCCGACCTCGTGGTCGTGACGGGCGATGTGGTGGACGGTTCGGTCAAGCGTCTGCGCGACCACACGGCGCCGCTCGGCGAGATGCGTTCGCGGCACGGCACCTTCCTCGTGACGGGCAACCACGAGTACTACGCGGGTGCGCATGCGTGGATCGACGAGTTTCGTCGTATCGGGCTGACGGTGCTGCTGAACGAGCACGTGGTGATCGAGCGCGGCGGCGCGCGGGCGGTGCTCGCGGGCGTCACCGATTTCACGGCGGGCGGATTCGATCCCGCCCATCGCAGCGACCCCGCGCAGGCGCTGGCCGGTGCGCCGCGCGACGTCGGCACGAAGATCCTGCTCGCGCACCAGCCGCGCAGCGCGGAAGCGGCGAATCGCGCGGGCTTTACCGTGCAGTTGTCGGGGCACACGCATGGCGGCCAGTTTCTGCCGTGGCCGCCGTTCGTGCGACTGCAGCAGCCGGTGATCGGCGGGCTGAACCGCTTCGGCGACATGTGGCTGTATACGAGCCGCGGCACCGGCTACTGGGGACCGCCGAACCGCTTCGGCGTGCCGTCCGAGATCGCGCTGATCCGACTGACGCGCGGTTAGCCGATGGCCGGGAGGCGGCCGTCGCGCGAGACGAACGCGCATCGCGGTGCACCGCGGCTTCCTTTCGGCCTTTCGGCGGCGAATGACAGCGCATGGCGGCGCACGGCGCCGTTGGCTAGTATGCAGACATGCGTCGTTCGCTTCGTTCCTCACCCGTGCCTGCCGACATGTCCACGCCCGATCTCTTCGCCAATACGCCCGTGCCCGACGTGGACTGGTATCCGGACTGGCTCGCGCCGCCCGACGCCGATCGCGCGCTGGCCGCGCTGATCGACGAGGTCGCGTGGCGGCAGGACACGATTCGTACGCCGCGCGGACGCATTCCGTTGCCGCGGCTCACCGCGTGGCAAGGCGAACCGGATGCCGTGTACGTGTACTCGGGCATCCGCAACGTACCCGAGCCATGGACGCCGGCCGTGCTCGGACTGAAGCATGCGGTCGAGGCGACGTGCGACGTGCGCTTCAACAGCGTGCTGCTCAATCGCTATCGCAACGGGCTCGACAGCCTCGGCTGGCATGCGGACAACGAACCCGAACTCGGCGACGCGCCAGTAATCGCGTCGGTGAGTCTCGGTGCGATGCGCGTGTTCGATCTTCGCCATCGCGCGACCGGCGTCACGCATGCGTACCGCCTCGTGCACGGCAGCCTGCTCGTGATGCGCGGACGCACGCAGGCCGAATGGCAGCACCGCGTGCCGAAGGCGCCGGCCGTGCAGGGCGAACGCGTGAACCTGACCTTCCGGCGCGTGTCGATGATGGGCGGATAGATCGCGCCCCGTTTCCCGATCCACGAAAGGGTGGTGCAAGCAATTGGCCCGGCGTGCGGCACGTTGCCGCACGAACGCGGTGCCGGGCGCCTCGGCGTGCCGCTGAGGCTCGTCCCGCAAGGCTTTCAGGTAGATACGATCAACCGCCCGGTTCCGATAGGTGAGTGAAACCTCTGATGGTGCGTCGCAACAATTCTTGAATAAACTGTCGAATGACAGAACCGCGTCGGCGTGCCGGCGCGACCTTTTCGATATGCCTCCGTGCGCTGCCGACGCAGCGCGCAACGGGGCAGGAGCAAAACGCGTGACCGTACTCGACCCTTCCTTCGCACCCTCGCTGCACGTCTTCGAGCAAGACGGCGGATGGCAATGGGCGCTGACGGTGAAGCGGGCGACCGGCGTCGGCGTGAAAGTCGTGGCGTTCAGCCGCGAAGGCTTTCGCGGCGAAGCCGAGGCATACGCCGCCGGCCAGCTCGCCCGCGCCGAATATGACGCCGCCGTGACGGCCTGACGCCGTCGCGGCGATCCCGCCCGAGGATCGTCCTCACCGTCGGCCGTTCGCTGCCGGGCGGTGGCTTTCCCGATCGTTTTCCATCTTCCGTCTTGTGCCCCGCGCGATGCGCGCATCGCGCGGGCGCGCCTGTTCGCCCGCGCCCGCCGCGCCGAATGGTCCGTACCATTCGACACGTGCGTGCCATACGTCGCGCTTAACGTCCGGGCACGGCGTCCGTCGCGCCGGCGACGCGGCCTGCGCCGCGGCTTGGGCGCCGGACGCCGACCCATCGACGAGAATGATGCAGGTCATGTGCGACGACAGAACCGACTACCACCACCCTGCGCGCGGCGGACCGCGCACGACGCGGGCGCCGGAACGGGGATTCACGCTGATCGAGGTGCTGATCGCGCTGGCGATCGTGGCCGTGGCGCTGGGCGCCGTGATGCGCGCGATCGGCGCGCTCGCGTCGGACACCGACACGGCGCGCATGCGTCTGCTCGCGCTGTGGAGCGCCGACAACGCGCTCGGCGAGATCCGCATCGCATCGACCTGGCCGCCCGTCGGCGCGAACACGTTCGCGTGCCCGCAGGGCCGCTACCGTTTCGTGTGCCGCCGGTCGGTGGCCGCGCTGCCGAGCCCGCTCGTGCGGCGCGTGACGGTGAGCGTCTATCCGTCCGCATCGAGCCGCAACGTGCTCGCCGAAGTCGTCACGGTGATCCAGAATGAAGCGCGCCGCTGAACGTCGAGGGGCCGGGCGCGCCCGCGGCTTCACGCTGATCGAGATGCTGGTCGCGATCGCGCTGCTCGCCGTGATCGCGCTGCTGTCGTGGCGCGGCCTCGACGCGACGATTCGCGGGCGCGACGATATCGCGTCGAATCTGGCGCAAACACGTCTGCTCGGACGTTACTTCTCCCAGCTGCAGTTCGACCTGATCAACCTCGTGACGGCCGACGAAGTGTTCGGGCCGCCGCTGCGCATCCGGCCGAACGAGCTCGTGATGGTGCGCCATCTCGGCGTCGGTGGCGGACCGGCGCAGATGCAGGTCGTGCGCTACCAGCTCGAGGGGCGCGAGCTCGCGCGCAGCGCGTCGCAGCCGCTTGCATCGCTGGCCGACGTGGAGGATGCACTGAAGCACATGGATGGGTTCGCGCGCGTGGTGGTCAGCAACGATACGCGGACGATGCAGCTTGCCGTGTGGATTCCCCCGGGCGGATGGACGACGAGCCAGACCGCCATCGAGCAGAGCTATGCGCAGTTTCTCGCCCAGCACGGCGTCAGCAACATCACGTCGCTCGGCATGCCGCTGCCGCGCGGCGTGCGCTTCGCGGTCACGATGGGCGCGCCGGCAGTCGAATACGTGCGGACGATCCCGATCGGCCAGTGACGGCGGCGCGGGGCGCTCGCGGCGCGCCACGCGATCCGTCCCCCGGACAAAATGGTCCGTAACTTTCGTCATACGTCTGTTATTACCCGTCCGTTAGTCTCGTGACGAGCATGACCGCTGCGACCGGTTCCGCCGAACCGGGCCGGCGGCGGCATCGGCAAACGGGAAGGGGGGCGAACGTGACGGTCGAGCACCGGCATGATGCACACGCGGGCGCGTCGGGACTCGATGCGCGCGGTCAACGGCAATCGGCGGCGATCCTGAGCCGCGCACAACACTCGCACAGCGCCGGACGGTTCGACGACGCGGCGCGCGACTATCTCGCCGTGCTGGAGAGGGAGCCCGACAACCCCCAGGCATTGCACCTGTACGGCGTGCTGCAATTCCAGCGCGGCGCGGCCGACGCCGCCGAAGCGTTGCTGCGCCAGTCGATCGCGATCGCGCCCGGTACGCGCGTCCTGTCGGATCTCGGCGCGATCGCCGGCGAGCGCGGCCGCGTCGGCGAGGCGCTCGAGCATTTCGCGGCCGCGCTGCGCACGACGCCCGACGACGTGCAGACGCTCGTACGCCGCGGCAATACGCTGCTCGGATTGCGACGCTACGACGACGCGCTCGCGTCGTTCGACCGTGCGCTCGCGGTGTCGCCGCTCGTCCTCGATGCGCTGTGCAATCGCGGCAGCGCGCTGCGTGCGCTGCGCCGCTTCGACGAGGCGCTCGATACCTACGACCGCGCACTGATGGTCGATCCGCGTTCGTTCGAATCGTGGTTCAATCGCGGTCTCGTGCTGCGCGAACTGCAGCGGCCTGCCGATGCGCTGCAGTGCTTCGAGCGCGCAAACGCGATCCGGCCCGGCGTGACCGCGATCCTGGCCGAGCGCGGCAGTACGTTGATCGATCTCGATCGACCGGGTGAGGCGCTCGACGCGTTCAACGAAGCGATCGCGGCCGATCCCGCGCGGATCGACGTGCTCTACAACAGCGCGGTCGCGCTCGAACGGCTCGGCCGCGCGGACGAGGCGCTGGCCCGCTGCGAGCGCGTGCTGGCGTTCGATCCGGATCATGTCCGCGCCCATGCGAGCCGCGGCAACGCGCTGCTGCAGCTCGAGCGCCACGACGATGCGCTGGCGGCCTATGCGCGTGCACTGGCGCTCGATCCGCACTCGGTGGAGACGTTGTGCAACCGCGGCACCGCGTTGCGTTACCTGAAACGCTACGACGACGCGCTGGCCAGCTACGACGCCGCGCTCGCGCGCGACGCGGGGTTCGCCGAAGCCTGGACCAACCGCAGCAACGTATTGCAGGACCTGCATCGCTACGACGAAGCGATGGCGTCGCTCGACCGTGCGCTCGCGCTGCGTCCCGACCACGCGACGAACTGGCTCAACCGCGGCAACCTGTATTTCGAAACGGCGCGCCCGGACGATGCCCTTGCCGCGTACGACCGCGCGATCGCGTTGCGTCCCGACTACGCCGAAGCGCATTTCGCGCGCGCGTCGCTGTATCTGATCGAAGGCGATTTCGCGCGCGGCTGGCCCGAATACGAATGGCGGCTGCGCGACACGCAGTTGGCGCGGCACTACCGGCCGTTCACGCAGCCGGCGTGGCAGGGCGACACGCCGCTCGACGGCCGGACGGTGCTGATTCATGCGGAACAAGGGTTCGGCGACACGCTGCATTTCTGTCGCTACGTGCCGCTGGTGGCCGCGCGCGGTGCACGGGTCGTGTTCGAGGTGCAGCCGCCATTGCGCGCGCTGATGGCGTCGCTGCCCGGAGCGGTCGACGTGATCGCGCGCGGCGATCCGCTGCCGGCGTTCGACTGCCAGGCGCCGCTGTTGAGCCTGCCGCACGCGTTCCGCACCGACGCAGCCACGATTCCGTATGCCGGCGCCTATCTGCATGCCGACCCGCAGCGCACGCGCCAGTGGGAGGCGCTGCTCGGCGAACGGCGCCGGCCGCGGATCGGGATCGCTTGGGCCGGCAATCCGGCGCATCGCAACGATCACAACCGGTCGATCGATTTCGCGCGGCTCGCGCCGCTGTTCGATCTCGACGTCGACTGGATCAGCCTGCAAAAACCCGTGCGCGAACGCGACGCGGCGCTGCTCGCGGCGGCGCCGGTGCTGCGCGTCGACGACGAACTCGGCGACTTCGCGGACACGGCCGCGTTGATCGGCGCGCTGGATCTCGTGATCGCGGTCGATTCCGCCGTCGCGCACCTGGCGGGCGCGCTGGGCCACGCGGTGTGGGTGCTGCTGCCCGATCCCGCGGAATGGCGCTGGATGCGGACCCGCGGCGACAGCCCGTGGTATCCGTCCGCGCGGCTGTTCCGGCAGGCCGCGCCGGGCGACTGGACGGGCGCGATCGACGCGGTGCATGCCGCGATCGCGCCGATGACACGTTAGACACGACACGCGACACGAACAGCGACAAGCGGGAGCCACACGATGACACCGAACGGGGAAGGGACGACACTCGCGAGCGCGCCGGTCGCGCCGGATCGCCGTCCGCCCGACGCCGCGCAACTCGACCGGCTGCTCTTGCGTGCGCGCAAGGCACACCACGACGGCGCGCTGCAGCACGCGGAACACGCTTATACCGAATTGCTGACGCTCGATCCCGAGCATCCGGAGGCGCTGCATCTGCTCGGCGCGGTGCGCTTCCAGCAAGGGCGGCTCGCCGATGCCGAACCGCTGATGCGGCGCTCGATCGAGCGCCAGCCGGCGCCGCTCGCGCTCGCGAATTACGCGGCGGTGCTGACCGGGCTCGGGCGCGCGCACGACGCGCTCGCGCGGCTCGACGAAGCGCTCGAGATCAATCCCGTCCATCAGCGCGTGCTGTTCCAGCGCGCGGGCCTGCTCGCGCAACTCGCGCGGTACGACGACGCGTGTGCGGTCTACGATCGGCTGCTCGCGCTGACGCCCGGTTTTGCCGACGGCTATGTGAAGCGCAGCGACATGCTGCGTGCGCTCGGCCGCCACGACGACGCGCTCGCCGATTGCGATCGCTCGATCGCGCTGGCCGGGCGTTCGTTCGACGCGATGCGCGGGCGCGGCCTCGCGCTGCGCGAACTCGGCCGCTTCCGCGATGCGGTCGACAGCTACGGCCACGCACTCGCGCAGACGCCCGGCAGTGCCGAGGTGCTGTTTCTGCGCGGCGTCGCGTATCTGGATCTACACGAGCCCGAACGCGCGCTCGCGGATTTCAACGCGGCTATCGCGGCGAGCCCGACCTTCGTCGATGCGATCTTCAACAGTTCGATCGCACTCGAACAGCTCGGCCGGCACGACGAGGCGCTCGTGCGCTGCGACCGCGTGCTCGCGATCGATCCGCACCATGCGCGGGCACTGGCGAACCGCGGCAATGCGGCCAGTCATCTGGAGCGCTATCGCGACGCGGTCGACAGCTATGCGCGCGCGCTCGACGTGGAACCGGAGAGCCCCGGCGTGCTGTGCAACTACGCGAGCGCGCTGATGCGCGTCGAGCGTCACGACGACGCGCGCGACATGTGCGACCGCGCGCTTTCGCTTGCCGAAAACTATGTGCCGGCGTGGTTCACGCGCGGCCGCGCGGCGCTCGAAACGCATCGCTACGCGGCCGCGCTCGACGATTTCGCGCGCGTGATCGACGCGACGCCGCGCGACAAGCTCGCGCACTTCCACAAGGGCAATGCGCTGCGCGCGCTGCGGCGTCACGACGACGCGCGGCAGGCGTATGCGGATGCGATCGACATCGATCCCGACTACGTGCTCGCGCACTGCATGCGCGCGTTCCTGTGTTTGTCGATCGGCGATTTCGAAGCCGGCTGGGCCGAGTACGAATGGCGCTGGCGCGACACGCAGCTCGACGCGAGCCGGCGCATGTTCGCGCAGCCGCGCTGGACGCACGGGATGCCGCTCGACGGCAAGACGATCCTGCTGTACCCGGAACAGGGGCTCGGCGACACGCTGCAGTTCTGCCGCTACGTCCCGCTCGTGAAGGCGCTCGGCGCGCGCGTCGTGCTCGAAGCGCCGGTCGAGCTGAAGACGCTGTTCGCGACGCTCGACGGCGTCGACACGCTCGTCGCACGCGGCGAGCCGCTGCCGCCGTTCGACCTGCATTGCCCGTTGCTGAGCCTGCCGCTCGAGTTTCGCACGGACCTCGCGTCGATTCCGGCCGGCATACCGTATCTGGCCGCCGACCCCGTGCGTGTCGCGCAGTGGCGCGAACGGCTCGGCGCAGCGACGCGGCCGCGCATCGGCCTCGTGTGGTCCGGCAACCCGCTGCATCTGAACGACCGCAACCGCTCGATGACGCTCGCGGATCTGCTGCCGCTGTTCGACGACCGTTACGAGTGGATCAGCCTGCAGAAGGTGGTCCGCGACGACGATCGTCCGGTACTCGACGCGAGCGCGGTGCGCTTCGTCGGCGACGCACTCCATGACTTCGCCGATACGGCGGCGCTGACCGCGCTGATGGACGGCATCGTCAGTGTCGACACGTCCGTCGCGCACCTTGCCGGCGCACTCGGCCGGCCGCTCGCGCTGATGATTCCGCATACGCCCGATTTCCGCTGGCTGCTCGATCGCGACGACAGCCCGTGGTATCCGTCGGCGCGGCTGTTCCGCCAGCCCGAAGGCGGGCAGTGGGCGCCCGTCGTCGAGCGGATCGCGGCCGAGTTGCCGGCGCTCGTCGGCGGGGGCGCGCGATGAGCGTGCGCCGCGACGCCGCGCCGGTGGCGGGCGCCGTGCTCGGCGCCGCCGCGGCGCCGCTGCATGCGGTGCTCGCCGACGCGCTGCGCAATGCGCGCACACGTCTCGAACAGCGCGACTTCGCGGGGGCCGGGCGACTCTACGAAGGCGTGCTGACGATGGCGCCGGATCATGTCGAGGCGCTGCACCTGCTGGGCCTCGTGCATCTGCAGCTCGGCGATCCCGCACGGGCGGAGCCGCTGATCGCGCGCTCGATGAAGTTCGGATTGAACCAGCCGTGGAACCTGGCGAACCACGCGGCGGCGCTGACCGGTGTCGGCCGTCATCGCGACGCACTCGCACTCGCCGATCGCGCGCTCGCGACCGATCCGGACCATGCGCCGTCGCATGCGGCGCGCGGCGATGCGCTACTCGGGCTCGGGCAATACGACGCGGCGCTCGCGGCCTACGATCGGGCGCTCGTGCGCGAACCGGCGCACGCCACCGCGTGGCGCAAGCGCGGCGAGACGCTGCGGCGGCTCGAGCGGCCCGCCGATGCGCTGATCAGCACCGAGCGCGCGTTGCGGATCGACCCGAACGATGCGGCCGCGAACATCGAGCGCGGACATGCGCTGCGCGCGCTCGGCCATCGCGAGCAAGCGCTGCACAGCTATCAGCTCGCGATGGTCGTGCGCGGCAAGACGCCCGAGCTCGTCTACGCATGCGGCGTCGTGATGACCGAACTCGGCCGCCCGGCCGACGCGCTCGCGTGTCTCGACGAAGGGCTCGCGCGACTGCCGAACGACGAGCAGCTGCTGTACGCGAGTTGCGTCGCGCTGGATCTGCTGCACGCCCGCGACGAATTGCTGAAGCGCTGCGACCGGCTGCTCGCGTTGAATCGCGACCACGTCGCGGCGTGGGTCGGGCGCGGCAATGCGCTGCTGGGGCTCGAGCGCCATGCGGAAGCCGCAGAAGCCTACGCGCATGCGCTGGCGCGCGATCCCGACGATATCGACGCGCGCCGCAACCGCGCGGCCGCGCTGCGTGCGCTCGGCCGGTTCGACGACGCGCTCGCCGATTACGACGCGGCGCTGGCGCTGACGGGCCCGCATGTGGAACTGCATTACAACCGCGCGCTCGCGCTGCAGCAGCTCGGCCGTTACGACGAGGCGCTCGCGAGCCATGCGGCGGCGGCCGGCGCGCCCGCGGACACGGCGGAGGCCTTGTTCACGCGTGCGCTGGCGCACCAGCACATCGGCGACGACGACGCGGCGCTGACCGACTATGCGGACGCATGCCGACGCGATCCAAATCATGGGGCCGCTCGTCGCTCGCTGGCGTTCTGCCAGCTGCTCACGGGCGATTTCGACGCGGGCTGGCGGCAGCACGAGGCGCGCTGGGAGGCAGCCGACGTGATGCTGCACCGGCGTCATGCGGACCGGCCGCTGTGGACCGGCGACGAACCGCTCGCGGGCCGCACGCTGCTGCTGCATGCCGAGCAGGGATACGGCGACACGCTGCAGTTCTGCCGCTACGCAAGCCTCGCACATGACCTCGGCGCGACCGTGATCGTCGAGGCGCCTGCTGCGCTCGGCGAACTGCTCGGCACGCTGCGCGGCGTGAGCCGGGTCGTTACCGAAGGGCAGCCGATGCCGGCGTTCGACCTGCAGTGTCCGCTGATGAGCCTGCCGTATGCGTTCCGCACGACGCTCGATACGGTGCCGGCCGACGTGCCGTACCTGCGCGCCGATGCGCGAAGGCGCGCTGCGTGGGTGCAGCGGCTCGATGCACTTGCGCCGTCGGGCCGATTGCGGGTCGGGCTCGCGTGGTCCGGCAATCCGCGTCATGCGAACGACGAGAATCGCTCGATACCGTTCGCCGCGCTCGCGCCGCTCGTCGGGTGCGGTGCGCTCGACGTGACGTTCGTGAGCCTGCAGCCGCAGGTGCGGGCCCGGGATGCCGATGCGTTCGCCGCGAGCGGCGTGCTGTCGTTCGCGGACGCGCTCACGGATTTCTCCGAGACGGCGGCGCTGGTCGACACGCTGGATCTGGTGATCGGCGTCGACACGTCGGTCGCGCATCTGGCCGGCGCGCTCGGGCGGCCCGTCTGGGTGCTGCTGCCGCGCGTGCCGGACTGGCGCTGGCTGCTCGAACGCGACGACTGCCCGTGGTATCCGTCCGCGAGGTTGTTCCGGCAGGCGCGGCCCGGCGACTGGCCGGCGGCGGTCGAGCGGGTGGCTGCCGCGCTCGGCGAGGCGGCTCGCACGCGCGCCCAACCGGCGTGACCGGCCTTCCATGACAAAAGCTACGGACCTTTTCACGGCGGCCGGAATGGTCCGTAACAGTCGCCATGTCGCTGCCATTCGCGCTTCGTATGGTCTTCGGATTCCAGCGGCCTGTTTCAGGCGCAACGACATGTGCGGCGCCCGACCGGCGCCGCATGCAAATTCCTAGCATCGGGGTGGAAAGAATGGCAGCACGCGCACGTACGGAACGGCAACCTCGCGCAACGGCCTCGCGGTCGGTCCTGAAATCGGAACTGAGCCCGCTGTACCGGGCGGTCGTGCTGATGCTCGCGGCGGGCGTGTCGGCGCATGCGCACGGGGCGGGCATCATGAACCTCGGGCAGGCCACCGCGCGTGCGGCGGGCGGCGGCGCAGGCGGTGCGAGCGGCATGCCGGGCGTGCCGAATCTCGGCGTATCGCCGCAGCAGGCGCTGCAGGCGAGCCAGCCGTCGATCCGCAACCTCGGTTATGCGGCGCACGCGATCGCCGCGCAGATCGCCGCGCAGCAGAATGCGGCGGCCGCGGCGGCGAAGCTGCCGTCGACCGTGCCGAACGGGCTGACGCCGGGCGGGCTGCAGGTGGCGGCTGGCGCGTCGGGCGATACGAACAATCCGGTGCTGTGGTTCAACGCGAACGCGCCGACGCAGAGTACCGACGCGAACGGCCACGTGAACGTGGACGTGAAGCAGACCGGGCAGAACGCGGTGCTGACGTGGGAGACGATGAACGTCGGGCGGCAGACGACGCTGAATTTCGATCAGTCGGGCGGGACGCAGACGAATGGGGCGAACAACTGGGCTGTGTTGAACCGGGTCAACGATCCGAGCGGGCGGCCGAGCCAGATTCTGGGGAACATCACCGCGCAGGGGGCGGTGTACGTGATCAATCGGAATGGCGTGCTGTTCGGCGCCGGGTCGCAGGTGAACGTGCATTCGCTGGTGGCGTCGTCGCTCGATGTGCTGAACATGAACAACTACAACCAGGCCATGCAGAACAGGGTGCCGGTTGTGACGGACAGCAGTCTTGCGCAGGACGCCGCGGGGATCGTCGCGAGCAACAAGCAGTTCCTGAGTTTGCCGGCGGGAACGACAGGTGGGCTGGCGTATCCGGAGTCGGGTAGCTCGACGGGGGTGAATGGCGACAGCCAGGTTCCGAACGAGGTGCTCGGCCTCGGCAATCAGGTCAACCTCACGTCGGCCGGCCAGTATCGACCGTGGGGCGATATCACCATCGAGCAGGGTGCATCGATCACCACGCATGCGAACGGCAACGTCAGCGACGGCGGCTTCGTGATGATCGCGGCGCCGAACGTGACGAATGCGGGGCACATCAAGGCGACGGACGGGCAGGTCGTGCTCGCGGCCGGGGTCGGCGTGAGCCTGCGGCCGAACGGTTCCGGTAAAGTCAATCCGCAGGTGCTGCTGCCGGAATTGAGCGGGCAGATTCTGCTGCTTGGACCGAACGGCCAGGCGACCGACATCACGCCGGCCGGCACGCTGACCAACACGGGTATCGTCGAAGCGGCGCGCGGCAACGTGAACCTGCTCGGCAGTCGGGTCGCCCAGGACGGCGTGGTGGGCGTGACGACGAGCGTCAACGCGCCGGGCGCAATCACGATTTCCACGGTCGACGAATACCAATCCAACAATCCGGCCGGGGCCGCGTATCTCGGGCAGGCGCTTGTGACGATGAGCCAGCAAAGCACCGGCGGCGACACGCATCGTGCCGGCCTGCTTAGCTTCGGTCCCGATTCGGTGACGACGGTGATGCCGGACGGCAACGGCCAGACGACGCCTTCCACGCCGGGCGCGACCTTCACGCCAGGCAGCATCGGCATGACGGCCGGGTCGATCTGGCTCCAGGGCGGCTCGCTGATCGAGGCGCCCGGGTCGAAGGTCACCGTCACGGCGCTGACGCCGTCCACGTCCGGGGCGCAGACGCCGGCAGGTCAAACCGCTGTGCCGGGCCGCATCTATGTCGATAACGGCGCGACGATCGACGTGTCCGGCCTTGCGAACGTCGAAGTGCCGATCTCGCAGACGCTCGTGACGGTCGACCGGATCGGCCAGAACGAACTCGCGGATTCGCCGCTGCTGCGCAACGGGTTCCTGCTCGGGTACAAGGGCCTCGAGTTCGACAGCACGCTGACGGGCACGCGCAGCGACGGCGTGCAATGGGTCGGCAGCCCGATCCTGAACCTGTCGGGGTATGTAAGCCTGATTCCGCGCACGGTCGATCAGTTGCTGACCAATGGCGGGTCGATCACGCTGTCCGGCAACGAGGTGATGACCGCGGCAGGTTCGTCGATGAACCTGAACGGCGGTTACGTGCATTACGACGGCGGGATGGTCAACACGACGCGGCTGGTCGATGCGAACGGCGCCATCGTGCCGATCGGACAGGCGAGCCCGTACGACACCTACATCGGCATCGCGGGTCAATTTATCGAATCCCATCCGCGCTGGGGAGTGACGAAGTCCTGGTACAACCCGCTGCAGACGGCGGGGGCGTACCAGGGCGACTATATCGTCGGCGGCAATGCGGGCACGCTCGACGTCTATGCGTCGCAGGCGGCGGTACTCGACGGCGATATCAGCGCGCAGGCGTTCGGCGGCTCGAAACAGATGCAGGGCAACAGCCTGCCGAGCGGCGGGACGTTCAACCTCGGCGCCGATCCGAAGCTCGATGGCGCTGCACTGGTCAATCTGACGTCGAACGGCCATCCCGCCGGAACCGGCACTGTCGGCCTCGTCGTGCTGCAGGACAACGCACCGTCGCTCGACGAGGTCACGCCGGGTTTCTCGATCGATACCCCGCTGGACACCAAGACGTTGCAGGCGCTGCCCGCCGCGGACCCGCGCAACGTGCTGTCGACCACCGTTGTGCCGGTCGCGACGTTGAACAGCGGCGGCTTCGCGAATCTGAACGTGACCGAGGACAAGGTCGGCGGCACCGGGATCGTCGTTTCGCAAGGCACGCAACTGACGTTGCAGCCGGGTGGCTCCGTTTCGCTCAACAGCGCCCGTCCCGGCGCCGACGTCAATGTGGCAGGCAAGCTGATCGTGCCGTCGGGCTCGATCGCCCTGTCGAGCGGCGGCAACGTCGTCGTGGGACCGGAGGCGGTGATCAGCGCTGCCGGTCAATGGGTCAACAACGACGTGCAGGCCGCACCCGGTACGACGCCGGGCAACAGTCAGTTCGTCAATGGCGGCACCATCTCGCTGTCGGCCATCCAGAATTCGCTGAACGTGCCCGGCGTCGGCTATGCGGACACGACCGGCTCGATCCTGCTGCAGCCCGGCAGCGTGCTGGACGTGTCGAGCGGCGGCGAGATGCTGGCGAACGGCCAGATGCTGATGCAGAACGGCGTGCCGGCCGGGCGCGGCGGCAACGTGTCGCTGCAGACGTATGCGGCGCCTCAGTCGAAACAGTATGGCCATACGACCGACGGCGGCGGTGGCGCGTATTTGCCCGCGGCGCAGCCGACGGCCGGCACCCTTGCCCTGGGCGGTACGATCCTGAGCGACGGCTTTTCAGGGGGGGGCACGCTGACGCTGCAGGCGCTCGGCTTCCGGATCGGCGGCGATGCGGCGGCCGCGTCGCCGTGGGACGTCTATCTCCCGGAGAGCTTCTTTGCGCGGCAGGGGTTCGGCAAGTACGTGCTGAACGCATATTACGATGCGACCGTCGCGCCGGGCGCCACGGTCGGCGTGACGCAATTGAACCGCATCCCGGAGGCCGCGCTTCAGCAGGCCGGTACGGGCGCGAACCTGTCGTCGGGCGGCCTGACGTCGATCGGCCAGCTCGATGCGTATCACCGGCAGGCGACGAGCCTGGTGCTGACGGGCGGCAATTACACGTCGTGGCTTACATCGGCAGATGCGGCGCCGACGTACCCGGGTGTGACCGGTGCGGTCACGCTGTCGGAGGGCGCGTCGATTCATGCCGATGCGGGCTCGAGCATCGGACTCGGCTCGCCGACGCAGGTCACGGTACTCGGCACGATCGTCGCGCCGGGGGGATCGATCACGTTGAGTGCGGACGGGGCGGGCACGTTCGCGCAGACGGGACAGTTCAACACCGGCGCCCGAAGTTCAAGCCAGTCGGTCTGGCTCGGCTCGGATGCGACGCTGGACGTGTCGGGTACCGCGGTAGCCAATCCGCTCGCGGCACCGGTCAAGATCGGCGGGACCACCGTCGTGCCGAATACGGGCAAGGTGCTGCCCGGCGGCTCGGTGACGCTGTCGAGCGATACGGGTTACGTCGTTGCGCAGGCCGGCTCGAAGATCGACGTATCGGGTGCGTCGACGAATTTCGACCAATTGCAGGCGAACGGCACGTATGCGTCTCGACCAGTATGGAGCGATGCCGGCTCGATGACGCTATTGGCGGCGAACGGCCTGTTCGCGGATGCGACGCTGCAGGCCCATCCGGGCGCGGCGCAGGCGCGAGGCGGCACGCTGACGATCCTGCCGCATCAGAACGATGGCGCGACCGGCACGGCTCTGGTCGTGCGGCAAGACGGCACGCTCGCGCCCGCCGGTTTGGCACCGGGGCAGGACTTTGCGTCGGCGATCGATCCGACGACCGGCTTGCCGATCGGTCAGCCGACCGGCGTTCTTCAGTTCTCGGCCGACCGGTTGAAAGGATCCGGCATCGCGAATCTGGTGCTCGGCAGCGACACGCCGCCTAATCTTTTCGGCGTGTCGCCGACACCGATTCTGTTTGCGGGCGACGTGACACTGTCACTGCCGGAATCGGTGAGCCTGAATGCGGGCCGCATCGCGGCCATCGACATGGGACAGTTGTCGACGCTGCTGTCGACGCCGCCGGTACGCAAACCGGACGGGACGATCGCGTCGGCGGTCGACGCGGTACTGGCACAAGCGCCGCAAGCACCGCTCGGCACGACGGTGGAAATCGATGCGCCCTACGTCGCATTGTCGGGGCCGCTCATCCAGTCGCAGGCGCCGAAGTTCAATCCGGTCGCGGCGCTGTCCGATGCGACGCTGAACGTGAACGCGTCGTTCGTCGATCTGAAGAACCAGTTCCAGCTCAACAATTTTGCTCACGCGAACTTCATGAGCAGCGGCGATATCCGCCTGAGTTCGACGAACGCGAGCCAGACCCAGGCGCCGGGTCTGGCGCCCGGGATTCTTTATACGCCGGGCGATCTGACCTTCAAGGCGGCCGACCTGTATCCGTCGACCGGCAGCACGTTCGTCGTCGCTGCGGTTGGTCCGACCGATTCGTCGACAGGCAAACCGGCGCCGACGACGGTCACGTTCGCGTCGAATGGCGAGTCGGGCACGCCGCTGTCCGCAGGGGGTACGCTGCTGGTCGACGCGACGAACATCGTGCAGGGCGGCACGGTGCGCGCGCCGTCCGGCGCGATCGTGTTCGGCGTCGGCGATCCGTCGAATGCGGCGACGCAAGCACAGTTTGCGGGCCTCTCGCTCGTCGCAACGGATTCGGTGAAGCTGGCGAACGGCAGTGTGACGTCGGTCTCGAACGGCGGCGCGGTCATTCCGTACGGCACGACGATCGATGGCGTCGAGTGGCAGTTCAATCCGCTTGCCGGCAACACGACGCCCGACCTGACCGCACCGCCCGCGAAATACGTGGGCGTGAACGCCAGCAATGTCGCGCTCGACAAGGGCGCGACGATCGACCTGTCCGGCGGCGGCGACCTGCAGGCCGCCGAATGGGTGCCGGGCACCGGCGGCACGCGCGACGTGCTGTCGCAATACAACGTGAGCTATGCGAGCGGCAAGGGCGCGACGGCCGTGCCGGTCAATGCCGGGGCGGGCAACGTCTACGCGATCGTGCCGGGCGCGCAATCTCCCGTCGCCGCCTATGACCCGGTGTTCGCACAGACGCAGCAACCCTCGACCAATGCGAACGGTACGCCGACGACCGCGACGGCGACGATGGGCGTCGGGCAGGCGAGCCTGACCGATCCGGTCGGCAAGGCCGTCTATCTGTCGGGCGTGCCGGGGCTGGCGCCCGGCTACTACACGCTGCTGCCGGGCAAGTACGCGACGTTGCCGGGCGCGTATCGCGTCACGGTGTCGAACACGGCCGGCAATCTCGTGCCGGGCGCGAGCCAGATGCTGCAGGACGGCACGGTCGTGACGGCCGGCTATTTCGCCGACGCGTTGACGGGCAGCCGAAGCGCGACGCCGACGCTGTTCAACGTGCAGTCGAACGGCGTGTGGCAGCAGTACTCGCAATACACGCTGACGGGCGCGAACGCGTATTTCACGAAACTCGCCGCGACGAAGGGCAACGTGACGCCGCCGCTGCCGGTGGACGGCGGTCAGCTGGTGCTGGCGGCGACGAAGGCGCTGACGCTCGGCGCGACGCTGAATGCGGCCGCCGGCGCGGGCGGCGCGCCGGCCCAGGTCGACATCGCGTCGCAGGAGATCCAGATCACCGGTAACGGCAGCGCGGCGCTGCCCGGCTATCTGCAGATCGGCAGCGACGCGCTCGATTCGCTGAACGCGGGCAGCCTGCTGATCGGCGGCACGCGCGCGGCGACGACGAGCGGCGTCACGATCACGCCGATCGCGAACAGCGTCGTCGTATCCAACGACGGCAACACGGCGCTGAAGGGCCCCGAGATCCTGCTCGTCACGAAGACCGACGGCAGCGGCACCGATCCGAACGCGGCGAACGGCCTGCGCGTCGATGCCGGTGCGTCGATCGCCGCCCAGGGCGATTACCCGGCCGCCAAGGATCAACCGATCGCGATCGCCGGCGACGGCGCATTGCTGCGCGTGTCGAACGGCGCGATGGCGCCGTTGTCGCGCACCGGCGGCACGGGCAACGGTTTGATGACGGTCGGCGCAGGCGCGACGCTCACGGGCGGACAGGCGCTGCTGCTCGATTCGTCCGGCGATCTGAAGGTCGATCCGTCCGCTGTGCTGTCGGCCAAGGCGATCACGGCGGACGGCTCCGCGATTACGTTCACCAACGCGAGCGGCGCGTCGGCGGCGAGCCTGCCGGGCTTCGTCGTCGATCCGGCCGGTCTCGCGCAGTTCGCGAACGCGCAGCAGGTGACGCTGCGCAGCTACGGTGCGATCGGCTTCGTCGGCGACGTGAACGCGACGTTCGGCAACGGCGTCGATCTGAGCGCCGGCACGTTCACGAGCGACGGCGGCCACGTCACGCTGAATGCGCAGCAGGTCGCGTTCACGAACGAGATGGGCGCCGCGCCCGGCACGACGACGGCCGGAAACGGCACGCTGACGATCAACGCGAAAGAGATCGACCTCGGCACGGGCACGAAGGCGGCAAGCGGCTTCGGCTCGGCGGTGATGAACGCGACGGGCGGCATCGTCGGCCAGGGTACCGGCACGTTCGACTTCGGCGCATTGCCGGTCACGCTCAATGCGCCGGCCTACCTTGCCGATACGAGCTCGGCCGCCACCGTGAAGACCACGGGCGCACTGACGCTGAACGGGGCGTCGGGTACGGCATTGAAGCGCGATGCGGTCGGCGGTGCATGGACCTTCATCGGCGGTACCGTCGTCGACAACGGTGCGACGATCAGCGCGCCGGCCGGCAACGTGACACTCGAGGCGACGGCCGGCAACCTGACGATCGGCGGCGGATCGACGGTCAGCGCGGCGGGCGTGTCGAAACAGTTTTTCGATGTGACGCGCTACGCGCCGGCCGGGTCAATTACGTTGACGGCCGATGCGGGTACCGTCGACGTACAGGCCGGCTCGACGCTCGATTTCTCCGGGGCTACTGGCGGTGGCGCGGCAGGCAGTCTTTCGCTGTCGGCGCCGCAACAGGTCGTGAACCTGAACGGCGCGATCAAGGGCGGCGCGGCGAGCGGCTATGCGGGCGGATCGTTCTCGCTCAATACGGGCGGCGCGGCCGATCTCGATGCGCTGTCGAAGACGCTGGCATCGAGCGGCGTGAACGAGGCGATCACCGTCCACACGAAGACAGGCAACCTGACGCTGTCGCAGGGCAACACGCTGACCGCGCACTCGGTGCTGCTGACGGCCGACGGCGGATCGGGAAGCCCTGCCGATACGGCGAACGGCAACGTGAACGTGCTCGGGACGATCGACGCGTCCGGCAAGGCAGGCGGCGAGATCGACCTGTACGGCCGCAACGGTGTGGACGTCGAAGGTTCGCTGCTGGCGCGCGGCTCCGATCCGAATCAGCGCGGCGGGAAGGTCAACATCGGCACGACCGCATTGTTCGATCCGACGATCGTCGACGCGAACGGCAACTCGGTCGCGTACAACGCAACGTATGGTTACGAGAACATCCTGCGTGCGAACGCCGGTGCGATCACGCTCGGCGCGAATGCGCTGATCGACGTGTCGGGCGGGACGGCCGGCGGTTTGTCCGGCGGCACGGTGAATTTCCGCGCGCCGTTGCTGGCCGACAACGGCGTGAAGGTCAACCTGCCGGATACGTTCAACGACGGCAAGGGCATCGTCGGCTCGCGCGCGACGACGCTCGAGGCGTATGCGGTATGGAGCACGACGGACGCGACGACGGGCGCGCAGCACTTCGACGGCGTCATCGACCCGGCGGGATGGTATGACAAGAGCGGGCATCTGCTGGCCGGCACGTTCACGGCACAAGGGACGTCCGGCACGCCGGCGACGTTCTCGTTCGCACCGGACGGGTCGGGTGGCGGCACGCTGACGAACCAGGCGACGGGTGCAACGGCGAGTGTCACGCAGGCGCAGCTTCAAGGTGGTGACAAGGATATTGGTTTCGGCGGGCTGAACAACATGTATTTCGCGCCGGCGAGCAACGGTGCGAATACGGATCACCAGACTTTCTACGGCTACCAGAACGGCGATGCATCGACCGCGACGCCGGGAACGCTGATGGGGTTCGTGCAACACGGGCTCGATACGCTCGTCGATCCGTTCGCGGGAAAGAACATCGCGAATACGCGCATCGTGCCGGGGATCGAGCTCGACAACCCGAGCCCGGCGATCAACGGCGGCGACATTCAGGTGCTGACGAACTGGAACCTCGGGGCGGGCGCGTCGCCGACGAATCTCGCGTTCCGTTTCGACGGGCAGGCGCCGATCGTGACGCTGCGCGCCGAGAACAACGTGAAGGTGAATGCCAGCCTGTCGGATGGGTTCTTCCAGATCGCCAACCCGCTGGGCGGCGGCGGGACGATTGCGGTGCCGCCGTTGTCGACGTTGAGCGAGGCGAATGCCATTTTCAAGTTGCCGTCGGGCTACAACGCGTACCCGTACGGGTACGGAATCTGGTACTACGCCAACAAGGGTGTGGCGTTTGCCCCTGGACAGCCGGTCGGCGGAACGCCGGACGAGATCGCGGAATACTACGCGCTCTATATGGCGTACGCGAATTTTCTCGATCAGACTGCGACGAGCCTTTCGTCGCAGCTGAATTGGGCTCCGACTTACAACAATATCGGTATCGTCTATCAGCTGAGATTCAACGCGGCCGGAGCGGTCGCGGCTGGTCAGCCGAAAGGGCCGATTGCGCCTTCGGCGGCCGAGCAAGCGGTAGATCCCGGTTCATACCTGATTTATCTGAATCAGTATCAGAAATATCTGGCCGACTCCGTTCGATTCCGGAATCAAAATGGGAAGTATCCGCTAGTGGATGTTCCCGCCGCGCCAGCGGTTCAACCTGTTTCGGTGATCGGGACGCCGACGATCAGCCTGCCGGCCGTAACCGACAACTCGCCCGCGCCGACGCCGGTCGCGACCAATCCGATTCCGCTCCAGTCTTCGTCGCTGACGGGTGGAACGAGCAGTTCGTTCCGGGTAGTGGCGGGCGCCGATCTGAATAGCACGAATCCGCTTGCACTGCAGCCGTTGGCTGCGGGCGAAACAACGAGCGGCAAGAGTGTCACGTTCGACGGCCATACGACATACGTCGACAGCAGTGGGTTTGCCGTGCTTGCACCAACGACGATCCGAACCGGTACGGGCGGCATCGATGTGGCCGCGGGCAACGGCGTCGCGTTGTTCGATGCCGGTACCGCACAAGCAAACGACTCGGATGTGGTCGTGCCGGGCGTGATTTATACCGGTGGCGCGCCTGCCGCGTCCGCGCCATCCGGTAGCCCCACGGTGGCGATCCTGCACGCCGGAACCGGCTATCAGGACATTCTGATCACGCCGACCGTCAGCCCCGATTCGGCTGGCGATATCACGATCCACGCGCAGGGCGACATCACGGGCGCCGAGTACCTGACCGATACGAACGGCACGGTCACTGGACGGACCGGCACCAACATCAGTCCGTTCTGGTGGCAGTGGATGCAGATCGGCAATCCGACCGGGTCGGTCGGCGCGACCACTCCCGTTATCCAGACCGTCCAGACGTCGATCAACTTCGGTGCGTTCGATCAAGGCGTGTTGAGCGTGGGCGGAAATGTCTCCGTGTCGGCGGGCGGGAATATCTCCGATCTGTCGGTGTCGTTGCCGACCACGTGGTGGCTGACCGGCACGAAAACGGATACCCCGACCGTCAATACGGTCGGCGGCGGCAACCTGTCGGTGCGAGCCGGTGGAGACATCTTGAGCGGCGGTTATTTCGTCGCCAAAGGGACCGGGACGATCACGGCTGGCGGGAAGATCGGCTCGGATCTCGCGGTGCCGTCGCAACTCACCGGACAACCTCCGGTAACGGTGGATACGCTGCTGGCAACGCAGGACGGCGTGCTCGACGTGAGTGCGCGTCAGGGCGTGAGCGTCGGGCGTGTGTTCGATCCGTCGTATGTGCAGAGCAATACGCTGCTGTATGCGTACAAGCAGCGCGCTGACATGCAGGGCTATTCGTCGACCTCCGCGGTCAATATTGCGTCGACGACAGGCGATGTCGCGATCGGTACGCTCTCGGACGTCGGCGTGATCGGCGGCGGTGCGCCGACTACATCGATTCCGGGGGCGAACGATCTCTCGTCGGTCCTGCCGGCATCAGTGCGCCTGACCGCGTTGACGGGCGGCATCACCGTGGCGGCGAGCGGTGTGCTCTATCCGTCAGCGTCCGGCGACCTGAGCCTGATCGCCGACCAATCCGTCAACCTGTCGAGCGGCAACGGCATGGCGCTCGCCGGGGCACCCGCGTTCGGCATGCTCGACGTCGACCCGGGCGCGATGCCTTCGCCCGCCAATCCGAATGTTCTCATGGTCAATCCGAACATCGCGTCGGCGGCGGCACATGGCTCAAATGCGTTGCATGCCGACGACCCCGTGCCGGCAAGAATCTACAGCCTCAATGGCGACATCGTCGATGGCGTGCTTCAGACGACAGGAGGAGACGCAGGCTTCTACGGAAATCTGGTTCCCGTTGCGATCGACAAGCCCGCGGTGATTCAGGCTGGGCGGGACATCGTCAATCTGTCGTTCCTTGGACAAAATCTGCGCAAGTCAGACGTGACGCGTATCGTGGCGGGGCGCGACATCTACGATACGCCGCCGCAGCAGTCGCAGCCGCAGCCGCTCGTTGCACCGGTGCTGGCACTGGGCGGTCCGGGAACGTTCGACATCCAGGCGGGGCGGAATATCGGTCCGCTGACCAACCAGAGCAATCTGGGGAATGCGAAGGGCATACTGACGGGCATCGACGCAATCGGCAACGCGAACAATCCGTACCTGCCGCATGAAAGTGCGAACGTCAATGTGCTGTTCGGAATCGGGCCCGGCATTGACACTGCGTCATTCGTCTCGACGTATATCGATCCGGCGCGTGCCGTATCCGGCGTACCTGGCGCGACGCCGGAACTCATCACGTTCATGGAGCAGTATGAGGCGGGCCTCTCGGTCGATACCGGCCTCGTCAAGGACCAACCGGCAGTCAAGCCTTTGACTGCCGACGCAGCATGGTCGAAGTTCAAGGCACTTCCGCAGTTCGTTCAGCAGTTGTTTGCAGAACAGGTCTTGTTCAAGGTGCTGGCCAGCGTAGGTGAGGATTACAACAATCCGGCCAGTCCGTATTATCAGAAATATGCGCGCGGATACGAGGCGCTCAACACGATGTTCCCGTCCTCGTTCGGCTATACGGCCAACAACCTCGGTGGCGGCAACAACGGCGCGAACAAGGTGATCGATACGGGCGACCTGGATATTCGAAGCACGACCATCCAGACGCAGCAGGGCGGAAATGTGTCGATCCTGGGTCCCGGCGGACAGGCGCTGATCGGGAGCACGTCCGCGCCGCCGCAGGTCGTGGCGAGCGACGGATCGGTGATTGCCGGGCCCGGTACGATGGGTATTCTCACGCTCGAGAAAGGCGACATCGACATCTTCACCGATCGCAGCGTGCTGCTTGCGCAGAGTCGCATTTTCACCGAGCAGGGCGGCGACATGACGATCTGGAGTTCGAACGGCGACATCAACGCGGGCAAGGGCGCGAAGTCGTCGGCGGACACGCCGACGCCGCAATATGTGTGTGACGCGAACCACTATTGCACGGTCGATACGCGTGGCCAGGTCACAGGTGCCGGTATCGCGACACTGCAGAGCGTACCGGGCGTGCCGATCGGCACGATCAACCTGATTGCGCCGCGCGGTACGGTCGATGCGGGCGACGCGGGCATTCGTGCAGGTAACCTGAACGTCGCGGCGCTGCGTGTCGTGAACGCGGACAACATTCAGGTAACCGGTAAAGCGAGCGGCATCCCGCTCGTGCAGGCGGTAAATACGGGTGCGCTGACGGCTGCGAGTGCCGCCGCGTCGGCCGCGACCCAGGTCGCGCAGGATATCGCCAAGAACAATGCGTCCGGGGTGTCGCCACGTCGCTGGACGATCTCGGTGCAGGTCGAGGGGTTTGGCGATACAGGCGGCGATGGCGGGAAGAAACACAAGCAGCAGGTCGGCTATGACGCGTCGAACGCGGTGTCGGTGCTGGGCTTCGGTCAAGTGGGGCCGGCGCAGAGATCGGCGTTGAGTTCGGATGAGCGTGCGCGGTTGGGCAAGATTTGAAGGGGGAAGTCGATGCGAGCCGCCGGTTCGACTGACGGTTTATGCCCTTTGATCATCGTCTCTCGGCATTGTCGAGAGACGTAATGCAGCTGCTTGCGAATTCGAGTACAAGACGAAAAGCCGCGCCACTGGTGATTCAGAGAAATCCCATGAGATTTTCCTCTTGCGTCAGCCATCATCCAAGGCTCTTCGTGAGTGCATCAGACGATGCTTGACCTGACGGTGACGAGTAGTGCGGATTGAAGCTGTAAACGAAAAACTGCGCCCTTGACGATTCAAGGGCGCAGTTGCAGAGACGGTGGAGCATCCACCGTCAAATGGCTTAACGACCGGTGACCGAGCCCGTGCAGACGCTCGTGTTGCCGATGTCGAGGTTGAAGCCGCTCGTGTTGCTCAGGAAGTCAGCCGAGATTGCCGTCTGGAAGTTCGACGACACGGTGTCGAAACCGTTGCCGTGAACGATCGACGCGAAGCTGGCGTTCGTGTAGTGGCTGTTCAGGAAGTCGTGCACGGCGGTCTTGACCGACGGATCCGCGTAGCACTGGCTCAGGATGATCTGGCTGGTGCCGGAAACCGGATAGCCCGAACCCGGATTGCCGACATTCGGCACCCAGTTCGCCTGGTTGGCGGCGCGAGCTTGGGTGCTCGGGACAGTCGCCGTGCTGAGTGCGGTCGTCGCGTTCGCATACGTCGGCGCGTAGTACACGCCGTTCGAGGCGTTCACGAGGCTTGCCACCGGCAGCTGGAATGCGCTGGCCGACGTCACGACCGTGCTTTTCGGAGCCAGGAACGTGTTCGTGTAGTCCGGGCTCAGGTAAGCGACAGCGGCCGTGCCGGCCGACTGGTAGCTCACCAGTTGCGTACGCACGCCACCGCTACCCGAAGCCGGCGTGAAGTTCGACGGAACACCGCCCGGGAACGAAGCCGTGAACGTCAGCGAATCGACGAACGTCACGCCCGCAGCCGTATTGGCAGTCGTACAAACAGCTGCCAGGTGGCGGGTCAGCAGTTCGGTCGTGCCGCTACCGTCCGAACGGTAGACGACCTTGATCGGTGCGTTCAGCGCGTACACCGAACCCGTTTCCGGATTCGTGACCTGATTCCAGTTCGTCAGCTTGCCCGAGAACACGCCGCACAGGTCGTTGTCGTTCAGCGCGATGCTATGTGCCTGATTCGGCGTCGTTTGCGGGGTCGTCGTGCTCGTCACGGCCGGGCCGTTGACGACCGGCACCGTGATCGGCGTGACGACGTACGGAATCTGGATCAGCGGGCCATTCGTCGCGCCGAGGCCGGCCTTGTAGGACGTGAGCTGGGCGGTCGACAGGGCCGCATCGCTGTTCGCGAAGTGGACCGTGCCCGTGACGCCTGCGCCGAAGAACGTCGGCTGGTTGTTCAGGAATGCGTTCTGGCCGGCGCCCGAACCCACCGAGTAATACGTGAACGAGCCTTCGGCGGTGCCGAACAGGCCGATTTCGGTCGCGGTGTTGCCGATCGCGCCGATGGTCGGGGCGACGAGCGACGAACCGCCGCCGTGGATGTCCGCGGCCATCGCGGCCGTGGCGCCCAGACCGGAAACAACGAGAGCGAGGACTTGACAGATCTTGCGCTTGCTGGATTTCATGAGAAATTTCCTTGAACGAAGATAAACGGGAACCCCTGCTACTGCGGTTGGAATGCTTATGGACCGCCGGGTAAATGTAGGAGGGAATTCGAACGGCGCGTGTGAATTTTTCATAACGAATGGTGCGTAACATTTTTATCGATCGAGCCATTGCGTTATTCGAATGGATAAAGCGCCGATCGGAGCGTCATTCGGCACGCGCTGGAGCGTCCAGATACTGGGATTGGGGCGGCGTCGTTCGACGGATTGCGCGCGAGAGCCCGTGTCGGGCTTGACGGAGGCCGTTGAAACAGCATGCGGAGCCAGGCAGCGCTATCCCAACTTCACGACGGTTTCGTGGCGGATGTTACGGAACATTGCGCACGTCGATGAATACCTTCCGTTTCGATGTATTTTTCTGATTGTCGCTCGAATCTGTAAATGAAAGGTCGAGCAAGGTCGTAGTGTATTTAATGTGTGTTCAGTTAATTGACTGGATAAGATTGAAATCGTTTTTACGTTATAAGAATGGCGAATCCGGGTAATAAGCCCCGTCAAAAAAGGTAGCCCAACATCCGTCACAAATCTGCGCCGGTTCGCTCCGTAGTCTTCCCCGGCGACTCCGCCCGGCACATTGCGCGCCGTCGCCGAAAAAAGTCGCACGCGTGACACGAGGGCACTGACATGTCGGCATTCCGCTACGAAGCGATCGATCCCACCGGCCGCACGCTGAAAGGCGTGCTCGAAGCCGACAGCGCGCGCGCAGGCCGCAGCCATCTGCGCACGCAGGGGCTCACGCCGCTCGTCGTCGAACTGGCCGCGCAGCGTCTGCACGGCGAGCGCCATCAACGGTTGTCGCTCGGCCGCAAGCTGTCGCAGCGCGAGCAGGCGATCATCACGCGCCAGCTCGCGAGCCTGCTGGTCGCAGGTCTGCCGCTCGACGAATCGCTGTCGGTATTGAGCGAGCAGGCCGAACGCGAATACGTGCGCGAGCTGATGGCGTCGATCCGAGCGGAAGTCGTCGGCGGCCATTCGTTTGCGAATGCGCTGAGCCAGCATCCGCGCGATTTCCCCGAGATCTATCGCGCGCTCGTCGCGGCCGGCGAGCACACGGGCAAGCTCGGCATCGTGCTGTCGCGCCTGGCCGACTACATCGAACAAAGCAACGCGCTGAAGCAGAAGATCCTGCTTGCGTTCACGTATCCGGGCATCGTCACGCTGATCGCGTTCGGCATCGTCACGTTCCTGCTGAGCTACGTGGTGCCGCAGGTCGCGAACGTGTTCACCAGCACCAAGCAGCAACTGCCGACGCTGACGGTCGTGATGCTCGCGCTGTCGGACTTCGTGCGGCACTGGTGGTGGGCGTCGCTCGCGGCGACGGTCGCGATCGTCTATGCGATCCGCAAGGTGCTGTCGCGCGATGCGCCGCGGCTCAGGTTCGACACGTGGGTGCTCACCGCGCCGCTCGCGGGCAAGCTCGTGCGCGGCTACAACACGGTGCGCTTCGCGAGCACGCTCGGCATTCTCACGGCGGCCGGCGTACCGATCCTGCGCGCGTTGCAGGCGGCCGGCGAGACGTTGTCGAACCGCGCGATGCGCGCGAACGTCGACGACGCGATCGTCCGCGTGCGCGAAGGCTCCGCGCTGTCGCGTGCGCTCGCGCATACGAAGACGTTTCCGCCGGTACTCGTGCACCTGATCCGCTCGGGCGAGGCGACGGGCGACGTGACGACGATGCTCGATCGCGCATCCGAAGGCGAATCGCGCGAGCTGGAGCGCCGCACGATGTTCCTGACGAGCCTGCTCGAACCGCTGCTGATCCTCGCGATGGGCGGCGTGGTGCTCGTGATCGTGCTGGCGGTGATGATGCCGATCATCGAGCTGAACAACATGGTGCAGTGATGCGCGGCTCAGCGCACGAACGCGTTGGCTTTTTCCGCGGCGGGCAGCGCGATTTCGCGTTGCAGTCCGTTGCGGTCGACGACGATCGAGCGCGCGCGAACCTCGGCGAGCTTGGCGGCTTCGCCGATCGCCGCGCCGAGCGACA
The DNA here is from genome assembly GCF_001526325.1 of Burkholderia sp. MSMB1826. Lineage (NCBI taxonomy): Bacteria > Pseudomonadati > Pseudomonadota > Betaproteobacteria > Burkholderiales > Burkholderiaceae > Burkholderia > Burkholderia sp. MSMB1826. Next base: position 45,907 of record NZ_LOYN01000010.1, read on the forward strand.
CGACGCGCGATGCTTCGCCGCCGACGCTGACGATCGCGGCCGCTCGGCGTGCATCGAAGGCCAGCACGCCGAGCAACTGGACGGCATCGCGGCCGTCGTCGGGTTTCGCGCCGAACAGCCGTGCGCCGGCCGCAACGTCGACCGGCGCGGGCGGCGGTGCAAGCGCCGCGACCGGCGCATCGGCGGCGCTCAATACGCGCACGGCCCACAGCGACACGGCGGCGAGCGCTGCCGCGGCGGCGAGCGTCGCCGCGAGCTGTACGAGATCGGTGCGGGACGGCGCGATGCGAAGCAGGTCGAATGGTTTCATGGCGACGGGTCGATGCGATGGACAGAAGACGTTTTCCATTCTTTGCCGCGAGGGTGAATGCATGATGACGGGCCTCAACGAAACCCGAGCGTCGTACGCCGGCCACGTGCGTGAACGTGGGCGTCGCCGTACGCAACGCGGCTTCACGCTGATCGAGATCATGGTGGTAGTCGCGATTCTCGGCATTCTCGCGGCGCTGATCGTGCCGAAGATCATGAGTCGCCCGGACGAGGCGCGCCGCATCGCGGCCAAGCAGGACATCGGGACGATGATGCAGTCGCTGAACCTGTATCGCCTGGACAACGGCCGTTATCCGTCGCAGGAGCAGGGGCTCGCTGCGTTGATCCAGAAGCCGACGACCGATCCGGTACCGACCAACTGGAAGGACGGCGGTTACCTGGAGCGCTTGCCGAAGGATCCATGGGGCAACGCGTATCAATATCTGAACCCGGGCGCGCACGGCGCGATCGACGTGTTCAGTTACGGTGCGGACGGCAAACCGGGCGGCGAGGGCAACGATGCGGACATCGGCTCGTGGCAGTGACGGAACGATGGGCATCCTGAACGGGCGCGGCCGGCGTACGGGCGCTGCACGTCGCACGGCGGCCGGCTTCACGTTGCTGGAGATGCTCGTCGTGCTCGTGATCGTCGGGCTGCTGGTCGCGGTCGTGACGCTCGCGCCGTCGCGCAACCGGCGCACCGATCTGGCGGAGGAGGCACAGCGCCTGGCGAACCTGCTCGAATCGGCCGGCGACGAAGCGCAGGTGCGCGCGATGCCGATCGCATGGCAGCCGGTCGGCGGCGGCTATCGCTTCGTGCAGCGCACCGAAAGCGGCGGCTGGGCGCCGATGACCGACGACCTGTATCGCGCCCGCCGCTGGGGCAGCGAAGTGACGGGCGTGTCGGTGCGTTACACGGGCGGCGGCGAAGCGCCGTCGCGGATCGTGCTCGGTAGCGAAAGCATCGACGTGCCGGTGACGATCACGCTGTGGTCCGGCGACGTGCGGGTGGCCGTCGTCGGCACGGGCATCGGCAACTTCGTCGTGCGCCGGCCCTGAGCGGGGGCCGTCGTGGTTCACGTGCGAGTGCGCGATGCACGAAAGCGGTGCGGCGCGATCGCGTCGCGCGGCGAAACGCTTCACCGGACTGTCACAGTGCCCGCTCACAATCTGTCGTTCGCTTGCGACGGAGCCGCTCACGGGGATGCACGCTTCGGCACGCGGCGTGCAACTCCACTTCCGTCCAGGGATTCATGACTCGTTCACGGGCGCCGACCGGTGTCCTGGCGCTCGTCGCGTGGCTCGCGTTGGTCGTGCTGTCGATGCGCGGCGCGTACGCGCAGGAGACCGGTTCCATCGGCCGCCAACCGGGTAGCGCGGTGCATTTCGATCTGCCCGCGCAGCCGCTCGCGAAGACGTTGCAGGATTTCGCGCGGCTCACCGAGATGATCGTGCTCGCGCCGGCGCCGCTGCTCGACGGGCGCACGAGTGTGCCGGTCCAGGGCGATTTCGCGCCGCGCGACGCGCTCGAGCGGATGCTGGCCGGAACGGGGTTGCGTGCGGAATTCTCGCGTCCGGACGAAGCGATCATCGTCGCGCAGCCGGCCGCCGAGGCGCCGCCCGCTCCGGCCGACACGCCGGCGGATGCGGCGCTGCCGATCGACGGGATCGGCGATTCCGGCGATCGGCGCGCGTTCGCGGGCCTGCTGCAGGCGCATCTGATCGATGCGCTGTGCGCGCAGCCGGCGGCCGTGCCGGGCAGCTATCGACTCGTCGCGCAGATGCGCATCGACAACAGGGGGGCGGTGGTGGCGGTCAACATGGTGGCATCGAGCGGTTCGGCCGCCCGCGACGCGGCGGTGATGCGCGCGCTGCGCGCGCTGAAGCTGGACGACGCGCCGCCTGCGGACCTGCCGCAGCCGGTCACGATCCTGCTGCGCCCGGCCGGCAACGGCGTGCATTTCCGTTGTCCGGCGCCGCAGCCGGCCGTTCGGGGCTAGGCCATCATGTCCGACGGCAACCGCTCCGGGCTCCGGAATCTGCTGGCGACGCGCTACGCGTACCTGGTCAGGCGGCTGGAACGCGTGACGGGGTCGAAGGACGGCGCCGCCGATGCGCTGCACGAAACCTGGCTGCGCCTCGAGAACGCGAACGTCTCCACGCAGGTGACGAACGCGGACGCCTATATACTCGGGATGGCGAACAATGTCGCGATCGACCAGCATCGGCGCGAACGGCGGCATCTGCACGACGACGACGTCGAGACGCTGCTGGAGGTGCCCGACGAACTGGCCGATCCCGAGCGCATCGTCGCGGCGCGCCGCAAGGTCGAGACGCTGAAGGACGTGCTGCGCGGCCTGCCGCCGCGGCGTCGCGCGATTTTGCTGGCCGCCCGCGTGGACGGCCTGCTGAATCGCGAGATCGCCGAGCATTTCGGCATTTCGCTGCGGCTCGTCGAAAGCGAGCTGAGCGCGGCGATGAAGTACTGCCTGCAGCGGATGCAGGAAGACGGCGATTCGTACGCGGGCACGCGAGGCGGCCCGCGCAAATTTTGAGCATCCGGACGATGACGAAAGCCCAGGCCCAACCTGCCCACGACGAACTCGACGAAGCGAGTGCGTGGCTGCTGCGTCTGCGCTCGGGGGACGCGAGCCAGGACGACGCCGACGCGTTCGAACGCTGGTGCAAGGATCGTCCGCAAGCCGCCGATCTGCTGCGCGGCACCTGGAGCTCGCTGCGCACGGCCGCGACCGAACTCGCGCACGAGGAGCGCACGGCCGCGGCCTGGGCACAGGTCGCCAGGCGCGAACGCACGATGCGCACCGGGCGGCGCGCGTTCATCGGCTTCGCGGTCGCCGCGGGCGCGTCGTGGCTCGTCGTGCGGCCGCCGCTGCAGCTGTGGCCGTCGCTCGGCGACATCGCGGCCGATTACCACACGGGTACCGGCGAGCAGCGCAGCGTCGCGCTGTCGTCGCGGGTCACGGTCGAACTGAACACGCAAACGCGCGTCGACGTGCTGCCGGCGAGCGATGCCGCGCATGGCGTCGAAGTCGTCGCGGGCGAGGCGGAGATCGACGCGGTCGCGCCGCCGGCCGGCCGAGCGACGCCGATCCAGCCGGTCACGGTGGTGGCGGGCGGCGGCCGCATGCGGGCGCTGGTCGCGCGTTTCAACGTGCGGCGCACGGGCGCGCAGGTCTGCGTGACCTGCCTGTCCGGCACGGTCACGCTCGAACATCCGCGCGGCGCGCGTACGCTGAGCGCCGACGATCAGGTCGTCTACGACGACCGCGGCGTGCAGCCGGTGTCGCGGACCGATCCGGGCACCGTCAGCGCGTGGCGGCGCGGCATGCTGGTGTTCAACGGCGTGCCGCTGTCGGACGTCGTCGACGAGATCAACCGCTACCGGCGCGGCAAGGTCATCCTGCGCAGCGCGTCGCTCGGCGCGAACCGGATGCAGGCGCAGTTTCCGATCACGCGGCTCGACGACGTGATCGACATGGTCGGCCGCCTGTACGGCGCGCACATCACGCGCCTGCCCGGCAACATCGTGCTGCTGAGCTGAGCTGCTTTCCCCGCGTTCCGCTTTCCTTCCTTTCTCCCGTTTCCATCCGGCCGTTGCTCCGCCTGCCGCGGTGCTGCCCGCGCTGCGGGTTACGGCGCGTCGATACGACCTTATCCATGAGGGCCGGCAAACGCCGGGTCGTCACGCGTGACGGCCCGGTGGGGCGTCGTCGGACCCGAGGCGTGGGTGGCAAGCGCCCCGGCCGCGCAGCGATGCGCGGTGGGGGGATGTGTGTCGAGGGAGCTTCGGGCGGTGGCGTGATCATGAACGAATCGCAACGGGATACGGATTCCGGCGACGCGGACACGCGCGCCGACGCGATCCGCGAGGGCGCGGTGCGCTGGCTGCTGTGGCTGCGCGCCGGCGACACGACTGAACGGGAACGCGACGCTTTCGGGCGGTGGCGCGCGCAGAGCGACGAGCATGCACGCACGGTGCGCGAGCTGATCTGGATGTGGGCCGTGCTGGAGACGGTCGGCCGCCCGGAGCCGGGCGAGCCGGGCGGGCCCACGCGCACGCATTGACGCGCCGCATCGGCGTTGCAAGAAAGTCTGCGGGTTAGGCGAGGCTGCTGCGACCTTGTATATGAGAGAGCGAGGGCCGTGAAGAGGGGCGATGGCGTGGAGACCGGGGGAACGGGGGCCGGAATGGGCCCCCGGATCGCCCGTCATGCACGGTGGTCGGCGCGCGCGCCGGTCCACGCGGCGTCGAGCGGATCGTCGGCATCGCGCAGCGGCTCGCGCAGAAACGGAAAGCGTTCGACGAACGGTGCGGATTCTTGCAGGGCCACGATATGGTTGACCATCCATTGCAGCAGTTCGCCGCCGTGCCGGACCTGTTCCGGGCGCCAGTCCGGCATCGTCGAGAAGAGGGCGGAGAAGCCGCTCCAGCGCGACGGGCGATCGTTGTCGCCGGGGCGGAAATAGGTATTCATCGCGACGTCGCGCGCGGGTGTCAGCGTGCCGACGAACAGCCCGTGCGGCGTCGGCACGCCGACCTGCTGCCAGCCTTCCGCGATCGCCAGCGAGCGCATCACGCGCGCCGCGACGAACGCGATGCGGGTCTCGTGCTCGATTTCCGCAAGCGACATCACGCCGTTGCGCTGCATGCAGCGCGCGACCGCGTGCGGGCGGATCGCGTTCGACGCGAAACTGCGCAGCACGAGGTCGGGCACCGTCAATTGAAGCTGGAATTCGCGCAAGCCGTGCTCGGCGCTCATCGTCGAGAAATGGACGAACAGCCCTTCTGCGCGACCGAGCGCGCCGACGTACGGTTCGAGCCCGAGGCGCACGAGCTTCGGCGCGATCTGACGCTCGAGCAAGCGGAGCAGGTTGCGGCGATTGCGCACGCCCTTGAAATCGTCGAGGCCGCGCGTGACGATATCGCTGATTTCCCAGCGGCGCTCGTCGGCGATGAGCCGCGGGGAGCCGCTCAGATCGAACCGGGCGCGACCGTGCGCCACGCGGGGATCTACGTACATGCCGGTGCCTCGTGCATTGATTGCGGGCGGCCCGCCGTGACGGCGCGGCGTCGCGCGGAGCGGGCCGCTCACGATGCTGCGGGGTCGATCGCGCTGCGTCAAGTGCGACCGCGTGGCGACGCGCGCGAGCGCATGCCGGTGCGGTGGCCCACGCGATCGACCGGACCGTGTGGGGTAACGCGATGATGCGCACGATCGTCGAACGCTTCGTCGAGCAGAGCCCGATGACGATCATGGCGCGGCTCGTCCTGCAATGCGCGCTGCACGACGACTGGGTCGACGCCGCGGCGGGCGCCGGCGACGAGCCCGACGGCGAGTCAATCCGCGAGGCGCTGTTCGCCGCTGCCGTCGACGCGATCGCGGCGATTGCCGCGTGGCGGCGGATGCCGGATGCGGCCGGCGCCGTCGCGCCGGGGTTCGGCGCGGCCGTGACGGCGTTGCACGATTGCATGAGCCGGTGGCGGTCCGGCTGGGGGCGCGCGCTGGCCAGGGACAGCGTCGACCTGCTGCTGCCGGTCGCGTCGGTGCGCGGCGTCGACGGTGCGTGCGCCGTCGACGGGATGCGGCTGCGCGTGCTCGATGGGGCCGGCGAGGCCTGTGCGCCGCGAGCCGACGGTTGCGACTGCGGGCGCGCGTGCGACGACCCGGCGCGCGATGCGGCGGCCGGCGGTGCGCGCGTCCTGCCGGTGTACGACCCGGATCTCGGGATGATCGTCGACCTGCTGCCTTGCGAGCGCGGCCGGTCGCACGAGCGCGCATTCGTCGGCGCGTTGCTCGAAGCGGTCCGGCCCGGCGAGCTGTGGATCGTCGACGGGCGCTTCGATACGGATGCGATCCTGTCCGGCTGGCCGCGCCGCGGCGGTGCGTTCGTGCTGCGCGAATACGGCCGTTCAACTGCGTGCCGACCGCTCGGCGATTGGCGGGACGCCGGCGTGTTCGGCGCCGGGCGCGTTCGCGAACGATCCGTCGCGATGGCCGGCGAAGGCGGCGCGTCGGACACGTTTCGCCAGATCGAATGGGAGGGCGCGGAGGTGCCCGGCGAAAGCGTCACGCTGCTGACCGACCTGTCGGCCGAGCGGTTCGACGCGCCGCAGATCGTGGCGCTGTCGCGTCGACGCTGGCGCGACGCGTTGCCGCTCGCGCTCGAGTCCGTGACGGGTGGCACGCCGTTCGGCACCGTGCCCGCGCGTGCGGCGTTGCTGGCGAGCGGGATCGCCGCGTTCGCCTACAACGCGTTCAGCGTGATGACGCGCGTCGTCGACGGCGCACTCGATCTCGATGCGCGCGACGTCGCGCGCCTGCCGTCGCTGATCGCCGACGGCGTCACGGCCACCTATGCGGGCATGATGATCGCGCTGCCGCCCGACTGGTGGCAGCGTTACGACCGGTTGCCCGCGACGACGCTCGGCCAGATCGTGCGGATGCTCGCCGTGCACGTCGACCCGCGCAGCGAACGGCGGCGCCGCCGCGACAGCCGGTTGTCGTCGAAGTCGCAGGCATTGCTGCGCGCCGCGACGCTCGAGTGCCTGCTGCACGACAACGGCGACGATCCGGCCGCGAACGTATTCAGCCTGCGCACGATCGCGATGGCGACGCGCGACTTCAGCAGCAATCCGTCGAAGGCGCTGCGGCACGCCGGCGAGGCACTGGTGATGGTCACCAAGTACAACCGGCCGATCGCGCTGCTCGTGTCGATCGACGACTGGAACCGGCTGCTCGGCGAAGTGCGCGAGACGAGCTTCACGCGCTTGTCGTTCGATGCGGCGGCGTCGCCGGGGCAGCGACCGGTGACGTTGAGCGAGTCGTCGCTGAATTAGCCGGCGCCGACCGCACGTTGCCGGCCCGGCTCGGCGTTCGCCGCGCCCGTCTCTGCCGCATCCGGCTTCAACTCGTCAGCCGCCGCACCCAGATCACCGACGTCCACGCGAAATTGCCGCTGCCGTAGCGTGCGATCAGCGTGTCCACGCGCGCGTTGATCCGCGCCGAATGCACGCGGCAATGCACGATGAAGTAGCCGCTGTTCACGCCGACGGCCGAGCCGTCCGGCAACGTCGGGTTGCCGCCCTGCGCGGGCAGCAGGTATTCGGCGATGTCGCCGGTGCTCACGAAGTAGGCGGTCGCGCGCCGGTCGACGAGCCGCTTGGCCTGGCTCGCCGACAGCGTCGGGATCGCGGCGACGAGCACGGGTTCGGTCGCGGTGTTCGCGTTGACGACGGTCAGGTCGGGCAGGATCGTGACGTACGGCGCGAGCGCTTCGATCGCATGCGCGTCGTAGCCGGGAATACGTGCGAGATCGTCGACGGACACGAGCTGCAGCGGCCAGCCGCCCGGGCCGTTCGCGTCGCGCAGCGAGCGCAGCATGTAGTCGGCCGTCGGTTGCGCGAGCGCCGGATCGAGCGACAACTGGCCGAGCAGGCGCCGGTACGCCAGCACGCCTTCGCCGTTGGACTGCCACGGCTTGCCGGGCGCGGCGCGCGACACGAGGTTCATCAGGTTGAAGCGCGCCTGCGCGTCCTCGACGCTGCCCGAGATCCACGCGCGCGACAGCTCCGCATTGACCGCCAGCGCGTCGGACGGCAGCAGGTCCGAGAGCTGCACGTCGGCGACCGGCGCCGACCACGTCTGGCCGACGAACGTGACGTTCGACGTCGCGCTTTGCGCGCGCAGCGTCGCGCGTGCCCATTCGACGGCCGCGCGCTCGATCCACATCGTCTGTGTCGCGAGCCGCTGGTTCTCGACGTCGCGCGTCGCGACCTGCTGGCGCCACAGTACGCTGGCCGCGAGCGTGGCCGCGAGCGCGACGACGAGCAGCACCGTCACGATCGCGATGCCGCGTTCGCGCGGTGCGCATGCCGTCCTTCCCGTCCCGTATCGATGCATCCGCGTGCCCCTCCGCAGTGTCGGCGCGGCGCGCTCACACCTCGAACGCCATCCACGCATGCGCGATGCTCGCATGCGCGGATGACGTGACGCCGAACAGCGCGGCGAGCCCCGCGACCCAGCACGCGAGCGTCGCGGGGCGCATGCCGTCGTCGGCAAGCGGGCCGACCAGGTCGGCGATCGCGTGCGAGCGCCACAGCAGCAGCACGAACAGCGTGCAGCCGACGGTCATCGCGATCGCGAACGTGTGGGCTGCAACCGCGGGGCGGCGGGTGAACGGCGTGCGGTGATGCCGCTGGTTCGTCGCGACGATCGCGACCCCGTTCGCGACCGGCACGATCGCCATCGCCAGCGCCCAGAACAGCGGCTGATCGCTCGACGGATTGATCAGCAGCAGCGTGCCGATCGTCCAGACCGGCGGCGCGAGCAGCGTGAGCACGGACCACGACAGCAGTTGCCACGCGAGCCACGGCGAGCGCCAGCGCAGCGGCGGATTCGACGCGGCACGAGCGGCGGCGCGCGGATGCAGCTGGCCCGGCAATCCGGCGGCGCCGGCCAACCGCCCGGCGAGCCACCGTACGAGCATCGTGGCGAATGACATGGAGTGTCCTGTCGTTGACATGTTCCGTTCTCAATAGCTAGGACGAATCGGGCGGCTGCAAGCCGCAGGATTTCGCACGTGCTCGCGGTTTGCGGTGCGGCGTAAACGGTCCCGACGATCGCACCCCGTGTTTCGCGCGTGTTTCGTGAATATCTTCAGTCGAATGTCACAAAAACTTCCCGGTTGAAACCGGAGGATTGTCGGGCCGCACGCTGCCCGTCGCGTTTTCGCTCGCGGGCCGGCCGGACGGCGACTCGTTTGCCGGCGGGCTGCCGACGCGCCGCGCGTCGGCTACGCAACGACACGTATACGAAATGGGGGCCACGCAAGGTCATGCGCCGCATCTCGCGCGTCTCGCGCGGGCGAGCGGCTGCACGCATGCAGGCCGCTTGCGTCGACCGCTGCCCGTGCCGGCGGATCGGTCGACGTCACGCAAAAAACATTGCGGCAATGCGCGCTTCATTCCGTCTAGGTAGGTGGGAGCTGCGACTTGGTGCGCCGTACGCGGCCCCGTTCGCGACCGATGCGCGTGCACCGGGCCGACGGGGGCAGGCAAGCGAGCATTTTTTCTCATCAGGCGGCGTGATGCCGACAGGTGCATGACAGTGGAACAGTTCGAGGAAACCCGGCCGGCAGGCGAAACCGACGCGCCGACGGACGACGTATCGGCGCGGCAGGCGGAAGCGTTGTCGCCGGTCATCAACCTGCGCGACACCGGGCGCTTCCTGCAGGTGCTCGAGGCGCTCGGGTGCTCGCTGGCCGTGAGCCGCCGCCCGTCCGGCGTGGCCGTGATCGGCGTCGACGACGGCGTGCCCACGCTGTCCGCGTGCCTGTTGCCGCGCTCGATGGGGATGGCCGTGTCGGGCAAGCGGCTCGCGATCGCGACGATGCACGAGCTGATGGTGTTCGCGAACGTATCGACGCTCGCGCCGCACTATCCGGCCCGACCGGATCACTACGACGCGATGTTCGTGCCGCGCATGGCCTATTACACGGGCGATCTCGACCTGCACGACATGGCGTTCGACAAGCACGTCGTGCTCGCGGTCAACACACGCTATTCCTGCATCAGCGTGATCGACGGCTATTTCAACTTCACGCCGATCTGGCAGCCGCCGTTCGTGACGGAGACCACGCCGGACGATCGCTGCCACCTGAACGGCATGGCGTTCGCCGACGGCAAGGTGCGGTTCGCGACGGCGCTCGGCATGAGCAACGAGCCGTTCGGCTGGCGCAGCGGGATGGCCGGCAGCGGCATCGTGATGGAGGTGCCGTCCGGCCGGATCGTCGCATCGGGGCTGTCGATGCCGCATTCGCCGCGCGTGATCGGCGGACGCCTGCACGTGCTCGAAGGCGGCCGCGGCCACGTGCTGCAGATCGATCCGCAGTCGGGCGCGCGGCGCGTGCTCGCGAAACTGCCGGGCTTCACGCACGGTCTCGCCGAATACGGGGGCGTGCTGTTCGTCGGGCTGTCGAAGTTGCGCGACAAACGCGGCCCGCAGGGGCTGCCGATCGAAAGCGAATCGGATGCGCTGGTCGCGGGGGTCGCCGCGCTCGACGCGAACACCGGCGACGTGCTCGGCATCCTGCAGTTCTTCAACGGCGTCGACGAGATCTTCGACGTGCAGGTGATCCCGAACGTGCGGCGTGCCGAAATCCTGAGCCCGCATCAATGGGCCGAGACGCCGTCGATCGTGACGATGCAGGGCGGCTTCTGGCAGACGCGTCCGCGCGAGGACGACGAACCCGCGAAGGCGGCGGAGCGTGCGCGATGAAGATCGATCGTTGCGGGTTTCCCGACGTCGTTTCGTCCTTATCGGTAGACGTGCCCCGCGACGAGCGGCGCGTGTCGCCACGGCGGGCCGGCGGAGTGTTGTGGCTCACCGGGTTATCCGGCGCGGGCAAGACGACGCTGGCCGATGCGGTAGCGGCGCGACTGCGCGAACGACGCATGCATCCGGTGGTGCTCGACGGCGACCGGCTGCGTACGGGGCTGAATCGGGATCTCGGTTTTACGGTGCAGGACCGTTTCGAAAACGTGCGGCGCATCGCGGAAGTCGCGGCACTGACGAGCGAATCCGGCGCGCTGGCGATCGTCGCGGTCATTTCGCCGCTCGCGGCGATGCGCGATGCGGCGAGAGCGATCGTCGGGCCGGCGTTCCGTGAGGTGTATGTGAGCACGCCGCTGGCGTGCTGCGAGGCGCGGGATCCGAAAGGGCTGTATGCGAAGGCGCGGTGCGGCGCACTGCCGGAATTCACCGGTGTGTCGGCGCCGTACGAACCGCCGGTGAAAGCCGATCTCACGCTCGATACCGGCCGCGCATCGCTCGCGACGTGCGTCGATACGCTGTTGCAATTCGCCGTGACGCAGTTCGGTTGTCAAGCGGATGCGCAGGCGGCGCCGACGCATCGCGGCTAAGTTCGGCTCGACGGCATGAAAGGCATTGCGCGGATCATGATAAGGATGACGAATCAATCGTCATCAAAGTGAAACAGGCAACTGATAGCGGGGCGAGCGACGGGGTCGCGACAGCTTCGCTGCGGTCCGGAACGACAAAGGGGAATGGCGCATGCCGCCGAGAGTAGACCGCAAGTCACGCGAACGATGGCGGCTGAATGGCCGATGCCTGGCCGGTGCCGTGCTGGCCGGAGGCTTGAGCGTCGCTCCGGGCGTTCATGCGCAGGACGCTGCCGCGCCGGCCGCGAAGGCGGCGCCCGCCGCGCCGCAGTCGTTCGACGTGAATGCCTTCGTGGTGCGCGGCAACACGACGTTGCCGACGCTCGAGATCGAGAAGGCCGTGTATCCGTTCGAAGGGCCGGGCCGCACGCTCGCCGACGTGAACGCGGCCCGCGATGCGTTGCAGAAGGCGTATCAGGATCGCGGCTACCAGTCGGTCGTCGTCGAGTTGCCGCAGCAGCAGGTGAAGAACGGCGTGATCCTGCTGCAGGTGACCGAGGCGAAGGTCGGGCGTCTGCGCGTGGACGGCGCGCAATACAACTCGCCGCAGAACATCCGCGACGCGGTGCCCGCGCTGGCCGAAGGCAAGGTGCCCGATTTCAACCAGGCCCAGCAGCAGCTCACCGACCTGAACCGCTCGGCGGACCGCCAGGTGATTCCGGTGCTGAAGCCGGGCGCGCTGCCGCAGACGGTCGACGTCGATCTGAAGGTCGACGATCACAGCCCGCTGCACGGCTCGCTCGAACTGAACAACGACAACAGCCCCGGCACGTCGACGCTGCGCACGACCGCGAGCCTCAGCTATTCGAATCTGTGGCAGCTCGGCCACGTGATTTCCGGCACCTACGTGATCGCGCCGCAGCATCCGAACGATGCGCGCGTCTACGCGTTCTCGTATCTCGCGCCGATCAAGGATTCGCGCTGGAGCTTTCTGGCGACGGTCGTGCATTCGGACAGCAACGTCGCGTCGGTCGGCAACACCAACGTGCTCGGCAAGGGCACCACGTACGGCTTCACCGCGATCTATTCGCTGCCGGCGACGGAGACCTACGCGCATACGGTCAGCATCGAGATCGACCGCAAGCACTACGACGAAGACGTGTCGCTGCCGGGCCAGGGCGGCTCGACGGCGCCGCTCACTTACGTGCCGGTGACGCTGTCGTACAACGGCCAGCTGAGCCTGAAGAACTCGCAGACGTCGTTCTCCGCGTCGCTGACGACGAACATCCGCGGCCTCGGCAGCGACTGGGGCGCGTGGGACAACAAGCGCTACAACGCGACGCCAGATTTCGTGTACGGCAAGTTCGACGTGAATCACACGCAGCGCTTCGCGAACGACATGCAGGCCAATGCGCACGTGAGCGGGCAGATCTCGAACTCGCCGCTCGTGTCGAGCGAGCAGTTCGCCGCCGGCGGGATGAACAGCGTGCGCGGCTACATGCAGGCGGAAGACACGGCCGACAGCGGCGTGATCGCGTCGCTGGAGTTGCGCAGCCCGTCGCTGTCGAAGTGGCTCGGCGGCGCGGTCGGCAGCCGGGTGAACGAATGGCGCTTCCATGCGTTCTTCGACGCGGCGCACCTGTGGCTGCTGAGCCCGCTGCCGGAGCAGACGTCGCGCTTCAACCTGATGAGCGTCGGCGTCGGCACGCGGCTGCAGCTCATGAAATACGCGAGCGCGGATTTCGAGGCCGGCTGGCCGTTGAAGGCCGGCGTCTACACGCGGCAGTACAGCCCGCGGTTCGATTTCTACGTAAGGCTGGGTTTCTGACGGATTTTTTGTTCGTGGCGGGGCGATGCGACGAGCGCGGCGCCCGCCCATTCGGGGAGTGGATCGTGAAGCGAGTCTTGTTTTTCCTGTTGGCGGTGATGCTCGGCGTGCTGCCCGGCATCGCGAACGCATGGTGGCAGAACGACTGGTCGTACCGAAAGGCGATCACGATCGACGCGAGCCCGAAGGGCGCGAACCTCGCGGAATCGGCCGGCCGCGTGCCGCTGCTGATTCGCCTGCATTCGGGCAACTTCCAGTTCGACGGGCTGGCCGACAACGGCGCCGACATCCGCTTCGTCGCGGCCGACGACAAGACGCCGCTGAACTTCCATGTCGAGCAATACGATCCGGTGCTCGGCGTCGCGCTGATCTGGGTCGACGTGCCGAAGCTGCCGGCGGGCGCCGCGGAGTCGATCTGGATGTACTACGGCAACAAGAAGGCGCCGGACGGCGGCAAGCCGGCCGAGACGTTCGACCCCGACTACACGCTCGTCTATCACTTCAACGGCGCGGCCGGCGCCCCACCGAAGGACGCGACCGCGTACGGCAACCACGCGCAGAACGCGTCGTTCCGCACGATCGAGGACGGCATCGTCGGCAAGGGCGCGCGGTTCGACGGCACAGGGTCGCTGACGCTGCCGGCGAGCCCGTCGCTGAACGTGCCGGCCGGCGGCAGCTTCACGTTCAGCGCATGGGTCAAGCCGTCGGCGCTCGCGCCGAACACGCTGCTGTACGGTCGCCGCGACGGCGCGAACGCGCTGCTGATCGGCCTCGACAACGGCGTGCCGTTCGCGGAAGTCCAGGGCGCGGCCGGCAATCCGGCGCCGGTGCGCACGCCGGTCGCGTCGCCGGTCGCCGCGAACCAGTGGACGTATGTCGCGGTCACGGCCGACGGCAAGAACCTGACCGTCTACGTGAACGGCAAGCAGGTGTCGCAGGTCGCGGCAACGCTGCCCGCGCTGAACGGCGTGACGACGATCGGCGCGGATGCGCCCGGCGCACCGGCCGGGTTCGCCGCGTATGCGGGCGCGCTCGACGAACTGCGCCTGTCGAAGATCGCGCGTTCGCCGGCCGCGATCGCGGTCGACGCGCTCGCGCAAGGCTCGGAATCGAAGCTGGTCGCGTACGGCGCCGACGAGAAGCAGTCGGGCTTCGGCTTCGGCTACTTCGGCGTGATCGTGCAGTCGGTGACCGTCGACGCGTGGGTCGTGATCACGATCCTGCTCGGGATGGCGCTCGTGTCGTGGATCGTGATGTGGACGAAGGCGCGCTACGTCGGCACCGTCGACAAGGCGAACCAGTATTTCGTGCAGCGTTTCCGCGAAGTGGCCGGGCGTCACCTGGTCGGCCTCGCGCACGTCGACGAAGGCAGCGCGGAAGGACGGCGCCTGTACCAGTCGTCGCTGTACCGGCTGTACAAGGCCGGCGTGCATGAAATTCACAGCCGCGTGGACGGCAACGGCCGCACGGTGATCACGTCCGAATCGATCGAGGCGATCCGCGCGTCGATGGACGCGACGCTCGTGCGCGAGAACCAGCGGCTGTCGAAATCGATGGTACTGCTGACGATCGCGATCTCGGGCGGCCCGTTCCTCGGCCTGCTCGGCACGGTGGTCGGCGTGATGATCACGTTCGCGGCGATCGCGGCGGCCGGCGACGTGAACGTGAACGCGATCGCACCGGGTATCGCGGCTGCGCTGCTCGCCACCGTCACGGGCCTGTTCGTCGCGATTCCCGCGCTGTTCGGCTACAACTACCTGCTGATTCGCAACAAGAACGTGACCGCGAACATGCAGGTGTTCGTCGACGAATTCGTCACGCGCCTGGCCGAAGCGCATCGCGCGCCCGACCACGCGGTGCTGGCCGACTGACCGCACGCAGGAGACCACCATGCAGGTTCAGGACGACGACAAGCCGTACGACGACATCAACATCACGCCGATGCTCGACCTCGCGTACGTGCTGCTGATCATCTTCATCATCATGACGACCGCGTCGGTGCAGGGCATCAAGGTCGACCTGCCGAAGGCGAGCTCGTCCGCGAGCCTCGCGAAACCGAAGACGAAGGCGATCACGGTCGCCGATTCGGGGCAGGTGTTCCTCGACGCGTATCCGGTGACGATGGACGAGCTCGAAAGCCGCTTGCGCACCGAGAAGGCGACCAATCCGGAATTCCCGATCGTGCTGAAGGGCGACGCAGCCGTGCAGTACCAGAAGGTCATGGACGTGCTCGACCTGCTGCGCCGGCTCGACCTGTCGCAGGTCGGGCTCGTGACCGGCAAGGCGAAGCAGGGCGGCTAGCGCGATGGAAATGACCTACAACGGCGGCCCGCCGCAGAAAGGCCCCGGCCGTTTCGTGAAGCCGGTTGCGATCGCGCTCGTGCTCGCCGGGCTCGCCGCGCTGATCTGGCATTTCGCGGGGGACACCGCGGGCGTGAAGCGCGCGAGCGCGCCGCAGGTGACGACGGTGATCCCGTTGCCGCCGCCCCCGCCGCCGCCGAAGCAGAAGCCGCCGCCCGAGAAGGTGAAGGAAGAGGTCAAGACGCCGGTCGACCGGCCGACGATCGCGCCGAAGCCGTCCGAGGCGCCGAAGCCGTCGGACAACCAGCCGAAGCAGATGACGATGAACGCGCCCGCGCAGGCCGGCACCGACAGCTTCAACATCGGCGCGGGCGACGGCTCGGGCATGGTCGGCAGCGGCGGGGGCGGCAAGTTCGGCAACGCGAGCTATGCGCAGTACATGGTGTACGTGCTGCAGCGTGCGATCGAACAGGACAAGGGCGTGCAGGAGGCCGGCGGCGCGCGGTTCGCCGGCAGCCTGAACCTGTGGATGGATGCGTCGGGGCGGATCACGAAGGTGACGGTCGCGCAGTCGACCGGCGACGCGAAGATCGATGCGGCAGTCGTCGCGGCGGTCGAGGCGCTCGGCAAGGTCGACGAAGTGCCGCCGCCGGCGACGTCGTACCCGGTGCTCGTCAAGCTCCAGGGACGCAAGCCGGCATGACGATGCGCGAGAGAGACCACGAAAGAATCATGGGGCAGGTCCGTCGCACGGATCCTGCCGGAAAAGAAACGAAAATTGTTCGGAGCACTAGATGACTCGGAAGATGAACGGACGGGGCGGGGTGCCCTGCAACGGCGCGCCGCCCGCGCGCCTGTCGCGCGTCGGCGCGGCGGTGCTGACGCTGGGGCTGACGTGCGCGTCCGTCGCACAGGCGCAATCGCTCGAGGCGCAGGCGGCATCGGGGAAGGCCGCGCCGACGGAGAGCGTGGTGATCAACCTGATCAACCTGCTCGTCAAGCGCGGCGTGCTCACGCAGCAGAATGCGAACGAGCTGATCAGCGAGGCGCGCACCGAGGCCGTGCAGGCGCGGGCCGCGCGCGGGTCGGGCGCACCGGTCGTCGCGGGCGGCGTGGTCAATCCGCCGACGCAGCCGGGCGACGTCGCGGTGCCTTACGTGCCGCAACTTGTGCGCGACCAGATCCGCGACCAGGTGAAGCAGGAAGTGATCGCACAGGCGAAGGCCGAGAACTGGGCGCAGCCGAACACGTTCCCCGACTGGGTGTCGCGGATCAAGCTCGACGGCGACCTGCGCGTGCGCGACGAGTATCACTTCTACGGCAGCCGCAACGCGAACAACGTCACGAACTTCGCGGCGATCAACCAGGGCAACGGGTTCGACATCAACCCGAACACCAACACGACGCAGTTGCCGACGCAGAACACCACGCAGAACCGCAACAACCTGCTGCGCTACCGTGCGCGGCTCGGCGTGACCGCGACGCTGTCCGACGAAATGACGGCCGGCATCCAGCTCGCGAGCGGCAACGACAACGGGCCGGTGTCGACCACGGCCACCGCGGGCGGCGGCTTCGCGAAGAAGAACATCTGGCTGAACAAGGCGTTCTTCGCGTACAAGCCGACGCCGTGGCTGAACCTGACGGCCGGCCGCTTCGACAATCCGTTCTTCAAGTCGGACCTCGTGTTCTCCGACGACCTGATGATGGACGGGCTCGCGGCGAACCTGCGCCACGCGTTGCCGTGGAATCCGGACGTCACGTTGTTCGGCACGCTCGGCGTGTTCCCGATCCAGTACACGGGCGAGAACTTCCCGTCGAACAGCACCGACAAGGCCGGCAGCGACACGAAGTGGATGTTCGGCGCGCAGTTCGGCGCCGACTGGAAGATCGACGCGAAGAACCGGCTGCGCGGTGCGGTCGCGTACTACGACTTCCAGAACATGCGCGGCACGCTGTCGTCGCCGTGCGCGCTGTATCTCGGCGCGACCAACTGCAGCACCGACAACGAGGCGCCCGCGTTCATGCAGGGCGGCAACACGCTGATCGCGCTGCGCAACATCGTGCAGAACCCGAACCTCGCGCCGGGGATGACGCCGCAGCCGCAGCTCTTCGGGCTCGCGTACAACTATCGGCTGCTCGACCTGAAGGCGCAGTGGGATACCGTCGTGGCCGATCGCTTCAAGCTGCGCCTGGACGGCGAATACGTGCGCAACCTCGCGTACAACGACAACAAGGCGTTCGCGGCGGCGTCGCTGCCGGTCAACAACTACGAAGCGACGTCGGTGAACGCGACGCGCGCCGACTATCGCAGCGGCCCGAACGGCTTCCTCGCGAAGGCGACGGTCGGCGAGCCGGAGCCGCGCGAGAAGGGCCAGTGGAATTTCTCGATCGCGTACAAGTACCTGCAGCCGGACGCCGTGCTCGACGCGTTCAACGATCCCGATTTCCATCTCGGCGGCACCAACGCACGCGGCTACGTGATCGGCGCAGCCTATGCGGTCGCGCGCGACACGTGGGTGTCGGCCCGCTACCTGAGCTCGAAGGAAGTGTACGGGCCGCCGGTGTCGATCGACGTGCTGCAGATCGAGCTCAATGCTCGCTTCTGACCGGAGCCGCGCATGAATACGATCACTCGCACGATGCCGGCGGCGGCCGTCGCCGCCGCGCTGTTGTTCGCGGCCGTCGGCGCGCACGCGCAGAGCATCGAGGACAAGCTGCGCAGCCAGCTGCGCTCGACCGTGCAGGAGCTGCGCCAGTTGCAGGACAGTCAGGCGCAATTGCAGAGCGACAAGGCGGCGGCCGAGAAGCAGCGCGACGATGCGCTCGCGCAACTGAAGGCGATGCAGGGCCAGCTTGCAGCGGCGCGCGGCGACTCGGGCGCCGAGGCGGCCGCGAAGCGCGCGCTCGCGCAGGAGCGGGCCGGCCGCGAGCAGGACGCGAAGTCGCTCGCGAAATACAAGGCGTCCTATGAGGACTTGCTTGCCGTGTCGCGCGCCCGCGATGCGCAGCACGCGCAACTGCAGAAGGACGTCGCCGCGCGTGACACGCAACTGAAAACCTGCCAGGCACACAATGCCGAGCTGTATCGCGTCGGGCACGAGATTCTCGACGCGTACGAGCATGTCGGGATCGGCACGTTCCTCGCGTCGAGGCAGCCGTTCGCGCAGTCGGCCCGCGTGAAGTACGACGATCTCGCGCAGCGCTACGGCGATGCGTTGTATGCGGGAAAGTACGATCCGGCCGCGCGTGCGGCCGCCACGGCGCCCGCACCGGAATCGGCATCGGCATCGGCGGCGAGCGCACCGTGAGCGCGTCGCGCGATGCCGCACAGGAATCCATCGATTCGTCGAACAGGAGGAACCTCGACATGCAGGACAAGCAACCGAACGCCGGCGCCGAACGCGCGGCACACGATGCGCCGATCGAAGCGATCAGCGCGGACCATCTGGCCGACGTGCTGCGCCGTGCCGGCTACCGCGTGACGGCCGCCGAGCAGAACGGCTCGGTGCAACTGATGAGCGCGAGCCAGGGTATCGGCTTCGCGGTGCGCTTCGGCAACCCGGCGGCGCCGCTCGCGCCGCAGGGTGCCGACACGCCGCTCGCCGCGCTGCCGTACATCGATTACACGCTGTCGTGCGTGCTGCAAGTGCAGGGCGACTTGCCGGCCGAACTCGTCGCGGACTGGAACCGCACCAAGCGCTTCGCGCGTCTTGCGAGCCACGGGCAGTTTCTTGCGCTGGAGATGGACGTCGTCGTCGCGGGCGGCGTGTCCGAGCGCTATCTGCGCTCGACGGTCGAGCTGTGGGATCGGTTGATCCAGGAATTCCTGCTGCACCTGCGCAACCGCCCCGCGATGGCCGAGCAGGAAGCGGCGGCGCGGGCGGCGGCCGGCGAGCCGCGCGCCACGGCCGCCTCCGTCGAAGCGGCCGCGCAATCGTGATCGTCGCGCACCGGCTCGGTGCCGCGCTGCGCGCGTGGCTGCCGGGCCGCACGCGAGCCGACGCGACGGCCGCGGGTGACGCGCCTGTCGCGTGGCGCACGTACGCGCAACACGTCGCGCAGTGGCTGCAGACGGCGCTCGATGGCGACGATGCGGCCGCGGGCCGACTGCGCGCGGACATCGAACGTTGGGCCGACGCGCGGGCCGATGCCGGCGACGACGGGCCCGTGCTGCCGGTGCGCGCATGGCTCGACCGGCGCGGGCGGGTGACGCGGGTCGACAGCGCGGCGGCCGGGCAGGCGGTGCTCGACGCCGCACTGCACGCAGCGTTTGCCGGCAGGGAGATCGGCATGGTGCCGCCGCGCGGGATGACGCAACCGCTCGTGCTGCGTGTGGCGCTGACGGACGCACGCTGATACGGCGTCCGTATTTGAAAGAAGCAATCGAGAGGGCAGTCGAACGATGATGACGAAGATGAAGATGCTGGCGATGGTGGCGGGCGCTCTCGCGCTGGGCGTGCCGCTCGCGGCATGCGCGCAGGACGACGTGATCGCGAACGCCGCGCAGGCGTCGGTCACGCAGGCCGACGTCGCCGGGCTGTTGAAGACCGTGAGCGCGGAAGGGCGCGAGCGCCTCGCGGCCGATCCCGCGGCGCTGGACCAGGTCGTGCGCTCGACGCTCGCGCAGAAGGCCGTGCTGGCCGAGGCGAAGTCGAAGGGCTGGGACCGGCAGCCGCAGGTGCAGGCAGCCGTCGAGCAGGCGCAGCGCGAAATCGTCGTGCGCAGCTATCTCGCGTCGGTGAATGCGCCGCCGGCCGACTACCCGTCGGACGCGGAGCTCCAGTCCGCTTACGACAAGAACCGCGCGGCGTTCACGGCGCCGCGTGCGCTGCACGTCGCGCAGATCTATGTCGCGGTGCCGCCGAACGCGGATGCCGCGACGCTCGACAAGGCGCGCAAGCAGGCCGCCGATCTCGCGAGCCGCGCGCGCAACGGCGATTTCGCGGCGCTGGCGAAGGCGAACTCGCAGGACAAGGCGAGCGCCGCGAACGGCGGCGATCTCGGTTTCGTGCCCGAGCAGCTGATGGTGCCGGCGGTCCGTCAGGCCGCCGACGCGTTGAAGCCGGGCCAGGTCTCCGCGCCGATCCAGACGCCGGCCGGTTTCCACGTCGTGAAGCTGATCGAGATACGCGCGACCGCGCCGCGTCCGCTGGCCGACGTGAAGGAGCAACTGCGCGCGATGCTGCGCGCCCAGCGCACGCAGCAGAATGCCCAGGCGTATCTCGCGAAGCTGGCCGCGAACGCCCCGATCAACGAAGACGCGCTGAAGAAAGCGCTCGCGTCGGCCCGGTAGGCGCGCTCATGGCCACGCTCCGTTCGACGCCGCGCGTCGAGGCGCCCGACGCGCGTACGCCGGAGCGTCGTCGCTCCGCCGCCGCCTCCGACCGTCCGCGCATGCCGAAGGCGAACCCGTGGCCGGGCCGGCCCGGCGAGTGGCCGACGCATTGTCCGCTGTGCTTCGGCGCGCTGGAGCCGCTGCCCGGCGCGGGCGGCTATGCGCGGCACCGCAGCGCGCGATGTTCCGCGCAGTGCGTGCTCACCACACGCCAGTATCAACCGGAGGAGCCGACGATTCGCGGCTCGCGCGACGTGCAGGTCGCGGCTCGTCATCGGGACCGCTTCATCGCGCAGTGGCCGCGGCATTACGCGCTGATGCGGCGCGCGTGGCCCGCGCTCACGATCGGGCGCTTCATCGCGGTGATCTCGTGCGCGGATGTCGCGGATCTCTGGTCGTACAGGACGTTGCGCGACGACGATCTCGCCGCCGTGCTGCTCGTCCTGGCCGGTTTCCTGCGCGTGCCGGATGCGTCGGGCACCGCTGCGCCGGGCGTCCGTATGCCCGGAGCCGGTACGCCCGGAGCCGGTATGCCGGGTGCCCGTATGCCTGCTGCCGGTACGCCGGTCGACGATGCGCGCCCGCCAGCCGTTCGCTGGGTGCGCTTCTGGTTCGACGCGAGCGTGCGCGACGTCGGCGATTTGTGGACGGCCGGCAACGACGCGGCGCCGCTGTTTCGCGTCGACTACCGGGAGCCGCTCGTCACGCCGTATCCGACCGGCGCGCAGGTGCACGCGTGGCAGCCGGTCGACGGCATGCGCGAGGCATGGGCGCGGCATGTCGATGCGGGCGAACCGGCCGTCGACGCAGCCGATCGCGCGGCGTTCGGGCGCTTCCTGGCCCGTGCGCCGGCGGCCGGCACGGGAGCATGACGGCATGCGCGCGACGGCGTCGTTACCGATGGAGGCGCGGATGAAGCGGCGACGAAACGGCATCGCGGCGGCGATCGTCTGCCTGCTGCTGGCGGCCGGCGCGCATGCGCAGGGCGGCCGCGCGGCGGCGGCCGAGCCCGGCTCGGCCGCGAAGCCGGTGTGCGTCGACGCGGAAGTCGACGGCAAGCGCGCGCTGTCGTACGACTGCCTGAGCGAACAACTGAAGCCGAAGGCCGAGCCGCAGGCGGGCGCGTCGCAAACGGATTCGGAGCGGCTGTCGAAGCAGCCGTCGAACCGTCTCGGCACGTTCAACCTGTCGACCGAGCGGAATCGCTTCGGCGCGAACTGGGGCAAATCCGTGACGCCGCAACGGCCGAATGCGCCGGTTGCCGTGCCGCCGAAGTGAAGCGCTCGTGCAGCCGCCGCACGCGAACGGTGCGGCGGACCAACGGTCGGGGAACGGGCATGGGCCGGCGGCGCGCCGGCGCGAACCGACGAGGAGCAGCAACGTGAAAACGGGCAAGCACATCGGCAGCGGGGCGGCGCTCGCGGCCGGGCTCGCAGTGACGCTCGCCTGCGCATGCGGCGCGGCCACCGGCGCCGAGCGCGCGGTGCAGGGTGCCGGCACGCCCACGGTTGCGCTGCCGAACTTCGCGGCGCTCGTGCGGCGCGTCGGGCCGGCGGTCGTCAACATCAGCGTCACGCGCGAAGTCACGCAGATGGGGATCCAGTTGCCGCCCGGCATCGCGCCCGATCATCCGCTCGCGCCGTTTCTCGCGCGGCGCGTGATCGGCAACCGCGAGGAGGTGAGCCTCGGCTCCGGCTTCATCGTGAGCGCGGACGGCGTGATCCTGACCAACCGGCACGTGGTCGGCGACGCGCTCGCCATCGACGTGAAGCTGACCGACAAGCGCCAGTTCAAGGGGCGCGTGATCGGCAGCGATCCCGTATCCGACGTCGCGGTGATCCGCATCGACGCGCACGACCTGCCGGTCGTCGCGACCGGCGACCCGGCGCGCACCGAGGTCGGCGACTGGGTGATGGCCATCGGGTCGCCGTACGGGTTCGCGAATACGGTCACGCAGGGCATCGTCAGCGCGAAATCGCGTTCCCTGCCCGGCGAGCAGGCGATTCCGTTCATCCAGACCGACGTGCCGATCAATCCCGGCAATTCGGGCGGCCCGCTGTTCGACCTGAGCGGCCGCGTGATCGCGATCAACTCGATGATCTTCTCGAAGACGGGCGGCTACCAGGGGCTCGCGTTCGCGATTCCGATCGACATCGCGCTCGACGTGAAGGATCAGTTGCTGCGCACCGGCAAGGTCACGCGCGGCCGGCTCGGCGTGGCCCTGCAGGAAGTGAGCCAGGCGCTCGCGCGTTCGTTTGGCCTCGCGAACCCGGACGGCGCGCTGATCACGATGGTCGAGCCGGACGGCCCGGCCGCGCGCGCGGGCCTGAAGGCGGGCGACGTCGTGCTCGCGGTCGACGGCAAGCCGGTCGCGGAATCGGCGGATTTGCTCGGCATGGTTGCGGCCATGCGGGCGGGCCGGCAAACCGATCTGCTCGTGTGGCGCGCGGGCCGGGCGATGCACGTGATCGCGACGGTCGGCGCGTTCGACAGCGGCACGGCGTCGGCGGGCGGCGAACAAGGCCCCGCGCGGTTCGGGCTCGCGCTGCGGGCCGCGACGGAGCAGGAGCGCCAGCGGCTCGGCGTCGGCCAGGCCCTCGTCGTCGAGCAGGCGAGCGGCCAGGCGGCGCGCGCGGGGCTGCAGCCCGGCGATGCCGTGCTGTCGGTCAATGGCGTGCCGGTCGCGAGCATCGGCGCGCTGATGGCCGGGATCGACGCCGCGCACGGCAACGTCGCGCTGCTGGTGCAGCGTGGCGGCACGCGGCTGTATGTGCCGATCGAGATCGGCCGGGCGGATTCGTCGTCGAAACGGGAGGCGGGATGAAGCGAATGCGCAAGCAGCGCGCATCGGGATGGCTGGGGGCGATCGTCGTCGCGTCGGTGCTGGCCGCGGGCGTGGCCCCGGCCCCGGCCGTCGCGCAGACGGCCGACGTGCCGCAAGCGTGGATCCGCTACGGCCAGCTCGCCGGGCAGCAGTTCCAGACGTGGCTCGAAGCGGACGGCGACGCGGCCGATCGGCTCCACCGCTATCTCGAGACGCGCGTGCTGAACGCGCGCGCCGATGCGCCGCCGCCCGCGATCGTCGTGCGTGCGTGGATCGGCGCGAACGGCGTCGTCACGCGCGTCGAATTCGCGTCGCTCGGCGATCCGGACGCGGACGCGACGTTGCGACAACTGCTGACGGCCGGCCCGCTGACCGAGCCGCCGCCGCCGGACATGCTGCAGCCGTTGCGCGTGCGCCTGCGGCTCGCGCCCAATCCCGACGCGGCGGCGGCCGCACCGGCGTCGGCGGCGCGCATGCCGTGACGTGCCGGGCCGGGTAGAGATCGACGGATATCGTAATAAGATATGAAGAGATCGCATCGGCGGGACAATGACGTCCCGCTTTCCTGAGAGGAGCTATCCGTGCAACTGACCCAGTTAGGCGGGCATGTCGCCCAATCCGGCATCGCCGAGCGGCAAAAACACGCGCAAGCATTGATGTTCGGGATGGCGAACATCGACGAGTACGTGTCCGGCGGCGTGTGCTACGACGCCGCGGCGTATGTCCGGTATCTGCTGCGCGCCGACACGATGATCGCGCCCGGTGTGCTGCTCGACACGATCGGTCAGCTGTGGAAGACGCGCTTCAACTTCGAGACCGGCGATCAATGGGACGGACGTGCGAGCATTCCGGCAGGCACCGCGGTCGGCTTCGCCCGCGGCGGCAATGTCTTTCACGCCGCGATCGCCGTGGGCGGCACCCGGATCCGCGGGATCAACGGCGGCCTGCTGGGCGCCGGATGGCTGCATCCGGTCGATCTGGCACGGGTGCTGCAGCCGGATCCGGCCGGCGGCTTTACGTACGATCGCACGACCATTCGCGTTTATCTGTCGCGCCTGTAGGCCGTCGGGCGTCGAATCTCGCGCCGTTTCCGCCGTGACCCGTTGGCGGCCGCGCGCCGGCGCCGCGCGGCCGCTTTCCCGCCGTTCGGCGATATCCGCATGGCGTCGCGCCGTCCAACGCTGCTATCCTCTCGACCTTGAGTGACGCGTCATCGCGGCGTGGGCGCGCATGCCGCCTCGCGGCGCCGTGCACCGGTGCGAGCCATGCGCGCACTGAGGTAGCATGACCGAATATCCACGACGATCGATGACCTGTTTCGTGACCGACTTCCTTCCGTCCATGTCCACATGGTCAAGACAACGATGAGCGATGCACCCGATCCGGCAGCGCCCGGCGACGACGAGCCGTCCGGCGGCGCGTCGTCGTATCTGGTGCCCGGCCTCGAACGCGGGCTGCGAATCCTCGCCGAATTCTCCGCGCGCGAGCCGGTGCTCGGCGCGCCCGAGCTGTCGAAGCGCATCGGCATTCCGCGCACGACCACGTTCCGCCTGCTGCAGACGCTCGAAGCGCTCGGTTTTCTCGAACGCGTGAACGGCGATCGCTATTTCCGGCTCGGCGTCGGCGTGCTGCGGCTCGGCTTCGAATACCTGAATTCGCTCGAACTGACCGATCTCGGCGCGCCCGTGCTCGAACGGCTGCGCGATTCCACCGGCCTGTCGACGCACCTGCTGATCCGCGACCAGCGTGACGTGGTGTTCGTCGCGAAGGCGCAGAGCAATGCGTCGATGTTCGGCTCGGTGAAGGTGCACGTCGGCACGCGCCTGCCCGCGCATGCGACCGTGCACGGCCACGTGCTGATGGGCGACCTGACGCGCGACGCGTTGCGGCAGCTCTATCCGGAGAAGAAACTCGAACAGTTCACCGAGCGCACGCCCGGCACCGTGGACGAACTGTACGAACGCGTGCGTCATTACGCGCGGCTCGGCTACGCGGTCAGCGAGGCGGCGTTCGAGAGCGGCATTTCGGCCGTGACCGCGCCCGTGCGCGATCACTCGGGCTCGATCGTCGCGGCGATCACCGCGACGGTGCCGCGCTCGGAGATCGGCGACGCCGGCGAGAAGGAGCGGCTCGTCGAAGCCGTGTGCGGCGCGGCGGTCGACCTGTCGCAACGGCTGAACTATCGGCCGCTCGAAAGCGACCCGACGTTCGCGCATGCGCGCCACAAGGTCGCGATGTTCTGATCCGCCGAACGAGCCGCATCGCGGGGCTTCGCCGATCGCCGGCAACCCGTCGCCAACGAGAAAGAGCAGCCCGCGGGCTGCTCTTTTCGTTTGCGGCACCGGGGCAACCGCGTCCGCCGTCGCTCAGAACGAGTGGTGGATGCCGGTCAGCACGATCACCTGGTTCGCGGTGCTCGACGTGCCGGCCGTGAAGAACGCGGCCTTGGCGCCACCCGAACCGTGTTCGTAAAGCACGTTCGCATACAACTGCGTGCGCTTCGACAACGCGTAGATGTCGCCGAGTTCGACCTGAGTCCAGCGGCGGCCGGCCAGCGTCGTGGTCGCCGCGCCGCCCGCGATCGTGTTGAACGCGCTGCTGCGGTAGTTCACGCCCGCGTCGTAGCTCTGGAACGTGTCGGAAAACCCGTTCGACTGCATCTTCACGCGCGTGTAGAGGCCGTGCACGAGGAAGTCGCCGATCTGGTACGACGCGCCCGCGCCGATGTTCTCGACCTTGTTCGCGAGGTAGCCGTTCGCGGTGTTCTGCCCCTGGAACGACGCGATGCCCGTCTGGCCGATCAGGATCGAGCGGTCGTGCTCGTTCGAGTAGACGGCCGACGCCTTGAACGGCCCGTTCGCATAGTTCAGCGCGACGCCGACCGATTTGCCGGTCGAGAAATTCGTCGTGTTGCCGAGCGCGAGCGTCGCCGCGGCCGAGAAGCCCGCGACGCTCGGCGAACGGTACTTGACCGCGTTGTTGTACGGCACGTTGCCGGTCGCGGCGAGCCCGTCGATGTTGCCCGGGTGGAACGCGTACCAGCTCATCGCGAGGTACGCGGTGCTGAGTGGATCGAGATAGTCGAACGCCAGCGGCGTCTGGCGGCCGAGCGTCAGCGTGCCGTAGCGTTCGGCGCTGAGGCCGACGAACGCCGCGCGGTTCCAGATCGTGTTCGCGGTCGCGAACTGGCCGTTGTTCGTATAGAAGCCGTTCTCCAGCTGGAAGATCGCCGACAGCCCGTTACCGAGATCTTCCTTGCCTTTCAGGCCCCAGCGATCGGGCTGCGTATTGCCCTGGATCATCGCCCACTTCGCGTGGCCGCCGACGTTGTTCACGTACGCGACACCCGCATCCAGGCTGCCGTACAGCACCACGCTGCTCTGCGCCCACGCGCCCGACACGGCGCCCATTCCGATGACTGCCGCTGCTACCGCATGCTTGACCATTTTGTCTCCTGACTCTCCAACCTGATGAAAACGTGTTGTGACGGGGCTGCGCAGGGACGGCCGGCCGTCGCGCATGTTCATCGCCGAGCGGGCATTTTTATGTTCCATACAAGGAACAACGTGCCTCTAGTGGAATGAAGTATAGAGGTGTCCGACGGGTGATCAAAAATAAATTTATCGGGCCGGATGGGGAGGGCGCTGATCTGCAACATGGGCTCGAGAATCCTGAAAAACGGACTTAAATCCCCGCAGCCAAACAAAAAATCACATTTGACGAGGTAGACCGCGACGATCGTCGACCCGCCGGTCGGTGTTTTCCCTAGGACATGCAGCTTTTTGTTTTACTCGAGGAAGGTCGCTCCTATAATCACCATCCATAAACTGTTGTTCCTGATATGGAACAAACCGAGAATCGATCAGAAGGAAGGGTGCGAGATGTCTGAGCAATGGATTTGCGCCGGTCACGCCGGCGCGCTGTCGGAAGACACGCCGATCGAGTTCAAGCGGACCGACGGCGTGGAAATCGGGATCTACCGCGTCGGCGACGACGTGTATGCGCTCGAGAACGTGTGCCCGCATGCGTACGCGCTGCTGACGCAGGGGTTCGTCGACGAAGGCACGGTCGAATGCCCGCTGCACGAGGCCGTGTTCGACATCAAGACGGGCGAATGCCTGAAGGGGCCGGGCGGACGTGCGCTGAAGCAGTACGCGGTGCGCCTCGCCGGCGAGGAAATCCAGATCAAGGTGGAATGACATGAAAGAAGCGACCGTCAACTTCAATCCCTTCCTGAAGCCGTGGGTGGCGCCGCAGCCGAACAACGTCGCGGGCAAGGGGCAGATCGAGATCCCCGGCCAGGCAGAGAACCAGGTCTGGCAGAACCGCAAGGCCGAACCGACCCAGTACGAGAACGACCTCGGCGATGCGCTCGAACGCGTGTTCGAGAGCGGCGCGACCGAGCTGGACGATGTCGTCGCGGGCCTGAACCGCATCGGCTTTCGCGCGCCGGACGGCACCGCGTGGACTGCCGAGCGCTTCCGCGCCGAAATGGCCTCGCTGGCGGAATGAGCGCGCGCGCCGCGTGACCGCCGATCCGACGACAACCGCATCCGGAGCACACTGATGACGTCCCCCGCACAATACGAAGCCCAACGCGACCCGGTCCGCGATTACCTCGACCGCGGCATCAAGAATTACTGGTATCCCGTCGCGCCGAGCTGGCAGGTGTCGAACGCACCCGTCGGCCTCACGCGCCTGTCCGAGCAGATCGTGCTGTGGCGCGATCACGAAGGCAAAGTCCATGCGCTGGAAGATCGCTGCCCGCACCGCGGCGCGCGCCTGTCGCTCGGCTGGAACCTCGGCGGCAACATCGCGTGCTGGTATCACGGCATCGAAGTCGACGGCGGCGGCACGGTCAACCGCGTGCCGGCCGTGTCGAACTGTCCGCTCGAAGGCATGAAGTGCGTGAAGTCGTATCCGGTCGAAGAGAAGGCCGGCGCGATCTTCCTGTGGTTCGGCGACGAAGCGCACGGCGAGCCGGCGCCGCTGAACCTGCCGGAAGAGCTCGTGGCCGACGAGTACGGCCATTTCCTGTGCGTATCGAACTGGAAGTGCAATTACCAGTACGCGATCGACAACGTGATGGACCCGATGCACGGCGCCTACCTGCACGCGACGTCGCACTCGATGGCCGAAGGCGACAAGCAGGCCGACATGCGCGTGCGCAAGACGGATACGGGCCTGATGTTCGAGAAGATCGGCCAGCGCGACGTGAACTTCGACTGGGTCGAGCTCGGCGAAACGGGCTGCCTGTGGATGCGCCTCGCGATTCCGTACAAGCAGAAGTTCGGCCCCGGCGGCAACTTCGGGATCATCGGCTTCGCGACGCCGGTCGACGGCGACCACTGCCAGGTCTATTTCTGGCGTACCCGCAAGGTCAGCGGCTGGCAGCGCGACGTGTGGCGCTTCATGTACCGCAACCGTCTCGAAGGCTTGCACTGGGACGTGCTCGAACAGGACCGCTACGTCCTCGAAAGCCTCGCGCCGCATGCGCGCGATCACGAATACCTGTACCAGCACGACGTCGGCATCACGCGCGTGCGCCGGATGCTACGCCAGCGGGCGCAGGAGCACCTGTCCGCGCTCGACGCGCATCGTGCGGCACGCGCCGCTGCGGAGCCCGCGAATGGCTGAGCGCGCTCCGGTCGTGGCGCTGCCCGGTCGCCGCGTGCTCGTCACGGGCGGCGCGCGCGGTCTCGGCGCCGCATTCGTGAAGGCGCTGGTCGAAGCGGGCGCGCAGGTCGCGTTCGGCGACGTGCTGGCGGAAGAGGGCCGCGCGCTGGCCGCGCAGCTCGCCCGCGCCGGCCACACCGCGCATTTCTTCGCACTCGACCTCGCCGATCCGGCCAGCATCGACGCATTCGTCGCGCAGGGCGCGGCGGCGCTCGGCGGTATCGACGCGCTGATCAACAACGCGGCGATCACGAACTCGGGCGGCAAGCTGTCGACGGAGCTCGACGTGTCGACGTGGGACGCCGTGATGAACGTGAACGTGCGCGGCGTGTGGCTCGTCAGCAATGCGGCGTTGCCGCACCTTGCGCAGTCGGGCCGCGGCGCGATCGTGAACCTGGCGTCGGACACCGCGTTGTGGGGGGCGCCGAAGCTGCTCGCGTACGTCGCCAGCAAGGGTGCGGTGATCGCGATGACGCACGCGCAGGCACGCGAGTTCGGCGCGCATGGCGTGACGGTCAACGCGATCGCGCCGGGGCTGACCGAAGTCGAGGCGACCGCGTACGTGCCGGCGGAACGCCACGCGTTCTACCTGCAGGGCCGCGCGCTCGAACGCGCGCAGGTGCCCGACGACGTGACGGGCCCCGTGCTGTTCCTGCTGTCGGACGGCGCGCGCTTCGTGACGGGTCAACTGCTGCCGGTGAACGGCGGCTTCGTGATGAATTGAATCGAAGTTTTCACTCGCAATGAAGGAGAGGACGATGGCGGACGCCGATCTCGAACGCAAGTCGTGGGACCAGCCGGAAGGCGCAAGCTTCAACGACTGGATGGAAGGGCGTGTCGCGCGCTATGCGACGCGGCGCTACGACTGGGACGCGCTGAAGTTCCAGGCCGACTACGATCCGAAGTACCGCCGTGCGCAGATGCGCTATGTCGGCACGGGCGGCACGGGCGTCGCGAAGGACGTCAACACGGTGCCGGCCGGCAACTTCACGTTCTCGACGATGGTCATCCCGGCCGGCAACATCGGGCCGAGCC
This sequence comes from Burkholderia sp. MSMB1826, assembly GCF_001526325.1. Taxonomy (NCBI): domain Bacteria; kingdom Pseudomonadati; phylum Pseudomonadota; class Betaproteobacteria; order Burkholderiales; family Burkholderiaceae; genus Burkholderia; species Burkholderia sp. MSMB1826. The sequence continues at coordinate 76,136 of NZ_LOYN01000010.1, forward strand.
ACATCCATGTCGACGTCGAGGAAATCTTCTTCGTGCTGCGCGGCAAGATGAAGGTGATCTGCGAGCGCGATGGCGAGACCTGGGAAGCGATCCTCGGCGAGCGCGACCTGATCTCGGTGCCGCCGGGCGTGTATCGCACGGAAATCAACATCGGCGAGGAAGACGCGCTGATGTGCGTGATGCTCGGTTCGCCGAAGCCGATCACGCCGACGTATCCGCCCGATTCGCCGCTCGCGAAGATCAAGCGTTGAGACGGAGCGGGTGAAGCAATGCGTGTCATCGACAAACGTGAACGCGACCGCACCGCGGCCTTTGCCGCGCTGCTCGGGCAGTTTCCCGAGCAGCGTTGCGCAGCCGGCGCGGCGGGCACGATCGGCTACCGCGAGGCCGGCGAGCAGCATGCGGGCCGCGCGCTGCCCGTCGTGCTGCTGCACGGGATCGGCTCGGGCGCCGCATCGTGGGTCCGCCAGCTCGACACGCTCGGCGCGTCGCGACGCGTGCTTGCGTGGGATGCGCCCGGTTACGGCGTGTCGACGCCCGTGCACGGCGCGTCGCCAGCCGCCGCCGATTACGCGGCATCGCTGAACGCATGGCTCGAGGCACTCGGCATCGAACGCTGCGTGCTGGTCGGTCATTCGCTCGGCGCGATCGTCGCGGGCGGGTTGGTCCGCGTGATGCCCGCGCGCATCGCCGGCCTGCTGCTGATCTCGCCCGCGGGCGGTTACGGCAGCGCACCGACCGAAACGCGCGACACGCGCCGCGACGCGCGGCTCGCGATGCTCGCGGAACTCGGCCCGGCCGGGCTCGCCGAGCAGCGCAGCGGCAACATGCTGTCCGGTTTCGCGAACGAGGAGGCACGGGCGTGGGTGCGCTGGAACATGGCGCGCATCGTGCCGGCCGGCTACGCGCAGGCCACGCACCTGCTCGCGAACGCCGATCTCGCGGCCGATCTCGCCGGCTTCCGCGGCCGCGCGGCGGTGGCCGTCGGCGCGAACGACGCGATCACGCCGCCCGCCGCGTGCGAGCGGATCGCCGCGGCCGCGCACGTCGGGCTGCAGTTGATTCCGCAGGCCGGGCATGCGGGTTACGTGGAGGCGCCGGCCGCTTATTCGGCGCTGATCGATGCGTTCTGCCGTCAGTGCGATACGCAGTGGGGAATGGCATGAGCGAACCGCTGCAACGAAACGCATCCGAAAACGCGAAGGCCGAAGCCAGCTACGTGGTGCCGGGCCTCGAGCGCGGGCTGCGCATTCTCGCCGAATTCTCGCCGCGCGAGCCCGTGCTCGGCGCGCCCGAGTTGTCGAAGCGGCTCGGCATTCCGCGCACGACGGTGTTCCGTCTGCTGCAGACGCTCGAATCGCTCGGCTTTCTCGAGCGCGCGGACAAGGATCGCAACTACAAGCTCGGCGTCGCCGTGCTGCGGCTCGGCTTCGAATATCTGAGCTCGCTGGAGCTGACCGATCTCGGCCTGCCGGTGATCGAGAGCCTGCGCGATGCGACCGGCTTCACGACGCACATCGTGATCCGCGACGGCCGCGACGTGGTGTTCGTCGCGAAGGCGCAGAGCCAGTCGCCGGTGTTCAGCTCGATCCGCGTGAACGTCGGCACACGGCTGCCCGCGCACGCGACGACGCATGGCCACGTGCTGATGGGCGACCTGTCGCTGAAGGAGCTGCGTGCGCTGTATCCGGAAGGCGCGCTGAGCCGGATGACGAGCGCGACGCCGGAAACGGTCGATGCGTTGTACGAAGTGATCCGCGAAGATGCACTGCGTGGATACGGCGTCAGCAATTCGTCGTTCGAGCGCGGGATCTCGGTCGTCACGGCGCCGGTGCGCAACGAGACGCAGCGGATCGTCGCGTGCATCACGGTGACGGTGCCGCGTCCGGAGATCGACGCGGCGCTGATCGCCGACGGGCTGATCGACAAGGTGCAGCGCGCGGCGGCGGAATTGTCGCGGCGGCTCAATTACCGCTCGGATGACGAGCACACGTTTCTCAAGGCTTTAGGACTCCGATGATCCAGATCGATCTGACCGGGCAGGTGGCGGTGGTGACGGGCGGTTCGTCCGGCATCGGCCTCGCGACGGCCGAACGGTTCCTGCAGGCGGGCGCGTCGGTCGCGATTTGCGGCCGAGACGGCGACCGTCTCGCACGCGCCGACGCGATGCTGCGCGACAAGTACGCCGATGCGCAACTGCTGGCCACGCGCTGCAACGTGCTCGACGAAACCGACGTGACCGGCTTCGCGCAAGCGGTGTCCGCGCGTTTCGGCCGCGCCGACATGCTCGTCAACAACGCCGGCCAGGGCCGCGTATCGACCTTCGCCGACACGACCGACGACGCGTGGCGCGAAGAACTCGAACTGAAGTACTTCAGCATCATCCGCCCGACGCGCGCGTTCCTGCCGCTGCTGCGCGACGCGCAGGCGCCGACGATCACCTGCGTGAATTCGCTGCTCGCGTTGCAGCCGGAGCCGCACATGGTCGCGACGTCGTCGGCGCGTGCCGGCGTGCTGAGCCTCGTGAAGTCGCTCGCGACCGAACTGGCACCGCAGCGCATCCGCGTGAACTCGATCCTGATCGGCATCGTCGAGTCGGGGCAGTGGCGCCGCCGCTACGACACGCAGGCGCAGCCCGGCGAAAGCTGGGAGGACTGGACCGGCGCGCTCGCCCGCAAGAAGAACATTCCGCTGAATCGCTTCGGCAAGCCCGACGAGGCCGCCTGGGCGCTTTTTTATCTCGCAACGTATCTGTCGTCCTACACGACGGGCAGCCATATCGACGTTTCTGGAGGCTTTGCACGCCATGTCTGAAAAAACCACGGTCGGCGAGCTGATTGCCGCCTTTCTCGAGCAGTGCGGCGTGAAAACCGCATTCGGTGTCATCTCGATCCACAACATGCCGATCCTCGACGCGATCCACTCGCGCGGCAACATCCGGTATGTCGGTGCGCGCGGCGAAGCGGGGGCGTTGAACATGGCCGACGGGCTGGCCCGCGTGTCGGGCGGCCTCGGCGTCGCATTCACGAGCACGGGCACGGCGGCGGGCAACGCGGCCGGCGCGATGGTCGAGGCGCTGACGGCCGGCACCGCGCTGCTGCACGTGACCGGGCAGATCGAGACGCCGTACCTCGACCAGGATCTCGCGTACATCCACGAAGCGCCGGACCAGCTGTCGATGCTCGACTCGATCTCGAAGGCGGCGTTCCGCGTGCGCACGGTCGAAACCGTGCTGCCGACGATTCGCGAAGCCGTGCGCATCGCGCAGACCGCGCCCACGGGCCCCGTGTCCGTCGAGATCCCGATCGACATCCAGGCGGCCGAAATCGAATGGCCGGAAGATCTCGCACCGGCACACGTCGCGGTGCGCGAGCACGACGAAGCCCGCGTCGCGAAGCTCGCCGACGCCCTCGCGGCCAAGCGCCGCCCGCTGCTGTGGCTCGGCGGCGGCGCGCGTCACGCACGTGCGGAAGTCGAACGCCTCGTGAAGCTCGGCTTCGGCGTCGTGACGAGCGTGCAGGGCCGCGGCGTACTACCCGAAGATCATCCGGCGACGCTCGGCGCGTTCAACGTGCACGCGTCGGTCGAAGCGTTCTACAAGACCTGCGACGCGCTCGTCGTGGTCGGCTCGCGCCTGCGCGGCAACGAAACGCTGAAGTACAAGCTCGCGCTGCCGCAGCCGCTGTTCCGTATCGATGCCGATGCGCTCGCCGACAACCGCGGCTACCGCAACGCGTTGTTCGTGCACGGCGATTCGAAGCGCGTGCTGGCCGAGCTGGCCGATCGCCTCGAAGGCCGCCTGTCGGTCGATCCGCAATTCGCGGCCGATCTCGCGGCGGCCCGCGAGGCGGCAGTGGCCGACGTGGCGAAGGGCCTCGGGCCGTACAAGAAGCTCGTCGACACGCTGCAGGCCGCCGTCGGCCGCGACTACAACTGGGTGCGCGACGTGACGATCTCGAACAGCACGTGGGGCAACCGCCTGCTGAAGATCTTCGAGCCGCGCTCGGGCGTGCATGCACTCGGCGGCGGCATCGGCCAGGGCATCCAGATGGGCATCGGCGCCGCGCTCGCGGGCGCCGCGGCGAAGACGGTCTGCCTCGTCGGCGACGGCGGCCTGATGGTCAACGTCGGCGAACTCGTCACGGCCGTGCAGGAAAACGCGAACGTGATGATCGTGCTGATGAACGACCAGTGCTACGGCGTGATCCGCAACATCCAGGACGCACACTACGGCGGCCGCCGCTGCTTCGTGCAACTGCACCAGCCCGATTTCGCGCAGTTCTGCGCGAGCTTCGGCCTCACGCACTACCGGATCACGTCGCTCGACCAGGCCGAAGCGATCGTGCGCGAAGGGCTCGCGAAGGAAGGGCCGGTGATGGTCGAGGTCGACATGCTGTCGGTCGGCTCGTTCGCGTCGGCATTCGCCGGCCCGCCGGTGAAGAAGGAAGCGCCGACGGAGCGCCAGTATGCGTAACGGGCAACAGCGGGCGCATGCCCCCGTCGACGTCGCGATGATCGGCTTCGGCGCGATCGGCGCGGCCGTGTACCACGCGGTCGAGCACGATGCGTCGCTGCGCGTCGCGCACGTGATCGTGCCGGAACACCAGCGCGCGGCGGTGCAGGACGCGCTCGGCGGCGCGGTGGAGGTCGTGTCGTCGGTCGACGCGCTGGCCCGCCGCCCCGAGTTCGCGCTCGAATGCGCGGGCCACAGCGCGCTCGTCGATCACGTCGTGCCGCTGCTGAAGGCCGGCACCGATTGCGCGGTCGCGTCGATCGGCGCGCTGTCCGATCTCGCGTTGCTCGACGCGCTGTCGCAAGCGGCCGACGAGGGCGGCACGACGGTGACGCTGCTGTCCGGCGCGATCGGCGGCATCGACGCGCTGGCGTCCGCGAAGCAGGGCGGCCTCGACGACGTGCTGTACGTCGGGCGCAAGCCGCCGCTCGGCTGGCTCGGCACGCCGGCCGAGGAACTGTGCGATCTGCGCGCGATGACCGAGGAAATGGTGATCTTCGAAGGCACCGCGCGCGACGCCGCGCGGCTGTACCCGAAGAACGCGAACGTCGCGGCGACGGTCGCGCTCGCGGGCCTCGGCCTCGATGCGACGCACGTGCGCCTGATCGCCGATCCGGCGGTCGAGCGCAACGTGCACCGCATCACCGCGCGCGGCGCATTCGGCGAGATGTCGCTGGAAATGAGCGGCAAGCCGCTGCCCGACAACCCGAAGACGTCCGCGCTGACGGCATACAGCGCGATTCGTGCGCTGCGCAACCGCGCGGCCCGCTGCGTGATCTGACCGGACTATCGAGCGTCCGCCCGCGCCACGGCGAGGGCGGATGTGCAGAGACAGATTTGTGGGACTTGTGACATGACTCCTTTCGATACGAGCCTCGTACCCGACGGCGACATCCTGATCGGCGGCGAGTGGCGGCGCGGCCGCGGAGCGCCTTACGCGAGCATCTATCCGGCCGACCAGTCGCTGAACATGGAAGTATCGACGGCGAACGCGGAAGACGCGGCCGACGCCGTCGTGGCGGCCGACGCCGCATGGCGCCGCGCCGACTGGGCCGGGCTGAAGCCGCACCAGCGCGCGCAGGTGCTGTACCGCATCGCGGATCTCATCATGCAGCGCCACGAGGCGCTCGCGCACCTGCAGCGCCGCGACAACGGCAAGCCGATCGGCGAGACGCGCGTGCTGGTGGCCAGCGCCGCGAACACGTTCCGCTATTTCGCGGCCTGCCTCGAAACGCTCGACGAGGAGCTGACGCCGTCGCGCGGCGACTACCTGACGATGAGCGTGTACGAGCCGATCGGCGTGATCGCGGCGATCACCCCGTGGAATTCGCCGATCGCGTCCGACGCGCAGAAGCTCGCGCCGGCGCTGGCCGGCGGCAACGCGGTGGTGCTCAAGCCGGCCGAGGTCACGCCGCTCGTATCGCTCGCGCTGGCGCGCATCTGCGAGGAAGCCGGCGTACCGAAGGGCGTGCTGAGCGTGTTGCCGGGCAAGGGCTCGGTGATCGGCGACGTGCTCGTGCGTCACCCGCTCGTGAAGAAGGTGTCGTTTACCGGCGGCACCGAAGTGGGCCGCGGCATCGCGCGCATCGCGGCCGAGAAGCTGATGCCGGTGTCGCTCGAACTCGGCGGCAAGTCGCCGACGATCGTATGCGACGACGCCGATCTCGACCACGCGGTCAACGGCGTGCTGTACGGCATCTTCAGCTCGTCGGGCGAAGCGTGCATCGCCGGTTCGCGACTGTTCGTGCAGCGCGCGATATACGACGAATTCATGAAGCGCCTGGTGGCCGGTGCACGCAAGCTGCGCGTGGGCGACCCGACGCGACCCGACACGCAGATGGGTCCGCTGATCACCGCGAAGCATCGCGAATCGGTCGAACGCTACGTGGCGCTCGGGCTGGAAGAAGGCGGCCGTCTGCTGTGCGGCGGCGAGCGGCCGGCGGGCGACGGGCGCGAGAACGGCTTCTTCTATCAGCCGACGATTCTCGAAGGCTTGCCGAACAGCGCACGCATCTGCCAGGAGGAAATCTTCGGGCCGGTGCTGGTCGCGATGCCGTTCGACGACGAGGCGTCGTTGATCGCACAGGCGAACGACAGCGTATTCGGGCTCGCTGCGGGCATCTGGACGCGCGACTACAAGCGCGCATGGCGCATCGCGCGCGCGCTGGAGACGGGCACCGTCTGGATCAACACGTACAAGCTGTTCTCGATCTCCACGCCGTTCTCGGGTTGGAAGGAGAGCGGGATGGGACGCGAGAAGGGGCGCCTCGGCATCCGCGAATACATGCAGCAGAAGAGCCTCTACTGGGGCTTGAACGACGCGCCGCTGCCGTGGGCAAACTGAGCGAAGGGGAATGACGCAATGAGCATTTTGGGAATCGAGCAGATCACGTACGGCGTCGACGACCTCGCCACCTGCCGGCGCTTTTTCGCCGACTGGGGGCTGAAGGAAGTCGCGCACGACGACACGCGTGCGCGCTTCGAGACGCTGAACGGTTGCACCGTGCTGGTCGTGAAAGCCGACGATCCGTCGCTGCCGCCCGCGTTCGAAGCAGGCCCGACGCTGCGGGAAGTCACGTGGGGCGTCGCGACGCAGGCCGAACTCGACGCATTGCGCACGAAGCTGGCCGGCCAGCCCGGCTATTACGCGCAGGACGATGCACTCGGCTGCATCGATCCGAACGGGATGGCGATCCGCATCGAAGTCACGCGCAAGCGCGCACTCGACATCACGGGCTCGCCGTCGAACGTCTGGGGGCGGACGCTGCGCGTGGACCAGCCGAGCCCGATCTATGCGCGTGCAGAGCCGGTCGAGGTCGGGCATGTCGTGTTCTTCACGAACTGCCTCGACGCGCAGGAAAGGTTCTATCACGAGTTGCTCGGCTTCGAGACGTCGGACCGTTATCCGGGCCGCGGCGCGTTCATGCGCTGCGCGCCGCACGGCGGCCATCACGACCTGTTCCTGCTCGCGCTGCCGAACGGCAAACGCGGCCTGAACCACGTCGCATTCACCGTGCGCGACATCCACGAAGTATTCGGCGGCGGCATGCACATCGACCGCTGCGGCTGGGAAACGCAACTCGGCCCGGGGCGTCACCCGGTGTCGTCCGCGTACTTCTGGTACTTCCAGAATCCGGCCGGCGCGCTGATCGAGTACTACGCGGACGAGGACGTGCTGACGCCCGACTGGCAACCGCGCGAATTCGAACCGGGGCCGACCGTGTTCGCCGAGTGGGCCGTCGACGGCGGCCTGGACGGCAACACGCGCCGGCAGAAGAACGCGAAGGCGCCGGAAGGCAAGTTCATGACGGAGCGCAAATGATGACCGAAGCGAATACGCCCGCGCGGCCCGCGCCGGGCACGGTCGTCGTGATCGGCGGCGGCCAGGCTGCCGGCTGGGTGTTGAAGACGTTGCGCGCGCAAGGGTATGCGGGCCGTCTCGTGATGATCGCCGACGAGCCGCACCTGCCGTACGAGCGCCCGCCGCTGTCGAAGGCCGTGCTGGCCGGCGACGCCGACATCGAGACCGTGCGCGTCGTGCGCCCGGACGAATTCGACGCGCTGAACGTCGAGGCATGGCAGCCGGAGCGCGCGGCGTCGATCGACCGCGCGCGCCGCGTGGTGAAGACCGAAAGCGGCCGCGAGATTGAATACGACCGGCTCGTGATCGCGACCGGCGGCACGTCGCGCCGCTTGCCCGATGCGCTCGTCAACACGCCGAACCTGCATTACCTGCGCACGCTCGACGAAGCCGCCGCGCTCGGCGAGAAGCTGCGGGCGAGCCGGCGCGTGCTCGTGATCGGCGGCGGCTGGATCGGCCTCGAAGTCGCGGCGACCGCGCGCAAGCTCGGCGTCGATGCCGTCGTGGTCGAAGGCGCGCCGCGGCTGTGCGGGCGTTCGGTGCCGCAGATCGTGTCCGACTTCCTGCTCGACCTGCATCGTTCGAACGGCGTCGACGTGCGACTTGGCGCGGCGCTTGAATCGCTCGATGCGCAGCCCGGCGACGCATCGAAGGTGCGCGCGACGCTCGCCGACGGCACGACGATCGACGCCGACTTCGCGGTGGCCGGCATCGGCCTCGCGCTGAACGCGTCGCTGGCGAGCGACGCGGGGCTCGCGGTCGACGACGGCATCGTCGTCGACGAATACGGCGCGACCAGCGACCCCGCGATCTTCGCGTGCGGCGACGTCGCGAACCATCACAACGGCTGGCTGAAGCGGCGCGTGCGGCTCGAATCGTGGGCGAACGCGCAGAACCAGGCGATCGCGGCCGCGAAAGCCGTGCTCGGCGTGCGCGAACCGTACGCGGAGATTCCGTGGTTCTGGTCCGATCAGTACGACGTGAACCTGCAGATCCTCGGCGATCTGCCGGCCGATGCGCAGCTCGTCGTGCGCGGCGATCTCGCCGCGCGTCGCGCGACGCTGTTTTTCGTGGGCGACGGACATGTGAGAGGTGTCATCGCCGTGAACAACGCACGCGAGCTGAAACTCGCGCGCAAGTGGATGAACCAGGGCCGGGCAGTGGATACGGAAGCCCTGGCAGACACGACCCAAGCGCTTGCCTGACCGGCCCAACCGGAAAGAGACCCAGGAGACACCCCGCATGAGCACTTTCGACAACGTCGTGGCCGGCAGGGCCACGATGGAAGCTGCCGCCTCCACGCCCGGCGCGATCATCGCGCGGCTCGAGCGGCTTCCGGCCAACGCGATGCAGATCCGCGCACGCGTGCTGATCGGCACCGCGACGTTCTTCGACGGCTTCGACGTGATCACGATCGCGGCGACGCTGCCGCTGCTGATTCACAAATGGGGGCTGTCGCCGACGCAGATCGGCATGCTGATCGCGTCCGGCGCGATCGGCCAGCTGATCGGCGCATTCCTGTTTCCCGCGCTCGCGGAAAAGCATGGCCGCGTGAAAGCCATCGCGTGGAGCTCGGCCGTGATCGGCATCACGAGCATCGCGTGCGGCTTCGCGCCGACGTTCGAGGTGTTCGTGCTGCTGCGGATCCTGCAGGGGCTCGGGCTCGGCGGCGAATTGCCGGTCGCGGCCACGTACATCAACGAAATCACGCGCGCGCATGGCCGTGGCCGCTTCGTGCTGTTGTACGAGATCGTGTTCCCGATCGGCCTGCTCGTGTCGATGGCGCTCGGCGCGTGGCTCGTGCCGCGCTTCGGCTGGGAAATCATGTACTTCGTCGGCGGGCTGCCGGTGATCCTGTCGCTCGTGCTCACGCGCCTCGTGCCGGAATCGCCGCGCTGGCTCGCGTCGCGCGGGCGGCTCGCGGAGGCCGGGCGCGCGGTCGGCGTGTTCGAAGGATCGGTGCGCGGCGAGCTGCCGCCGGTCACGCAGGCAGCCGCGTTCGACGAGATGGTGCGCCAGCATCCGAAGCGCAGGATGACCGACCTGTTCAGCGCCGCGTATCGCAAGCGCACGCTCGCGGTGGCGACGTTGTGGGCGACCTGCGGGTTCATCCAGTACGGGCTGTCGACGTGGCTGCCGACGATCTACAAGAACTTCTATCACGCGCCGCTGCAGCTCGCGCTGAACCTCGCGGTGATCGGCTCGGTGATGGGCGTGCTCGGCTCGCTGGCCTCCGCGCTGCTGGTCGACAAGCTCGGCCGCAAGCCGGTGATCGTGTGGTCGTTCGTGCTGTGCGCGCTGTCGCTGGCGCTCGCGGGTATCTATCACGCGTCGTCGGTGTACGTGGTCGCGGTCTTCTGTTCGCTGTCGCTCGGGCTGATGGCGTCGGGGTTCATCACCGCGTACGTCTATACGCCCGAGCAGTATCCGACGAGCATCCGCGCGTCGGGCTGCGGGCTCGGCAGCGCGTGGCTGAAGATCGCGTCGTTCGTCGCGCCGATGGTCGTGCCGCATGCGATCATCGGCGGGAACCTCGCGCCGGCGTTCTATCTGATCGGCGTGGTGCCGCTGATCGCGGCGCTGACCGTGCATTTCGTCGGGATCGAGACGAAGGGGAAGGTGCTGGAGGCGCTCGAGGCGTAAGCGTGACCGGCAGTCATGGACGAGGTGCTCAGGCCCGGGGGACGTTGCCCGGGCCTTTTGTTTCACGGCCGTCGGCCGTTCCATGTCGGGCGCTGCAGCGGGCGCGCTGGTTGGCGCACGGTTCGCGTGTTCTAATTCACGGTCCCGATTTTCGTCAGACCGCTGCCATGCCCCTGTTCGAACCCGTCACGCTGAATACGTCCCGCCTCGTGCTGCGGCCGCTTCGCGACACCGACGCGCCGACCTTCTTCGAGATCTGGTCCGATGCGGAAGCGATGCGCTATTTCTCGTTCTCGCCGATGACGGAAATCGAGCAGGCCGAGGCGCGCGTCGCGCGCAACGTGCAGATGTCCGCGAGCGGGGAGAGCCTCGTCTGCGTGCTCGAACTGCGGGAAACCGGCGAAGCGCTCGGCGAGTGCGTGCTGTTCCATGCGAACGCGCAATGCCGGCGTGCCGAGATCGGCTTCTGCCTGCGGCGCGCGTTCTGGCGCGGCGGATACATGCGCGAAGCGGCGTCGGCGTTGGTCGATCATGCCTTCGGCACGCTGCGGCTGAACCGGATCGAGGCCGATATCGATCCGCGCAACGTCGCGTCGGCGCGGTTGCTCGAACGGCTCGGCTTCGTCCGGGAAGGGCTGTTGCGCGAGCGCTGGATCGTCGGCGACGAAGTGTCGGACAGTGCGCTGTACGGGTTGCTGGCGAGCGATCGCCGCTGAGGCCGCTGCGGTGGGTTATTTCGCGGCAGGAACGATCGCGAATGCGTCCACTTCGACCAGTACGTCCGGGCGGAACAACGACGCCACGCCGACGAGCGCGCTCGCGGGCGGGCACGCGGTGTTGACCCAGCGGTCGCGCACCGCGCGAATCTGCGGCAACAGGCTCGAATCGAAATCGCGGACATAGATCGTCAGGCGCGCGACGGATTCGAAGCCGACACCCGCGGTGCGAAGCGTCTCGGCGATATTCCGGAACACCTGGTCGAGTTGCGCCGCATGATCGGCGCCGACGACGGCGCCAGCGGCATCGAACGGGACATGGCCGGACAAATACAGCGGTCGACCGCCTTCGACGAGTATCGCTTGCGAAATGCCGGGAATCGTGGCGCCGGGGGGATTGATGGCACGCAGCATCGGAGCATCCTCTCAGGTTGATGCGGTGGGTCGGGACGGCCCGATCGGGCCGCCGTATTCGAGTCAGGGGCGACCGGCGGCGGTGTTCACCACCTCGCGAGCCAGCCCTCGGCCTGGTCTTTGCCGCGCAGCGTCGCCACCCATCGTTCGGGCAACGCCTGCTCGCCGTACGGCACGCCGTCGTGCGCGCGAGCGAAGCCCGGCGGCGGCGTCATTTCGATCGCGGCAGGCGGCGGAATCGACGCGGCGTCGTGGAATTCGTACGGCACGCCGAGCGCGTCGCAGATCAGCAGGCCAAGCAGGCCAAGCAGGCCGCCGCGCAGGCGGGATCGTCGGTTCGGAATCGGTGTCATCAAAAAGAATCCGGGTTGGGGCGGATGCGTCGCGGAAGGCCGTGCACAAGACCTCGAGATGAACCCCGCTATTATGCGGCCGCCGGCAATTGGCGTCGTTTTCAGACTCGCTGTGGCGGCCGCGGTCGACGTTGCAACGACCTGCGACGATTACGTCAGCGCTCGCCCGGGCGCCCCGTCGACAGGCACGTCGCGCTCCAATGCCCGGGCCGCGAGTTCCTCGACCCAGTCGGCATCGGAGGCAGCCACGACGCCATATTGGTCCGGCGGAAAAAAACCATAGTGGTGAGCCGTCGCAGCCAGACGCTCACATTCGGCGTGAGACAGCAGGCAGGAAGTCACGGTCGATGGCGCCGCCGGTCCACTCCATCTCAATCCGATGCGGATATTGGTGCGTGGCGCAAATGCGATTGCCAGTTCTTGCTGCGGGACCCATCGTTTCGTTTCCAAGGGGAGCGTGGGCGGCCCGTACCCACTGTCTGCCGCAATTCGATGATCCAGCACCAGCCAATGACCGACGGACGTTCGGGCCAGGATCCACTGCCTTAGTCGCGCCTTGCTGGATTTGAGCTTGCCGTCGATCCATTCCTCGACATAGAGGGGTTCCGGATCGTAGTCGTCCGACCACACGATGATCGCCGCACGGAGCGTATGGCGCTCCAGTTCGACACGCCCGTTGAACGGCATTTCACGCCAGTACCGCTGTCGGGTACCGTACGTCGCGACGTACCAGTTCAGGCCGATCCAGGCTGCGATGAAGAGCGCCGTGACCCCTACGACGGTGACGGATGTTTCGCCAACCGCACGATCGATATCGAAGGCCGGATCGACCATTCCGCGGTAGGCGAGCATGCCCGCCATATACGCGAACACCGCGATCAAAGGCCCGACGGCGACCGGCATCACCAGAATGGCGAGCCAGTTTCGGACATGCACGCTCCCCGCCGACTGGGCGCGCGCACGCTCCTCATCGCTCATCGCCGCGACTTCCCGCGCGGCAATTTCGTCGCTCGGGGTGTGGAAGCGCTCATACGTATTCTGGCATTTGGGCATTCGACGGGGCGTTCGATGAAAGGGGGATGAAGCAGGGCTTGCCTCGAGGAACCGATTCTTGCATAGGTCAGGGTCGGTTTTCATCCGGACGCATGTGTGTTCCGTCCGTCAACGAACCGATGCGCTGCGGCCGGTGCGAAGCCATACCGCAGGGGCTCGTATGCGCGGGTGGTCGGAGTCGAACGGTAGCGGATGAAGCGACGCGGGGACGACCCCGACGCGCGGGATTATCGAGCGCGGACGACTTGCCGGATTCACGGGGCGAACGTACGCTTGGTCGATACCACGATCGACCCAGGTTCTCGACCATGCAAGCCCATCCTTTGCGTCTTTCCCCCGGCGACGATCTGCGCGGCGCCATCGAGGCAGCGCTCCACCAACATGAAGTGCATGCGGCCTTCGTGATCCAGGGCATCGGCAGCCTGAGCGTCGCGCAGTTGCGCTTCGCCGGCGTCGATCAACCGACCGAACTGCGCGGCGACCTCGAAATCCTGACGCTGGCCGGCTCCGTATCGCCGGACGGCGCACACCTTCATATGTCGATCTCCGATGCCGCCGGCCGCGTGATGGGCGGCCACGTGGCGAGCGGCTGCGTGGTGCGCACGACGGCCGAGATCCTGCTCGCGCTGCTGCCCGCACATCGCTTCTCGCGCGAGCTCGATGCGGGCACCGGCTTCAACGAACTGGTGATCCGTCGCGAGCCGGGCGGCGGCGCGGCATGAATGGGCAGCGGCGCTAGAATCACCGGCCATCGAAGACGTTTCCCGTTACCGCTCATTCCGCAAGGCGCAATCCATGGATGACACCGACATCGAACAGAAGGCGTGGGACATCGTCCGGACCTGGCTCGAAGGCGCGACGCCCGAACAGTGGCACCGGTTCGCCGCACGCTCCAATTACGACGGCAACGGCCGTGCGTTGCGCTGGCTGCTGGACAACCGCAACGTAGATCGCGCGACCGCATTGCTGATCTACTGGAATCTCGGCGCCGCGTGGTTCGTGCAGTATGCGAACGAAAGCGATCTGGGCGACGCGTCGTATCAACTCGATACGTTTCGGTTGCTTCGCGAAATCGAGCAACGTTACGCCGACGGCTACTACGCCAATCACGGTATCTGGTTCGATCCGCACGACTTCGATGGCGCGGGGCCGAACGATTATCCGGACGTGCCGGTCGCGCGGCCCGTGCCGGCAATGATGCTGCAGCCGACCGACGGGCGCGAGTACGTCGATCTCGACGAAGCCGACGGGTATGACGAAGGCTTGCCGTTCGACGTGGTCGAGCGGCTGCACGCGCTGTACGACTGACGGGACGGGCGCGTCCGGTCGCCGACGGACGAAAAAAAAGCGCCGCAGCCTGTCGGCCTGCGGCGCCTTTCGGTGCGCTGCGACGTCGACCGCCCGCCGCAGCCCGACTGCGTGCTTACAGCTGCACGGTGTCGGCCACTTCCTTGAAGTCTTCGATCTGGTCGAAGTTCATGTACTGGTAGATCTTGTCGCCGTTCGCGGTGAGCACGCCCATGTCGGCCATGTACTCTTCCTTGGTCGGGATCTTGCCCAGACGCGAGCAGATCGCCGCCAGTTCCGCCGAGCCGAGGTACACGTTCGTGTTCTTGCCGAGGCGGTTCGGGAAGTTGCGGGTCGACGTCGACATCACCGTCGCGCCTTCGCGCACCTGTGCCTGGTTGCCCATGCACAGCGAGCAGCCCGGCATTTCGGTGCGGGCGCCGGCCGTGCCGAACACGCCGTAGTGACCTTCTTCCGTCAGCTGCTTCTGATCCATCTTGGTCGGCGGCGCGACCCACAGCTTGACCGGAATGTCGCGCTTGCCTTCCAGCAGCTTCGACGCGGCACGGAAGTGACCGATGTTGGTCATGCACGAGCCGATGAACACTTCGTCGATCTTCGCGCCGGCGACGTCCGACAGCGTCTTCACGTCGTCCGGATCGTTCGGGCATGCGACGATCGGCTCGTGGATGTCGGCGAGGTCGATCTCGATGACGGCCGCGTATTCGGCGTCGGCATCCGGCGCGAGCAGTTGCGGGTCGGCCAGCCATTGTTCCATCGCCGCGATGCGGCGCTGCAGGCTGCGCGGATCCTGGTAGCCCTGCGCGATCATCCACTTGAGCAGCGTGATGTTGCTGTTCAGGTACTCGATGATCGGTTCCTTGTTCAGGCGCACCGTGCAACCGGCGGCCGAACGCTCGGCAGACGCATCCGACAGCTCGAACGCTTGCTCGACCTTCAGGTCGGGCAGGCCTTCGATTTCGAGAATGCGGCCCGAGAAGATGTTCTTCTTGCCTTGCTTGGCGACCGTCAGCATGCCTTGCTTGATCGCGTACAGCGGAATCGCGTTGACGAGGTCGCGCAGCGTGACGCCCGGCTGCATCTTGCCCTTGAAGCGGACCAGCACCGATTCCGGCATGTCCAGCGGCATCGTGCCGGTGGCGGCCGCGAACGCGACGAGGCCCGAGCCTGCCGGGAAGCTGATGCCGATCGGGAAGCGCGTGTGCGAATCGCCGCCGGTGCCGACGGTGTCGGGCAGCAGCATGCGGTTCAGCCACGAGTGGATCACGCCGTCGCCCGGGCGCAGCGCGATGCCGCCGCGCGTGCTGATGAAGTTCGGCAGCGTCTGGTGCGTCTTCACGTCGACCGGCTTCGGATACGCGGCGGTATGGCAGAACGACTGCATCACGAGATCGGCCGAGAAGCCGAGGCACGCGAGGTCCTTCAGTTCGTCGCGGGTCATCGGGCCCGTGGTGTCCTGCGAGCCGACCGAGGTCATCTTCGGTTCGCAGTACGTGCCCGGGCGTACGCCCTGGCCTTCCGGCAGGCCGCACGCGCGGCCGACCATCTTCTGCGCGAGCGAGAAGCCCTTGCCGCTGTCGGCCGGCTGGTGCGGCAGGCGGAACAGCGTCGACGGCGGCAGGCCGAGCGCCTCACGCGCCTTCGCGGTCAGGCCGCGGCCGATGATCAGCGGAATGCGGCCGCCGGCGCGCACTTCGTCGAACAGCACGTCGGACTTCACCTGGAATTCGGCGATGACCTTGCCGTCCTTCAGCGCCTTGCCTTCGTACGGGCGCAGTTCGACCACGTCGCCCATGTTCATTTGCGACACGTCGAGCTCGATCGGCAGCGCGCCCGCATCTTCCATCGTGTTGTAGAAGATCGGGGCGATCTTGCCGCCGAGGCACACGCCGCCGAAGCGCTTGTTCGGGACGAACGGGATGTCTTCGCCGGTGAACCACAGCACCGAGTTGGTGGCCGACTTGCGCGAGGAGCCGGTGCCGACCACGTCGCCCACGTACGCGACCAGGTGACCCTTTTCCTTCAGCGATTCGATGAACTTGACCGGCCCGCGCTTGCCGTCTTCTTCCGGCGTGATGCCCGGGCGCGCGTTCTTCAGCATCGCCAGCGCGTGCATCGGGATGTCCGGGCGGGTGGTGGCGTCGGGCGCCGGCGACAGGTCGTCGGTGTTGGTTTCGCCCGTGACCTTGAACACGGTGATGGTCAGGCTTTCCGGCACTTCCGGACGGCTCGTGAACCATTCGGCGTCGGCCCAGCTCTGCAACACGGCCTTTGCGTGCGCGTTGCCCTTGTCGGCGAGTTCCTTCACGTCATGGAACTGGTCGAACATCAGCAGGGTTTTCTTCAGCGCGTCGGCGGCTACCGCGGCGACGGCTTCGTCGGACAGCAGTTCGATCAGCGGCTGGATGTTGTAGCCGCCGAGCATCGTGCCGAGCAGCTCGGTGGCGCGCGCACGCGAGATCAGCGGGCAGGCCGTCTCGCCCTTCGCGACGGCGGCCAGGAAGCCGGCCTTCACGCGGGCGGCTTCGTCGACGCCGGCGGGCACGCGATGGGTGATCAGCTCGAGCAGCGTCTGCTCTTCGCCGGCGGGCGGATTCGTCAGCAACTCGACCAGTTCGGCGGTCTGCTGAGCCGTCAGCGGCAGGGGAGGAATACCGAGCGCGGCGCGGGCGGCCACGTGAGCACGAAAGTTTTCAAGCATGGGGAGACCTGCTGATATTGCGTTTGAGGGGAAGGCCTTGCCGGCACTCCGGGGCGATTCCAGGCACTGCTTTGAGCGGAATTCTAATCTCAACGGGGTGGAACGTCAAATGTCTTATGTCTTATATAAGAGTTGTCGGTGCGAAACACGGAAGACGTGGTTGCATGGCGGGAGCCGGCCTTGTCGGGCGCGGCCGGGCGGCCGGGTGCAGGGTGTCGGTTCAGGTCCCCGATGTCGCACATATCTGCACAAGCCCGCAGGAAACGGTACACACGGGGCGCGTTCGGGCCGTTACGCTCGCTGTCACGCAACGTGCAGTCGGGTGTCGGAACGGGAGGCGAAAGCGGTCGCGCGCCCGTCGATTCGGCCCGGGCGGCAGCGATTTCCTTGACTCCGGCGATCCACGACATGCGCTCGATAGACGCGATTTTCCTGATGGTGGCGCTCGTCGCGTCGCCGGCCGTTCACGCGGCCACGCCCGGCGACCCAGCGCGCAACACGGCGCGCGACGCGGCGAGCCAGCCGGTCGCGCTGGTCTATCGCGGGCCTGCCGCGTGCGACGGGTGCCCCGAAACCATCGCCAGACGCCTGCGGGAATCGGACTACCGGTTCCGCGTGATCTACGTGGGGCCGGCGGAAAAGCTCGAGATCACGCCCGCCGCGCTGGCCGGTGCGGCGCTCTATGTGCAGCCCGGCGGCGGGCAGGATATTCCCGGCGCGGCAGCCAGCATCGGCCGCCCCGCAATCAGGGCCGTGCGGCATTACGTAGCGAACGGCGGCCGATATCTCGGACTGTGCATGGGTGCCTACCTGGCCGGCGAGCAGGGTTTCGGGCTGGTTGCCGGCGATATCGACTCCGAGGTCGACCGGCCAGGCTCGACGCTTCACGGCACCGCCGATACGGTGACGCCGGTCGTCTGGCGCGGGAAAAAACGCTGGATCTACTATCAGGACGGCGCGCGGCTCCCGGTCGCGCCGCTCGGCTCCGGCGGGATCGTGCTGGCGATCTACCCGAACAAGGACATCGCGGCCGCCACGTACCGCTACGGCAAAGGGCGCGTCGGCCTGGCCGGTCCGCATCCGGAGGCCGATGAAAGCTGGTATCGCCAGAACGGCCTCGAGAACCCGGACGGCGTGGCGCCGGACATGGCCTACGACCTGATCAACGCGACGATGAAGCCGTAGCGGAGCGGCCGCGGCTCATGTCCGTTTGGCGCGATACGCGTCGAGATTTTTCCGTGCCTGCGCGCGGATCGCGCGCTGCATGAAAGGCGTCCAGCCGAGCAGGGCGCCTTTCATCCCGAGCGCCTGACGGGCCCAGCGCCACAGGTCGAAATGGTCGCGATGTTCGACGATGCGTCCGTCGCGAAACCGGAAACGCGCGTCGATCCGGTTGACCACGCTCCGTCCGGTCGCGGCGAACCGGTAGTGCGCGCTCCACGTCGCGCGCCCGGCCTGGTCGTCCGCGGCGACTTCGCCGAACGTCAGCGAGAACGCCTGGGCCCGCGCGACCAGCATCCGCCACATGTCGTGCGCGAGTTCGCCGCGCAGTTCGCCGAATGCGGGATCGCTGAAGACGACGTCGTCGGCATAGCACGCGAGCATCGCGTCGATGTCGCGCTGCTGGAAGGCCGTGTAGAAGCGCTGGATCAACGCGGTGTTCGGATCGGTCATGTCGGGCTAACGGGGCAGGGAGGGTGGACGGTGGCGTCCGTATCGGGGCAGTGGGGCACGCAGCGTGAACCGACACCCGTGCTCGCGACGTCGGGCGTAGCCGGCTCGCCGCCGGATGATACGCGTCAGCGGGCGGCCATCGCGACGTCCTGATCGCTCCGTCCCGTCACCAGGCAGCCCGACATGAAGGCCTCGCTCTGGCTGCCGGCGGCGGTTTCGCCGAAGCCGCGACCGAGCGCATCGGCCCTCACCTGCGCGGCGCCTTGCTCGCACGCGAGCGGGCTGGCGTCTCGGCCCTGCGCGTGCAGGATCGCGCGATCGCCGATGAGATAGGCCAGCAGGGCGAAAACGGCGATATGTACGGCTCGTCTCATGATTCGTCTCCTCGTTGCTCAAGCGTAACGCGGACACGTTCGACGAAGCACTTGGGGCTTCCCCCGGTAAACGTCTGCTGAAAGCGGTGGCGAGGCAGGACGATCCTGTCCTGTTTTTCCGTCGCCGTGCGATGGGCGGGCAATGCGCGCGAGTTTGACGAATGTCAGGGTGCGGGCCGGCGGCGGCGGTCGCACGGCCGTTCAAAGCGATAGCATGAATGCATGATTTGACGGAACGCGATGCAGGTCGACGCATCGGGTCCGGCAAGCAGGCAGGTGTTGAAGATCGCTGTCGAAATAGTAAGGAATCCAAATGTTGAACGTCTCGTCCGTCCTGATCAGTCTTGCTCCGATGTGGGCCATCCTGCTGCTGGCGTCTTCGGCAGCCGCCTATTTCGTGTTCTGGCGCAAGGTCATCGATTGACCGCCGCGCGACCGCGTGCGCACGATGCGCACGCGTGACGCGCCGTTCCCGTCATTGCACCGCCGTCACCGGCACATTCGAAATCCGCAACAGCCGGGCCGTCACGCTGCGCCGAAACACCGACATCAACGCGTGCAGCGGATCGCGTCCCGGCACGGTCACGACGATCTCGTCGCACCCGGTTTCGGCTGCCGTGGCCGCGATCGTATCGGCTACCGGCCCGACCTTCATCACGACGCTGTATTTCACGTCCGCCTCGCGCAGGAGCCGCTCGGCCATCGCGAGATCGTCGGTCGCGAATCGTGTCTCGATCGCGCGCAACCGCGACAGCGGGTAATAGGCTTCGAGCCGCGTCGATTCGAGCGGTGCCTGCACGTTGATCAGCACGACCTCCGACGCGCAGCGCTCGCGATACAGAAACGTCGCGTGCCGAACGGCCTGAAGCGAGCGCGGCGAATGGCCGACCGGAACCAGCAGCTTGAGCATGGACGATGAACCCGGAAACGAAGTGCTTCCAGCGTAGCGGGCGGCCGGACGAAACGATCTAAAGAGATCGGCCGGCCGCATAAAAATGTCGTTAACGCACGCAGTCCCGTGACGCACCAATTAAAAATATAAGAAATTTAAGTTTATGCGCATAAACGGCAGCGAGCGCTAGCGCCGGCCCCGGCCGGTCGGTGCGGACTCTCGCCGCGAGCGCGATTCAGTCGGATCCGCAATGAATTGCGCCGCAAAATATCGGAGGTCGTCCAGGGCGCGTCGCGTAGAGTAGAGCGTCGGCCGCCGCCCGGCGGCGCGCCATTCGATACCGCATCCCAGGAGACCCGCATGCCGCACGGCGCCCCGCAGTTTCTCGCTCCCGCTTCCATTTCCGTCGATCCGATCGTGCGCCTGTCGGCCGGCGAGCTCGCGTCGGCGATCCGCGGCAAGGCGGTTTCGTGCGTCGAGACGATGCGTGCGTATCTCGATCACATCGAGCGCGTGAATGGCGCGGTCAACGCGATCGTCGCGCTGCGCGAGCGCGATGCGCTGTTGGCGGAAGCCGCGGAAAAGGACGCGGAGCTGGCGCGCGGCGAGTACCGCGGCTGGCTGCACGGGATGCCGCAAGCGCCGAAGGATCTGGCGATGACGAAGGGGCTGCGCACGACCTACGGATCGCCGATCTTCCGCGAGAACGTGCCGCAGGCCGACTCCGTCGGCGTCGCGCGGATGCGCGCGGCCGGCGCGATCTTCATCGGCAAGACCAATACGCCCGAGTTCGGGCTCGGTTCGCACACGTTCAACGAGGTTTATGGCGCGACGCGCAACCCGTACGACCTGACCAAGAGCGCGGGCGGCAGCAGCGGCGGCACGGCGGCGGCGCTCGCGTCGCGGATGCTGCCGGTGGCGGACGGCAGCGATTTCGGCGGTTCGCTGCGTAATCCGGCGGCGTTCTGCAACATCTACGGCTTCCGTCCGTCTCAGGGCCGCGTGCCGCGCTGGCCGGGCGTCGACGTGTTCGTGCAGCAGCTCGGCATCGAAGGGCCGATGGGCCGCACGGTCGGCGACGTCGCGCA
The DNA here is from genome assembly GCF_001526325.1 of Burkholderia sp. MSMB1826. NCBI lineage: Bacteria > Pseudomonadati > Pseudomonadota > Betaproteobacteria > Burkholderiales > Burkholderiaceae > Burkholderia > Burkholderia sp. MSMB1826. Next base: position 97,226 of record NZ_LOYN01000010.1, read on the forward strand.
ACTGCTCGCGATCCAGGCCGGCTACGACCGCAACGATCCGCTGTCGCTCGCGGAAGATCCGGCGGCGTTCGCGCAGCCGCTCGACGCGGATCTGCGCGGCAAGCGCGTCGCGTGGGTCGGCGACTGGAACGGCTATCTCGCGACCGAGGCCGGCGTGCTCGCGCAGTGCGAGCATGGGCTGGCGACGCTGCGCGAGATCGGCTGCGACGTCGATGCGGCGCTGCCGGCGTTCGCGCCCGACCGGATCTGGCGCCTGTGGCTCGCGCACCGGCACCTGCTGTCGGGCGGCGGGCTGCTCGCGCACTATCGCGACCCGGCGCGGCGCGCGCTGCTGAAGCCCGAGGCGATCTACGAAGTCGAGGGGTTGCTCGCGATGCAGGGCGCGGCGGTGTTCGACGCGAGCGTCGAACGAACCGCGTGGCATCAGGCGGCGCTGAGCTTCTTCGACCGTTACGACTTCATCGCGGCGCCGACCGCGCAGGTCTTCCCGTTCGACGTCGACCAGCGCTGGCCGAAGGAGATCGCGGGCCGCGCGATGGACACCTATCACCGCTGGATGGAAACGGTCGTGCCGTGGACGCTGGCCGGCTGCCCGGTGATCAACGTGCCGGTCGGTTTCAACGACGCGGGCTTGCCGATGGGGATGCAACTGATCGGTCGTCCGCGCGCCGATCTCGCCGTGCTGCAGCTTGCGCACGGCTACGAGCAGGCGGCCGACTGGGTGGCCCGGCGGGTGCCGGCGTGGATGGCAGCGTAATACCGCGGCCGGCAGGCAGCCCGTAAGCCGGGCGCGAAACGGGTGACGAAACGGGCGGCGACGGGCTGCCCGTTTCGTTTGCATTGCTCGACGCGAAGCGCGCGGCGGAAGCGTTGCGTCGCGTCGCCGGCGCAGGCCGGGGCTGGCGTCCATTGATGCAACCGGAGAAAGAATCGCGGGACGTGCGCGGCATCGCGCGGCAACCGCACGGGAATCTGCGCGACGGGGCCTGTCGGCCGCCGAATTGCAAGCGGCGGCGTGGCCCGATTTCGTTTCGATGTGTTTCAGTCGTTGCGGCGGCGCGCGACGCGCTTCGACAATATCGCCTCGATCATTCGGGCACGAGGGAAACACATGAAGCACATTCGCGCGACGGGCCGGCATCTGGCCTCGGCAGGCATCGCGTTCGGCATCCTGGTGAGCGGCGCCGCGCACGCGCAGCTCGACCTGCAGTCGATCGGCGCGTCGCTGCTCGGCGGCGGGCAGCAGCAGGCCGCGCCTGCGCAGGGCGGTGTCGCGCAGTTGCTGCAGGCCTATGTCGGTGCGAACCAGCAGGTGCTGAACGGTCAGTCGTCGCTCGCATCGGCGATGGGGCTGACGGGGGCGGCCGGACAAGCGCAGCAGGCCGCGAGCCAGCTGTCCGGCGGCGATGCGCTGTCGCCGGCCACGCTGTCGCAGATGGGCGGCGCGCAGCAATCGGTGTCGCAGGCGCTCGGCCAGGCATTCGCGAGCGGCGGCGCCACGCACGGCCCGATCGACAAGCAGGCGTTCAGCAACGGCCTCGCGTCGCTGGGGCAGGGCCTCACGCAGTATTCGCAACTGCAGTCGGGGCTCGGCACGCTCGGTTCGACGAGCGCGGCGTCGCTGCTGCAATCGGGCCTGAATCCGCAGAACATGCAGGCCGCGTCGTATATTGCGCAAAGCGCGCCGGGCCAGTTGCAGTCGCTTGCCGCGACGCTCGGCCAGGCCGTGCAGTTCGCGACGAGCCAGGGCATTTCGGTGCCGTCGGTCGCGTCGTCCGCGCTGAAGCTGCTGCCGTAACGCCGCGGGCAGGCGTGCGCGATGCGGTGGCCGGCATCGTGCGCGCCGGCGACGAACCATGGCCCCGCACAACATGGGGATTTCGCGCGATGCTATCGTGGCGTGTTCCTTCATCGGTGCCGGTTCTCATGACTGACTCGTTCGACCTCTCGCGCTATTTCTCCCGCATCGGCTACGACGGCCCGGCCGAACCGACGCTGGACGTACTGCGCCGGCTGCATCTGCTGTATCCTCAGGCGATTCCGTTCGAAAACCTCAATCCGCTGACCGGCGCGCGGGTCGCGCTCGACCTGCCCGCGCTCGTCGACAAGGTGATCGAACGCCGCCGCGGCGGCTACTGCTTCGAACTCAACAAGCTGTTCTACACCGCGCTCACGACGATCGGTTTTCGCGTGACGCCGCTGATCGCGCGCGTGCGCTGGATGCGGCCACCCGAGAGCGTCACCGCGCAGACGCACATGCTGCTGCGCATCGATCTCGACGGCGCGACGTGGCTCGCGGACATCGGCTTCGGCAGCGCGACGCTGACCGCGCCGCTGCGGTTCGCGCCGGGCGAGCGGCAACTGACGCCGCACGGCGCGTTTCGCGTGATCGATGCGCCGGTCGATGGCGAATTCGACATGCAGTTCGAGATCCCCGACGGCTGGCAGACGACCTACCGCTTCTCGCTGAAGCCGGCCGAGTGGATCGATTACGAAGCCGCGAACTGGTTTACGTCCACGTATCCCGAATCGATCTTCGTGAACGACCTGATCGCGTGCCGTGTGCTGCCGGACGGCCGCGCGGCGTTGCTCAACACCGTGCTGACGCTGCGCGACGCGGCGGGAGCCGGGCGCACCGTCACGTTCGACGATGCCGCCGACTGGGCGGCGTGCCTGCGCGACACGATCGGCATCGATACGGCGGGATTCGATCTCGACGCGCTGTTCGCGCGGCTCGCGGCGCGCAGCGCGAAGTAACGCGGCCGACCGATATCCGACGGCGGCCCCCTCGGCCCTTTCGCCGCCGCCGTCGGTTGACTTTTGCTAGTTTGCTAGCATACTAGCAACCATGACCGACGAAGAAGTGAAGCAATTCAACGTGTACTTGCCGCTGAGTCTGATCCGGCAGGTCAAGCATCGCGCCATCGAAACGGAGCAGTCGCTGTCCGCGCTGGTGGCCGACGCATTGCGTGCATATCTGGCCGCTCCGCGACCGGGGGCCGGGTCATCCAACAAGGAGGAGTGACATGTCATCCGAGCGAATCGAAGCCGTGTACCTGACCACGCACAACTGGGGCAAGTCGGCGAAGTTTTTCCAGGCGCTGGGCTTCACGCTGGAGTTCGAAACCGATCATCAGTCAGGCCAGTTGCGCAGCGGCGACGGCCCGTTCCTGTTCATCGCCGAGGTGCCGGCGAGCGAGACGCCCGACATGCAGGTCGTACTCAAAGTCGCCGACGAGCAGGCCGTGCAGCCGCAGCCGATCGTCGACGTCGTCACGCCGTTCGAGGACACGCACTGGGGCACGCGCGACATGACCGTGCGCGATCCCGACGGCCGCGTATGGCGCCTGCAGGCGCCGGGCAAGCCCGGTGCATGAGGGGATGACGATGACCGACCGCCATCAGGATGGGCCCGACAGCACCGCCGAGCGCGTCGCGCTGTGGCGCGCGCTGCACGTCGAACTCGACGAGCCGCCGCACGTGCTCGCCGATGAAGTCGGCCTGCGTCTGCTCGCGCCGCCGCCCGGCTGGCAGCAGCGCGGCGACATGGATCAGCGCTTCACGCGGCCGTTTCGTGCATCGATCGTCGCGCGGGCGCGCTTCATCGAGGATCTCGTCGTCGACGAGGCCGCGCGGGGCGTGAACCAGTACGTGATCCTGGGCGCGGGCCTCGACAGTTTCGTGCAGCGCCGGCCCGAGATGGCGTCGCGACTGACCGTCTTCGAGGTCGATCCGCCCGCGCCTCAGGCGTGGAAACGCCGTCGCCTGACCGAACTCGGCTTCGGCGTGCCGGACTGGCTGCGCTTCGTGCCGGTCGATTTCGAAGCGAAGCAGTCGTGGCGCGACGCGCTCGTGCGGGCGGGCTTCGATGCGGACAAACCGGCGGTCGTGGTGTCCACCGGCGTGAGCATGTACCTGACGCACGAAGCGAACGTGGCGGCGTTGCGCGAGGCGGCGGCGCTCGCGCCGGGCTCGACGTTCGCGATGACCTTCCTGCTGCCGCTCGAGCATGCCGATCCGGACGTGCGCCCGGGTCTCGAAATGGCCGCCAAGGGCGCGCGCGAGAGCGGCACGCCGTTCATCAGCTTCTTCACGCCGGCGCAGATTTGCGCGCTCGCGACGCAAGCCGGTTTCACGCGGGCCGAACACGTGTCGGCGGCGGATCTCACGCGCCGCTATTTCGCCGATCGTACCGACGGGCTGCGCCCGCCGAATCGCGCAGAGGAACTGCTCGTCGCGACGGTGTGACCGCCGCGTGCCGCGCGTGCGAGCTTCACGCGCGTTCGAGCACCGCCATCTCGCGCACGACCACGAGCAGCACCGCGAGGCTGGCGCCGCCGGATGCGCGCAGATCGGCGAGCAGGTGCTCGTAGCGCGCGAGCGCGGTCTCGCGGCGCGCGCGCCACGCGCCGACGATCGTGTCCGGCGTGGTCGAATCCGGCGATTCCGCGAGCGCGCTGGTCGCGAGCGTGCGCTTGAGCCGCGCGACTTCCGCGAGTGCGGCCGCGCGCGCGAGCATGTCCCAATGCGTCGGCGTCGGCAGCGTGGCCGCGCGTTCGCCGATCCACCCGTAGTTGAGCAGCGTGCCGAGCGAGAAGTAGACGCCCGCGACCAGTTCGAGACTGCGATGGCAGGTCGCGGCCACTTCGGCGATGTCGAGCAGCGCGGCCGAGATGTCGCCGCTCGCGACGCGCCCGGCAAGCGCGGCGTCGACGCCGGCATCGACCAGCACGCGTTGCCGCTCGGACAGCGCATCGAGATCGTCGGCCGGCAGCAGCGACGGCAGTTGCGGTGCGATGCGCTGCACCGCGTCGCGGCAGCGCGCGATCAATCCGGCGATGCCGCCGTCGGCCACCGCCCCCGACTGCAGATGCCGCAGGAACCACAGCGCCGCGCGCTCCAGCAGCCGCGCGACGTCGACGAACATGCGCGCCTGCACGTCGTCGGCGACGCGGTTGTCGAGCGCATCGATGTCGCGCCATACCGCATCGAGGTCGAACACGTCGCGCGCCATGATGCACGCGCGGACGATGTCGCCGGGCTTCGCGTCGGTTTCCTCCATCAGCCGGTGCACGAAAGCGCAGCCGACGCGGTTCACGAGCGCGTTGGTCAGGTGCGTCGCGAGAATTTCACGGCGCAGCGGATGGCGGCGCATCGGCTCGCTGAAGCGCTGTTGCAGCGGCTTCGGAAAATAGTCGACGAGCATCGCGGCCACCAGCGGATCCTCCGGCACGTCGGATTCGAGCAGCGCGTCGTAGAGCCACATCTTGCTGTACGCGAGCAGCACCGCGCGTTCCGGCGACGTGAGGCCGAGCTTCGCGGCCTGCCGCTCGGCGACTTCGTCGTCGGTCGGCAGGAATTCGATTACGCGGTTCAGGCGGCCCGCGCGTTCGAGCCAGCGCATCAGGCGGGCCTCGGCGTCGAGCAGTTCGACCGCATGGCGGCCCGCGATCGACAGCGCCTGCGTCTGGTAGTAGTTGTCGCGCAGCACGAGCAGCCCGACTTCGTCGGTCATCTCGGCGAGCAGCGCATTGCGCTGCTTCTCGGTCATTTCGCCGTCGGAGACGACGAGCCCGAGCAGGATCTTGATGTTGACTTCGTGATCCGAACAATCGACGCCGGCCGAGTTGTCGATCGCATCGGTGTTGATGCGGCCGCCGCGCTGCGCGAACTCGATGCGGCCGAACTGCGTGCAGCCGAGATTGCCGCCTTCGCCGACGACCTTGCAGCGCAGGTCCGCGCCGTTCACGCGCACCGCGTCGTTCGCGCGGTCGCCGACCTGCGCATGGGTTTCGCGCGCCGCCTTCACGTAGGTGCCGATGCCGCCGTTGTACAGCAGGTCGACCGGCGCCTGCAGGATCGCGCGGATCAGCTCGGTCGGCGGCAGCGCGTGCGCGTCGATGCCGAGCGCGGCCTGCACGGCCGGCGACAGCGGGATCGTCTTCGCGGTGCGCGGATACACGCCGCCGCCCGGCGAAATCGCGGCCGCGTCGTAGTCGGCCCAGCTCGAGCGTTCGAGCGCGAACATGCGCTGGCGCTCCGCGAAGCTCGTCGCCGGGTCGGGGTTCGGGTCGAGGAACACGTGCCGGTGATCGAACGCGGCGACGAGCCGGATATGCGGCGACAGCAGCATCCCGTTGCCGAACACGTCGCCCGACATGTCGCCGATGCCGACCACGGTGAAGTCGGTGGTCTGCGTGTCGACGCCCATTTCGCGGAAGTGCCGCTTCACCGATTCCCACGCGCCGCGCGCGGTGATCGCCATCTTCTTGTGGTCGTAGCCGACCGAGCCGCCGGACGCGAACGCGTCGTCGAGCCAGAAGCCGTATTCGTGCGAGATCGCGTTCGCGTAGTCGGAGAAGGTGGCCGTGCCCTTGTCGGCGGCGACGACCAGGTACGGATCGTCGGGGTCGTGGCGTACGACGTCGGGCGGCGGCACGATCGCGTTGCCGGCGAGGTTGTCGGTGAGGTCGAGCAGCCCGCGCAGGAACGTCTGGTAGCACGCGATGCCTTCGCGCATCCATGCTTCGCGATCGCTCGGCGGCGGCGGGTTCTTCACGACGAAGCCGCCTTTCGAGCCGACCGGCACGATCACGACGTTCTTCACCATCTGCGCCTTCATCAGCCCGAGCACCTCGGTGCGGAAATCCTCGCGGCGATCCGACCAGCGCAGGCCGCCGCGCGCGACGCGCCCGCCGCGCAGGTGCACGCCCTCGACACGCGGCGAATACACCCAGATCTCGAACATCGGCTTCGGTTCGGGCAGGCCGGGCACCTTCGCCGGATCGAACTTGAACGACAGGTACGGCTTCGATTCGCCGTTCGCGTCGGCGAGGAAGTAGTTCGTGCGCTCGGTCGCGTTGATCACGCCGAGGAACTGGCGCAGGATGCGGTCCTCGTCGAGGTTCGGCACCTGGTCGAGCGCGCCTTCGATCGCCTTCAGCAGCCGCTCGGCCTGCACGTCGCGCGTGTTGCCGATGTGCGGGTCGAAGCGCAGCAGGAACAGCTCGACGAGTTGCCGCGCGATCGCCGGATTGCCGGTCAGCGCGCGTTCGATATAGGCGTCGCTGAAGGTCGAGCCGACCTGTCGCAGGTATTTCGCATACGCGCGCAGGATCGTCACTTCGCGTGCGCTCAGGTGCGCGCGCAGCACGAGACGGTTGAAGTCGTCGTTCTCGATCCGGCCGCTCCAGATCCGGTCGAACGCATCCTCGAACAGGCCTTTCACGCGCTCGATGTCGAATTCGGTGTCGTCGGCGAGCTCCAGCCCGAAATCGTGTACCCACGCATGCGCGGCGTCCTGCGTCTGGATCCGGTATGGCCGCTCCTCGTCGACGCGCACGCCGAGGTGTTCGAGCATCGGCAGGCTGCGCGACAGCGCGATCGGGTCGCCCGCGCGATACACCTTGAAGCGGAACGCGCGCGGCTCGGCCTCGATCGGCCGGTACAGGTTCATCGCGAGCTGTCCGGAATCCTTCACGCGCTCGATCAGCTCGATGTCGCGCACGGCCGTGCGCGCCGGATAGTCGTCGCGATAGCCGGCCGGGAACGATTCCGCGTAGCGCTGCAGTAGACGGTTGCCTTGCTCTTCGCCGAAGGCGTCGAGCAGCGCGTCGGCGAGATCGTCCTGCCAGCGGCGCGTGACCTGCACGAGCCGCGTTTCGAGCTCGCGCGTGTCGACGTCGGGCATCGTGCCCGGTTCCGCATGCACGACGAAATGAATTCGCGCGATTGCCGATTCCGACAGCAACGGCGTGAATTCGACGTTCACGCCGTTGTACGCATCGACGAGCAGCTTCGCGATGCGCCGGCGCAGGTCGGTGTTGTACTTGTCGCGCGGCACGAACACGAGGCAGGACACGAAGCGGTCGAAGCGGTCGCGGCGCACGAACAGGCGCGTACGCTGGTGTTCCTGCAGGCGCAGGATGCCGAGCGCGATGTCGTAGAGCTGGTCTTCGTCGGCCTGGAACAGTTCGTCGCGCGGATAGGTTTCGAGCACCGTCACGAGCGACTTGCCGAGATGCCCCTTCGGCAAGAAGCCCGCGCGCCGCAGGATGTTCGCGCACTTGCGGCGCACGATCGGGATCTCGGCGGTCGACACCATGTATGCGGTCGACGTGTAGAGCCCGATGAAGCGGCGCTCGCCGGCGACCTTGCCGTCGGCGCCGACGAGTTTCACGCCGACGTAGTCGAGATAGCCGGGGCGGTGCACGGTCGCGCGCGAATTCGCCTTGGTCAGGAAGATCGGCCACGCGCCGGTGATGATGTCGGCGGCGGCTTGCGGCAGCGGCGTCACGTCGGGCGCATCGGACGTGCGCAGCGATTCGCGCAGGATGCCGAAGCCCGAGCCCTCGATGCCGCGCAGGCCGAAGCCCGTGCCGTCGGATACGAGCGCGTAGTCGCGCTGACCGAGGAACGTGAAGTGATCGGCGACCATCCATTCGAGGAACGCGCGCGCCTCGATGTCCTCCGCGGTCGATTCGCGCGCCTTCATCTCCTTGATCGTCGCGCGCGCGATGTCGACGATCTTCGGCCAGTCCTCGACCGACGCGCGCACGTCGCCGAGCACGCGCGCGATGTCGTCGCGCAGCGTGTCGAGCAGCGCGGCGTCGCCGCAGCGGTCGACTTCGAAATGGATGAACGACGCGAGTTGCGATTGGCTGTCGCTGGAGGTCGCGCCACCCGCGTCGACCCGCTCGATGCCGCCGCCGGCGCCGCGCCAGATGCGGAACACCGGATGCAGCGCCGAATGCAGCGCGAGCCCGAGACGGTTGACGGCCATCGTCACCGAATCGACCAGGAACGGCATGTCGTCGTTGACGATCTCGATCACCGTGTGGTCGGAATGCCAGCCGTGCTGTTCGAGGATCGGGTTGTACACGCGCAGGCGTTCGCTGCCGGGCACGAACTTTTGGGCGGTTTGCCAGTGCGCCATCGCGGCGCCGTACAGGTCGGCGATGCTGCGGTTCTGCAGATCGTCGGCGTCGACGAAATCGTAGTAGTGACGCAGGAAAGGCTCGACGATCCGGAACGTGGCTTCGGGCAGGCGCGCGCGCGCGAATTCGACGACGTCGGAGAGCAGGTGTGCGACGACTTCCTCGTTCTTCGCTTCCATGGCGGTCTCCGTCGGGTGGCCATTGGCTGCTGCGTCTGTCCGGCATTATGCGCCGATTGCGTGACAAAGCGATGTGCGGGTGCACAACGGAGGCGGGCGTGAGGCGCCCGCATGCAGTGCCCGTCGCGGGCATCCCGCGGTGCAACGTTCAGCGCAGGGCGTGCGGCGCCGAAGCAACGCTGCCCTCGGCACTCAGCCCTCGTCGCTCCACAGCTTCCCAGCCGTCGCCCAGTTCTCCTTCTTCACGTCGGTGAGGATGATATCGACCGAGCCGGGCGTGCAGCCGAGCGTCTCGCACGTGACGCGCGTGATCGCTTCGACGAATGCGCGCTTTTGCTCGACGGTGCGGCCTTCGAAGAGCTGGATATTGAAAGTCGGCATGACAGATGCTCCGTTGGGATTGAACGATTGACGATGAACGATTCGGTCGGGTGCGCAGGCAACGTCAGTCGCGATACGACGGATCGATCCGGTCGAGCCGGCGCAGCAGCGCCGGCCATTCCAGTTCGCCTTCGATCGCGCCGCCGTCGCGCAGTTGTTCGGCGGTGCGCTCGGCGACGGCCGGCTCCGGCAGCACGAGCGGCCCGCCGCCGGCCTGCGCGCGCACCTGGATGTCGCACGCCTTGATCAGCGTATCCATCAGCACATAGGCTTCGGCGACGGTCCGGCCGACCGTCAGCGTGCCGTGATTGCGCAGCAGCATCGCGGATTTCGCGCCGAGGCTCGCGGTCAGCCGCATGCCTTCGGCCGGCGAGAACGCGAGCGCTTCGTAGTCGTGGTACGCGAGATCGCCATGAAAGCGCAACGCGTGCTGCGACGCCGGCAGCAGCCCGTCGCGCTGGATCGACACGGCGATGCCGGCGGTATTGTGCAGGTGCATCACGCAGACGGCGTCGGCGCGCGCGGCGTGCACGGCCGCATGCAGCGCGAAACCGGTCACGTTGACGGCGTGCTCGCCGCCGCCGATCCGCTGGCCGGCCAGGTCGATCTTCACGAGGTTCGATGCGCAAACCTCGTCGAACGTCAGGCCGAACGGGTTGATCAGGAAGTGGCCGGGCTCGCCGGGCACGGTCGCGGACAGATGCGTGTAGATCAGGTCGTCCCAGCCGTTCAGCGCGACGAGCCGGTACGCGGCGGCGAGGTCGACGCGCAGCCGGCGCTCGGCGTCCGAGATCGGGCCGCCGGGCTTCACGGCATCAGGACGGTGTGCGAACGACATCGGGTTCTCCGAGGGTGAGGCGGCGCGCGACGGCCACGGTCGCCCACGACGCGAGCGCGAACGGGGCCGTGAACACGGGGATGCCCGCGCGCATCGCGAGCCATTGAATGAGCGCGGCGAGTGCGGCGGCCGCGAGCGCCGCACGCGGCCCGCGCGACATCAGTGCGAGCGCGGCGAGCGCGCCGTTGAAGCCGAGCAGGCCGCCGGCGAACGCCGCGCCGCTTGCGCCGAGTGCGACCAGCAGCACGGTCGACACGGCCGCGCCGCCGACCGCGAACGCGGCCGCGCGGCGGGATGCGACGGCGAGGCCGGCCACGACCAGCACGCCGGCCCATGCGCCGTGCGCGAAGGTGGTCTGGGCGACACCCGACAGCAGCGCGTCGGTGATGGAAGCCGGCGTCAGCGTCGGGCTGGCGGTCGCGCCGTCCGCATGCTGCAACGCGATGAACGGGAACCACAGCGCGGTGACGGCCAGGCACGGGCTCGAATACGGGCACTGGCGCCAGCGGGCGAGCGACACCCGCATCGCGCGTTGCACGAGCGCCGCGCCGATCGCCGCCAGCGGCACCAGCGCGATGGCGGCGAGTGGATGGGGCGCGAACAGCACGGCGATCAACGCGGCCAGCGCGCCGTTGAAGCCATGCAGCCCCTGTTCGACGTCGCGGCGCTCGGCGCCCGTCAACACGGCCGTCATGCTGGCGGCGGCCGTGCCGACCAGCGCCGCGCACGCGAGCCGCAGGTCGGTCAGCGCCAGCGCGGCGAGCAGCAGCGTGCCGGTGAGCGCGTTCGCCTGCAGCACGACCTGCCCGATGCCGCGCAGCAGCATGCGCAGGTCGATCGGCGGCGAGGCGGGGCGGGCGGTAGGCATGATGACGGCGGAACAGGATGAGCCGCGAGCATAGGACACAATCCCATGCACCGGAATAGGGAATTCTGGATAGTCGGGATTTGTGGTTGGTGCCCTGAAATGGGGCGTGACAGGTGTGTACTTGGATGTTTGTTAGCGTTTTAGCGAGCTTTATACGGTTTGTTAACATATTCGCGCCATTGCTATCGTTTTCGCGTGAGCTAGCGCGTTAACGTTTTCGTGTGGGATCGTGGAATTGTCAGTTCGAGGATGAGCACAGAGCGGCGCGAGTCGTGGAAGCTATCCGGTCAGCGTTCGAGGGGCCGGACGTAGACGTCGAACGCAAATGACGCACGCTGGACTCTTTGACGGTAGCATTCCCGATTGCCGGGATTTGCGCGACGATGCCCCGCAATGGGGAAACCGGGAGGCGGAACGATGCGTGAAGTGCGATGGGCGTCGCTCGAAGGCGACGGGGTCGAACATCTGACGTTCGACCGGCGCGGCGGCGCGATCGTCGTCGAAAGCGCGGTGGTCGGCCAGCGGTACGGTCGCGCGTATGGGCTCGCGTATCGCGTCGAATGCGACGCGCAATGGCGCGTGACTTACGCGGTGCTCAAGGTGATGGGCGGCGGCACGCTCGAATTGCACGGCGACGGCGCCGGGCATTGGCGCGACGGTTCAGGCCGCGCACTGCCGGAACTGGAGGGTTGCATCGACATCGACATCGCGGCGACGCCGTTCACGAATTCGCTGCCGATCGGCCGCCTCGGGCTCGCGCGCGGCGAGCGGCGGCCGATCGACGTCGCGTACATCTCGACGCCGGACCTGACCGTCAAGCCGGTCAAGCAGGCTTATGCGTGCATCGAGCCGGGCCGCCGCTATCGCTACGAAGGGATCTTCCGGAATTTCACCGCGGAGATGGACATCGACGACGACGGGCTCGTCGTCGATTACGAGACGCTGTTCAGACGCCTGCCGGCACCGCCGACGGCGCGCTGAACCGCGGCGTTCGTCGCCGCCGGCCGCTCCTGCGCGGACGCGAAGCGGTCGATCCGCGATGCGATCATGTCCGGGTGACGCAGCACGATCCAGTGCGTGCCGTCGATTTCCTCGCGCACGTGGTCGCCGAGCCAGCGATCGAGATCGACCGACATCTCGGGCGTCACGTAGCGATCGCGCGTCGGAACCAGGATCTGCACCGGCGCCTGCGCGTACCGCTCCCGCGGCCTGCGGGCTCGCGCGAGAAAATTCGCGCGGTACATCTGCATCCCGTTCAGCGCGTTCTTCAGTTGCACGGGATCGCGCTCGGCGCGCACGCGTTCGGTGAGCTGGAGCCAGCGCGGCCACAGCGCCGCACCGCCGAGCCGCCACACCAGCGACGGTACGAGCGGCAGGTGGAAGAACGCGATGTACCACGACTTCAGGCTCTGCTTGACGCGCATCTTCGCGCGGAACACGTGATCGAGGCACGGGCCCGAGATCGACGTGTACGACGCGATGCGGCCGCGGAACGCGGGATCGGTCACGGCTTCCCAGCACTGGATCGAGCCCCAGTCGTGGCCGACCAGGTGGAACGGCCGGCCGCCGCAGGTCGCATCGGCCACTGCCTTCAGGTCGCCGGCGAGCCGTTCGAGCGTGTAGTCGGCACGGCGGCGCGGCGCATCCGATGCACCGGCGCCGCGCACGTCGTATGCGATCACGCGGTAGCGTTTCGCGAGCCGCGCGCGGATCGGCGCCCACACGGCCGCCGAGTCGGGATAGCCATGCACGAGGATCAGCGGCGGCGCGCGACGCGAGCCGCTTACGTAGACGGCGAGTTTCACGTCGCCGGACCGGACGGTCAGCATCTCGTGAGCGCGCGCCATGGCGTCATGCCTGCGCCACCGAATGCAGCGGCACGCGGCGCGGGGCGGCCTGCGCCGCATAGCGCGCGTTGGTCGCGTCGATGTTCTCGAGCAGCGTGTCGAGCTCCTGCAAGTACTGATGGTTGTCGTGATCCCACGGGTGGAAGCCCGGGCGGAAGTAGTCGAGCCATTCGCGCGCGATGCTCGCGAACACGCCGTTCTTCGGGCTGTACAGATACTTCACGAGGCGCCACATGCCGCCGAACTTGCCGTGTTCGCGACGATGGGCGAGCATCAGCCGCACGTGGAAGTCGAACACGATGGCCCAGAAGAACACGGTCGTCGTCAGCATCGTGCCGGTGCGCAGCAGATAGCTGCCGAGGCCCGGCTTCATCACGGTGCGCCACACGTCGTAGGACACCGCCTTGTGCTCGGTTTCCTCCATCGCGTGCCACATCCACATCTGCTGGTAGCCTTCGACGGAGCCGTCGATCCGGTGCTCGTGGCCCGACAGCAACTGGTTCGCGAGGATCGCCGTGTAGTGCTCGAGCGCGATCGTGATCGCCAGCTGCATCGAGTGCGGCAGCACCTTCTTGAACCAGCCGAGGATCGTCCACAGGCGCTTGTCGAGCTTGTGCGCGGGCAGGCCGGACGCTTGCAGCAGGTCGTTGTACTCGATGTGTTCGCGCGTGTGCATCGCTTCCTGCCCGATGAAGCCGAGCACCTGCTTCTTCAGCTCGGGGTCCTCGATCCGGTCGCGGTAGTGGCGCACCGAATCCATGAAGAAGCGCTCGCCGGCCGGGAACAGCAGCGACAGCGCGTTCATGAAGTGCGTGACCGGCACGCCCTGCACATGCCAGTCCTTCGCGCGTTCGGGCGGCAGCGCGAAACGGATGTCGCGCCGCACGGGCATCATGTTCGGTGTCGTCATGATTGTTCTCCCTGGTTGCCTGCATTGTTGTAGGTGGCGTGCACCGGCGCCGGCGTGCCGCGTGCGGCATGGCGGCGGGCCTTCGCGGCCTCGCGGCGCGTCGCGAGCACGACGAGCGCCTGGTAGGCGGCCGGCAGGATGCGCGCCATCCAGTCGGCGCCCTTCGCGTCGCGGCCGATCAGCACGCGGCGCTTGTTCTTGCGCACGCCGGCGAGGATCGTGCGCGCGGCGTCGTCGGCGGTCGTGATGAAGAACTTCTCGAAGCTGTCCTTGCCTTGCTGTTCGCTCTCGACGATGAAGCCGACCATGTTCTTCGCGACGCGGCTCGATTGCGCGATGTTCGTGCGGATGCCGCCCGGATGCACGCAGGTGGCCGACACGCCGCACTTCATCATGTCGAGTTCCTGGCGCAGCGATTCGGTGAAGCCGCGCACCGCGAACTTGGTCGCGTTGTAGCCGCTCATGCCAGGCTGCGCGAAGATCCCGAAGATGCTCGACGTGTTGATCACGTGGCCGTCGCCCGATGCCTTCAGGTGCGGCAGGAACGCCTTCGTGCCGTGCACGACGCCCCAGAAGTTGATGTTCACGATCCACTCGAGATCGCCGTATTCCATGCCCTCGATCGTGCTCGACAGCGCGACGCCCGCATTGTTGAAGATCAGGTTGACCTTGCCGTGCTCCTTCGCGGTGTCGTCGGCCCACGCGAACATCGCGTCGCGATCGCCGACGTCGAGCACGCGCGTCGACACGCGCACGTTCGGCGCGATCGCGCGGACGATCCGTTCGGTTTCGGCGAGGCCGACGCCGTTCTTGTCGGCGAGCGACACGTGGCAGCCGGCCTGCGCGAGCTGGATCGCGAGCGCGCGGCCCATGCCCGAGCCGGCGCCCGTGATCGCGGCGACCTTGTTGGCGAAATCTTTCATGTCGGTGGCTCCTTGTCTGGCTCAGGCCGCTTCGGCGGACGTGGAAGCGGAAGCGGCGGGCGCGGCGACGGGCCGCGCGGTCGTGTCGTGCTGCGGCGCGCGATACGCGTGGTAATCGGCGATCGAGAAGTGCGCGGTTGCCTGCCTGAAGCGCCACGTGAAGCCCGGCCACAGTGTCGTGTTCTTGCCGGTGCGCGGGTCGAGGTACCAGCTCTTGCAGCCGCCCGTCGACCAGATCGCCTTTTTCAGCTTGCCCTGCAGGTCGTTGTTGAACTGCGCCTCGACGAGCGGGCGCACCTCGATCGCATCGGCGCGTTCGCGGTGCATCGCCTGCAGCGCGCCGAGGATGTACTCGATCTGCGACTCGATCATGAACACCATCGAGTTGTGACCGAGGCCCGTATTCGGGCCGACGATCATGAAGAAGTTCGGATAGCCCGGCAGCGTCGTGCCGAGATACGCATGCGCGCCGTCGCGCCACGCGTCGACGATGTCGAGGCCGCCGCGGCCGATGATCGCCCCGCGCGGATACGGGTCGGCCACCTGGAAGCCGGTACCGTAGATCAGGCAGTCGACTTCATGACGCTTGCCGTCGGTCGTCACGACCGCGTCGGCTTCGATGTGGTCGATGCCGGTCGTGATCACGTCGACGTTCTTGCGCGACAGCGCCGGGTAATAGTCGTTCGAGATCAGCACGCGCTTGCAGCCGAGCGTGTAGTTCGGCGTGACCGTCTTGCGCAGCTCCGGATCGGGGATCTGCTTGCGGATGTGGCGCAGCGCGAGCTTCTGCACGTTCTTCATCAGCGACGGATGGATCGCGAAGCCGAGCACGCGCGATTCGAGCATCCAGTAGATGCCGCTGCGCACGATCTTCTGCGTGAACGGCAGCGTGCGGAACAGCCATTTCTCGAAGCCGGTCAGGTTGCGGTCGGGCTTCGGCATGATCCACGGCGGCGTGCGCTGGAACAGCGCGAGCGACTTCACGCGCGGCGCGATCTGCGGCACGAACTGGATCGCGCTCGCACCGGTGCCGATCACCGCGACGCGTTTGCCTTCGAGCGCGTAATCGTGATCCCACTGCTGCGAATGGAATGCGCGACCCTGGAAGGTTTCGACGCCGGGAATCGCCGGCAGCGCGGCGCGCGACAGCCCGCCCATCCCCGACACCAGCACGCGCGCGGACAGCCGCTTGCCGTTCGCGAACGTGAGGCGCCAGCGTTGCGCGGCTTCGTCGTATTCGGCGCGCTGCAATTCGTGATTCATCCGCAGGTGCGGGCCGACGCCGAAGCGCTGCACGCAGTCTTCCAGATACGCGCGGATCTCCGGCTGCGGCGCGAACATGCGCGTCCAGCGCGGGTTCGGCGCGAACGAGAACGAATAGACGTGCGATTGCACGTCGCATGCACACCCGGGGTAATGATTGTCGCGCCACGTGCCGCCGACCGACGCGGCCTTCTCGAGGACGACGAAGTCGGTCACGCCCGTTTGTTTCAGGCGGATCGCCATCCCGAGGCCGGCGAAGCCGGTGCCGATGATGGCGATGTCGATGGTTTCGTCCAGGCCGTCATGGCCGGCTGGACCGAAAGGCAACGTGCGAGCATTCATCCGGGTGTCTCCGATTTGGCTCATTTTTTAATGTTACATTGGTTGATGTAACGATAGTGCGTGAACCTCGAAACCGCAAGGGGCTAGAAGCGGCGCTCTAAGCGCCGAAAACCAGGCGGGAAAAGGCTGAGCGGGGTTTGGAACGGGTCGCTTTCCGCGATGCGGGATGAGCGGAAAAGGCCGTCGACAGGGCGAGACACGGAAGAAGCGGGGCCGCCGGCGTGCGGCGACCTGTTTGAAACGGTATCAGGGACGGATCGACCGGTTGGCCGTCTCATGGAAAACCCCGGCCACGATCGTGACCTGCGCGAGCGCATAGAGGCCCCAGATGAAATAGTCGATACCCGGAAAACCGCCGAGGAACCGGCCGACGCCGATCAGCGTGTCGGAGCCGACGAAGACCAGGCTGCCGAGCGCGACCAGCGGGCCATGCGTGCGGGCGGCGAGCGCGAAGCTCGCCATCGCGCACAGCACGAGCATGTAGACGGCGACCGGCGCCTGCAACTCGCCGAGATGCGGGAAGAACGCCACGTAAAACGCCGGCGCGGCGATCCACAGCCCGACGAGCGCAACGATGCGCCAGCCGTGCGGCCGCGCGCGCCACCGGAAGAAGATCGCGCAATAACACAGATGCGTGAGCAGGAACGCGCCGAGGCCGAGGACGAACGACAGCGGCCAGTCGGGCAGCGCGAGCAGCACGTCGCCGAGCACGGCGCTCGCGAGCGCCGCGCACAGCCACGTGCGTTCGCGCGCCGCGCCGCAGGTGCTGCCCGCCGCGAGCAGCAGGATGCCCATCGCGGCTTTTGCGGCGGCCTGGCCCGGATAGGGCGCGGCGGCGAGCGACAGCCCGTACAGTAGCGCCGCGGCGATGGCGAGCGGCCGGAGCCGGCGGTAGGCGGCGGGAAGCGTGGCGATCAAGGCGGGTGTCTCCGGTTCGTTGTCGTCCGCGGTGGACGGCGCGCGGTCGATGGCGCGGCTGCCGGCCATTATCCGGAAGAACGGGGGCGCGAAAACCGGCGAATCCTTCTAGGAAACGACGGCGACGCGCCGCGACGCCGCCAGCGGATTTTTCCGCGCGTTGCCCCGGCTGAACCGGGGCAACGGCTGCGAATCGGCTTGCTATGATCGCCGCGGTATTGCCGTTGTCGCTGTCGATGTCCCGCCTCGCCTCGCGACCGGATGCGCGAGCCGGTGCAGGCCCGACGTATCCACGCCGTGCCCGGCCCGAGCGCTCGCTCGAAGCGGGGCGCCCCGGCCACCACGAACCCGAACCCGACCATGACCGAACTTCTTCACGGCGACGGCGCGATCCGTCGCACGACGCCGTACGGCTCCTCGATCGAAAACACCTATGCGGGCGTGCTGTCGTTCATGCGCCGCAATTACTCGCGCACGCTCGACGGTATCGACGTCGCGATCTCCGGCGTGCCGCTCGATCTCGCGACGACCTATCGTTCCGGTGCGCGGCTCGGGCCGGCCGCGATTCGTGCGGCGAGCGTGCAGCTCGCGGAGCTCCATCCGTATCCGTGGGGCTTCGATCCGTTCGACGACCTCGCGGCCGTCGACTACGGCGACTGCTGGTTCGACGCGCACAACCCGCTGTCGATCAAGCCCGCGATCGTCGAGCATGCGCGCACGATCCTGCGCTCGGGCGCGAAGATGCTGACGCTCGGCGGCGACCACTACATCACGTATCCGCTGCTGGTCGCGCACGCGGAGCGCTACGGCAAGCCGCTGTCGCTGATCCATTTCGACGCGCACTGCGATACGTGGGCCGACGACGATCCGGACAGCCTCAATCACGGGACGATGTTCTACAAGGCGGTGAAGGAAGGGCTCATCGATCCCGCGACGTCGGTGCAGATCGGCATCCGCACGTGGAACGACGACTTTCTCGGGATCGAGCGGCTCGATGCCGCGTGGGTGCATGACCATGGTGCGCGGGCGGCGGTCGAGCGGATCGTCGAGATCGTCGGCGAGCGGCCTGCGTATCTGACGTTCGATATCGATTGTCTCGATCCCGCCTTCGCGCCGGGAACGGGGACGCCGGTCGCGGGCGGGTTGTCGTCGGCGCAGGCGCTGGCGATCGTGCGGGGGCTCGGGGCGGTGAATCTGGTCGGCGCGGATGTGGTGGAGGTGGCGCCTGCGTACGATCACGCGGACATCACGGCGATCGCGGCCGCGCACGTGGCTTGCGATCTGCTGTGCCTGTGGCGGCAGAAGAAGGTGGCGGGGCGGTGAAGTCGGCGAACGGACGTGTCGTGCAGGAGGCCGGTGGGCAGTTGCCCGCCGGTTTTCTCGATGGCCGTCTGCGCTGATGTCGCCAGTACGTCGTCAACGTTCGCGCGGAGAGGGCGCAGCTTGACGACGACGTGGGACGGGCGATCGGGAAGTTCGCACCGACCGCGCCGACGGCTCATATGCCGGGCGGGCGCGGGTACTGGGGCGCTGCCGTCAACCGCGCGTATCGACCCAGTTGCGTGCCCAGCGTGCCGAATGCGCCAGCGCCTGCGCTTCGCTCGCGAAGTAATCGAGCGAATAGAACTGGTAGCGGCCTTCGCCGTGCGTGCTGTCGGTACGTTCGAGCAGCAGGTTGGATGAAAAATACCCGTCGGGCAGCCGATGCGCCGAGGGTTGGACGGCATAGCCGTTGTACTGTTGAATTCGTTGGTTGTCCATTTTAATTTTAATGATGGTCGAGTGCGCGCGTGCCGTGCGCGTTATACGCACGGGTACGCCGATTCAACGCCATTGCGAGCTGAATCTGACGCAGTCGGAAAGCGAAAAATGAGGCGTTGCGGCCGGAGGGGGGATGAAGTGCAACGAGACGTGTGACGCCGGGCGAGCTGCTGACTGAACAGATGCAGATCGAGCCGATCGCGCCAACTTTGGGAGACGAAGCTCCGTGGGGATGTCGCTGCGACCCGGCGTCCGTCGTGGGAGGCCGGGCCCTTCAAACTTTACAGCGGCTTGATGTTGGCCGCTTGCAGACCCTTCGGGCCTTGCTTCGTTTCGAAGCTCACTTTTTGATTCTCGGCCAGCGTCTTGAAGCCGTCGGCGCGGATTTCGGAGAAGTGAGCGAACAGGTCGTCACCGCCCTTGTCCGGCGTGATGAAGCCAAAGCCTTTGCTGTCGTTGAACCACTTGACGATACCGGTATCCATGAAGATTCCTTGAGAAAAAATATACGGGGATTTGCTCTGTGAAAGAGCGCTTGAAGCGTCAAGGAGGGAGAGGACAACGAATACCGCTGAGGGGAGAGCGAGCAATTGATGAACAGCAATCGGACTTCTTGGACTTCGACGCATACACTAACCGCCGGGCGGGTTCACGTCAACCGATAACTTGTAACTGTTTCGCGGCGCGGCCGGTGACCGTGGGCGGCGCGATGCGGCGCCGTCCGGCGGGAATGACGGTCGAACGGCGCTGCCGGCCATGCGCCGGTCCCGGCGAACGGCGCTTCTCATCGGCAACGGCCGTCGGTCCTTCCGCGAACCGGATGCGCGCGCGTCGTTCGTGAAGAACCGACGCAAGACGGCGGGCGGCTGGCCCTATGCGTTGTCGCCGTCGCCTTGCGTATCGGTCGTACCCGACTGCCGCGCCGCTTCGTCGCTGAGCTTCTTGTCGAGGATCGTCGCGACCCGCCCGCCGAGATACGCGCTGGCGGCCGTTTCGAGCGCGCGGTTCGTCTCGGCCTCGACGAACACGGCCGCGAGCGGGCGCAGGCGCCAGATCGCGTCGACCAGTTCCGGCACGTCGGTGGCCGGCGGCAGCGTGTCGGCGTCGTAACGGTCGAGCCGTTTCACGACGAGATCGACGAGCAGCCGCGCGATCGCGTCGAAATGCGGGCGCGCGAGGCTGATCACGTCGAGCAGCTCGCGCGGCGGAATCCCTTCCTTCGTCATCGCGGCCGCCGCCTCGAGCAGCGCGGGGCTTTTCGCGACGAACGACAGGCCGCGCCGTTCGAGCAGCCCGAGCTCGGTCACGCGCGACAGTTGCGTGGTCGCCTGCGGGCCGAACATCTGCGCGAGCGCGGCGAGCGAATAGGTTTTCGGCAACTCGTGCGACCAGCGGCCGCCGATCGCGTTTTCGAGGCCGAGGATCGAGCGCAGGTCGTGGCCTTCGTCGATCGCCTTGATCAGGTCCTGGATGTTCGACAGCGTATAGCCGCGCGCGAGCAGATGGTTGATCAGCTTCAGGCGCGCGACGTGCGTGTCGTCGTAGATGCCGACGCGTCCGCGTTTCTCCGGCGGCGCGAGCAGCCCGCGATCCTGATAGGCGCGGACGTTGCGCACGGTGGTATCGGACACGCGCGCGAGTTCGTCGACCGTGTACTCGTTGCGGGAATCCGGCGTGGCCTCGTCGGGCGTGGAATGAGTCTGTTTTGGCATGCGGCCATTCTAGCGCGCCGCGCCAGGCTCGGGCGAGGCGGGGCGCGTGTTCGCGCCGTCGCCGAGCGGGCGCTGCAGCAGCGCCGTGTCGATCCAGCGGCCGTGCTTGAAACCGACCGCTTTCAGCAGGCCGGCCGGCTCGAAGCCGAACGCGCGATGCAGCGACGTCGAGCCGCCGGTGCCGCCGTCGGCGATCACCGCGATCATCTGCCGCCACGGGCCGCGTTCGCAGTGCTCGATCAGCGCCGCGAGCAGCGCGCGGCCGATGCCGCGCCCACGCTGCGCCTCGTCGATGTAGATCGAATCCTCGATCGCGAAGCGATACGCGCTGCGCGTGCGGTACGGCGTCGCGTAGGCGTAGCCGGCCACGCGGCCGTCGCATTCGGCGACGAGATACGGCAACCCGTGGCGCAGCACCGCGTCGCGGCGTGCGCGCAGTTCGGCGACGTCGGGCGGCGTTTCCTCGAACGACGCGACGCTGTGATGCACGTGGTGCGCATAGATCGCGTGAATTGCATCGAGGTCGGCGTCGGTCGCGTCGCGAACGACGCAGGCGGGAGCGGCAGGCATGGCGGTAGGGCGAGCGAAGTCAAAACGCTACTATGCCGGCTGCTGGCGCGGCTGGTAAAGCCGTTTGCGGTTTCGGCGGCTTACAGCCGGCCGTCCGCCGCGTGGACCGCATCGGCGATCGCGTCGGCCACGCGCTGCACGCGCGGCGACCGGCGCACGTCCGGATGAACGACGAGCCAGATCTCGCGCTCGATGTCGCAGCGCGGCGCGGCCGTCAGCTCGACGAGCGGCGCGCCGGCGTGCGTGGCCGGATCGTCGACGAGAAACCGCGGCAGCAGCGCGACGCCGGCCCCGGCTGCGCACGCGCGATGCTGCGCGGCCAGGTCGTTGGCGACGAACGCAAAACGACGCCCGGCCGCGAAGCGTTCGAGCCATTGCTGCTGCGGCGTTTGCGCGAGCGCATCGTCGTAGCCGACGAACGGCCAGCTATCGGGCGGCGCGTCCGCCCATTCCCGGGTCGCGCACAGCGCGAAGCGCATCGTGCCGAGCCGGCGCGCGGCGAGCCCCGGTTCGCTCGGCCGCGACAGCCGCACCGCGAGATCGGCTTCGCGTGCGTACAGGTTCGCCGCATGCATCTCGCCCATCAGGTCGATCCGCAACGCCGGCCATGCGCGCAGCGCGCGGGCCAGGCGCGGCGCGAGGAAATGGTTGGCGAATACCGGCGACGCCGATACGCGCACCACGCCGTCGAGCGTGGCCGCGCCCTGCGCCGCGCGCGCGAACGCATGCGCGTCGGCTTCGAGGCGCGCGGCGTGCTCGGCGACGTGCAGCCCCTCGTCGGTCGGCGGCCAGCCGCGCGGCAGCCGGTCGAACAGCCGGATTCCGAGCGCCGACTCCAGCGCATCGATCCGCCGCGCGACCGTCGAATGCTGGACCTGCAGCGCCCGGGCGGCGGCCGACAGGCTGCCGCCGCGCATCACCGCCAGGAAGTAGCGAATGTCGTCCCAGCTCATCGGCAGCATGGGTGCGGCGTTAGCCTCTCGATCGGTCGAATTTTGCACAGTAGATGGGCGTTGAACGTGAATTCCGTTCGATTATGCACGATGAGATGATCGTGTCACATCATTCGATAGCGAGGAATGCCATGACCCAAACCGCCCATGCCATCCGGATCGGGATCGACCGTTACGGCGACGCCGGCGTGCTGCGCCGCGTCGATGCGCCCGTCGCGCCGCCCGGGCCCGGAGAAGTGCGGATTCGCCAGACCGCGATCGGCGTGAATTTCGTCGACATCTATTTCAGGACGGGCGCGCACGCGTTGCCCGCGCTGCCGGAGGCGCTCGGCGTCGAGGCGGTCGGCGTGATCGACGCGGTCGGGGCGGGCGTGACGGATCTCGCGCCCGGGCAGCGCGTCGCATATGCGGGCCTGCCGACCGGCAGCTATGCGAGCCTGCGCACGATGCCGGCCGAGCGCGTGCTGCCGATTCCCGACGGGCTGAGCGACGAAGCCGCCGCCGCGGGGCTGCTGAAGGGCATCACCGTCTACATGCTGCTGCATCGCGTCCGGCAGGTCGGCGCCGGCGACACGGTGCTCGTGCATGCGGCGGCCGGCGGCGTCGGGCTGCTCGCGACGCAGTGGGCGCGTGCGCTCGGCGCGCGGGTGATCGGCACGGTCGGATCGGCCGCGAAGGCCGCGCTCGTGCGCGCGCACGGCGCGGAAGCGGTGGTCGATTATCGCGAGGAGGATTTCGTCGCGGCCGCGCGTACGTTCGGCGGCGGCGCGGGCGTCGACTACGCGATCGACGGCATCGGCGGCGACGTGCTGACCCGTACGCTCGGGGCGATTCGTCCGTTCGGCATGGTCGCGAGCATCGGGCAGGTCGCCGCGATCGGTGCGCGACAGACGTTCGAGCTCGACGAATTGGGCCCGGCCCGTTCGATCGCGCTCGCGCGGCCGAGCGTGCTCGGTTTCATCGCGCGCGACGCCGGCGCGTATCGGGACGCCGCGCGGGCGACGCTCGACCGGCTGGCGGGCGGGCTGCACGTCGAGATCGGCGCGCGGCTGCCGCTCGAACAGGCGGCCGACGCGCACCGGTTGCTGGAGTCGCGCGCGACGACGGGCGGGGTCGTGCTGCTGGCGTGACGACGGGCGAGGCTCGCGCGGCGGCCCGGCGGTCGCATCGCGAGCCGCCGGCACTCAATGGTGCTTGCGCAGCGGCGCATCTTCGACGAACCATGCGAGCACGAACGCGATCGCGATCACCGCCGCGGCCGACAGATAGACGACGTGCAGCGAACCGGCGAACGCGTGCAGGTACGCGTCGCGCACGGCATCCGGCAACTGGTGCACGGCGGCCGGGCCGAGCGCGGGCGGCAGTTCGGTACCGGCCGGCAGCGCGTGCATCATCCGCGACTGCAGCCCGTGCGAAAACAGCGCGCCGAATGCGGCGACGCCGAGCGAGCCGCCGATCGAGCGGAACAGCGTCGCGCCCGACGTCGCCACACCCATGTGCCGGAATTCGACCGTGTTCTGCACGGCGAGGGTCAGCACGGGCATCACCATCCCGAGCCCGATCCCGAGCAGCGCCATGTACGCGTACATCGTGTGCAGCGGCGTATCGAGCGTCAGCGTCGACAGCAGCGCCATCGCGACGCCGCCCATCAGCGTCCCCCCGATCGGGAACAGCCGGTACGAGCCGAACCGCGAGATCAGCCGCCCGCTGACGATCGACGTCACGAGCATCCCGCCCATCATCGGCAGCAGCTGCATGCCGGCCTGCGACGGCGTCGAGCCCTTCACGACCTGCAGGTAGAGCGGGATGAAGGTGACCGAGCCGAACAGCGCGATGCCGACCACGAAGCCGATCAGGCTGACCAGCACGAAGGTGCGATGGCGGAACAGGTCGAGCGGCATGATCGGCTCGGCCGCGATGCGCTCCTCATAAATGAAGCCGCCGATCGCGACGAGGCCGAGCACCAGCGTCATCCACAGCTGGGGCGACGTCCATGGCAGCAGCGAGCCGCCTTCGCTCGTGAACAGGATCACGCAGGTGAGGGCGGTCGCGAGGAACGCGGCACCCATGTAGTCGATCCGGTGCTTCACGTGCGCGGTGTGCGGCCGGAACGCCATGCCGATCACCGCGAGCGCGAGCACACCGAGCGGCAGGTTGATCGTGAAGATCCAGCGCCATGAAAGATGCTCGACCAGGAAGCCGCCGAGCAGCGGGCCGACGATCGTCGCGAGGCCGTAGACGCCGCCGAACATCCCCTGGTAGCGCGCCCGGCGATCGGGCGGGACCAGATCGCCGATCGCGGCCATCGTGACGACCATCAGGCCGCCGCCGCCGAGGCCCTGCAGCGCGCGCAGCACGATCAGTTGCGTCATGTCCTGCGCGATGCCGCACAGCGCGGAGCCGGCGAGGAACAGCGCGATCGCGACCTGCAGCACGATCTTGCGGCCGTACAGGTCGCCGAGCTTGCCGTACAGCGGCAGCACCACGGTCGACGACAGCAGGTACGCGGTGACGACCCACGACAACTGGTCGAGCCCGCCGAGTTCGCCGACGATCGTCGGCAGCGCGGTCGACACGATCGTCTGGTCGAGCGCGGACAGCAGCATCACGAGCAGCAGCGCGGCGACGATCAGCCCGGTCGGCGCGTCGCGGCGGGCCGCGTCCGCGGACGGGGAAGTAGGGAGCGTATGGGTCGTCATCGAAATATCTGCCATGGCAGGAAATTGAGTCGAAATATAGCCATTGATGATTGACTAGTCAATTTCTGCCCAGACTCAATATGTTGCAGTCGTAACGGGACATTGCCGCCCGAAAAATTGATCGCGGTCAGCCGCGAAGCAGGGACGGACTCAAGTTTTTTGCAGGCAAACCGTAATACAGCGTGCCGCGGACCGATTGCCGCGGCACTTTTCATCGCTCACGTGCCGTCATGAACCTGAACGCCCTGTTTTCCCGTTTCTCGATCCGTACGCGGATTTTCTCCACGCTCGGCCTCGTCGCCGCGCTGCTCGTCGTGTCGGGGCTGATCGGCCTCGCGGGCATGCAGAGCTCGAACCGCGCCCTCGACGAGGCCTATACGCGGCAACTCGCGGCGAAGACCGCGCTGTCCGCGGCGAGCCTGAACCTGACGATCGTGCGGACGACGCTCGACCGTGCGCTGCTGCATCCGGAAGCGCCGGAGGTGCCCGATCTCGTGAAGAAGGCCGAGGGCTATCTCGCGAAGGCGGACACGGCGTGGCGCACTTACGCGGCGATGCCGCACGGCGACGACGAGGGCCCGCTCGCGAGCCGCCTCGATGCCGCGCGCCAGGCGCTGATCGGACAGGCGTTGAAGCCGATGATCGACGCGATTCGCGAAGGGCGGCGCGACGAAGCCGACCGGTTGCTGATGACGGTCGCGCCGCCGCTGTCGGTCGCGCTCACGCAGGCGAGCGATGCGCTCGATGCGTACCAGGCCGCGCGCGGCAAGGACGTGTACGACACCGCGCAGACCTATTACGGCTGGATGCGCACGGGCGCGATCGCGGGCATCGCGTTTGGTTTGGCCGCGTGCCTCGGTTGCGCGATCGGCCTGCATTTCGCGATCACGCAGCCGGTGAATCGCCTGCTGTCGCATTTCCGTCGGCTGTCGGACGGCGACCTCACGTCGGAAGTGCACTGGTCGTCGCGCGACGAGATGGCCGAACTGGTCAAGGGCGTGACCGGCATGCAGCGCAGCCTCGCGGATACGGTGCGCCAGGTGAGCCAGGGTTCCGAAGCGATTTCGACGGCGACGCACCAGATCGCGGCCGGCAACACCGATCTGTCGCAGCGCACCGAGGAGCAGGCGTCGGCGCTGCAGCAGACGGCCGCGAGCATGGAGCAATTGACGGCGACCGTGAAGCAGAACGCCGATCACGCGCTCGAGGCGCAGGCCTGCGCGGACAGCGCGAGCGAGATCGCGACGCGCGGCGCGACGGTCGTCGGCGAGGTGATCGGCACGATGAACGAGATCGACCGGAGTTCGCAGAAGGTCGCCGACATCATCGGCACGATCGAAGGCATCGCGTTCCAGACCAACATCCTCGCGCTGAATGCGGCGGTCGAAGCCGCGCGCGCGGGCGAGCAGGGCCGCGGCTTCGCGGTGGTCGCGGGCGAGGTGCGCACGCTGGCGCAACGCTCGGCGTCCGCGGCGAAGGAAATCCGCACGCTGATCGGCGAATCGGTCGAGCGTGTCGCGACCGGCTCGCGGCTCGTCGGTACGGCCGGCGCGACGATGCAGGACATCCAGCAGGCGATCGGGCGCGTGACGGGCATCATGACGGAGATCGCGGCCGCATCGAGCGAGCAGCGCGACGGGATCGAGCAGGTGAACCGCGCGGTGTCGCAGATGGATCAGGTGTCGCAGCAGAACGCGGCGCTGGTCGAGCAGGCGGCCGCGGCTGCCGCGTCGCTCGAGGAGCAGGCGGATGGGCTGCGCCGCGCGGTGGGGGCGTTTCGGGTGGCTTGAAGCGAAATGACGGCGGCGCGGCGGCGGGCAGGCGCACCGCCCGCCGCGTCAACCGGCCGCGAGTTGCGCGGCCGCGCGCGACGATGCGACGATCAGCAGCTTCATCGTCGCGCGCGTCGCGCCGACGAACAGCTTGCGCGCGGCGCGCGCGTCGAGCGTGTCGAAATCGACTTCGGTCAGGATCACGCACGGCGCCGACTGGCCCTTGAAACGGTAGATCGAATCGAGCAGCACGTCGCCGTCGCGATACTCGGGGTTGCCGAACAGGTCGTACTTGCCGGTGAAGCGCTTGATCCGGTGCGGGCCGAGCTGGTCGAGGGATGCCAGCACCGAGCCTTCGCGGCCGCGGTACGACAGCACCGCGATGTCCTGCTTGCGAAAGCCGAGCGACAGCGCGTGCGTGATCGCACGCTTGGTCGCGTCGATGCAGGCTTGCGCCAACGCGTCGCCCGACGCGCCGTCTTCCCCGTATGCCGACACCGACGGATCGGAGCCGTCGAACGGGCTGCCCGAGCGCAATTCGGCCGCGAGCGGCTCGGCCCGGCCGACGACGTCGCGCACGAATTCGAGCAGGTCGCGCGGGCTGCGGTAATTGGTGAGCGCCTTCAGCGTGACCCAGCCGGGCAGCGCGACGGGTTCGCGCATGTACAGGTTCTGCAGCGGATCTTCCAGCCACCACCATGCGCCGTCCGGCGCGAGCAGGCGCTCCAGCGCGGCCGCCCACGGCGCGTGGAAATCCTGCCCTTCGTCGACGACCAGCACGTCGAAGCGCCAGCGTTCGGGAATCGGCGTTTGTGCGAAGCGCGCCTCGAGCCGTTCGAATTCGCCGGGCACCTGGAAGTCGGGCGTATAGCCGCCGTCGCGCGCGACCCAGTCGCACAGCTGGTGGTAGTTCGCGATCTTCGCGCCGGGCGGCGCGATGCGCGCGATGTAGTCGGCGAGCGGCCGGTTGAAGCATACGTAGAGCACACGCTGGCCGGCCGCGACCGCATCGCGCATCACCTGCACCGCGAGCTGTGTCTTGCCCGAACCCGCGGTGCCGGTGACGCGCAGCCGGAACGGCGTGAACGCGAGCTGGCGCGCCCATGCGGCGAGCCCGCCCGACAGCCGGGTGACGAGCGTGCCGGCCTGTCCGACGAGCGCGCTCGTGTCGGGCGTGAGCGCGAGCTCGTCCGCGAGGAAATGGTGGAGCTTCGGCGCGTTTGGAAACGGCGCGTCGTCCTCGGGCAGGACTTGCAGGATCACTTGCGCGAGCTGCGTCTTGCGCGACGCGTCGACGATGCGCTCGGGCGCGACGCCGGCGATCGACGCGTCGCGGATCGAATAGTCGGGGCAGTACAGCAGCGCCTCGACGCCGTAGACGCCCGCGCCGAGCGCGGCCGTCAGGCGCCGGTGCAGCGTCTCCTGCGTGCGCGCGAGCTGGATCGGGACATTGCGTTCCTTTTGCAGGTAGACCTTCACGAGCCCTTTCGGGGTTTCGCGCAGGAAGCCGGCCTTCTGCTCGATCAGCAGCACGCGGCCGGCCGGACTCACGACGACGAACGCGGCTTCGCCGAACACCGAGAACGCCTGGTCGGCGCGCGTCCAGTGGACGCCGTGATACACGGTGTAGCTGTCGGGCAGTGCGTGCTCGAGCGCGGCGAGCGTTTCGCGCTCGCGTTCGGCCGCGCCGGTCGCGGCGAGGCTTTTCCAGTCGTCGGGGATGAGGCGGGCCATGGAGTCGGGCGGCGGATGCCGGCGTGCGCGTGAACGGGTGCGGCTATTGTACTGAGGAACCGGTTCATGCCCGCGGCGCCGCGCGTGCGTTGGCCATTCGACGGGCGGCCGGCCCGGCGGAGGTCAGCCGCGCGCGAGGCGCTTCGCGAGATCGGCGCTGAGGATCGCCATGCGTGCGGGTTTTTCGTAGCACACCACGTCGAACGCGCGGATCACTTCGCTGATGTCGGCTTCGCTCGCGCGGCCGGTGAGCAGGTCGCCCGTCAGCACGAAAATCGGCGCGCCCGGATTGTCGGACGTGCGCACGGCCTTGATCGCGGTCGCGGCCGTCCCGTCGTCGAACAGCCATTCGGTCAGGACCGCGTCGAAGGCCTGGCCCTGCAGCGCGTCGACGAATGCGGCGAGCCCGTCGAACGCGGCCGTCGCGAAACCCTGCCGTTCGAGATAGCGGCAGAGCTCGGTCGCGCTGACGCGATCGGGATCGATCACCGCGACGACGAGCTTGTCGCTCTCCGCACGGCGCGGGTAGATCTCGATCTTGTGCACGTCGTACGCGTTCTGGTACAGCACGCCGGTATGGCGCAGCACGCGCCAGCGGCCGTTCTGTTCGTACGCGACGAACTCGGGGCGCGCACCGGCTTCGAGCGGCGCGCCGATCCAGGCGGTGCACGGAATCTCGGCGACGCCCGCATACAGGACGGCTTCCTGGGAATAGGCGCCGACCATGCCGGGGTCGAGCGTTTGCGCGCCGAACAACTGCGCGGCCGGTTCGCCGTACGCTTCGGCGACTTTCTTGATCTGCGCGAGCGTCCAGGGGCTGCTGCCGCGCAGTTTGCGGTGGCCTTGCGAGAAACTCAGATCGAGGATGCGGCACAGCTCGGTGGTCTGCTGGCGCTTGCCGATGCCGTTGCGGGTCATCAGCTCGCGCACGCGCTCGGCAACCGCGAGGGAATCCGTGGTGATTGCTTCAGTGGTCATGCTACGGGAACGGATCGTGACGTTCAGAACGACGCCTTGCGGCAGTCTCGGCGGACAGTCTTCATGACGTCCAATGGCGAGCCGACCGGCCACGCACGGAAAAGATAACTTTACCGCAAAATGGTCGTCATTCAGTGTGGTGAAAGGTGCGTTTGTGTGAAAGGTGTGTCATGACGTTACGCCCGGCTTGACGCGGCGCGTGCCGGTGATGGCGCGTTCGACATCTTCCGGTCCGTATTCCGGTCGGCCCGAATGCGATTCCACACGAAGCGGCGGGTAATCGCGGCACGATGCACCAACGCAGGGCGCGGACGCGCCGGACCGACGTATCCGCCCCATTTTTTCAGGATATCGCACGACGGATCGTCGAAGTTCCTGGAAGGCGATCCATCGACGGTTTCCTCTAGTGAGACCGACGCGGACACTTTTCAGGTCAGCGCAGCTGCTGCTACGATTCCGCCGTTTCAAAAACGTGTTGAACCGATGCAGAAGAAATTCTTGATGCGCGGATACGAAATGAACTGCGAGCCGCGCGTGACGGAGGCCGGCAAATACGCCGCGCAGGTCGAGGTCACGAAGGTGGGTTTCAGCCGTGAGGCTGCATTCCGCAAGCTGGGCGAATTCGACACCGAAGCCGAAGCGGTCGCGTACGCGAGACAATTCTCCGAAGAATGGCTGAGCCGCTATGCGTAGCGCAGCGCATGCCCGTGCAATGCGGGCATCGGGTCGACCGGCGGTGCTGCGCCCGAACGACGGGGAATTCGTGTCTGAATGTTGCGAATGCGTGCGGAAATTTGTAGATTGACGACTCCTGTTGTGAGGTATCGATCGTCCGAAGCCAACGCAATCGGAGACTGCGAATGTCCACTTTGTGCATGCAGACCGTCGTTCACGGCAAAACCGTCCAGATCGTGCTGTCGCCCGAGCAGCGTACGGCCAGGATCGACATCGTCGACGACGAAGCCGGCAGCTATCCGCCCCGCACGATGAGCATCGAGCGGTACATCAACGCGGGCATGGCCGAAGACGAAATCGCGCGACATGTTCTCGAAGTCGTCACGATGTCGATCGAGCAGCTGGCGAGGCTGCAGCCGTTCGACCGCACCGCAGGCACGCAAACGCGCTATTCGCACTGAGGACGCCGACGTAGCGGCGGCTCCCCCGGCAGGCCGCGAAGTCCTGACTGAATGAGTGGCCGCGTGGTTGTCGGGCGCTCGACATGTCGCCGTCGACGCCGTCGAACCGACACGCATCGATTGCGCGTTCGCGCTACAGCGGGCATAGACGTGAACGGCGTGCCGTCGTCTCGTCCGGCGGACAACAGCCGCCGGAGCCGATCCGGCAGGAACGGCTGCGGCATCGATCGGGCATTGTCCGCCATTAAATTCGCAATCCTGATCGATAAGGAATCCGGCTGAGCGGGCAACGATCGCATCGGGCGTCGAGCCTTGTCGACGCAACGGTTCGCGTTGCGCTTGGCGAGCCCGCATCTACGGATCGAATTTCCGCGACGGCGCAGGGTGTCGAGGCACCGGCATCGGCCGACAATTCCTCCGCTGCCGGTATCGACGCGCAAGCGAGCGCAACCGTCGCGGTGCGACATGCGGCTGCGGCGCCGTGGCGTCGGCAGGCCGCGCCACCGCACCGGCGTCGATGCGATGATGGACCCCGAAGGAATGGCCGAATGACGGTTTTCGAAATTTATCGCTTCATGTGACGTCGCCGCCACGATAAGCTTTGCCGGGCATGCATCGACCCCCGACAGAAAACAATGACCACCACCTATCCGCTGCACGACGCATTGAGCCACGCCGATACGGCGTTTCCGACCGAAGCCGACGTCGTCGTCGCCGGCGCCGGCATCATGGGCTGCGCGGCTGCTTACTACCTCGGCCTGCGCGGCCTGAAAGCCGTCGTGCTCGACAAGTCGCGCATCGCCGGCCAGCAATCGACGCGCGCGTGGGGCTTCGTGCGACAGCAGGGACGCGAATCGGCCGAAGTGCCGCTGATGATGGCCGGCATGCGGATATGGGAAGGCCTGGAGCAGGCGCTCGGCTTCGATCTCGAATGGCGGCAGGGCGGCTGCCTCTACATGGCGGACAACGAAGACGACTGGGCCTCGTTCCAGGCGTGGCTCGCCGTCGCGCGCGAGCACGGGCTCGACACGCGCACGCTGACGCGCGCCCAGATCGACGAGCGCGTGCAAGGGCTGTCGACGCACGCGCGTACCCTCGGCGGCCTGTATACGGCAACCGACGGGCAGGCCGAGCCGCGTCGCGTGGCCGCCGCATTCGCGGCGCGCGCGACCGAGGCCGGCGCGCGTTTCTTCGAAGGCTGCGGTGTGAGCGCGATCGAGACGGCCGGCGGTGCGGTCGTCGGCGTCGCGACCGAGCGCGGCACGATCCGCACGCGTCGCGTGATCTGCGCGGCCGGCGCGACCAGTTTCCGGCTGCTCGACGGCGTCGGCATCCGGCTGCCGCAGCAGGCCGTGCGCGGCACCTGCATGCGCACCAACGTGGTCGCGCCGGTGTCTGCGGCGACGGTGTGGGGCCATGGTCTCGGCATCCGGCAGCGCAAGAACGGCGCGATCAATCTCGCCGACGACATGCAGGTCGACGTCGACCTGACGCTCGGCCATCTACGCGGCTTGAGTCTCTTCTGGCCGGAATTCTGGTCGCAACGCGACAAATTCCGGCTGCATCTGGGTGCGTCCGCATGGCGCGACGTGCTCGCACGCATCGACGGCTCGACCGGGCCGATCGAGCCGCGCGATCCGCAGCCCCAGCCGAATCGCGCCCATGCGCCGCGCGCGCTCGCGAAGCTCAAGGCGATCTTTCCCGCGCTGAAGGATGCGCAGGTCGTCGAGGCATGGGCCGGCCTGATCGACGTGCTGCCCGACGGCATTCCGGTGATCGATGCGCCCGGCACGCCGGCGGGGCTTGCGATTGCGACGGGGTTCTGCGGGCACGGTTTCGCGATGGGGCCGATCGTCGGCCGGCTGCTCGCCGAATGGATCGACACGGGCGCGCCGTCGCTCGACCTGTCGGCGTTTCGCGCGCGGCGTTTCGTCGACGGGACGATGGTGCGGCCGCGCAGCATGCTGTGACCGGCCGCGCGCACGCGTTCCCGTCGTAGAATCGAGCCCGCATCCTTCAGGAGATTTCCCGTTGGCAACGCCATCCGATCAGCGCCGCTCGTTGCGCCTGCGTCTGCGTCGCGCCCGCGATCCGTGGCAGGCGCCGCGCGCGCGCACGCTGTTCACGCGTCCCGCGACGTCGCCGCGCCGCACGCTGCTGTTCCGCCTCGGCGCGGTCGTGCTGTTGTGCACGCTTGCGTTTCTCGTGCTGTATCTCGATCGCGACGGCCTGCGCGATTCGACCAAGAGCACGCCGATGACCGTGGCCGATCTCGTGTACTTCACGATGGTCACGGTCGCGACGGTCGGCTACGGCGATATCGTGCCCGTCACGGCGCGGGCGCGCCTGCTCGATGCGTTCTTCATCGTGCCGATCCGCATCGGCATCTGGTTCATTTTCCTGGGCACGGCGTATCAGTTCGTGATCCAGCGCGTCGTCGAGGAATTCCGCATGAAACGCCTGCAGAAGCAACTGTCCGATCACATCGTCGTGTGCGGTTATGGTCTGTCGGGGTCGATCGCGGTGCGCGAGTTGCTGGAGAGCGGCGTCGATCCGGCCACGATCATCGTGATCGATTCGCAACAGCAGGCCCTGGAGGCGGCGACGTCGCTCGGCGTGACGGGATTGCTCGGCGATCCGGCGCACGAGGATCTGCTGCAGCAGGCGCAGGTGCGCGCGGCGAAGGCCGTGATCATTTCGGTGACCGACGATCCGACCGCGATCCTGCTGACGCTGTCGGTGCGCAGCATCGCGCCCGATACGAAGATCGTCGTGCGGATCCAGGAGAACCTGTACCAGCGGCAACTGCGGCAGGCCGGCGCGGACGTGATCGTGTCGTCGACGAAGATCGGCGCGCTGTTGCTGGCGGACGCGGTCCATAGCCGCTACATCGTGCCGTTCGTGAACGACATGCTGTCGACGCGCGGTCGCGCGACGCTGCTGGAGCGCGAGGCGTTGCCGCATGAGATCGGCTGCATGACGAACGTCGTGCCGGGCGCGATCGTGGTCGGGCTCGATCGCTGCGGGAAGATCCATTCGTTTTACGAGGATCCGCCGTGCAGGATCGAGGCGGGCGATACGCTGGTGGTGATTCAGTCGGCGCGGATTCCGGATCCGGAAGTGTGAGGGCGTTTGGCTCTGGTTATGTGCCCATGAGGGCACGGGCGTGCAGCGTTCCCTTTTCTTCGATGACCGTTGCAGGCCGCTGACCGAAGCCTCGCGTCGCGGGCAGAATCACCAGTCAGGCCAGAACCCCCTACCGGAACGCCCGCATCTGCCCCGTCATCATCTGCAGCATCTTGTTGGCGGCAACCGAAAGCTTGCGGCCCACGCGCGTGACCATGTGCGCCTCGGCGTTCTCGAGGATCGGATGCGCGATCTCGATCGCGAACAGCTCCCTGGCCTGCAGTTCGGCGGTCACCGCGAAGGCTGGCATCACCGAGATGCCGAGCCCCGATTTCACGAACTCCTTCAGGATCGCGAACGAATTGGTGGTGATGATCGGCGCGAGCCGCACGCGCTCGGCGTATTCCACGGCCTCCATCATCTGTCGTGTGCCGTACGACGGGTGAGTGGCCGCCAGCGGGTAGGTGGCGAGCTGCTGCACCGTCAGCACCTTGTGGCTGCGGCGCGGGAAATCGGGGCCGACGATCGCCATCATCGGCTGCCGCTTCGAGGCGCGCGACACCAGCTTGGGCTCGGCGGGCGGGTTGTACACCAGGCCGATCTCGCCCTCGTCGTTCGAGATCTTGCGGATCACGTCGTTGGTGCTGCCCACGTCGAGGTTGACGCGGATCCCGGGGAACTGCCGGCAGAACTGCTGCATTGGCCCGGCCAGTAGATCCGAGACAAAGCCCTCGCCGAGCACCAGGCTGACCTGGCCGGTCTTGAGCCCGCGCAGCTCCTGCAGACGCGAGATCAGGTCGTCGCGGTGCGCGAGCTGCTCGCGGAAATACTCGATCACGCAGCGTCCCGCCTCGGTGGGCGTCACGCCGCGCGCGTGGCGCTCCATCAGCGTGGCGTCGAGCTCCTTCTCCAGCAGCCCGATCTGGCGGCTCACGGCCGAGGGCGCCACGTCGAGCCAGTCGGCCGCGGCGCGGATCGTGCCGCAACGCACGGCCTCGTAGAAATAGACGATCCGACTGTCGGTGAGGGTATCGCTCATGGATCCTGGCGTTCTAAAAAAGAGAACAATCTCAATATTGGCGTTGATTGATTATACGGATCGCCGGACCGAACATCGTAGCCATGCAGGGTAGGCGCAAGCTGGCGCGCCGGCCTCGAACCAACAGCTATCGGGAGTCGTCGGATGAAAACGGTGGGCGTGATCGGTCTGGGCAACATGGGGCGCGGCATGGCGGGTTCGCTGCGGCGCGGCGACTACACGGTGCTCGGCTATGACGCGGCGCCCGGCGTGGCGCTCGCGCTGGCCGAACAGGCGGTGCTGTCGGCGCGCGATTCGGTGGCCGAGATCGCGCGCGACGCCGACGTGCTGCTGCTGTCGCTGCCGACCTCGGCGGTGGTCGAGGCGGTGGTGCTGGGCGCGGGCGGCGTGCTCGAGCACGCGAAACCGGGCACCATCGTGATCGACACCACCACGGCCGATCCGGACAGCACGCGGCGCGTGGCGGCGGCCCTGGCCGAGCGCGGCATTGGGTTCGTCGACGGCCCGGTGAGCGGCGGCCCGAAAGGCGCGGCTACCGCCACCATGACCATGGTGCTCGGCGGCTCGGACAGCGATATCGCCGCCATCGAGCCGATTCTCGCGACGATCAGCGCCAAGCGCGTTCATGTGGGCCCGGTGGGCGCCGGTCACGTCACCAAGCTGCTCAACAACCTGCTGACCGGCGTGCACCTGCTGGCCGCCAGCGAGGCGGTGCGCACCGCGCGCGCGGCCGGCGTCGATCCGGAAAAGCTGGTCGAGGCGCTCAACGGCGGCTCCGGCCGCAACAGCGCGACGCTGACGAACTACCCGACCTGGATCTTCAACGGCAAGTTCGATTCCGGTTTCACGATGAAGTTGATGCGCAAGGACGTGCGGCTCGCGCTGGGCCTGCTCGACCAGTTCGACAGCGTCGCGCCGGTGGCGCGCGAGGCGGCGCGCGTGTGGGCCGCCAGCGAGGGATCCGTCGCCGACGGCGAGGACTTCAACCGCATCGTCGACTTCCTCGACCCGGCGTGAGGCCCGGCAGCCCGCGCCGCGATCCCGCGCGACTCACATACACGGACACCTGACATGACCCAGCACGCAGACCAGTTGCTTGCCGCCTTCGCGCATTTCTTCCCCGGTGCCGCCACGATCGGCTCGTATGTCGACGGCGAGCTCGTCGCCGGCCGGGGCGACACGATCCAGCTTTACGATGCGGCGACGGGCGAGGCCACGCTCGCCTATCGCGACGCCGGCGCAGCCGCGATCGACCACGCGGCCGAAAGCGCGCGCCGCGCGCAGCGCGAATGGTGGGCGCTCACGCATGCCGCGCGCGGCCGCGTGATGCAGGAGGTGGCGCGCGCGATCCGCGCCGAGGCCGAGGCGATCGCGCGGCTGGAGGCGCTGGGCTCGGGCAAGCCGATCCGCGACTGCCGGGGCGAGGTGGGCAAGGTCGCCGAGATGTTCGAGTACTACGCGGGCTGGACCGACAAGTTCTACGGCAGCGTGATCCCGGTGCCGACCTCGCACCTCAATTACACGCGCCGCGAGCCGGTCGGCGTGGTGCTGCAGATCACGCCCTGGAACGCGCCGGTGTTTACCTGCGGCTGGCAGGTGGCGCCCGCGGTGGCGATGGGCAACGGCGTGCTGCTCAAGCCCTCGGAACTGACGCCCTTCACGTCGCTGGCGGTCGCCAGGCTCGGCGAGCGGGCCGGGCTGCCGCGCGGCCTGGTCAACGTGCTGGCCGGTTTCGGTCACACCGCCGGGCAGGCCGCGATCGCGCATCGCGTGGTCGGCAAGGTGGTGTTCGTCGGTTCGCCGGCCACCGGCGCGCGCATCGCCGAGGCCGCCGCGCGCCGCGTGCTGCCGTGCGTGCTGGAGCTGGGCGGCAAGTCGGCCAATATCGTGTTCGCCGATGCCGACCTCAAGCGCGCCGCGCTGACTGCCCAGGCGGCGATCTTCGCCGGCGCGGGCCAGAGCTGCGTGGCCGGCTCGCGTCTGCTGGTGCAGCGCGCCGTCTACGACGAGTTCGTCGCGATGGTGGCGGCCGGGGCGAAGAAGATCCGTGTCGGCGCGCCGCTCGACGAGGCGACCGAGGTGGGCCCGATCAACAATCGCAAGCAGTACGACCACGTGATGTCGATGATCGAGAGCGGCGTGGCGGCGGGCGCCACGCTCGCCAGCGGCTCGCCCGGGCGCGTCGCGGAGGGCAGCGGCGGCTACTTCGTGGCGCCCACCGTGCTGGCCGGCGTGTCGAACGCGATGGATGTGGCGCGCACCGAGATCTTCGGGCCGGTGGTGGCCGCCATCCCGTTCGACACCGAGGATGAGGCGATCGCGATCGCCAACGACACCGACTTCGGCCTGGCCGGCGCGGCGTGGACCACCGACGTGGCGCGCGCGCATCGTGTGGCCGCTCAGGTGAAGGCCGGCACCTTCTGGGTCAACGGTTACAAGACCATCAACGTGGCATCGCCGTTCGGCGGCTACGGCATGAGCGGCTACGGCCGCTCGAGCGGGGTCGAGGCGCTGTACGAATACACGCAGACCAAGAGCGTGTGGGTCGAGACGGCCGAAGCGCCGCCCACCGCGTTCGGTTATCTGTAACCACCGGCCCGCATTCGACGGCAGCCGGGCTTCAAGGGGAGACTCGTCATGGAACACGCACTGCGTATCGAGCGTCGCGAACTGGGCGGCGCGGCCACCGCCAAGGTTCTGCTATACGCGGCCGGCATCCTGCTGGTCGCCGAATGGATCGGCTCGTTCACGTTCAAGCTCGGGCCGGGCAAGGTCGTGCTGCTGCCGATGATCTGGGCGCTGCTGCTCGGCGCGGCGGTAGGGCTGGCCAGCGCGCGCTGGAACGGCAGTGCGCGCCTGAGCGTGCCCGACCAATTCTTCGCGGCCGCGATCCTGCAGCCGGCGCTGCTGCTGTTCGTCTCCAAGCTCGGGCTGATGGTGGGCAGCGCGCTGCCCAAGCTGGCGTCGGCGGGCTGGGCGCTGGCCTTCCAGGAATTCGGCCACTTCGTCGGCACCATCCTGCTCGGCCTGCCGCTCGCGTTGCTGCTCGGCATCAAACGCGAGGCGATCGGCGCGACCTTCTCGGTGGGCCGCGAGCCGAGCCTGGCGATCATCGGCGAGAAGTACGGCATGGATTCGGCCGAGGGCCGCGGCGTGCTGGCCGAGTACCTGACCGGCACCGTGTTCGGTGCAGTGTTCATCGCCGTGTTCGCGGGTTTCGTGAGCAGCCTCGGCATCTTCGATCCGCTCGCGCTGGCGATGGGCTCCGGCGTCGGCTCGGGCAGCATGATGGCGGCCGCCTCGGGCGCGATCGCCGCGCAGCAGGACCCGGAGACGGCGAAATCGGTGCTCGCGTTCGCCGCGGCCAGCAACCTGATCACCACCACCATCGGTACCTACTTCACGCTGTTCATCTCGCTGCCGCTCGCGGTCTGGGGCTATCGCGTGCTGGAGCCGCTGATCGGCCGCACCACCAAGGCCTCGGCGCAGCCCGAGGCGGCCAGCCCGTCGCTGGGCGACGTGCGGACCGAGGCGCCGGCGCTCGGCTACGGCGGCAAGCTGCTGGCCTGGATCGTGACTGCCGCGATGGCGCTGGTGTGCGACTGGATCGCCCACGGCACCACGCCGCTCGCGGGACTGCCGGGAATCGCGATCATGGTGTGCGCGACGATCGTCGGCGATGCGCTGGCGCGTGTGACGGGGCGACGGATTCCGGCGGTCTGCTGGGTATCGGTGGTGGCGATGTTCCTGACCTCGCCGTGGTGCCCGTGGGCTTCGCAGATCGCCGCGCTCAGCTCGCACAACGATTTCCTCGGGGTGACCACGCCGATGCTGGTATTCGCGGGGCTGTCGATCGCCAAGGACATCCCGGCGTTCCGTCGGCTCGGCTGGCGCATCGTGCTGGTGTCCTTCGTGGCCAATGCCGGTACCTTCATCGGCGCGACCCTGGTGGCGCAACTGTTCCATATCTGATGCCTCGCGGCGCGGCGGCGACCGGCATGGACCGGCCCGCCGCCGTATCGCGACGACGACAAAAGCGCTTCCCTCCGCATGAAACTGATCGATTCCATCGTCGCGCACGCAGACGAACTGACGGCGATCCGCCGCGATATTCACGCCCATCCCGAGGTGGGCTTCGACGTGCTCCGCACTGCCGAACTCGTTGCCGGGCGGCTCGAGCAATGGGGTTATGCCGTCACGCGCGGCGTCGGCCGCACCGGCGTGGTCGGCACCTTGAAGCGCGGCAGCGGCCCGCGCGCGATCGGCCTGCGCGCCGACATGGATGCGCTGCCCGTGCAGGAGGCCAACACCTTCGCGCATCGTTCGACGGTGCCCGGCGCGATGCATGCGTGCGGCCACGACGGCCACACCGCCATGCTGCTGGGGGCCGCGCGCCATCTGGCGCGGCATGGCGAGTTCAACGGCACCGTGCAGTTGTTCTTCCAGCCGGCCGAGGAAGCGGGCGGCGGCGCGCGCGCGATGATCGACGACGGCCTGTTCGAGCGTTTCCCGGTGGATGCCGTGTTCGGGTTGCACAACTGGCCCGGCATCGCGGCCGGCGATTTCGCGGTGCGGCCGGGGCCGCTGATGGCCTCGACCAGCCTGTTCCGGATCGACTTGCGCGGTGCCGGCTGCCACGCGGCCATGCCGCACCTGGGCCGCGATCCGGTGTTCGCGGCGGGCCAGGTGCTGAATGCGCTGCAGGGGATCGTCACGCGCAACCGAAATCCGATCGACGGCGCGGTGCTGTCGGTCACGCAGGTGCATGCGGGCGAGGCGATGAACGTGGTGCCGACCGATGCGTGGCTCGGCGGCACGGTGCGGACTTTCTCCGATGCGACGCTCGACCTGATCGAGACGCGCATGCGCGCCGTGGTGGCCGCGACGGCCGCAGCCTTCGATTGCGAGAGCGAGGTGGATTTCCAGCGCCAGTATCCGGCCACCGTGAACGACGCCGAGCAGACTGCGGTGGCGGTGGCGGTGATGCGTGAGCTGGTGGGCGACGCGCATGTGAACGCAGCCGTCGATCCGACCATGGCGGCGGAGGATTTCTCGTTCATGCTGCGCGAGAAGCCGGGTTGTTATGCGTTTCTCGGGAATGGCGCGGGAGATCATCGTTTGCATGGGCATGGCGGCGGGCCTTGCCTGCTGCACAACGCCAGTTACGACTTCAACGATGCGTTGCTGCCGGTGGGGGCGAGTTATTTCGTGAGGTTGGTGGAGCGGGTGTTGGGGCGGTAGGGAGGCGGTGCCGGTGCTGCAGGGGGAATTGACACCGCTTTTCGCGACATCATGGCCAGTGACGATTTTATTTCGTAGAACGAATGGAAATGGACTGGATTCCGTGGAAGTTTTCAGGTTTCGCGTCGGTGTCGGCCGATGAAGCGACATTCGTACTTCGCAAACGATGACGACCTTTGCTCGGTTCTGCGGCTGTACCCGACCGCTTCGCGCATTCCTCGATCCCTGCATCATCGATGTGACAAGTGCGTGTCATCGGTGAATTTGTTATTTTCCGCTTGATTGGATCCCTATCTCACTGGATAGAATGCACCCCGTTCCTGATGAATACGGAACGGATAGTACATTTTATCGCGTTGACGAAAGCTAAAAACAGGGGATCCAGACATGCGAGACAAAGGAGCATCGACGATGCTGTCCGAGGAAATCGTCGCACTCGGCGACATCGACAATATTGCCCGACGCCATTTCGTGATGGGGCTCGGTGCAACGCTTCTGGCCGGATGCGGCGGCGACGGCGGGAACGCGGCGACAGGCGGTGAGCGTGCATCGGCGAACAACGGCGGCCAAGCGTCCGCAGTGGCCCCGGCTTCGGACGGTATCGGCGCGGGTGCGACGGCGGCAGGCACTGCCCAAACCCGCACCTTCGTGCATCCTGGCTTGCTGCATACCGAGGCGGATTTCGAACGCATGCGCGCGAAAGTCGGCGCGCAAGCTTCCCCGTGGATCGACAGCTGGAACGTGCTCGTTGCCAACGGTCACACGCGCCTGACGAACAACCCCAACCCGCAGGTCGGCATCTATCGCGGCAACGATCCGACGCATGGTCAGAACTACGGCGCCCTCTACAACGACATCGCTGCCGCTTACGGCGACGCGCTGCGCTGGAAGGTGTCGGACGACAAGCGCTACGCCGACAAGGCAGTGGCGTATCTGGACCGATGGGCCTCGACGCTGACGACGCTCGGCGGCAGCGACGTGGCACTCGCCGCCGGCATCTATGGCTACGAGTTCGCCAACGTAGCCGAAATCATGCGCAGCTACAGCGGCTGGAGCCCGGCCGGCCTCGCCGCGTTTCAGGCGATGATGCGCAATGTCTTCTACCCGGTCAGCCATGCTTTCCTGACCCGTATCGATACCGCGATGGACACGCACTACTGGGCCAACTGGGGACTGGCCAACGTCGCGTGCGTCCTGGCCATCGGCGTGCTGTGCGACGATGCCGGGCTCGTCGACGAGGCCGTCACCCATTTCAAGACCGGCGGCAGTAACGGCTGTATCCGGCAAGCCGTGTACTACATGCACCCCGGCAACCTCGGGCAATGGCAGGAAGCCGGCCGGGACCAGGGGCACAGTGTGCTGGGCATTGCATTGACGGGCGCCATTTGCGAAATGGCGTGGAATCAGGGCATCGACCTGTACGGCTACGACAACAACCGCTTTCTGGCGGGCGCCGAATACGTGGCCAAGGCCAACCTGAAGCAGGCAGACGGCGCGTTCTACACGGTGCCTTTCGTCACATACCAGAACAGCGCCGGCGTCATCCAGACGCAGTTCGCCGCCGGCGGGCAAGGCAGCGCGCTGGGGCGGCCCTGCTGGGCGCTGGTGGCCAACCATTACATCAACCGCAAAGGCCTGGCGGCGCCTTACACCAAGCGCGCAGCCGAACTCGTGGCGCCGGAAGGCGGCGGCGGAAACTACGGCCCCAACAGCGGCGGCTTCGACCAGCTCGGCTACGGCACGCTCACCTGCACGCTCGACCCCGGCCCCGCTGCCGCCACGCCGACCGGCCTGACCGGCTACGCCAGCGCGGGCAAGGTGGTGCTGTCGTGGTGGGGCAGCAGCGATGCCACGAGCTACAACGTCAAGCGCGCGACCATTGCCGGTGGACCGTACAGCACCATCCAGAGCGGGATCACCGATCTGCTGACCTATACCGACGTGCCAGCCGGTGCCGGCACGTATTTTTATGTCGTGACAGCGCAAACGATTGCGGGCGAATCGGCGCACTCCAACGAAGTGAAAGTGATCACGGCGCAGCAGCTGCTCGCGCACCTCAGCTTCGATGAAGGCAGCGGCATCACGGCCGCCGATCGTTCGGGCAACGGGCGCAACGGCACGCTCAACGGCGCAACGTGGGCAGCGGGGCGCAACGGCAACGCGGTCTCGCTCAATGGCTCGGGCGCGTATGTGGCGTTGCCCGACGATGTGCTGACCGATGTGTCGGACTTCACCATCGCCAGCTGGGTGTTCTGGAACGGCTCGCAGACGTGGGCACGCCTGTTCGACTTCGGCACGGGCTTCCACCGCTACATGATGTTCACGCCACGCGGGCAGTCGCGCAACGGCTGGGCCGGCATGCGCTTCGCGATGACGGCCAACGGCCCCGGCGACGGCCCTCCGGAACAGGTCATCGACGCCCCCGCCGAGCTGCCGAGCAAGCGATGGGTGCATGTGGCCGTCACGCTGTCGGGGTCGACCGGCACGATCTACGTGGACGGCACGCCCGTCAGCACCAACACGGCGATGTTCCAGGCGCCGTTCCGCCTCGGCGGTACCACGCAGAACTGGCTGGGCAAATCGCAATACAGTGCCGACGCCTCGTTCAACGGCCTGATCGACGATTTCCGCATCTATCGCGGTGCGCTCGACGCTGCGCAGATTGCATCGCTCATGGCGAATTGATTGCGCTGGGCCCGGTGGCGGGCCCAGCGATGGACCTCTTCCTTCAAGGACTTTTCGGATGACTATGTTTTCTCAGCGATGGATTGCCGCTGCGGCGATGGCGTGTACGTTATGGGGCTGTGGTGACGGATCCGATAGCGCGACGGGCGTGACCAATCTGGGCGCCAATGTAGCCGCCAATCGCGGCCAG
This sequence comes from Burkholderia sp. MSMB1826, assembly GCF_001526325.1. Classification (NCBI taxonomy): domain Bacteria; kingdom Pseudomonadati; phylum Pseudomonadota; class Betaproteobacteria; order Burkholderiales; family Burkholderiaceae; genus Burkholderia; species Burkholderia sp. MSMB1826. Next base: position 140,227 of record NZ_LOYN01000010.1, read on the forward strand.
ATCGGCGGAATCGGCAGCAGCAGCAATCAGCCGGCGGCCAGCTGGACCAGCGTCAAGTGGGGCGGGGGCGGCTACGTCACCGGCCTGATCTATCATCCGACCAACGCGAGCCTGCTGTACGCACGCACCGACGTTGGCGGCGCATACCGCTGGAATGCGACCAGCTCGACGTGGACGCCTATCACCGACGGCATCGGTTTTGGCGCAGGGGAGGGTGATTTCCACGGCATCGAAAGCCTCGCGCTCGACCCGAACGACGATCAGCTCGTCTACATGATGGCCGGCGTTACCGTGACGCAGGGTCACAACGGCCGCATCTACATCTCCAGCGATCGTGGCAACAGCTGGACGCACTACGATCTGCCGTTCCCGGTGGGCGGCAACGACAACGGTCGGGCCACCGGCGAGCGCCTGCAGGTGGACCCCAACCATCCGTCGACGCTGTTCTATGGATCGCGCACGGCCGGCCTGTGGAAGAGTACCGATTCGGGCCGCACGTGGGCGCAGGTCACGGGTCTGTCCACCACCACGATCGGCGGCGGCAATTCCCCGATCGGCGTCGAACAAGTGATCTTCGATACGTCGGGCAAGGGTAGCGGCCAGCCGACCTGGATCATGTGGGCCACCGTCGCTCCGGACTACGCCAACGCAGCGGGCCTGACGTCGACGCTGTACAAGTCCACCAACGGCGGCTTCTCGTGGACCCCGGTGCCCGTCCCGCCGACGGTGTCCGGCTACTACATCCCGCACGTCGTGCGCACGTCCGACGGCAACTTCTACGTGGTGTTCAACGCGGGCGTCGGCCAGGGCATCGGCGGACCGAGCTATCTCTACAAGTTCGGCGGCAGCAACGACGGTAACTGGACGCTGCTCAACCGTTCCAACGGCAACGGCTTTGGCGGCCTGTCCGTCTCCGGTCTCGGCTCGTCCGCCCGAATCGCACTGGGCATGACCGGCTGGAGCGACACCAGCAAGACCATCCAGCTGTCCGACGACGGCGGCAGCACGTGGCGCGAAATCGAGGCCGGCATGCCGCATACGGGCACTGCGTCGGATGGTTGCGCCGGCTGGGTGGAAAGCGTCGCCATCGACCCCGCCAATCGCGATCACATCATGCACGTCCACGGCGGCGGTATCTGTGAAACCATGAACGCGTCGTCGCCCACGCCGACCTGGAGCCCCAAGGTCGACAACCTCGAGGAAACCGTGACGCTCGCGCTCGTCACGGCGCCGCCCGGTGCGTCGTACAACTTCATCAACAGCGCCGGCGACATCGGCACGTGGGTCAATACGGACCTGTCGACGAGGCCGACGAAAGGCCCGTTGAACACGTGGAGCAGCGGCAATTCGGCCGATATGTCGTGGTCCGATCCGACGTACATCGCCGCCGCGGGCGTCGACAACGCCAACGGCCATGCCACCAAGGGCTTCTGGTCGGGCGACGGCGGCAATAGCTGGGCGACCTTCGCGTCGCTGCCCAACGGCGCCGCGGCAAGCCAGAGCAACGTGGGCAACCTGGCGGTCTCGTCCCGCAACAACGTGACCTGGGCACCGCCGGACTCGGTGCCGTCGTACACCACCGACAATGGCGCCAGCTGGACGGCGACCAACCTGCCGGCGTTCGGCGCCACCTGGAACGGCTTCCCGCGTGCCTATCGACTGGCCGCGGACCGCCAGAACCCGAACAAGGTCTATGCGTACGATTCGGGCGGTGCGTCGTGGAGCTGGCAGCGCGGCAAGATCTACGTGTCGAACGACGGCGGCCATACGTTCACGCTGAGCCAGGGCTCGGTGAACGCGAATCTGGCCTGGAATGCGTGGCGGGATACGTCGATGGCGGTCAATCCGAATGCGGAGGGCGATCTTTGGCTGGCCGACGGCACCGCCGTGTACCACTCGGTGGACTCGGGGGCGACCTGGACGAAGCTCGGCGCCTTTGCGTCGGTCAACGGCTCGCCGGGCGCCACCGTGATCGCGTTGGGCAAGGCGCCGACCGGGTCGCCGTACTCGGCCGCGGTCTATGTGGAAGGCACGGTGAACGGCGTCTGGGGCATTTACCATTCCGACGACGGCGGCGCAACGTGGGCGCGCTTCAACGACGACACGCACCAATTCGGCGACTCCGGCGTGATGGCCGGCGACTGGAACACATACGGCCGGATTTACGTCAATGGCGCCGCTCGCGGTCTGATCTTCAGCAATTGAGGGCGATCGGCCTGTCGGCCGTCCGGTTGCGGTTTGCAACCGCACGGAGCGCGTGGTTGAATGGCGACACTCGTCGTGATGCTGACGTCGATCGGCATGGCGATACTGGGTGGCGCGCTCGTCGCCGTCGGCGTCGTCCCGACCGGTCGACCGCGCGCGTGCCGGACCGACGCCTAGGCCGCGACGCGTGGGCCGTATCGGTCTATGCGGCAGGTGCAACCGACGCGCCGGTAATCCGGGGGCCGATCGTCGCATTCGAGCGGCATGCGTGCGCAGCCATCGTCACGCGAATCGATGCGTTGATGAGCGATCTGGCTTCCAACCGTTCGATGCGACGCGAGGCGGCTGCGAACGTCGGAAACGGAACGCTCGCGATAGCCGGCGATCCTTCGTTACCGGCCGATCGGGAACTGGCCTGGCTCGACGCGAAATTGACCGGGCTTAACCGGGCATTCGAGGCCGCACTGTTCGGAAAAATGCCGGCAAGGAACGGGCGGGTGTTCGATCCGAATGCGTAAAAAAAATTGCGTTCACGCGCGGTCGAGCATCTTGATCGCCGCGGCGGCGGCTCCTGCGCGGGTCTCGACGTGGAGCTTGCGGAACAGGTGTTCGAGATGCTTGTTTACCGTGCGCGGAGCGATGCCCAGGATGTCGCCGATATCGCGGTTGGTCTTGCCGTGCGACACCCAGAGCAGCACTTCCGCCTCGCGCAGGGTCAGGCCGAAGCGTTCGGCGAGTGCTTGGCAATGCGCCGTGTCGTCTCTTTCCTTGAGGATCACGATCCATTCGCCCGGCTCCGGACCACGTGTCGCGCTGGCCGAGCGGCGTATCTGGCCCGTGCCGAATTCGTGCACGGCGTCGCCGGGGGCGCCGCGCGCGAGCCAGTCGACGAACCAGGTGCGCAGCAGCGCCGGCAGCTTCGGCGGCGCACCGGTATCGTGCGCATTCGCCGTTTGCCTGGTATCGGCGTGGCCGTCATGCGCAGTCGCGTATGCGGCGATATGATGCGCGGCCTGCGGACTCTGCCACCGAATCGTACCGTCCGCGCCGACGATCAGCGCCGCGCGCGTGTCGAGCGACAGTGCTGCCTCCGCGTACAACTGTGCGCGTGAACGCCGCACGTGGGCGCCGATGCGCGCGCATAATTCCTCGGGCTGCACTGGCTTGGTCACGTAATCGATACCGCCCACGCGAAAGCCGCGTACGACGTGCTCGCTCTCCGTCAGCGCAGTCATGAAGATGACGGGCAGATGCTCGTGCCGTCCGTCCTGCTTGATGCGCACGCATGTTTCGAAGCCGTCCATGCCGGGCATCATGGCGTCGAGCAACACCACGTCGGGCGTCACCCGCGCGAGGCGTTTGAGCGCGTCTTCGCCGGACAAGGCGACGATCACCGCGTAGCCGTGCGCCTGCAGCGTATCGGAAAGAAAGGAGAGGTTCTCCGGCGTGTCGTCGACGATCAGGATCATGGGCCGTTCGCGCAGCCACGCGGCCGGGTCGTCGACGATCGGGGAGGCCACGATCGCGGTGCGCGCGTCACGCGTTTGCGCCGCGCGCGAGTCGGTCAAGTTCATGCTCGAGCTCCCTTAGCTGAAAACGTTCCGCCAACGCGCGCAACGCGTCGATTTGATCGCGCAAATCGGGCCAGGTCTCGTGCGCGGCGTCGAGTCGTTCGATCACGCCCTGTACGTAGCCGACTTCGAGATGCGCATGCAGACGTTCGATGAGTTCGCGCGGCCACACCGCGGGCGTGAGCAGCCGTGTCGTGGCCGCCGGTAGCGCGCTCGCACCGGTATCGGATGCAATCCAGTCGAGTGCGAGCAGTTGTGCAAGCTTGTCGAGCAGCAGGTTCACCTGCAGCGGTTTCACCAGATAACCCTTGCATCCGGTCGCGCTCGCGCGATCCCGGTCATCGGCGAACGCGTTGGCGGAAAGCAGCACGATGGGCGCGTTCGACAACTGATTCTCGGAGATCAGGCGGCTGGTTTCGTAGCCGTCCATCAACGGCATTGAAATATCCATGATGATCGCGTCCGCCGTGTGCATCGCCAGCCAGCGCAGCGCATCCGTGCCGCTGGCCGCTTCGGCGACGTCGAAGCCGAGCGGCGTGAGCAATTGCACGACGATGTCGCGTTGATCGTCGAGGTCGTCGACCACGAGAATGGTGCGGCGCGCACCCGTGTAGCCGCGAATCGACGCGAGTTCGGCGTGGGGTTCGGCCGCCGTGTCGACGGCGGGGGCGAACAGGCGTACCACGAAGCGCGTGCCGTGCCCGACTTCGCTGTCCACTTCCAGGCTGCCGCCGAGTGCTTGCGTGAGCAGCCGGCAGATCGTGAGTCCGAGACCGGCACCGTGATCGTACGCATGGGCCGCTTCGCCGCGTTCGAACGGCAGGAACAGGCGCTCCAGTTCGGCAGGTGGGATGCCGGGGCCGGTATCGACCACCTCGAATTTGAGGGTATCGAGCATGTGACTCACGCGCAGCGTGATCGTGCCGCTCGACGTGAAGCGGATCGCATTGCCGATCAGGTTGGTGAGAATCTGACTCATGCACTTCTGGTCGGTGCGCACGGTGGCGGGCAGCCGGCCGACCGTCTGTACGTCGAAGGCGAGCGCCTTTTCGAGCGCCTGCGGACGGAGCATCGACGTCAGTTGCGCGACGAAATCGGCGAGGGACACCTTGGCGATGTTCAACTGAAGCTTGCCTGCCTCGATGCGCGCGATGTCGAGCAGGCCGTCGACGAGCGCGAGCAGGTGCTCGCCGCTGCGATGGATCGTGCGCACGGCGTTGTAGCGCATGGGCGTGAGTTCTTCCTTCGCCTGCAGCAGCAATTGTGCATAGCCGAGAATGCTGTTCAGCGGCGTGCGCAGCTCGTGGCTCAAGCCGGACACGTAACGGCTCTTGGCCCGGTTGGCCGATTCCGCGGCGGCGGTCGCGCGCTTGAGCGCCGCATCGGTTTTCTGATGGGCTTCGATTTCGAGCATCAGCAACTCGTTTTGCCGCTGCGACTCTTCCTGCGTGACGCGGCGGTTTTCGCGCTCCAGCACGAACCACCAGGCCGCGATGCAGCCCACCAGCGACAGCGCGAAAAAGATATTCAGAAAACTGCCGGAGAGTGCATGGCCGATCGCCGGCCCGGCGGCGCTCATCGACGTCGCGCTTTGCGACCAGATCAGATAGAGCACGCTGCCCAGTACTGCGAGCATGGCGAGCACGAGGCTCGCATAGTGAATGAGACGCAGCGCGGCGGGCCCGAGTCGCGCGCCCGGCAGCACGCGATGCAGCGCGCGGTCGGCCTGCGACGCGAAGCGCGCGTGTGGCTTGCAGCGATCGTGGCAGCGCGAGTCCAGCGAGCAGCACAACGAGCAGATCGTGCCGCCATAGGCCGGGCAGTATGCCGTATCGTCGGGCTCGAAGGTGTTTTCGCAAATCGCGCAGCGCAGCGAGGCGGCGTCGCCGGTCGGTTGCGCGGCGCGGGCAATGTAATAACGACCGCGTGTGAGTACCGCGAGCACCGGCGCGCACGCGAACGCCGCACCGAACGCGATGAACGACGACATCGCCTGGGCGAGCGCGCCGAACAGACCGCTATGCGCGAGCATCGCGACGGCGGCTGCGATCAGCATCGCACCGACGCCCACGGGATTCACGTCGTAGAGATGCGCGCGCTTGAACTCGATATGTCGCGGGCTATAGCCGAGCGGCTTGTTGATGACGAGATCGGCGAACAGCGCGCCGATCCATGCAATCGCGACGTTCGCGTAGAGCGACAGCACCTTGGCGATCGCATCGAACACGCCCATTTCCACGAGCAGCAGCGCGATCATGACGTTGAACACGAGCCATACCACGCGGCCCGGATGGCTGTGCGTGAGCCGGGCGAAGAAATTGGACCACGCGAGCGAGCCTGCGTAGGCATTGGTCACGTTGATCTTCAACTGCGAGACGATCACGAACAGCGTCATCGCCGGCAGCGCCCAGCTCGCGAGCCCCAACGGATCGAGCAGCAGATGATAGGCGACGAGGTACATCTGCGTCGGCTGGGTGGCGTGGCCGGCATCGACTTCGTACTGGAGCGCGATGAAGGCGAGCAACGCACCGCCCAGCATCTTGAGCGCGCCGGGCACGATCCAGCCCGGCCCCGTCGAGAGCAACGCGAACCACCAGCGCGTGCGGTTCTTCGCGGTGAGCGGCGGCAGGAACCGCAGATAGTCCACCTGTTCTCCCACCTGCACGATCAACGCGAACACGACCGTCGACGCCTGGCCGAAGGCGATCAGGCTGAAAGCGCGGCCCTGCGGCGCGAAGCCCGCGAAGGTGGTCCATTGCGCGATCAGGTCGGGATGGCGCCACAGCACGGCCGCGTAGGGCAGCACGAACAGCACGAGCCACAGCGGCTGCGTCCAGCTTTGCAGGCGGTTGATCAGCGTGATGCCGAACATGACGATCGGAATCACCACGAGCGAACTCACGACGTAGGCAATCGCCAGCGAAATGGAGAAATAGAGCTGGAGCGCGAGCGACATGATGGCCGCTTCGAGCGCGAAAAAAATGAACGTGAACACCGCGTACAACAGCGACGTGACCGTCGAGCCGATATAGCCGAAGCCCGCGCCGCGCGTGAGCAGGTCCATGTCCACGCCGTAGCGCGCCGCGTAATAGCTGATGGGCAGGCTCGTGAGCCAGATCAGCACGGAGACGGCCGCGATGGCCCAGATCGCGTTCGTGAATCCGTAGTTGACGACGAGACTGCCGCCGATCGCTTCCAGCACCAGAAACGACACGGCGCCGATCGCGGTATTGGCCACGCACAGCTCCGACCAGCGCCGGAACGAGCGCGGCGTGAAGCGCAATGCGTAGTCCTCAAGCGTTTCGTCGCCGACCCAGGCGTTGTAGTCGCGGCGCACCTTGACGATGCGTTGCGTACCGGGCGCGCCCACTGACGGGTGACTATGGGACATGAAGATGATCCGAAATGGTGCGAAAGCGGCACGAGCGGGGCGCGGACGGCGCAACGGCGGACCGTGCCGCTCAGGATCGCCTTGCAATGCAAATTACATTCCAGTCCGCGCGCCGGGAATACGTCGATTGACGTATTTCGATCCTCAAATTGGCTTTCTACATTGCGTCCAACCTCGACCCAGCCCGCAGCGCCCAGCGCCGGGCACCCGATAAGGAGAACGTGATGTCCGCAGACGATCGACTCGATGACGATGCCCGGATGCCGTCGCCGCTGCGCCGGAAAATGCTCGGTGGTCTCGCCGCGGCGCCGTTGATGGCGCTGGGCCTGCCGCGCGGCGCGTCGGCGCAAACGCCGCCCACGGCGAAGGTCAACACCACGCGCCTCGCGGTCACGGACACCACGGTGACGGTCGGCCAGCTTCACTCGGCCACGGGCACGATGGCGATCTCCGAAACCGGCTCGATCCAGGCCGAACGCCTCGCCATCGAGCAGATCAACGCGATGGGTGGCGTGCTCGGCCGCAAGGTGCAGATCATTCAGGAGGACGGCGCCTCCGACTGGCCGACCTTCGCCGAAAAGTCGAAGAAGCTGCTGGAGAACGACCACGTCGCGGCCGTGTTCGGCTGCTGGACCTCGGCTTCGCGCAAGGCGGTGTTGCCGGTGTTCGAGAAGGACAACGGGCTGCTTTATTACCCGACCTTCTACGAAGGCCTCGAACAGTCGAAGAACGTGTTCTACACGGGCCAGGAAGCGACCCAGCAGATTCTGTGGGCGCTCGACTGGGCCTCGCACGCGAAGAAGGCCAAGACATTCTTCCTGATCGGTTCCGACTACATCTGGCCGCGCACGTCCAACAAGATCGCGCGCCGGCATATCGAACAGCATCTGCACGCGAAGGTGGCGGGCGAGGAGTATTACCCGCTCGGCACGACCGAGTTTGCGTCGCTGATGAACAAGATCAAGCTCGCGCGACCGGACTGCATCTTCGCGACCGTGGTGGGCGGCTCGAACGTGGCGTTCTACAAGCAGCTCAAGGCCGCGGGCATCACGCCGCAGAAGCAGTTCCTGTTGACGCTGTCGGTGACCGAGGACGAAGTGCTCGGCATCGGCGGCGACAACTTCGCGGGCTTCTATTCGTCGATGAAGTACTTCCAGTCGCTCGATAACGAAAACAACAGGAAGTTCGTCTCGGCGTTCAAGGCGCGCTACGGCCAGAAGTCGGTGATCGGCGACGTGACCCAGGCTGCCTATCTCGGCCCGTGGATCTGGAAGGCCGCGTGCGAGCGCGCGGGCAGTTTCGATGTGGACAAGGTGGTCGCGCATTCGGCCGGCATCGAGGTGCCGAACGCGCCGCAAGGCTACGCGAAGGTCGATGCGAACCATCACCTGTGGAGCCGCTCGCTGATCGGCCAGGGGCAGGCAGACGGCCAGTTCAAGGTGGTCGCGCAGTCGGATCAGCCGATCCAGCCGAACCCGTTCCCGAAGGGCTACATGTAATCCGTCAACCGCAGCGGCGCGGCGGCCGATCGCGCCGCCGCGCGAGGAGCGTTCGATGTCCGCTACCGATATTTTCAACATCACGCTGATGCAGGGCTTCGCCGGTCTGAGCCTCTTCAGCGTCCTGCTCCTGATGGGGCTCGGGCTCGCCGTGATCTTCGGCCAGATGGGCGTGATCAACATGGCGCATGGCGAGTTCATGACGATCGGCGCCTATACGGTCTACCTGTTTTCGTGGTTCTCGCAGAACGTCTGGCACGCGCTCACGCCCGTGTATTTCTTCTTCGCGATTCTCGCGGCGTTCGTGCTGGCCTTCGCGGCAGGCTGGCTTGCCGAATGGGCGTTGATCCGCCATCTCTACAAGCGTCCGCTCGATACGCTGCTCGCCACCTGGGGCTTGAGCCTCGGCATGCAGCAGGTGTTCCGCTCGACCTTCGGGCCGAAAGAGGTGAGTCCGGCGCTGCCCGACTGGCTGATGGGTTCGTGGGAACCCACGCCCGGCCTCGACATTCCGGTGAGCGGCATGTTCGTGATGGGCCTCGCGCTGCTGATGACGGGCGGCCTGCTGCTCGCGCTCTACCGCTCGCGCTGGGGCTTGCGCGTGCGCGCCACGGTCGCGAACCGGCCGATGGCGAACGCGGCAGGCATCAACACGCGACGCACCGACCGCATGACCTTTTCGATCGGCTGCGGCATCGCGGGCGTGGCGGGCGCGGCCTTCACGGCCATCGGCTCGACGGGACCGACGAGCGGCTCGCTCTATATCGTCGATTCGTTTCTCGTCGTGACGTTCGGCGGCGCGGCGAGCCTGCTCGGCACCATGGCGTCGGCGTTCGGCATCGCGCAGATGCAGTCGATCAGCGAGTTCTTTCTGTCGGGCTCGATCGCACGCGTGCTCACGCTGCTCACCGTCGTGGTGATTCTCATGCTGCGTCCGCAGGGCCTGTTCGCATCGAAGGTGCGGCGAGTTTGAGCCCGCGTTCGTGCACAAGCCTCATTCACAGCTTCATTCGACTGGAGAGATGGACATGAAACCCATCCAACCCACGGCGGTCCGCATATCCCCGCGGTCAGGGCCGGGCGCGTCGCCGGCCGGCTGGCGTGCCCGCGTGGCGCGGCTCGACGCGTCGGGCTATGCGGGCATCGCGTTGCTCGCGCTGCTGATCGCGGTCGTGTTTCCGCTCGTGCTCGACACGTTCCGCCTGAACCTGATGGGCAAGTACCTGACCTACGCGTTCGTGGCGATCGGTCTCGTGATCGCGTGGGGCTACGGCGGCGTGCTCAGCCTCGGCCAGGGCGTGTTCTTCGGCCTCGGCGGTTACGCGATGGCGATGTTTCTCAAGCTCGAAGCGTCCGACCCGGCCGCCACGCGCACGCAGACCACGCCGGGCATTCCCGACTTCATGGACTGGAATCAGCTCACCGCGCTGCCCGCGTGGTGGAAGCCGTTTCATCACTTGCCGTTCTCGATACTCGCGGTGCTCGTCGTGCCGACGGCGCTCGCGTTCGTGATCGGCTACGCGATGTTCAAGCGGCGCGTGGGCGGCGTGTACTTCGCGATCATCACGCAGGCGGTCGCGCTGATCCTCTCGGTGCTGATCATCGGCCAGCAAGGCTATACGGGCGGCGTGAACGGTATCACCGACCTGCCCACGCTGCTCGGCTGGGACATCCGCACCGATCACGCGAAGCTGATCCTGTACTTCGTGAATGCCGCGCTGTTGATCGGGGCGCTGCTCGCCTGCCGCTGGGTTCAGCGCAGCAAGCTCGGCACGCTGCTGCTCGCGATGCGCGACAAGGAAGACCGTGTGCGCTTCTCGGGCTACGACGTCGCGATGTTCAAGGTGTTCGCATTCTGTCTCGCGGCGATGCTCGCGGCCATCGGCGGCGCGATGTTCACGCTGCAGGTGGGCTTCATGTCGCCGTCGTTCGTCGGCATCGTGCCGTCGATCGAAATGGTGATCTACGCGGCTATTGGCGGGCGCATGTCGCTGGTCGGCGCGGTGTACGGCGCGATTCTCGTCAATCTCGGCAAGAGCTGGTTCTCCGAGAGCTTTCCGAATCTCTGGCTCTATCTGATGGCGGCGATGTTCATCGGCGTGGTGATGGTGTTTCCGGACGGGCTGGCCGGTCTTTACGACGCGCATGTACGCCCGCGCGTGCGGCGGCTGCTCGGCGCGGCGAACGAGGAGGCGTGAAGCATGAGCAATACCGACTTTCTGCTCGCGATCGAAGACCTGACCGTGTCGTTCGACGGCTTCAAGGCGATCGATTCGCTCAATCTGTATCTCGAACGTGGCGAGCTGCGCGTGGTGATCGGCCCGAACGGCGCGGGCAAGACCACGCTGCTCGACCTCATCTGCGGCAAGACGAAGGAAACGGCGGGCAGCATCAAGTTCCGCAACGAGGAAATCACGAACCTCGCGGAATTCCGCCGCGTGCGCAAAGGGATCGGCCGCAAGTTCCAGACGCCGTCGATTTACGAAAACCTGAGCGTGGAGCAGAACCTCGAAGTGTCGTTTCCGCGCGGACGCAGCGTATTGGGCGCGCTCGCCTATCGCGAGGACGCCGAAGTGGCCGATCGCGTGCACGACGTGGCCAATGAAATCGGCCTGGCCGGCGCGCTCGACCAGGAAGCGGGACTGCTTTCGCACGGCCAGAAGCAGTGGCTCGAAATCGGCATGCTGCTGATGCAGGACCCGGAACTGTTGATGCTGGACGAGCCGATCGCGGGCATGAGCGTACGCGAACGCGAGCTGACCGCCGATCTGCTCGACCGCATCTGCTGCAACCGCTCGATGATCGTGATCGAACACGACATGGCCTTCGTGGAGCGCATCGCGCACAAGGTCACGGTCATGCATCAGGGGAAGATCCTCGCGGAAGGGCCGATGGCGCAGGTGCAGGCCGACCCGCGCGTGATCGACGTCTACCTGGGCCACTGAGTCGGCCATCGAACGACAAAACGGAGGACACATCATGCTGGAAGTCGACGATCTCGTCGTCAGCTACGGCCAGAGCGAAGTGCTGCACGGCATCGACTTTTCCGTTGCGCAAGGCGAAAGCGTGGCCGTGATGGGCCGCAACGGCATGGGCAAGACCACGCTGTTCAAGGCGCTGATCGGCATGCTGCCTGCCAATCGCGGCACGGTGCGCGTGGCGGGCGCGGACGTGTCGAAGGACGAGAGCTACCGCCGCGTGTCGAAGGGCATCGGCTACGTGCCGCAAGGGCGGCAGATTTTCGCGTCGCTGAGCGTCGAGGAAAACATCCAGACGGGCCTCGAAAACGCGCAGAGCCAGCGTGTGCCCGACGAACTTTACGCGTTGTTTCCCGTGCTGTTCGACATGAGAAAGCGCAAGGGCGGCAATCTCTCGGGCGGCCAGCAACAGCAACTCGCGATCGCGCGCGCGCTCGCGACCGACCCGAAAGTGCTGCTGCTCGACGAGCCGACCGAAGGCATCCAGCCGTCCGTCATCAAGGACATCGCCAAGGCGCTCAACCAGATTCGCACGAGCCGCAATATCGCCATCGTCGTGTCGGAGCAGGTGTTGAGCTTCGCGCTCGACGTCGCCGACCGCCTGTTCGTGATCGAGGGCGGGCGCTTCGTGCACCAGAGCACGCGCGATGCGGGCGACACCGACCGCATCCGCGAATACCTGTCCGTCTGAGCGCGGCGCGGCGTTCGCCCGCCGCGCCGTATGTCAATCCGCGAACCCAGGAGCGAACGCCATGCCCGAGACTCTCATCAAGATCGATCTGAACCAGTCGGCCTACGACAACGAACAGGTGCACAACCGCTGGCACCCCGACATTCCGATGGCCTGCTGGGTGAAGCCCGGCGACGATTTCATCCTCGAAACCTACGACTGGACCGGTGGCTTCATCAAGAACGACGACAGCGCCGACGACGTGCGCGACATCGACCTGTCGATCGTGCATTTTCTGTCGGGCCCGGTAGGCGTGCACGGCGCGGAGCCCGGCGACCTGCTGGTGGTCGACCTGCTCGACATCGGCGCGAAGGCCGACAGCCAATGGGGCTTCAACGGCTTCTTTTCGAAGACGAACGGCGGCGGCTTTCTCACCGATCATTTCCCCAGCGCGCAAAAATCGATCTGGGATTTTCACGGCGTCTATACGAGTTCCCGCCATATTCCGGGCGTGAATTTCGCGGGCCTCATTCACCCGGGCCTGATCGGCTGCCTGCCCGATCCGACACTGCTGGAGACCTGGAACGCGCGCGAAGCCGGCCTGATCGCCACCGCGCCCGATCGCGTGCCGCCGCTCGCGAATCCGCCGTTCGCGGCCACCGCGCACATGGGCAAGCTCGCGGGCGACGCGCGCGACCGGGCCGCCGCGCAAGGCGCGCGCACGGTGCCGCCACGCGAGCATGGCGGCAATTGCGACATCAAGGATCTGTCCCGCGGCTCGAAGGTGTTTTTCCCGGTCTACGTGGATGGCGCGGGCCTGTCGGTCGGCGACCTGCACTTCAGCCAGGGCGACGGCGAGATCACGTTCTGCGGCGCGATCGAAATGGCCGGCTGGGTACACATGCGCGTGAATCTCATCAAGGGCGGCATGGCGAAGTACGGTATTCGCAACCCCGTCTTTCAGCCCAGCCCGATCACGCCGACCTACAACGATTACCTGATTTTCGAGGGAATTTCCGTCGACGAGCACGGCGGCCAGCATTATCTCGACGTCACCACCGCATATCGCCAGGCGTGTCTGAACGCCATCGAGTATCTGAAGAAATTCGGTTATTCGGGTGCACAAGCGTATTCGCTGCTTGGCTGCGCGCCGGTGCAGGGGCATATCAGCGGCGTGGTGGATATTCCGAACGCATGTGCGACCTTGTGGCTGCCCACGCAGATCTTCGACTTCGATATCCGCCCGAATGCCGACGGCCCGGCCCAGTACATCCAGAGCGGCGTGGATGTGCCGTGTTCGCCGGATCTCGCGAAGGCGTGAGCGGCACACTGAAATCGCGCGGGAAAAGGAGGCCGTCATGCCGATCTACGACTTCGAGTGTGCAAGCTGCGGGCCGTTCTCCGTCATGCGCCGCATCGCGGATCGCGAGAAACCGTGCTGTTGTCCCGACTGTGGCGCGCAAGGCGAACGCGTCGTCAGCGCGCCGTCACTGGCGCTGATGGGAGGGGCGAGCCGCGCCGCACACGCGACCAACGAACGTGCCGCGCACGCGCCGCGTCAGTCCGGCGATGGGCCGCCGCTGCGTCATCGTGCCGGTTGCAGTTGCTGTTCGGGCGGCGCGATGAAACTCGCCGGCACGGCGTCGGACGGCCTCAAGCGGCCGGCGGGACGGCCGTGGATGATCAGCCACTGAGGTGTGCCGCGCGCGAGCCGATGCCCGGAAGCAGCGGCCGTCGTGCGGCGTCAATGTTGACGTGTTCGAGGAGGAAGCATCATGCGACAGGGCGATATTTCGAGTAGCCGCGATTGTGTGGGTGTCGCGGTGGTCAACTACAAGATGCCGCGTCTGCACACGAAGTCGGAGGTGCTCGACAACGCGCGTCGTATCGCCGACATGGTGGTCGGCATGAAGCAGGGTTTGCCGGGCATGGATCTCGTGGTGTTTCCCGAGTATTCGACTCACGGCATCATGTACGATCGCCAGGAAATGTTCGATACGGCGTCGACGATTCCGGGCGAGGAGACCGACATTTTCGCCGCGGCGTGCCGCAAGGCCAACGTGTGGGGTGTGTTCTCGATCACGGGCGAGCGCCACGAGGCGCATCCGCGCAAGGTGCCGTACAACACGCTCGTGCTGATCGACGATCGCGGGGAAATCGTGCAGAAGTATCGCAAGATCATGCCGTGGACGCCGATCGAAGGCTGGTATCCGGGCGACCGCACCTATGTGACGGACGGGCCGAAAGGCCTCAAGATCAGCCTGATCATCTGCGACGACGGCAATTATCCGGAGATCTGGCGCGACTGCGCGATGAAGGGCGCCGAGTTGATCGTGCGCTGCCAGGGCTACATGTACCCGGCGAAAGAGCAGCAGGTGATGGTCGCGAAGGCCATGGCGTGGATGAACAACACGTACGTCGCAGTGGCCAACGCCACCGGCTGGGACGGCGTGTATTCGTACTTCGGCCATTCGGCGATCGTCGGGTTCGACGGGCGCACGCTCGGCGAATGCGGCGAGGAGGAGATGGGCGTGCAGTATGCGGAGCTGTCGCTCGGCCTGATTCGCGACGCGCGGCGTAACATGCAGTCGCAGAATCATCTCTACAAGCTGCTGCATCGCGGCTATACCGGCACGATCCACTCCGGCGATGGCGCGAACGGCGTCGCGGACTGTCCGTTCGGCTTCTATCGCGACTGGATTGCGGATCCCGATGCCACGCGTCGCCGTGTCGAAGCGCTGACGCGCGCTACGCCCGGCACGCCGGCGTGTCCGATCGAAGGCATCCCGCACGAGGACTGAGCACGTGTGCCCGCGTGTAATCGAGCGCATTCATGACGATGATTCGCATCGAATGCCGATCGACATGCCGGCGCCCGCACCGAAGCCGCGCCGAGCGGGTTCCGGTGCGGGCGTGTCGCGGGCTAGAAGCGATGCAACATGCCGATGCGATAAACCATCTGGTTCGGCCCGGACGACGCGCCAGCCGATGCGTCCACGATCTGTGCTTCGTCGAAGCCGGTGCCGGTACGAGCGCTGACGACATGCTGCCACGCACCTTGCAGATACAGCGAAGTGCGCTTGCTCAGGTCATAGTCGAGCATCATGCCGATCTGGTGCCACTTGGGGACATATTTCGTGTCGGACGTGTACAGATGCGCGATGGTGAACGTGTAGGAGGCTCCCAGCCATAGGGCGTGATTAAAGTAGTACTGAGCATTGAGTTCGAAGTTGTCGAATTTCCACGCATTCCACGTCGCGCCGTTCTGCAGGGTTGGATCGTCGATCCATGCGTTGCCGGCGGGGTTGTAGACATCGACATGGGACCACGCGGCGCCGACGAGTACGTGGGTAAGCTGGTAGGAAGCCGCCACGCCGATGTCCTGCTGCGACGATCCGTTGAAGAGATCGCCACCGTTGACCGCGCCACCCGCGGCGAGCCCCGGATTGTCGAGCTTCAGGTAGGACGCCGCCGCGCTCAGGTTGCCGCTCTGGTAGTTCAGCGTGGCGCCCCAGACGCGATTGTCCGAGAATCCGCCGGGCTGGTTGCTGAAGCCGTACATCGCTTCCGCCGTGAGTCCGCGGTATGTCGGAGTGACATATTTGACGGCATTGTCGACGCGGAAATCCCAGTCCGTATTGTCGTTGTCGAACGGGTGGGTAGCGATGTCGCCCGCCCAGTTGCCGGCCGCCGTGATACCGCCGAAGCCGAGCGCGTCGACGCTGGTGTCGTACTGGCGTCCGAGCGTGAGCGTGCCATACCGTGAAGACGACAGACCCACGAACGCCTGGCGGCCGAACATGCTCGAATCCTGACCGAGCTTGCCGCTGTTCACGTTGAAGCCGTTTTCGAGCTGAAAGATGGCCTTGTCGCCGCCGCCCAGATCTTCACTGCCTTTCAAGCCCCATCGGCTGCCGAATGTGTCTCCGCTCGACATCTGCCATGCACGATGGCCGCCTGCGTTGCTCGTGAAGTTGAGCCCTTCGTCTATCAGCCCGTATAGCGTGATGCTCTGCTGTGCGTGCGCCGCACCGGCGAGCAGGAGTGCCGGCGCGAATGCGAACCAGCGCGGTTTCATCGATCGACGTTTCATTTCGTTGCTCTGATGGTGTGGTTGGGTAGTCGGCGCTGGATGGCGCCGACGTCGATGTCGTCCCGAAATGCGATCTCGGCGGACGAGGCAGTGTAGGCAGAGGAAAAGCGGGCGCCGCAACGTGCATGGAAAGACTCTCTTTCAGTATTCGAAAGTCTCGTGCGGCGATGGGCCTCACGCGTAAAGATAGGGGTGCTTTGGAGTCGTTTGACGTATCGAACGCTTTACGATGTGTCGTTTTCCGTTTTTCGCCGGTTGACATGAAGATTTTATTCGCGTGACACGTCGACATATCGGAACGGAATGTCGGGGCAAAGCGCACGAGGACACGGTCGCGTGTGCCGTCGACGACCGAGTCACATCAATCCAAAAAAACGCGCGCGGCCGCGAGGCTCGCGCGCAAACTCGGAGAACGTGTGCCGCAGACGATTCAGTTGCCGTTCGACGCGACGGTATTGGCTGCACCGGCACAATCGTGCTGATACTTCTGCATCAGGCGCGCCTGTGCCGAATCGATGTCGTCCGGATAGCTGCTCTCGTCGCCGGACGACGGGTTGTAACCGACGGACTCCAGCTCGTTCAGTTCGTTGACGAGCTGCCGGTGGGAGACCGGGCCTTTCGTATGCACGAACGGATAGTCATGGCATTGCGCCGACGTGAGCGTCGTCTCGGCATGCGCGCAGACGCTCAGTGCGAGCATGGCGGCGCAGACGAGGTAACGGACGGGATGATTCATCTTCGGCTCCTGGATAGCGTTGGGTAGAGGCCGTACGGCAGGATGCCTGCGTCGGCCGCGAGACGAAGATTAGGCACGGCGGACTATCTAAACGGCAGCGCAATGATGAAAGATGTTTTAGGCAAGCACGGTTCCGTCCGTGCATCGGCTGCCGCATGGGAATTTAAAGAATCCTTCATGTGCGTGTTTCCGGATGGTTAGGCGCTGCGGCGTATCGTCTAGCGACGAATCGATCGACGCCGTGCGCCGCGCGGTACACACTGGGGTAATGCAATGAAATCGACGGTCATGACGACTGGACTGGTCGCGCTGATGTGTGCGTCGCTGCCGGCATTCGCGAAGGTGCAGGGAACCGGGCTCGCGATCGCCGACGTGACGCTCGCGCATGCGAAAGCCGAACGGACGGATCGCGCGATCGATGCCGCACGCGATCTCGCGTTGCATCGTGCGGACGGATCGGGCACACGATCTCGCCCGCGCTGATCGCGCGTTGCGGCGCTCGGTTCGCAGCCGGTCGCGCCGACCGGTGCGCATGAATGGTCGCGGTACGGCATCGTGTCGCAATGGCCCGCATGCTGCGTCGATCCCGGCCTCCGTTGCGACGGCGCACCGGCCGGGATCGAAGACGACCCGAACGCCATGCTGCCGGATATGAAACTTTCTTCACGAAGCCGATGTGCATCTTTTACGCGGGCACGCATAAGCTCTGCACGAGCGCGTTCGGTCGTCGGGTATCGACGCGCATACGTCCCTTCGACGAAGACGAGAATCGTACATGGCATCATCCGCTTCCCCGGGCAACGAGCCCACTTCGCGTGACACGCCGGCCGAGGAGCGTACGGCCATCGCGCACGTCCTCACGATCGAGGACGACGAAATCGCCGCGAACGAAATAGTCAGAGAGCTGGAGGGGCGCGGCTTTACGGTCGAATGGGTGGCGAACGGGCGCGATGGGATGGCGCGCGCGCTCGGCAACGAGTTCGACGTGATCACGCTCGACCGGATGCTGCCGGTCGTCGATGGCCTCACGATCCTGACCACGATGCGCAGCGTCGGCGTGCGCACACCCGTGCTGATGCTGAGCGCGCTCGGCGATGTCGACGAACGGGTGCGCGGGCTGCGCGCGGGGGGCGACGACTACCTGACCAAGCCGTTCGATCCCGAGGAAATGGCCGCGCGCCTGGAGGTGCTGCTGCGCCGGAGCCAGGCCGCGCCGGCTCCGTTCGACACGACGCTGGTCGTCGGCCCCCTCAAGCTCGACTTGATCTCACGCAAGGCGTTCCGCGACGGCGAGGAAATCGTGCTGTTGCCGACCGAATATCGCGTGCTCGAATACATGATGCGCAATGCCGGGCAAACTATTACGCGGACGATGTTGTTCGAGGCCGTATGGGGCTATCACTTCGATCCCGGCACGAACCTGATCGAAGTGCACATGGGCCGGTTGCGCAAGAAGATCGATCCCCCCGATGCGAAGCAGATGATCCAGACGGTACGCGGCGCGGGGTATTGCCTTGGCTGAACCGGCTACCGCGGCGTGCGCCGCACATCGGGTCCAGCCGGCACCCGCGCGACGCTGGTACTCGAGTACGTTTCGGCTGGTGTCGGTCTATGCCGTCACCTTCTCCGTGTCGGTCATGCTGCTGCTCGGTTTCATCGCATCGGTGATCACGCACGACATGGAGCGGGAAACCGACACGGTGATCGATTGGCAGATGATCTATTTCGATTCGATACGGGACGACCAGCTTGCTGCCGCGATCCTGCACCGGATCGAGCACGAGCGGATGCATACCAACTACTACGGGCTCTTCACCGCGGATGGCAGGCATATTGCCGGCGATGTGCTGGCGTTGCCCGCCGGCCTGCAGCCGAACCGCAGCGGCGTGACGCTCGATCACACGATGCCGATCGCGGGAGACCAGGTGCCGCCGGTCGTCCGCACGATGGCGGAGCGCCGT
The DNA here is from genome assembly GCF_001526325.1 of Burkholderia sp. MSMB1826. Lineage (NCBI taxonomy): Bacteria > Pseudomonadati > Pseudomonadota > Betaproteobacteria > Burkholderiales > Burkholderiaceae > Burkholderia > Burkholderia sp. MSMB1826. The sequence goes on from NZ_LOYN01000010.1 coordinate 159,331, forward strand.
GCAAACGGCGACGTGCTGGTGCTCGGACGCGACCTCACGCACATCCTGCGAATCCGCGCGGCGATCATCCAGGCGCTGGTCGGCGGCGGGCTGCTCTGTCTTGGCACGGGCGTCGTGGGTGGCCTGATGCTCAGCGTGCGGCAAATGCGGCGTCTGAAGGAAGTCCGGCGCATCACGCAGTGCATTGCGCAGGGCGATCTCGGCCAGCGGCTGCCGGTGGGCGGACACGACGAGACCGATCTGCTGTCCCATCTCGTCAATCACATGCTCGAGGAGATCGAACGGCTGATGAACGAGGTAAAGGGCGTCTGCGACGGCATCGCGCATGACTTGCGGACGCCGCTCGCACACGTGCACACGCTGCTCGCGCAGGCAGCGCAGCGCGCGGAGCGGCTCGACGATGCCGTGCTGGCGCGTCTCGTCTCGCGTGCACGCAACGAGACCGACGTGTTGCTCGATCGTTTCCGGGCGATGCTGCGTATCGCCGAAATCGGTTCGTTGCAGCGGCGCGGCGGATTTGCGGAGCTGTCGCTGGAGGATCTGGTGGTGGACATCGGGCAGTTGTTCGAACCGCTCGCGGACAGCCGCGCGATCCACTTCGTGCAGTCGGTCGAGCCGGTGGCGCGGATTCACGGCGATCGCGCGCTGTTGTTCGAGGCGCTGAGCAACCTGCTCGACAACGCGCTCAAGTACACGACGGCGGGCGATACGGTGCGCCTGGAACTTCACGACACGCCGTCCGGCCCGCGCATCGACGTGATCGACAACGGCCCGGGCATCGCAGCCGACGAACGCGACGCGGTGCTGCGGTATCGGTACCGCAGCCGCCGCACCGGGCATCTCGCCGGGGCCGGCCTCGGCCTGAGCATCGTGTCGACGGTCGTCAACGTGCACGATTTCACGCTGCGGATCGGCAATGCCGCGCCCGGCACGCGCGTGACGATCGAATGCTGGCCGAGGTCGCTGGGATGACGGCCGTCCGGACGACGCTGCACGCGATCGCATGTTGCAGCCGCGAGGCCGCCTGACGATGCGCATCCTGCTCGTGACTTCGCCGCATCCGGAAGCGTCGTGGCTGCACAAGGCGCTGCAGGAAAGCGGGCACAGCGTGCAGCGCGCCGACGATCCGCGCGACGGCCTGTTCCTCGCGTCGCAGGAGGCGTTCGACGCGATCGTCGCGACCGCGTTCGAGCCCGGCGGCGAGGCCGCGTTGCTCGGGATGCTGCCGCGTTTCGTAGCCGACAGCGGCGGCGCCGCGCTCGTGGTGCTGTTCGGCGAGGCGTCGGCGCGCGAACGCATCCATATGTTGCGCGCGGGCGCCGATGCGTGTTTCTGCGCACCGTATTCGTTCATCGAGCTGCACGAACGCCTGGAGGCGTTGCAGCGGCTGGCCGGGCCGCGCGATGCGGGTCGTTCGATCGCGGGTGCGTCCGCGGTCGGGACACTCGCGCGCGAGCTCAAGGAGGGCAAGCTGCGCCTCGCCGTGACGCGCCGGGAATTCTTGTTGCTCGAATGCCTGATGCGCCATCCGAACGCGCCGGTGCCGCGCGACCAATTGATCCGCTATGTATGGCAGGACAAGGAGGACGTCGATCCGTCGAGCGTCAATCTCGTGGTGTCGCGACTACGCCGTAAGCTCGCGCGGCATCTGCCCGACGTCCGCATCGATACGGTGAGCCGCTATGGCTACCAGGTGACGCTGCCGGACGCATGAGCGCGCGGTGTCGGCCGCGCGACCGACGCGACGGGCGCTCTGCCGGCGGCAGCGCGCCCGTCGTGCGTTTACGAGCCGAAGAAGGGCACGCAGAAGTCGGGCGGGCCGACACAATTGCCGGGGCCGTCGGGCTGCGCGGCGGCACAGGCGGACAACATGACGCCGGCGGCAAGCGCGACGAGCGTGAGACGGGCGGAACGGGCGAGCAGAGAAAGCAGCTTCATGGATGGCGAGCCATTCGGGGACAGCCGGCGTGCGCCGGGCAGCGCCCGGCCGCACGGTCGCACCCGTCAATGCGCATAGAGCGTGGAGTTCAGGTACTTGAGCTGCCCGTCCTGTTCGGCCTGCACAAGCTCGGCATGGACTTCGGCGCGGGTCTTCTCGTGGATCGGCTGGCCGTAGGGCGGCACCCACTGGCCGGCGGCCTGAGTGCCAGGCGCGCCGTCCTTGGTGGCGGCCGGCGACATCGGGATCGGCTGGCTGCCGGTCAGGGCAAACGCGGGAACGGACAGCGTGCCGATTGCCGCAAGCATGGCGGCGGCGACGATGCTGGTGGTTTTCATGTTTGGAGTCCTCATGATGATCGACTGGGCATCTCCCCGCGGCGCGGCGTGTCGATATCGGCATCGCGCCGGGGTTGAGGACGAGCATAGAGGAGGGGCGTTAACGGATCGGCATACGCAACGTGAAAAGAAATTCATGCACCGGCGCGCATTCGCGGGGACGTGAAACCGGGATGTCGTCAAGATGAAGCAGGTTTCATTTTTCGGGCCGTTTCGATAACGGCGCTGTCATGCCCGCTGCCTAAATTGGGCGCCATCGCATCGCGCACGAGCGGCCATGTCGCGCGGGCCGGCGATGCTAGCAGACCGATCCACTCCAACGAAACCATCATGAAGAAATATCTGGCAATTCCGGCAGCCGTCGCGTGCCTGCTGGCGAGTTCGGCGCATGCGCAGAGCAGCGTGACGCTGTACGGCACGATCGACGCGGGCCTGGACTACATCAGCAACCAGAAATCGGCCGCGGGCGCGGGGCCCGTCTACGGCCTGCAGAGCGGCAACGTCAGCACGTCGCGCTGGGGGCTGCGCGGCAACGAGGATCTCGGCGGCGGCCTGGCCGCCGTGTTCACGCTCGAGAACGGCTTCAACGTCGCGAACGGCAAGCTCGGCAACGGCGGCGACGAATTCGGCCGCCAGGCGTGGGTCGGCCTCGCGAGCCGCCAGTGGGGCACGGTCACGCTCGGCCGCCAATACGATTTCCTGGTCGACTTCGTCGCGCCGCTGTCGGCGACGGGGTCGGGATTCGGCGGCAACCTCGCCGATCATCCGTACGACAACGACAACCTCGCCAACGACACGCGGATGAACAACGCGGTGAAGTTCCGCAGTGCGAACTACGGCGGCTTCACGTTCGGCGGCGCGTACGGCTTCAGCAATCAGGGCGGCGGGTTCAGCAACGACAACGCATACAGCGTCGGCGCGCAGTATGCGAACGGCCCGGTCGACCTCGCCGTCGCGTACCTGCAGTCGAACCAGCCGGGCGGCGTGAACGCGCCGCAGAACACTGGTGGTTCGCTGAGCAGTTCGGATGGCGACGCGATGCTGGCCGGCGGCCGCTGGCGCACGTTCGGCGCCGGCGCGCACTATGCGTTCGACCATGCGTCGATCGGCCTGGTCTACACCAGAACGATCCTGAACGACCCGCGCGAGCTGTCGCAGGGCGGCGCATACGGCCGTGTGAACGGCCAGTTGCTGACCTTCAGCAACTACGAACTGAACGGACGCTACTTCGTCACGCCGGCTTTCTCGCTGGGTGGCGCCTATACGTTCACGCAGGGCCGCTTCGACGATGCGGGCCGCAGCATCGCGCCGAAGTGGAACCAGTTCATGCTGCAGGCCGACTATGCGCTGTCGCGCCGCACCGACCTCTATCTGGAAGGCGTGTACCAGCGCGTGACAGGCGCCGACGGCGTCGCGGTGCTCGGCAACGCGGGGATCTTCAACCTGGCAGCGTCAGGCAACGATCGTCAGGCCGTGGTCGCAGCCGGCATCCGCCACAAGTTCTGAGCCGCCAGTCCGGCGTAAAAAAACGGCACCCGTCATCGCGACGGGTGCCTTGAAATGCGACACGCGTCGTCCATGTCGCGAAGGATTCAGTCCGTTGAACGAGCCGTCAGCGCGGCCGGTGCTTGCGTATCGGCCGCGGCTTCATCTGCCGACCACCCGCCGCCCAGCGCGGCGATCAACCCCACCGCCGCCAGTTGCCGGCGCGTGTTCAGCTCCAGCATCGCGACCTTCGTATCCAGCTCGGTGGCCTGCGCCGTCACCACGTCGAGATAGCTGACGACACCGTCCCGATAGCGCGACATCGACAGCTGCAACGTGCGTTCGGCCGCGTCGAGCGCTTCCTGCTCGCGATCGGCTTCGTCGCCGAGGTGGTGCGTGAGTGCGAGGTTGTCTTCCACCTGCCGGCATGCGTCGAGTACCACCGCGCGGTATTTCGCGCCGTTCTCGGCCAACTGCGCGCGCGCCTGGTCGGTGAGCGCCTGGCGCCGGCCGCCATCGAACAGCGTCAGCGCGAGGCTGGGCCCGATCGACCAGATCTCGTTCGGCGCGCTGAGCCAGTGACCGAGGCCCGAGCTCTGATAGCCGCCGACCAGCCCGAGCGTGATGTCGGGGAAGAACGCCGCGCGCACCACGCCGATCTTCGCGTTGGCGGCGGCCATGCGCCGCTCGGCGGCCGCCACGTCGGGACGCCGCTGCAGCAGCGTCGCGGGAATGCCGGTCGGGATCGTCGGCAGATACGCCGCGCTCAGGTTCGGCGTCAGCGAGAAAGACGACGCCGGCACGCCCGCGAGCGTCGCGATCGAGTGCTCGTAGAGCGCACGCCGCGCCCGGACGTCCTCGGCCGACGCGCGGGCCGAGTCGAGCTGCGTTCGCGCGCGCGACACGTCGAGGTCCGACGCGATGCCGCCCGCGTGCCGGCTCGTCGTCAGGCGCAGCGCGCGCCGGTAGGTGTCGATCGTGTCGGCCAGCAGCCGTTGCTGCTGATCGAGCCCGCGCAGGCTGAAGTACGCGCTTGCGAGGCTCGCCTGCAGGCTCAGCCGCACCGACGCGAGATCGTCGGCGCTCGCCTGGGCGTCGGCTCGCCCGGCCGCGACCGCGTTGCGGACTTTCCCCCACAAGTCGAGGTCGTAGTCGAAGCCGGCGTCGAGCGTGTTGGCGCCATAGACGTTCGGCTGGTTCGAGCCGCGCAGCGGCCGCGTGGCCGACTGACGGTTGCTCGAGACCTGCGCGCCGAGGCCGATGGTCGGGAACAGCCCCGAGCGCGCCTGATCGAACAGCGCGGCCGCCTCGTCGTGGCGGGCCACGGCAGCGGCCACGTCGGGGTTGGCCACGCTCACCTGCGCCTCGAGCCGGTCGAGCACGGGATCGCGGAACGCCTTCCACCAGCCGTCGCGCGCGATGCGGTCGGCCGGCTGCGCGGCCTGCCAGCCGTCCGCTTCCTTGAAGCTGGCCGGCAGCGCCGTCTGCGGCGCGTGATAGGCGGGCGCGAACGAGCACGCGGACAAGAACGCGACGCCGGCGAGCAGCGCGCAGAGCCGAAGCCGGTTAGCCATGCGAGCGCTCCGTGTCGCGCGCGGCCGACGCGACGGTGCGGGCCGGCGCCGCGAGCCTGACCGGGTCGCCGGCCGCGAGCGAGTCGGGCGGGTTGTCGATCACGCGATCGTCCGGCGCGAGGCCGGTCGCGATCTGCACGTGCGTACCGAGGTCGGTCGCGATCGTCACGGGTTTGAATACCGCGCGATTGTCCTTGCCGACCACGGCGACCTGCAGGCCGGCCTGCCGGAAGATCAGCGAGCTGGCCGGAATCGTCAACGCATGGGTGCTGCCGGCCGGCAGCGCGAAATGCACTTCGGTGTATTCGCCGGGAATCAGCTTGCCTGCAGGGTTGTCGACCATCAACTGCACGAGCAGCGTGCCGGTCGAATCGGCGATCGAGTCGTCGGTGTCGGCGAGCGTCGCACGGAAGGTCTCGCCCGGATGCTCCGGCACGGTCAACGTGGCCGTCATGCCGGGACGGATCGCGGCGGCCTCGTTCTGCGGCACGCTCACGTAGACGCGCATCCGGTGGACGTCGGACACGGCAAACAGCTCCGGGCCGGCGCCGCCGCCGGCCGAGATCAACTGGCCGATGTCGGTCTTGCGCGCGGTGACGACGCCGTCGAACGGCGCGACGATACGCTTGAATGCCTCGAGCGCGTCGAGGCGTCGCACGTTGGCCTCGTTGGCGGCGACGATCGCTTGCTTGGCCGCGAGGTCGCTGGTCTTTTCGTCGGTTTCCTGCTGCGACACCGAATCCTGCGCGAGCATCCTGGTCCAGCGCGCGGCCGTGGACGCGGCGAGCTTCTCGTTGGCGAGCGCGCTCTGCAGGTCGGCGCGCGCCTGCTGCAGTTGCTGGTCGAGTTCGGGCGTATCGATCAGCCCGAGCAACTGCCCCGACTTCACGTGCGCGCCGATATCGGCGTACCACGCATGCAGGTAGCCCGACACCTGCGCGTGGATCGGCGCGCGCTCGAACGCGGACAGGTGGCCGGGCAGCACGAGCGTTGCGCCGTCGCCGCCGGTCGACGGCGTGTACGCGACCACGGTCGGCACCGCTTGTTCGGCGGACCACCGGGTCATTTCCCGTTTCGCGTGCGCGCGGCCGACGATGCCGGTCGCCACGATGCCGACCGCGATCAGCGCGGTGAGCGTGGCGACGAGCTTGAGGTTGGGCAGCCGTTTCGGCGACTTGATATCGATCTCAGTGGACATGGGAAGCTCCGGACGCGGAAGGGGAGGAAGCGCGGGACGCGTCGTGCTTCGGCGCGTCGCGCCGATGCACGAGGCTGAACACGACGGGAACGAAGAACAGCGTCGCGATCGTCGCGCACGCGAGGCCGCCGATCACGGCGCGGCCGAGCGGCGCGTTCTGCTCGCCGCCGTCGCCGAGGCCGAGCGCCATCGGCGCCATGCCGATGATCATCGCGAGCGCGGTCATCAGCACCGGGCGGAAACGCGTGAAACCGGCTTCGAGGGCGGAGGCGAGCGCGTTGCCCGTTTCCGCCAGGCGCTCGCGCGCGAAACTGACGACGAGGATCGAGTTGGCGGTGGCCACGCCCATGCACAGGATCGCGCCGGTCAGCGCCGGCACCGACAGCGGCGTATGCGTGGTGAACAGCATCCAGACGATGCCGGCCAGCGCCGCCGGCAGTGCCGAGACGATCACGAATGCGTCGGCCCACGAGTGGAAGTTCACGACGATCAGCAGGTAGATCAGCACGATCGCGCCCACGAGGCCGAGCAGCAGGCCGGCGAACGCGCCGTTCATGGTTTGCACCTGGCCGCGCAGCGTGACGGTCGAGCCCTTGGGCACGTCCTTCGCGGTGGCCTTGACGATATCGTCGATGTCGGCCGCGACCGCGCCGAGGTCGCGCCCCTGGGTGGTCGCGTAGATGTCGAACAGCGGTTCGATGTTGTAGTGCGACACCACCGCGTTGCCGACACCCCGCGTGATCGTGGCCAGGCCGCCCAGCAGCTGGGATTGGCCGCTCGCGCCGGTGACCGGCAGGTTCCGCAGCGCCGACAGCGTGGTCATCCTGTACTGCGGCGTTTGCGCGACGATCGGATAGGACACGCCGTTGCGCGGGTTGAGCCAGTAGGTCGGGTCGACCTGGCTGGTGCCGGCGAGCGTCGCGACCACCGAGTTCGTCACGTCCTGCTCGGTGATGCCGAGCTGGTCGGCGCGCGTGCGGTCGACCGTCACCGTGAACTGCGGATAGGTGCTGGCCTGCTGGATGCGCGGGTCGGCGACCCCCGCGATCAGGCGCAGCTTGCGGTACAGCTCGCGCGCATAAGCGAGGTTGGCCTGCTGGTTGGGGCCGGCCACCTGCAGGTCGACCGGGGCCGGTGCGCCGAAGTTGAGGATCTGGCTGACGATGTCGGCGGGCAGGAACGAGAACGTGGTGCCCGGATAGGCGCGCGGCAGGCGTTCGCGCAGCGTGTGCACGTAGTCGGCGGTCGGCGCGTGATCGCGCGACAGCGAGATCAGGATGTCGCCGTCCTGCGGCCCGAGCGTGCCGCTGTTGTTGTAGGTCAGGTTGATCCCGCTGTTCGGCAAGCCGATGTTGTCGATCACTTCGCGCAATTGCGCGGGCGGAATCACGCCGCGAATCGTGTTTTCGATGCGGTCGAGCTCGGCGGCGGTTTCCTCGACACGCGTGCCGACCGGCGCGCGCACGTGCAGCGCGATCTCGCCGGAATCGATGGTCGGGAAGAAATTGCGGCCGAGCGACGGGGCGAGCAGGAAGGACGCGGCCACGATGCAGAGGAAGGCGACGACGAACGGCTTGCGGCGCGTGAGCGCGAGGCCCAGCAGGATCCGGTACGACGCGCGCACGGACTCGAAGCGGCGCTCGAACGCACGCTGGAATCGCACCAGCGGATTGCGCGACGGCGGGACGTCGTGCGCGCCAGGGTGACCCGCGTGCGGGTCCATCACCGCGGCCAGTTCGCCCGATGCGTGACCGGCCGACGCATGCGGCTTGAGCAGATATTGCGCGAGCATCGGCACGAAGGTGCGCGACAGCACGAACGACGACACCATCGAGAAGATCACCGCCTTGGCCATCGGCACGAACAGAAAGCGCGAGATGCCGTCGAGCATCAGCATCGGCACGAACACGATGCAGATGCACATCAGCGAGACGAGCGCCGGCATCACGATCTGTTTCGCGCCGTCGACGATCGCGGTGCGCGTGTCCTTGCCCTGTTCGAGGTGCCAGTTCACGTTCTCGATCGTCACCGTCGCATCGTCGACGAGGATCCCGACCGCGAGCGCGAGGCCGCCGAGCGTCATCACGTTCAGCGTTTCGCCGGTGGCCGCGAGCAGCGCGATCGCCGAGAGCACGGCCAGCGGGATCGACGCGGCGATGATCAGCGTCGAGCGCCACGAGCCGAGGAACAGCAGGATCATCAGCGAGGTCAGCGCGGCCGCGATGATGCCTTCGCGCGCCACGCCGCTGACGGCGCCGTTCACGAAGGTCGACTGGTCGCCCATCGTGACGAGCTTCAGGCCCGGCGGCAGCGTCTGTTCGACCAGCGGCAGCTTCGCCTTCACGCCCGCGATGATGTCGAGCGTCGATGCCGAGCCGTTCTTCAGGATGCTCATCAACACCGCGCGGTGGCCGTCCACGCGCACGATGTTGCCCTGCGGCGGGTAGCCGTCGCGCACGTGGGCGACGTCGCGGATGTAAATCGTCGTGCCGCCGACCGACTTGATCGGCAGGTCGTTCAACGCGTCGAGCGCGAGCGGGCTGTTGTTGAGCTTGATGTTGTATTCGAAGCGGCCGATCTTCTGCGTGCCGGCCGGGATGATCTGATTCTGCTGCGCGAGCGCGTGCGCGACGTCCTGCGCCGACAGCCCTTTCGATTGCAGCGCCTGCGGATCGAGGTCGATCTGGACTTCGCGCGTCTTGCCGCCGTACGGCGTCGGAATCGCGACGCCCGGCACCGACAGCAGCTGCGGCCGAATGAAGTTGACCGCGTAATCGCCCAGCTTCTGTTCGTCGAGCGTGTCGCTGGTCAGTGCGATCTGCAGCACGGGCACGGTCGACGCGTTGTAGTTGAGGATCTGCGGCGGCGTGGTGCCGGGCGGCATCTGCTTGAGCACCGTCTGCGAGATCGAGGTGACCTGCGCGGTCGCGGTGCGGATATCGACGGTCGGCTGGAAGAAGATCTTCACGATGCCGTAGCCGCGAAACGATTGCGACTCGATATGCTGGACGTCGTTGACCGTCGTGCCGAGCGTGCGCTCGTAGTAGGTGATCACGCGCCCGGACATGTCGTCCGGCTGCAGTCCGGCGTAGTTCCAGACGACGCTGATCACCGGGATGCGGATGTCCGGGAAGATGTCGATCGGCGTTCGGACTGCGGCGAGCGGGCCCGCGATCAGGATCAGCAGCGCCAGTACGACGAACGTATAGGGCCGCGTGAGCGCGAGCCGGACAATTTTCAGCATGAGGTGCTGCTCCGTTCAAGATCGTCGTGAAGATGAGCCGGGTGTGCGCGTCTTCGGGAAAACACCGATGCGCATCCGACGACCGCATTCTGCGGAGCAGCCCCTAACAACGGGTCGCAAAAAAGATGAAACAAGTTTTAAGTAGCGGGCGGCGTCAACCGAGCATGTAGCCCGAGCCCCGGATCGTGCGGATCAGGGGCGCCGCGCCCGGCCGGTTCACCTTCTTGCGCAGGCGGCCGATGTGCACGTCGATCAGGTTCGTACCGGGATCGAAGCGGCAGCCCCACACGGCCTCGAAGATCATCGTGCGCGTGAGCACGCGGCCGGCGTTGCGCATCATGAATTCGAGCACGCGGGATTCGGTCGGCAGCAGCGCGAGCTCGCGCGCGCCCAGCGTGGCGCGTCGCCGCACCAGGTCGAGCGCCAGCTCGCCGGCGCGCAGCACCGTCTCGACGTGCGTGCCGCGCGGCCGCCGGCGAATCAGCACGTCGATGCGTGCGCACATTTCTTCGAGCGAGAACGGCTTGACGAGGTAGTCGTCGCCGCCTGCGCGCAGCCCCTGGATACGCTGGTCGACGTCGGCCAGCGAACTCATCACGAGTACCGGCGTATCGAGGCCGACGCCGCGCATCGTTGCGAGGATGGTCAGCCCGTCGAGGTCGGGCAGCATGCGATCGAGCGTGACGGCGTCGTAGTTCGCGCTCATCGCGCGGGCCATGCCGTCGCGGCCGGTGCGCGCGATGTCGACCCGGTGGCCTTCGGCACGCAGCGTGTGCGCGATGTGATCCGCGATCAGCGGATCGTCTTCGATCGTCAGGATGTGGGTCATGGCGTACGCGATCCGCGGAATCAGGCCGCGGCAAGCTGCATGGCCATGCGCTCGGGCGTGCGATAGTGATCGACCACGTAGTCGATGAAGCTGCGCACTTTCGTGGACAGGTAATTGCGGCTCGGGTAGAGGATCAATACGCAGCGCGGCCCGCCGTTCACGTCGTAGCGTTCGAGAACCGGCACCAGGGTGCCGCGCGCGAGATCGTCGGCAACGAGCGGATGCGGCAATTGTGCGATGCCCATGTGATTGAGCGCCGCGATCCGCACCATCGTGTTGCTGGTCGACGCCAGCGCATTGCCGGTATCGATGCGAGCGCACCCGTCGACGTCCGAGAACGCCCAGTTGCGCGCGGCGCCGTTCGACACGGTCAGCAGGCAGTGCGTATTCAGTTCGACTGGCTCGACCGGCGTGCCGTGGCGCGCGAGGTAGTCGGGAGACGCGACGATCACGTCGCGAACGTTCGTCAACGTGCGCGACACGAAGGTCGAGTTGACGAGGCGGTGATCGTCGCAGAAGCACACGTCGTAGCCGCCTTCCACCATGTCGACCTGGATATCGAAGGTCGTCACGTCGAATCGCACGCGCGGATGCGCGAGGCGATACGTGGACAGCAGCGCGCCAAGCCCGGCCGCAACCGAGGTTGCCGACGCGGCGATGCGCAGCGTACCGTGCGGGTCGCGATTGACCTGCGCGAGATTCGATTCGATCTCGTCGAGCTTCTCGATGATCGCGCGGCAGCCGTCGAGATATTCGCGGCCCGTCTCGGTGAGCGACAGGCTGCGCGTGGTCCGATTCAACAGGCGCATGTTCAGATGTGCCTCGAGCATGCCGACGCTGCGCGTGACCGCGGCGGCCGACATGCCGAGCTGACGCGCGGCGAGGCTGAAGCTCGATAACTCGACCACACGCGTGAAGACACGCATCGCTTGCAGTTGGTTCATGATCGGCGAGGAATGGATGTGCCGGAAATACGGGGGGCGCGTCCGTCTTCGGCGGGCTACGTCGACGCATCGCGCGGCGCCTGCCGGGGCGGGCAGCGAATTCATTATGGAAGGCACGCGGATGCGGGACGCTAAAAAAACAGTGCTGGCCGGATGAAATTTCGTTTAGAAAGCGGCGGAGCCTCGACAGACGGTCGCGCGGCGCGTTTTCCAGAAAATTTCTAAAAAAAGATTCATGCGCGGATCACGAATCTTCAGGCGGCAGACGTGTACGGGGATCGATAATGGGATCACGTAACCGCGGCAAGGACGACAGAAATGGCACAACCGTTGAGCATCAAGATGATCGAAGAGCGCGGCAAGCCCGTCGTGTTGATGTCGATCGAACGGGGCGCGGCGGTGCTCGATCCGGAAGACGTGGACGCAGTCATCCAGTACCTGAGCCTGTTGCGCGCGTCGATGCAGCCTGCGGTGCCGGAACGTCCGCCGCACGCGCAGCAATTCGTGACGGAGATGGATCCTTGCTGGTATGCCGAGCGCCATCCGCTGGAGGGCGGCGTGGTGCTGTTGCTGCGTCATAGCGGGCTTGGCTGGGCCAGCTTCGCACTCCCGCCGCGCAGCCTCGAGCGGTTGCAGGGTTCGCTGACGCAGCTGCTCGAGGACGAGCAGCAAGCGATCGGCCTGCCTCACTGAATGTGCGTCGCGAACGCGCGGGCATTCGGCGCCGTCGCCAGGGATCGGTTTGGCAGCGGCCCGTGCGTGAACGCCGTCGTCCGCGCGGGCGCGCACCACGCGCTATCCGCGCCCGACGAACGGCATCGCGGTCGCCATGATCGTCATGTTGAGGATGTTCGCGTCGAGCGGCAGATTCGCCATCTGGACGACCGCATTCGCGACATGCGCGACGTCCATCCGCGCCTCGGGCGCGAGGCTGCCGTCCGCTTGCGGGACGCCTTGCGTCATCCGTTCGGTGAGCGCGGTGGCCGCGTTGCCGATGTCGATCTGGCCGCACGCGATGTTGTACCGGCGGCCATCCAGCGCGAGCGACTTCGTGATCCCGGTGACCGCGTGCTTGGTGGCCGTGTACGCGATCGTGTCGGGGCGCGGCGCGTGTGCCGAGATCGAGCCGTTGTTGATGATGCGGCCGCCCTGCGGCGTCTGCGTTTTCATCAGTCGCCACGCGGCCCGCGCGCACAGAAAGACGCCGGTCAGGTTCGTCGCGACGACGCTGTTCCACACGTCGAGTTCGTATTCGTCGAGAGAAACGACCGGAGCATTGCGGCCGGCGTTGTTGAACAGCACATCGAGCCGGCCGAACCGTTGCGCGATCTGCGCGAACGCGTGATCGACCGAGGCTTCGTCGGTGACGTCGACGGGAAACACGTCGGCGTCGCCGTCGGCGGCGCGGATGGCGTCGTGCGTGTCGCGCAGCGACGCCTCCGTGCGTCCGAGCAGCGCGACGGTGAAGCCGGCCCGGGCGAGCGCGATGGCCGCGGCGCGACCGATGCCGGAGCCGGCGCCCGTGACGGCGGCGAATTTCTTCGAGTCGGACATGGCTGGATTCCCTGCGGATTGAGTGACGGGAGAGGTGGCCGGTCGATGCCGTCGCCACTTCGGCACTGTAGTCGAAATGCGCGATGCCCCGGATTCGGGCGACATCGTGAAACGTGCTCCACGAGACGGCGGCGCCCCTTTCTTCCGGCCGGGCGCGGCTTTCCTGCCACGCCCGCCGGCCGTCACTTCACGCACTCCAGCGCATACTTCAACCCCTGCCCGAGCAGCCCGCGCCAGACGTCCCACGTATGCCCGCCGTCGACGATGCGCAGCTCGGCCGGGTTCTGTGCACGGCGCAGGTGCGTGTACAGCACGCTCGATTCCGCCTGGATCGTCAGGTCGTCGTCGCCGGCCGCGATGAACATCGGCACGCGCCAGTTGCGCGCGAAATAGCCGCGCAGCAGCGCCGGATAATTGAGCTCGTGCCACACGCGCGAATCGAACTGGCGGTCGCCGAACACGCCGACGTAGCGCGCGGCGGAATTGAGCGGCGGCTCGTTCGCATAGATCGCGGGGCTCAGCAGCATCGCGCCGCAGAACAGGCCCGGTTCGAGCAGCGAGAAGCGCAGCGCGCCGAAGCCGCCCATCGACACGCCGCCGATCGCGCGGCCCGCGCGCTGGTTCGACACCGCGAAGTGCGCTTCGACTTCGGGCAGCAGGTCGTTGAGGAACGCGCTCTGCATCTTCTCCTTGCGATCGACGTACCAGTCGGTGCCGCCCTGCGGCATCACGATCACGACGGGCGGGATGTCGTGGCGCTCGATCAGCGTGTCGGCGGTGGCCTGCAGCCGGCCCTGCGTGACCCAGTCGTTCGCGTTGCCCGCGTTGCCGTGCAGCAGGTACATCACCGGGTAGCGGGCGCCTTCCGCGTTGTAGCCGGGCGGCAGGTAGACCGTGTACGACCAGTCGCGCTTCAGCGACGCCGACCGGAACGTGCGCAGCACGACGCTGCTGCCCGGATTGACGGACGGCTCCGGCGCGGAGGACGGCGTCGTCGCGGTCTGGACGGCCGGTGGCGCGGTCGATACGGCCGGAGCAGGCGCCGCCGGCGGCGCGGCATGGGCGGTGGCGATGGCGCCGGCGAACAGGGCGAGGGCGAACGGAAGGGCAAGTCGGCGCATGGCGAATCGTTTCAGAAGAGGCGCCGGCTATCGTAGCAGCGGCGCGTGACGGCGCGGCGCGTCATTGCCGCGAACGGAACGACAGCCGCGCGACGAGCGGCCCGTAGAGCTTGGCGACGAGATACAGCAGCCCCATCGCGACGGCGTCGGCGGTCAGGCCCAGCGGCACGTCGAGATAGCCTTCGGTCGCCTGGTAGAGCAGCGAATCGACCGCGAGCGAGATGCCGGTGCCCGCGACGAAGCACAGCAGCCCCTGCCGGCCGATCGTGCCGATCCACGGCATCGCGTGCGCGACCTTCTTCATCCAGCCGAGGTGCACGAGCTTGGCGGCGAGCCACGCGATCGCGAGGAAGTTCACGAGCCGCAGCACGCCGAGGTTCTGCTTGATCGACGGATCGGTGGGGAACGGCTCGATACGCAGCCGGTAGTACGCGCCGGCCGCGACGATCGCGAGCGACGCGGCCGTCAGCAGCCAGCCCTGCGGCTTGGGCGAGAGCGTCTGGTAGACGGGCTGGCAGCGTGCGATCACGCCGAGCACGAACAGGAATTGCCACGCGAACGGATTGAAATCCCACGGCGCGCCTTCGACGGTCGGCAGGAAGCGTGCGACGTGCGGCGCCGCAAACCATAGCGATCCGCTGAACGCGAGCATCAGCCATGGCTGCGTGCGCGCGAGCGGCAGCGCGAGCGGGACGAGCAGCGCGAAGAACGCGTACATCGGCAGCACCGACGCAAGGTACGGCTGGCGGCGGAACAGCAGGATGTCGCGCAGCGCGGCGAGCGGCTTGTGCAGCAGCCCGTCGAGATCGTTGGTCGGCATGTTCGGGCCGTCGATCGCGAACGCATTCAGCACGGCCGTGATCAGCAGCATCAGGCCGGCCGTCACGAGGAACGCGCGGTAGATCTCGAATGCACGCCGGATGAAACGCTGGCGCGCGGCGGCTTCGTCGTGCCGCTCGGCGAGCGAGTTGTACGCAATGGCGGTCGCGAAGCCGCCGAGGAACACGAATACCTCGGCCGCGTCGCACAGCGCGTACGCGTGCAGCGTGACGCGCGACAGAATGCTGCCGCCGATGTGGTCGACGACGATGACGAGCAGCACGAGGCCGCGGAAGAAATCGAGCTCGGCGTAGCGGCCGGCGCGGGCCGGCGCGGTCATCGGCGCGCCTTCCGGCGCGGGCCGCGGGTACGGCCGGCGCGCGCCGCGCATGAATCGGGGTGAAGCATGACTTCGTGAAGAAATGACGAACGGATGCGCATTGTGCCACCGATGCGACGCCCATCGGGTTTACGCGGATGGCCGGCCGGCGTGCCGCTGCCGATAAGCCCGGTCAGGCTCTCCGCGCAACGGGGCAGTTGGACGAGCGCAACGCTTTGCGCGCGACGACCCGCACCCGATGGACGGAAGGTTTGCGACGTGACACCATTTTGTCCTCACGCGGCCGCACACCGCGTCGTCCGCCCTGCGGGCCACCCATACACAGACCAAACATTCGCCGGGCGTTCGGCCTGCCCGGCCCTCGGCTCCGGAGATCCGTCATGAAGAAGCACGTCATTTTTGCCGCCGCGCTCGCTGCATTCGCCGCGCCGGCCTTTGCCGAGAGCAGCGTGACGCTGTACGGCGTGATCGACGAAGGCTTCAATTACACGAACAACGTCAACGTCAATGGGGTCGGAAAGACGAATTACCAGCTCGCGAGCGGCTATGCGCAGGGCAGCCGGTGGGGCCTGAAGGGCAGCGAGGATCTCGGCGGCGGGCTGAAGGCGATCTTCACGCTGGAAAACGGGTTCGACGTGAACAACGGCCGGCTCGGCCAGGGCGGCCGCATGTTCGGCCGTCAGGCGTTCGTCGGGCTTTCCGAGTCGCGCTTCGGCACGCTGACGCTCGGCCGCCAGTACGATTCCGTCGTCGACTATCTCGCGCCGCTGACCGCGAACGGCAACTGGGGCGGCACGCTGTTTTCGCACCCGTTCGACAACGACAACACCGACAACTCGTTCCGCGTCAACAACACGGTCAAGTACGCGAGCCCCGACTGGAACGGCCTGACGTTCGGCGGCACGTACAGCTTCAGCAACGGCACGGGCTTCTCGAACAACCGCCAGTACAGCATCGGCGCGCAATATTCGCTGGCCGGGCTGCAGGTCGCGGCCGCGTACCTGCAGGCGAACAACCCGGGCATCGGCAGCGCGGGCGCGATCGCGGCCGACGACGCGAATTTCGTCGCCGATCGGCTGCGCATCTTCGGCGGCGGCGTCAACTACACGTTCGGCCCGGCCACGGTCGGCATCGTCTATACGAAGACCGACGTGAAGAATCCCGTATCGACGGTCTACCTGCCGGCGTCGACGTTCGCCGGCCTCGGGCTGACCGCGACGAAGTTCCAGAACTTCGAGATCAACGGCAAGTACCAGCTCACGCCCGATTTCTACCTCGGCGCGCAGTACGTGTATACGGACGGCAAGTACGATGCCGCGGCCGGCTCGTTCAAGCCGAAGTACCACACGGTCGGCCTGATGGCCGACTACAGCCTGTCGAAGCGTACCGACGTGTACCTGCAGGGCGCGTGGCAGAAGGTGGGCGGCGACAAGACGGGCACGGCGGCCGACGGCGGCTATGTCGTCGGGACGGACGGCCCGTCGGCGTCGTCGAACCAGTTCGCGGTGCGCGCCGCGATCCGCCACAAGTTCTGACCCGGGCGCCGGCGGCCGGGGCGCAAAACCCCGGCACTGCCGCCGTCAGTCCGCCCGGCCGCCGAGCGTTTCCGCGAGCCAGTCGACGAAGATCCGCACGCGCGGCGCGAGATGCCGGCCGTACGGAAACACCACCGACACGGGCAGCGGCCCGGCATTCCATTCCGGCAGCACCTCGACCAGCGAACCGTCGGCGAGCAGCGGCGCGAGCCCGTCGCGCGGCGCCTGGATCAGCCCGAGGCCCGCGATGCAGCACGCGAGATACGCCTGCGAGCTGTTGACCGACACGATGCTGTGCATCTTCACCGTGTGCATCTCGCCCGAATCCATGTCCGCATATTCCCAGTCCAGCTCGCGGCCCGTCCGGCTCGAGAAATAGCCGACCGCGACGTGGTCCGGCAGCTCGTCCGGCGAGCGCGGCGTGCCGTGGCGCGCGAGATAGGCGGGCGACGCGCAGTTGATCTGGGCCATCTCGCCGACGCGCCGCGCGACGAGCGACGTGTCGGACAGCACGCCGACCCGCACCGCGCAGTCGATGCCGTCCGCGACGAGATCGACGAAGCGGTCGGTCGTGCTGATCGCGACGCGCAGATCGGGGTAGCGCGCGTGAAAATCCGGCAGCGCCGGAATCACCCGGGTCAGCGCGAAACGTTCGGGCAGGTCGACGCGGATCACGCCGCGCGGCGACGCGCCGGCATCCTCGAACAGCGTTTCCGCATCGTCGAGATCGGCCAGCAACTGCACGCAGCGCTCGTAATAGGTCGCGCCCTCGGCGGTCAGCGCGACGCGCCGCGTCGTGCGTTGCAACAGGCGGATCTTCAGGTGCTTTTCCAGATACTGGACGGCGTTGCTGACCGTCGGGCGCGGCAGCTGGAGTTGCTCGGCCGCTTTCGTGAAGCTGCCGAGATGGGCGACGCGCGCGAAGATGCGCATTGCTTGCAGGTGGTCCATGCGGGCGAGGGCCTTGGCGGAAAACGGAAAGACTCCATTGTTAATCAGCGTCGAATGGTTTGGTGGCGCGTTTCGCGTTTATCGCGCGGCGTCGCGCGTCCAGAATCCGTTTCATCCACTCACCATTCGAAGGAAACGGACATGGACTTGCGTCAACTGGGCCGCACCGGCCCGCAGGTATCGGCGATCGGGCTCGGCTGCATGGGGATGTCGGATCTGTACGGGCCGGCCGACCGCGACGAAAGCATCGCGACGCTGCACGCGGCGCTCGACCACGGGATCACGTTGCTCGATACCGGCGACTTTTACGGCATGGGCGACAACGAGATGCTGATCCGCGACGCGCTGCGCGGCCGGGCGCGCGACCAGGTGCTGATCAGCGTGAAATTCGGCGCGCTGCGCGATCCGGCCGGCGGGTTCGTCGGCTACGACGCGCGGCCCGCGGCGATCCGGAACTTCGTCGCGTACTCGCTGAAGCGGCTCGGCACCGACTACCTCGACATCTACCGCCCGGCACGCGTCGATCCGGCGGTGCCCATCGAGGAGACGGTGGGCGCGATCGCCGATCTCGTGAAGGCCGGGTACGTGCGGCATATCGGCCTGTCGGAAGCCGGCGCGGACACGATCCGCCGCGCGGCCGCCGTCGCGCCGATCGCCGATCTGCAGATCGAATACTCGTTGCTGTCGCGCGGGATCGAGGCCGGGATTCTGCCCGTATGCCGCGAGCTCGGCATCGGCGTGACGGCCTATGGCGTGTTGTCGCGCGGGCTGCTGGGTGGGCGCTGGAGCGCGGCGCGGCAGGGCGAGCGCGATTTCCGCGCGGCGAGCCCGCGCTTCCAGGGCGAGAACCTCGCGCACAACCTCGCGCTCGTCGATGCGCTGCGCGCGATCGCCGACGAGAAGGGCAGCAATCCGGCGCAGATCGCCATCGCGTGGGCGCTGTCGCGCGGTGCCGACATCGTGCCGCTGGTCGGCGCGCGCAAGCGCACGCAACTGCAGGACGGTTTGCTGGCGACTGAATTGCAACTAACGGTCAATGATCTCGCTCGCATCGAAGCGGCGGTTCCCGCCGGGGCGGCTGCCGGCGAGCGCTATCCGGCCGCTCAGATGGCTCACCTCGACAGCGAGCAGGGTCGGGGGTGATTCACGGGGCCGGATCGACCGGCCCGAACACCCGTCCGACGGGCCCGAGCCAGCCTCAGGCAAAACCAGATGGCGGGCGGCATGACGGGCAGGCACCATCGGCGCCGTACTCACCGGACGGAATGCCTGCCATGCAAACTCATACGCTGACGATCGTCGTGCTGGTTTTCCTGCTGGCCGGCGCGGTCAAGGGCATGATCGGACTCGGGCTGCCGACGATCGCGATGGGGCTGCTGACGCTCGCGATGCCGCCGTCGGCCGCGGCGAGCCTGCTGCTCGTGCCGTCGTTCGTCACCAACGTGTGGCAGTTGGGGCTCGGCCCGTCGTTCGGCGCGCTGCTGCGCCGGCTGTGGCCGCTGCTCGCGGGCCTGACGGTCGGCACGCTGACGGGTGGGCTGCCGGCGCTCGCGGCCGGCAGCACGTGGACGCATGCGGCGCTCGGCGTGGTGCTGGTGCTTTACGGGCTGTGGGGGCTGGCGGCTGCGCGGCTGCCCGCGCCGGTCCGTCACGAAAAATGGCTGTCGGCCGTGGTCGGCTACCTGACCGGCGTCGTGACGGCCGCGACCGGCGTGTTCGTCGTACCTGCCGTGCCGTACCTGCAGGCGCTGCGGCTGTCGAAGGACGATCTGATCCAGGCGCTCGGGCTGTCGTTCACCGCGTCGACGATCGTGCTCGGCCTGCAGTTGCGCGTGACGGGCGCACTGCAGACGGTCGACCTCGGCGTGTCGGCGCTCGCACTCGTGCCCGCGCTGGCGGGGATGGCCGGCGGGCAATATGCGCGGCGCGTGATGAGCGAGAAGACGTTCAAGCGCTGCTTCTTCGTCGGGCTGATTGCGCTCGGCGCGTATATGGCGGGGGCGGGGTGGAGGTGAACGCGCGTCCGGCCGCCGAATGATCCCGAAGCCGGTTTCGGCAACCGGCTTCGGGGATCGGTCACGGGATCGCGGTCACGCCGCTTACGCCGGATCGGCGTACCTCAGCGTCCATCCGACCGTGCGGGTCGCGCCCGCGCCGAGTGCGAACGGCTTCGTCGTGCAAGCGAAGTTCGAATGCAACTGCCCGATCGGCGTCGTCGACAGCGGATTCGTCGTGCCGTTTGCCGTGTCGAAGGCGGACAGCGTGCAGTTGTCGAACCCGGATGCCGCATAGCCAGTCGCGGCGCTGTTCGCATACGTCACCGACACGCCGTCCCCGTTGGCCTGGGTCGACGCGAAATCCGCGAACGACGTGAAGTCCGTTTCGACCGCGAGGTTGCCCGCGAGCGTGCCCGAACTCAGCGTATCGCTGCGCGAGATCGTGCCGTGCGCGAACGTCAGCACCGTGTGCACCTGCAGGTCGAGATCCGTCGTGTAAGCGGCGTTCTTCGACGCGAGGCGGAACTTCGTCGTATCGAACGACACGATCACCTGGCCGTTGCTTTGCTGCACGTTCAGGTTCTTGTAGTACGTGACGGGAATGTAGGTCTTCGCGTTGTACGTCACCTGCGGGAGCAGCAGCGCATAGCCGAGGTCGGTCGTGCCGTAGATCAGCTTGTCGGAGAACGGCACCGGGTAATACGGTGTATACGAGTTGTAGTCGGGCGCCTGGCTGAGGTTCAGGTTGATCACGCGCCGGCCGTCGCGCACGGTGAGCAGCGCGGCGCTGTACGGATGCGCGGCGTCGCCCGGCTGGTTGTACCAGGTAAGCGTGTAGCGCGGCAGCGCGTCGAGCCACGCGCGGTAGTCCGCATCGGCCATCGGCGCCTGACCGCCGAAGCCGAGCTTGTTCCACCACGCGTTCACGTACAGGTACTGATGCAGCAGGCTGAAGTTCTCGCCCATCACGCGCGGCTTGCCGCGATACGTGTCGGTGCCGCGGCCCTTGACCCACATGTTGACCGACGGCGTCGGCAGCGACGGGTCGTACCAGTACGTGTCGAAACGACGCGCGGCCTGGTAGATGAATGCATACGCAACCTGTTTCTCGCGATCGGTCAGCACGCCGGCATTGGCCGCGGCCGTCAGCACCTCCATGAACGCGGAATCGCCGTACGGGCCGATCGAGCGGCCGTAGTTGAAGCCCTGGCCGTCGGCGTTCAGCTGCGGCAGGATCAGGTCGACCGACTTGCGCAGATAGCCCTTCAGCTCCGGCGTGAGATTCGCTTCGTTGCCCATCTCGAACGTGCGCTCGACCACTTCGCCGATCAGCAGCGTGCTGTAGCGGTCGAAGCGCGCCTGATCGTAGTAGGTCGTGTGCGTGTTCGACGCTTCGTCGGAGAATCCGCCCGACGAGTCGTTGCGGATGTGGTTCGTCAACGTGTACAGCAGTGCGTCGCGCGCGCTCATCGTCGCGACGGTCGGATCGGTCTTCGACGCGAACGTCGGGCTGCTCCAGCCGAGCTTCTGGCGCAGCCCGGCGATGCCGTAGGACACCGCATAGTAGTTCTGCGCGGTGTTGAGCGACGCGATGTCGATCGGCGTGCCGGCGGCCGGGCACGTCGTGGTCTTGCCACTCGCATCGGGGCCGAACATGTCGCAGAAGGTGAGCCGCTGCTGCAGCGTCGCGAGCATCGCATCGCTGAAGACTTCGTTGAGCATCCCGTGCGCCTTCAGGTTGTTCAGCGCGACGAGGTAGTAGTACTCGCCCCACGACGTGTTCGCATACGTGTAGTTGCTGCCCGACTGCGCCATCATCGCGGTCGTGATCGTCTGGTACGTCGCGAGGTAGCTCGCGTATTGCGGGTCGTTCTTCGACTTCATGTCGATCAGGATGTACGACAGGCCGAGCGCGAGCTTGCCGGGCAGGAATTTGTCGCCGGTATTCGTGTCGAGCACGTGGACGGGCGTGCCGTCGCCGAGATCCATCACGACCTGCGTGAAGTCGGGCGATTTCCGGATCAGGTCGAACAGTGCGCGCATCTGCCCCATCATCGTGAGCGGAACGTTCGTGCCGGCCGGCACGCTGGTGTCGGGCGCGCCGTAGACGAGCGCCTGCAGCGAGTTCGCTGCGAGCGCGGGCGGGGTGGACGAAGGGGGCGACGGCGGCGTGTCGGTCACGTCGTTGCCGCCGCATGCGCTGACGAGCACGACGGAAAGGGCGCTGAGCGCGGCGCCGAGCGCGAATCTGCTGCGCTGATGCATGGTGTCTCCGGTTTTGAATAGTGGTGAAGGAACGGGCGCGTGTGGCCGATGCCGCGCTCGATGCCCGTACCCGGCTTCCGCCTTGCAACCCTGTTCCCTGAGGACGGACGGCCTGAATCGCAAATCGAGCGGGCAAGCGTTTCCCCTGCGCGGGCCGAGACCGGCGTCGCACTTTGGTATTGGAAAACGTTTTCCAAATTTAGGCATCGATCTGCGCGATGTCAATCAACTTTCACATCGGAGACGCCGGTAGAAACCCGAATGGCGGGAGCGGAGGCGGCGAAATGGAATGAGGATTACGACGGAATCGTCGGGGCTTTTCTTGACGATCGAGTGTTCGTCGCGCGGGAGGGAGCGGCTTTACAGCGGCGCAAGGGCGCATCGCATGGAAACGGGTTCGCGATGGATGACGAGAGAAAACGTTATCCATAAGAATCGAAATGCATTGAGCCGCCGCTGCCCACCGGCCGCCGCGGCCGCCGCGGGCGACGCCCCCGCTTCGACGAGGTTCAAAGCTGCTTTTCGATCGCCGCCTTGTCGATCACCGACCACACCTGGCGGATCTTGCCTTCGTGAAACTCGTAGAACACGTTCTCGGCGAACGTGACCTTGCGGCCGTCGACGGCGAGCCCCATGAACGTCCCTTTCGGCGAACACGCGAAGCGCAGGCGGCACGCGACGTGCGGCGGGTCGCACGCGAGCAACCGGATCTCGAAACGGAGATCGGGAATGTCGCGGAAGTCCTGTTCCAGCATCGCGCGGTAACCGGCGAGGCCCAGCGGCCGGTCGTTGTGGATCACGTCGTCGGACACGTACTCGCCGAGCGCCGCCCAGTCCTGCCGGTTCAGGCAGTCGATATACGCGCGATAGCGGGTTGCGAGATCGATATCGGTCATGGCGATGTCTCCGTATGTCGATGGGACGAGTCGGGCGCGGCGCGCGTTACGGCGGCGGTGTGTCGCCCGACAGGAACGTGACGAACTCGCGCGTGTACTTCGGCAGCGCATCGAACGACCGCGCGCAGAGCGTCAGTTTCCGATGGCTCCACGGATCGGACAGTTCGACGAGCCGCACGTCCATCGTCTGCATCGCGCGCTCGGCCGCGTGCCGCGACACGATGCCGATGCCCACGCCGCTCGCGATCACGCGGCAGATCGCGTCGAAGCTCTTCAACTGCACGCGATAGCGGATCCGTTTGCCGAGCGCGCGTGCCTGGTCGGCCAGATGCACTTGCAGCGCGCTCCCGTCGGTGAGGCCGATGAAGTCTTCGCCGGCGATGTCGTCGAACGCGACCTTGTCGCGCGACGCGAGCGGATGCGCGGCCGGCACGACGGCGATCAGCCAGTCTTCGCGGAACGGCTTCTGTTCGAGCCCGCCGAGCCCGACCGAATCGGCGACGATGCCGACCTCGGCCGTCTTGTTGCGGATCGCATGCACGATCTCCTGGCTCGAGCGTTCCTCGACGCTGATCGACAGCCTGGGGTGATGCGGCAGGTACTCGGCCAGTGCGTCCGGCAAGTATTCGCTCAGCGACGCGGTGTTGCACAGCAGCCGGATATGGCCGCGCAGCCCCTGGCCGTATTGCTGCAGTTCGCCGCGCATGTGATCGATCTGCTGCAGCACGGTGCGTGCGTGATGTTCGAGCGCGCGGCCCGCATCGGTCGCCTGCGCGCCCGACTTGGTCCGGTGCAGCAGCGGCACGCCGAGTTCGTCCTCCATCCCGCGAATGCGTTCGCTCGCCGCCTGCAGCGTGATGTGCGTGCGTTCGGCGCCGCTCGTGATCGTGCCGGCTTCGCAGATGTTCAGGAAAAGCCGCAGGTCGGTCAGGTCGAAGCGCATGATGGGCGAAGCGATGGAGAGAATGGCCGATAAGTTAGCAGGAACCGCCGTGCCGGTCTCAGGGGCAGCCTGAGACCCGGTTCGCCGCTTCCGCATTTTCGGGGTGCGATCGATGGCCGATGATGGACGCACATCAATCGAGGGAGCCCGTCATGCAGATCGATTCGTCCTGGGGCGTGTCGTTCAAGATCGCGCTGCATCTGGTGTTCCTGTGCATCGGCGTCGCATGGGCCGGCGCGGAATTCGTCGCATGGTTGCGATGAATGGCGTGGCTTGCGCCTATTGAAACATCCTGGCCATAGTTTTCGGCCACGAAAATTCTTCCGTTTTTCTGCGAAAAGACCATCAAGTTTTTCCGGATCGGACCGTATTACCGGTAGCGAATGCCGGCCGGCATCCGGTCCGTGATCGTTTGTCATCATTGTTTGCATCCGGTTACACGTCGGCCGTTCCGTTTTTGAGATGCTTGAAAGATTGTCAAACCGGAGTCGGATCGTCCATGAAAACGCGCGAGATTCACCGCAAGGCGGCGTGGCTGTCGGGCCTGGCCGCCGTGCTCGTGATGGCCGGTTGTGCAAGTCCCCAGTCCGTTCCGCCGAGCGACACGCTGGCGGGACAGCCTTCCGATGCGAGCCCGCCCGTCGCTCCGTCGGCCGCCGCGATGCCGCCTGCGCCGATTCTCGTCGCGCAAAAGTACGTCGTGAAACGCGGCGACACGCTGACGGGCATCGCCTCCGCGAACGATTGCAGCGTGGCCGACTTGCGCACCTGGAACAAGCTGACCGCCAACGGCAGACTGCGCATGGGGCAGGTGCTGCGCATCGTCAAGCAGCAGCCGCTGCCGCCGGCGCGCGCGGCGGACACGCAAGCCGTGGCGAGCAATGGCGCGGTGGGTAACCAGGCCACCGCGCAGGCCAATTCGTCAGCCGCCGCGTCGACCGCGAGCGATCGCGAGGTCGTCAAGGAAACCAGGCGTCATGCGGGCCGCGTCGCGCTCAAGTGGCCCGCGACCGGCAAGATCGTCGACGGGTTCCGGCCCGGGCAGAACCGCGGCATCCAGATCGCCGGCCGGCCGGGCGACCCGGTTCGCGCCGCGGCCGACGGCCGCGTGATGTATGCGGGCACCGGCCTGAACGATTACGGCAGCCTGATCATCGTCCAGCACAACGCCGATTTTCTGACTGCCTATGCGCACAACCGCAAGTTGCTCGTGAAGACCGGCGACATCGTGCATCAGGGCGATGCGATCGCCGAGATGGGCGATCTCGACAACTCGCGCGTCGCGCTGCTGTTCGAGGTGCGACGCGACGGCAAGCCGGTGAATCCGATGCCGTATCTGCCTTCGTCGCAAGGGTGAAGCGCGGCCGTTTCGCTGGAACGCGACGGCCGTCGCTGCTACGCTAGGGAATCCCGCCTTCGCGCGGGGCCGATGGGCGTCTTTCGGGGATGCGCGGCGAATGCCGTCGCGGGCCGCCCGTCGGCGTGAACGGTCGCGCGTCGCCGAGGCGCGGCCGCGTTGCTTCGAGCCATCGTTTCCGACAGAACAGATCTCATTCATGGAACACTCTCCGACACGCCGCTCGCTGTTGCTCGCCGCCGTTGCCGCGCCGTTCGTTGCCGCGTGCACGTCCGCGCCGGTCGCCGACCAGGGGCGCGCCCACACCGCACAAGCCGAACTCGCCGCGCTCGAAAAAGCATCGAACGGGCGGCTCGGCGTCGCCGCGCTCGATACGTCGAACGGCGTGCGCATCGCGCACCATGCGCGCGAGCGCTTCCCGCTGTGCGGCACGTATGCGGTCATGGCGGCCGCCGCGATGCTCGCGCGCGGCTCGCTCGACGCATCGCTGCTGCCGCGCCGCATCCTGTACCGCCGCTATGAAATCGTGTCCGGCTCGCCGATTACGGAAAGCCACGTCGACACCGGCATGACGATCGCGCAGCTGTGCGCGGCGATGCTGCAGTCGGGCGACAAGGGCGCGGGCAACCTGCTGATGGGCGTGCTCGGCGGCCCGCAGGCCGTCACCGCGTTCGCGCGCGAAAGCGGCGACACGACCTTCCGCCTCGATCACTGGGAACCCGAACTGAACCAGGCGACGCCCGGCGACGAGCGCGACACGTCGACGCCGGTCGCGATGGTCGACACGCTGCAGCGGTTGCTGCTCGGCGACGCGCTGCGCGAGCCGCAGCGCGCGCAACTGACGGAATGGATGGTCGGCGGCGCACGCGGGGCGACCGGCATCGCGGCGGGCGTGCCGCCCGGCTGGCGCGTGGCCGACAAGGCCGGCAACGGCGGCTTCGGCACGACGACGGACGTCGCGGTGCTGTGGCCGCCGTCGCGCGCACCGATCGTGATGGCCGTGTCGTTCACGCAGCCGGAGGCTGCCGCCGCCGCGCGCGCGGATGTCGTCGCAGCGGCGGCGCGCATCGCGGCGGGCGCGCTGACCGCGACGGCCTGAGCATTCAGCGTCTCGCGCAAAGCCGGCGTTTGGCTTATCGTGTCGAACAGCGCGCGTCGGCTCGACGCGCGGTCCTTCCGTGCCGTTTCCTCGCCGTTTCCTGTTTCCCGTTCGCCATGCGCCGACTTCCGCCCCTGCACGCGCTGCAGATCTTCTCGACGGTGGCTCGCCACCGCAGCTTCACGCGTGCGGCCGAGCAGCTGTGTCTCACGCAGGGCGCCGTGAGCCGGCAGATCCAGACGCTCGAGGCGCATTACGGTTTTCCGCTGTTCAAGCGGCATGCGAAGGGCCTCACGCTGACGGCCGAGGGCGAGCAGTTGTTGCCGGTGGTCGACGAAAGCTTCGCGCGCATCGAGGACATCTCGATGAAGCTCACGCGGCAACGCACCGATCTCGCGCTGAAGGTGCCGACCTGCGTGATCCGCTGGATGCTGCCGCGCATCATGCGCTTTCAGGGCGAGCATCCCGATCTCCACGTGCAGATCACGACCGCGTGGCAGCACGTCGTCGATTTTTCGAGCGAGCCGTTCGATGCGGCGATCGTCTACGGGACGTCGCCGGGTCCGGGCGTCGTCGCGCTGCCGCTGTTCGACGAACGGCTGACACCCGTATGTGCGCCCGAACTGCGGCAGGCGTCGCCGCTCGACGCAACCGGCGATCTCGCGCGCCATACGCTGCTGCATCCGACGCGCGACCATCGCGACTGGCGCGCATGGCTCGAGCATGCGGGCGAGCGTCGTGTGGATCCCGCGCGCGGGCCGACGTTCGACACGCTCGATCTCGCGACGAACGCGGCGATGCAGGGCTTCGGCGTCGCGATCGGCGACGTGACGCTCGTCGACGACGACGTCAGCGCGCGCCGGCTCGAACGGCCGTTCGACATCGTGCTCGAAACCGGCGCACGCTACTACTTCGTCTATCCGGAGAACCTCGGCAGCCAGCAGAAGATCCGCGCGTTCAGCGACTGGATCGCCTGCCATCGCGACTGACGGGCGATTTCACGGCGCGAACCGGACGCGCGGAACCTCCTGCATGCCGCACCGGCGTCGGGTGTTACTGATACGTGACGACCGCGATCATCGGCGCCAGATCGTTGCCCGGACGGTTCGGTAAAACGATTGCGCGCGAGGCCTGGGTGAAGGTCGTGGTCTTCACGGCCTGCATGCTCGCCGCATCGACGAACGCGATCTGCCCGGTCGCGGGGCGCGGGCAGTCGGCGCGCACGCGCGCGGGCGCGGTGCCGGCCGCGTCGAGCGCGAACGAGCACGGAGGCTCGACGATCATGCCGGTGAAGTAGATGATGCCGGACGTGCCGGCGGCAAATGAAGAGGACGTGGCCAGAAGCGAGGCAGCCAGGGCGAACGAGGCGGCGAACAGGCGATGCTTCATGACAGGCTCCAGAGAAGAAGCGCGTCGCAGCGGGGCCGCTCGAATGGCAGTCCGTCAACGCTGCGGTGCTGAATGCGTAAACGGCAACTTCATCGAACCTCTTGAATGAAAATCCGGAAATAGCGGGAATACGCAAACGACGGCGTATTCCTTCAATCAATTTATCTCAAATTTATGCGGGCGCAAGGGAGGGTATGGCCGGAGGGGTGAAGCTGGGCGGAAGACCGTTGGCAGCATCTGCTGCTGGTTTCGCAGGTGAATCGGATCGAGGCCTACAAGTCGGCGGCCCTACAACCTGTCGTTCGCTTAAAGAAAACGGACGCTGGTCAAGATGAGCGGTCGTTCGAGGATGCGGTGAGGGCAGGTGCCACGTTGGCGCATGGGTGACCACGATGATGCAGGATTTGAGGGCTGACGCTTTACCCGACAGGTGGGCTCGGCCGTCGCGACATGCGCCACGGTGTCTTCGTTGCGGGTGCGGCTGGACCAGCTTCGTGACGCGAGTGCTTCACGATGGCTGGTCGCCGCATGCCTTTCGACGATGCCGCTGCATTTTGCTGCGGGATCGCTAGTCCCGTTATTGATAGCTGAACGTAAAAGTCGCACGCGCGTTCGCTCTACCAGCCGAGACCTTGGCGCCGGTTTGTAGATATCGCGCGCTCAGTGGAATGGTCAGTCCGGCTTGCCCCTGCGCGATCGTGCCCGCGTACCATTGATTGATGTTGCCGACTGCGGCCGAATCCGGCCCGAAACGCAACAGTGCATCACCTTTCAGAATCTGGACACCGATCCCGGACGCTGTCGAATCCTTCGACATGGACAGCGTCGTCGATGTATTGCCTGGTGTGGTCGCGTCGGTGAGCGTCACGTGCGCGTTGGTTGACGTTCCCGCGCTCCCGCCGGAGCAGGTGAGCGAGATGCTGAACATGCGTGGGGGCGTCGTTGTGCCAACTCCTTGAAACGAGTGCATGTGGACCGTACCCATCGGTACGGTGATCAGTGGCGTCGCAACCTTGCAGGTCGGTACCTTTGGCTGAATCAACACGGGCTGCGAAAATCGATAATCGACGAGAAGCTGCCCGTTGGCCGAGTTTACTCGATATTGTGCGTACGAACCACTCAGTACGCCGGCAGCCGTGATATTGCCTGTTTTGACCAGTTCGATCGTCAGAACATAGTTCTGGTCCCACGTGACGTTAGTGGCCGATCCCGAAGCAAAGGGAAGTATCCGATTGCTGGAGAATAACCGCATGCCGATATTCGGAACTGATGTTGGATAAATATTATTTGCCGATGGAGTTCCAACTCCACCTATATGGTTTGCAAACGATTGGTCGCATTTGGCCGACGCTTGACCGCTGGCATTAATGAACGTCGGGGTTCCGCTGGCCCTATATATTACTCCTCCAATCGGAATCGAAGTTGGATCGAAAGGTGGTGGGGCGAATCCAGAAACGTTCGCTATAAAATAGTTTAAGCCATCGGTGGTGTTTGATGTGCAAGCCGCCCACGCAGAATGTGAAATGCTTGTTGAAATCAAAGCCAGCAGAATAGGTAGTCTCATCGGAGTGTTTGTCCTTGTAACCCAGCCAGATCTCGCGTGGGAAGTAAAAAATTCAGATTGGTACGTGGGCGACGTTGTGTTTGAGCGATACGTGGCGATTTTTTGTCTGATTTAATTTTGCGGTTTGATATGATTTGCTATCACTAAGGGGGTATTTGTGATGACGCAATCAATGAGATTTTTAAAAAATGGCAATTAAAATTATTCAAAATTGTTAGGGCTGGTGAAGCGAGGCCGGTGAGAGTGACGGGTTTCAATGTGGAATCCTCAAATAATTCGACCAGAGGGTGGCCGGCGCAATCGCATGCCGTAATTTTCAAACCGGGCACGCGGCCGACTTGCCGGCGCGGCGTCATTGCGCCGCGCCGGCAAGTCGAGATGGGACGACGTTCAGTGCATGGGAAACGCGTGCCGCTGCGCAAGTTCCGTTCACCCGCAGCAGGTCCTGTGACTTGCGCCCTTTCTCGCGCAACGGCAGCGCGTACGCGATACGGCAAATTGAAGAAGCGTCTTCACCCCATTTGACGGTCAGTTCGCCCTTGTTCTGCAATCCGCGCGCAAAGATCTTGCTTGCCTGGCCGACCGAACCGATTTCGGTGCCATGCTCGTCGAGCACCTGCGCGCCGAACGGCAGCGGCGTGCCGTCGGACTGCGACGCGCGAATCAGCGCCGAGCGGCCCGATACCGTTGCAAACTTCAGCAGCGTCACGGACCCGGCACGCGGTGCAATCTGCTGGCTGCTCACCTGCAGCTCGACGTCGGTCGACAAACCCTTCGGATCGATTTCGACGGTGTTCATGCTGTACGGCGTCAGATAAGGCACCACTGCATATCCGCGGCTGTTCACGCGCACGCCCGACGCGTTGATCACGCGTGCACCTTCGGCGTCAGGCGCTTCGATGATGCCGATCGTGTCCGACAGCGGCTGCGATAGCGTCACGCCGCCCGGATGCGCGACCACCGCGCCGCGAATGCCGATCGACCCTTGCGAGTAGCCGGTGCCGGTGCCGACCGCTCCGCTGAATTCGGCATACGGGCTGCGATACAGCGCATTCACGCTTCCGCCGGTGGTGGAACTGCCCATTCCGCCCGACGCAGGGTTCACGGTCACGCCATAGGACAGATTGTTGTCGGTGCCGAGCGAGCCCGACAGCATGGTCTGCGCCTGTGTGCGGCCGCTGGATTCGTGCGAGACGTTCCCGGTCATCGTCATCGGGGTCGCCTTGCCCAGCGGAATCGTCACGCTTGCGTAGTACAGGGTGTCCGCCGTACCGATCGCATTGCGCTGGCGATTGGCCGAAATGCTGTAACCGATGTTCCGGAACGTGTTGTTGTAGCCGATGGTGTAATTGACATCCGATCCGCTGCGGTTCCAGTAATTGACGGTGGACGCCGTCAGGTTCAGTTGCCCCCAACGCTCTCCGAGCCGCTGGCTCATCGTGACCGACGCACGGCTGCGTTGGCGCCACACGTTTTCGATCGACAGGTTTTGCGCGGCCAGATCGCGCGCGCGCATTGCATCGTTCAGCCCGAGGAACCCGCCGGTCGAGTAACGATAGGCGGCGATCGCGACGTTGGTGCCGGTCTGCGCGACGTCCTTCATGTAGCTCAAGCGGAAGCTGGCGCCGCTGAGGCGGCCTTGCCCGTGCAGCGCGGTGCTCGCCTGCGTGACGTCGGCGCCGATCGCGCCGAGCGGCGTATTGAATGCGCCGCCGACCATCGCCGATACATAGCCTGCCGACACCGTGACGCCGCCATAGCCGGTCAGCAGATTCGTCAAGCCGCGTTGCCACGTGCCTTGCGCGAACAGCGGATGAGACGAAAGCTGCGTGTCGCGCAGCGCGCCGACGACGAAGCTGTAGCGGCTGACGCCCGGGCGCAGCGACAACGGCACGGCTGCATACGCGACCGAGAACGAATGCGTGTTGCCGTCCGCCTCCTGGACGGAAACGTCCAGGTCGCCGCCATAGCCTGTCGCGTACAGATCGTTGATCTCGAATGCACCGGGAGCGACACTGGTTTCATAGATGACCATGCCGTTCTGGCGAATCGTGACCTTCGCGTTGCTGTTCGCGACGCCGCGCACGGTCGGTGCGTACCCGCGCAGCGAGTCGGGCAGCATGCGGTCGTCGGACGCCACGCGCATGCCGCGAAACGCGGTGGAGTCGAACAGTTCCCCGGTGGTGTAGGCCTCGCCGAGCGTCAATTGCGACGCTAGCGACGGCAGGTCGCGCTGCACGTAGGTGTTGATGTCCTGATACTGGCGGTTGCCGCGCGAGTCGAACATGAACGACCCGTCGTGGCGGAAGTGCCAGTTCCCGAGGTTCACGCCGCCGTTCACGCCGAGATAACCCTGCGTCTGCGTGCCGTCGCCCTGGCCGCTGTTGTGGGTGCCGTACAGATTGAAGTTGTAGCCCAGCATCGCCGCGTTGATACCCGAATCCCACAGCTCGGGGCTCACGTATCCGCGCGCGTTGCGGGCGAGCGAAACCTGCGGAATGCTCAGGTCGAGACGCTGCTCGCCGAAATCGAAGCGGCTGGTCGCCCCGCCGACCAGTTCGTCGATCGGCAGGCATGCGTCTTCGCCTTCGCCCGAGATCCTGGCGAGCAGTTCCGGAGTCAGCTTCTTCCAGGCGACGCCGACGCGCTCGAGCAGCTTTGCATCGAAACAGGCTTGCGCGTCCATGTTCGTCTCGACGGCCTTGAACGGCACGTCGCCGCGGGCGACGCGGTTCTGGTTGACGTAGATGTCGACGCTGTACGTGCCGGGCAAGACGGTATTGCCTTTTTCGAAGCGGGACACGTCCACGCTCTGGCTTCCGCCTTGGGGGAAGAAGTGCTGGTCGAATTCGACCTGAGCCAACTTCGCCGGCCGAGCGGGCGCGTCGTTGGCCTGCGCGTCCAGCTGATACGTGGCGAACGTCGACAGCAGGAGCGCGCACAGCGGTTTGATGCGGGGCGCTACGCTACAGGCGGCGTGGTTCGACCGTTTCGAAATCATGCATGACACTCCGAGGTGCCCGTCGATACGTATCGCGGGCGATCAGGGCAAAGGGATGCCGCCAGAGGCGTTGTCAGCCTCTGATTGCCGCCTCGTCGGAGGCACGAATTGGGGCAAACCGTGGGATGGGCAGTCGACCGGCGGAAGGCGCGAACGCGCCTCCGGTTACTTCAGCGGGTCGGGTGCCAGGGAACGCGACGGAATCGCGGTGTCGTCAGGGCGTGTTCTTGCCGGACGACACCGGCTGCGTGGCCTTGATGCCGCCGCCCCAGTCGTTGATGCTCGTGTAGTCGACCTCGGCGCCGGGTTCCGCGCCAGCCGTCAGGCCCTGGACCGGAAACAGCGCGGAGTCGCCGGGCTTGATATAACCGGCGCCGGCATCGAGCGCCTTGCCGCCCGACCGAAGCGTGACGCTGCCCAGGTTGACGAAGTACGGCGTCGGATTGGTGGCCTTCAGTGCATAGCCCTTGCCGTCGCGGACCACCTGCCATTTCGTCTGTACGGGTGCTTCGTCCGCCTTGCCCGGCAAGTTTTGCGGACGAAAAAATACCTTGATGCGCGTGCGAAACGCGAGTTGCAATCGACTCGCGTCTTCCGCGTTTTCCGCCTTGGGCGGCACTTCCAGCACGTTCAGCCAGAACATCGTCTCCTTGTCCTGCGCGAGCGGCTCCTTCGTGTAGATCAGCCGCAAGGTCTGGCCGTTGCCGGGATCGAGGCGGAACATGGAAGGTGTCACCGTAAAGGGCGCGTCGATCTTTTCCGGCGATGTGTTCGCGTCGCCCTTGTCGATCCAGGTTTGAACCAGGGCCGGCGTCTGTCCGTCGTTGGTGAGCTTGATCGTGACTTCGCGCTCGTTGGCGGGGAAGATCACGCGCGTGCCGGCGATCACGATGCTTGCGTGCGCATTCGCGGCGAACAGGCTGGCCGCGATGGACGCGGCAGTGAATAGTTTCCGGCAGAGGTATTTCATGTGAATCCCTTCTCCAATTCGATATAGATCGATGCGTTGTCTTGCGAAGCCGACTCGCGAATCCCGGAGACGGCTTGACAAGCCAACGTGGTTCGAACGGCGGCCCTGACTTAGCGACCGCCGAACGCTACGCTTTACTGATAGCTCATCGTGTACTGCACACGCGAATTCGCGGGGCCGGCCTTCAGCGCGGTGCCGAGCGATTCGTACTGCGCGTAGTAGTTCAGCGTGGCGGCGCCGCCCGTGATGTCCACGACCTGGGAGTTCTGGGAGTTGTATGCCGCGCCAGCCGCGATGTGCTGGAACGAATCGTTCAGCAGACCGATTTCCACGCCCTCGGCGCCACCGGCGTCGACCATGAGGCGACCGGTGGCCGTGTTGATCGTCGGACCCGATTCGAAGAAGGTCGCAACCTTGCCGGTATCCGGCTGGTAGTTCGTCAATTTCAGCTGGAACGGCGTGCGGCCGGCCGTCGATCCCGCTGCTTTCAGTGCGTCGGTCGACACGGGCGGCAAGGCCACCGTGAAGTTGTTGGCGCTACCGCCGCCGTTGATCGTGCAGGTCGTCGCGACGATCGAGCCGGTGAAGTCGATCGTGCCGTCGAACGCGTGTGCTGCCGGCGCCATTGCGACGATGCTTGCTGCTGCCAGTGCGGCGGAAATGATGGTTTTGGTCATTCGAATACCTAATTGTTAAATATGCTTAACATAGAGGGAGGTGAAATCGCTCGCTTCGATTCTCTTTATTCCGACCGGGGGAAATTGAGGTCTGCACGAGGCTGAATTCAGGACAATTTATCGAGTGACCCAAGATTTTGGGGAATTTGACGAATTCGAATTCGAATTGATTTTTTGTAGTACAAGTACTAAGAATTTATGCCTCTTTCGGAGGCGAGATGATTGCGCGGAGGTCCGGATCCTTGTGATGCAAGGATCTGGGCGGTTTTGCAAGGGTTTTGCCGTTCGTGGATCAGCACACGCCGTCGTGGTTCGACGAGCGTTTGACGTTCATGTGCATGTCATAATTTCGGCAGATGTTGTCGCTCGAACTGTTCGATTCCGCGACGAATGGTGAATGCCATATTGCGGTATCACGATCGGCGATGTGATGCCCGACGCAGACGGCTTCAATGCAAGCGGGCTTGTAGGGCCGCGATCCCGGACACGAAAGCGCCACTCCGCGGAAAGCGTGCGGAACCCGCGGTGGACGGCGTCCGCGATGGCGTGAAGGGGCGGTCACGATCGCCATCGTCGGCCCATGCTCGTTGCCCGGATGTGGCATCGACGAGTCGGCGCGCCGGCGAATGGCGGTTCGCCAAAGAAAACGGCCGCTCATCGAGATGAGCGGCCGTGTTGTACCGGATTCGCAGATCCGCGATCAACCCGCGCGCTTGCGCACCGCGCCGACGATCACGAGCAGCACGATCGCACCGATGATCGACGCGATCCAGCCGGCGCCCTGGCCCGGCGCATACCAGCCGGCCGCGCGGCCGACATAACCGGCGACGAGCGAGCCGACGACGCCGAGCACGATGGTCATCAGGATGCCCATCTTGTCGTCGCCGGGCTTGAGCGCGCGGGCGAGGAGGCCGACGATGAGCCCGACGACCAGGGTTTCGATGAATTGCAGCATGAACGCCTCCCTATTGCGATTGAGCTGTTGACGAAAGGAAATTGACCCCTGCGGTGCGCACGGGTTCCATGCGGCGGCGAGCCGGCGCGTGGCGTGCGCAGTATCGCATGCTCGCGCGTCCGGCGGATGTCACGTGGCGGACGCGTCGGCCACCGGATCGAGGCGGCGGTAGCCTTCGGTCGCGTTCAGCAGCGTGCGCGTGTAGTCGCGTGCGACCTGTCCGGCGCGAACGTCCTCGATGCGCAGCTGTTCGACGATCTGGCCATGCTGCATCACCGCGACGCGCTGGCACAGGAAGCCGATCACCGCGAGGTTGTGGCTGACGAGGATCATCGTCAGATTGCGCTCGCGATGCAGGCGGCGCAGCAGGTTCAGGATCTCGGCCTGCACGGACACGTCGAGCGCCGACGTCGGTTCGTCGAGCAGCAGCACGCGCGGCTCGACGATCAGCGCGCGTGCGATCGCCACGCGCTGGCGCTGGCCGCCCGACAACTGGTGCGGGTAGCGGAAGCGGAACGCCGGGCCGAGCCCGACCTCGGACAGCGCGCGGGCGATCCGCGCGTCGGCGTCGCCGATCGCATGGATCGACAGCGGCTCGCGCAGCGTCTGGTCCACGGTGAAGCGCGGATGCAGCGACGCGTACGGATCCTGAAACACCATCTGCACGTGGCGGCGGAACGCACGATCGGGCGTGCCGCCCACCGGGCGGCCGTCGATCGACAGGCTGCCGGACGCGAGCGGCGCGAGGCCCGTCAGCGCACGCAGCAGCGTCGACTTGCCGGAACCCGATTCGCCGACGAGCCCGAACACTTCGCCGTCGCGTACCGCGAAGCTCGCGTCGCGCACGGCGTCGACGTGACCCGTGCGGGTCGGGAAACGGATCGATGCGTGATCGACGTCGATCATCGTGAGGCCTCCTGTCGATCGGTGCGTACGGCGGCCGGTGGCGCGGGATCCAGCCATGCCGGGTCGCGCCGCAGCACCGGCAGTTCGTCGGGCGGGTTCGCGAGCGGCGGATGCGCCGCGAGCAGCCCGCGCGTATAGGGATGAGACGCATCGCGCAGGTCGCGCGCGGCGCAGGTTTCGACCACGCGCCCGGCATACATCACCGCGACGCGGTCGCAGAACGACATCACGAGCGGCAGGTCGTGGCTGATGAACATCAGGCCGGTGCCGTGTCGCGCGATCATCGCGTCGAGCACCGCGAGCACTTGCATCGACACCGCAACGTCGAGCGCGGAGGTCGGCTCGTCGGCGATCAGGAGGCGCGGACCGGTCGACACCATCATCGCGATCATCACGCGCTGGCCCATGCCGCCCGACAGCTCGTGCGGATACGCATCGGCGACGCGCGCCGGGTCGCGGATCTGCACGGCAGCGAGCGCGTCGACGATCCGCTCGCGCAGCGCGCGGCCGCGCAAGCCCGGCTCGTGCAGCCGAAACGCTTCGCCCATCTGCTTCGCGACCGTCATGACCGGGTTCAGCGAATATTTCGGGTCCTGCAGGATCATGCCCATCTGGCTGCCGCACAGCCGGCGGCGTTCGCGCGGCGACATCGCGAGCAGGTCGTGGCCCGCGAAGCGCATCGTGTGCGCCGACCAGCGCGCGGCGTCGGGCAGCAGGCCGAGCAGCGCACGGCCCGTCAGCGACTTGCCGGAGCCCGATTCGCCGACGATGCCGAGCCGTTCGCCCGGTGCGAGCGTCAGCGACAGGTCGCGCACGGCGTCGGTGACGCTGCCGTCGTGTCCGCGGAAACCGATCTTCAGCCCGTCGATCTCGCAGAGCGGCGCCGGCGCGGCGGTGGAATTCATCGGCATGTCATGCTCCATGGCGGGGATCGAAGACGTCGCGCAGCCCGTCGCCGAGCAGGTTGAACGCGAGGCTCACGAGCAGGATCGCGATGCCGGGCAGCGTCGCGACCCACCACGCGTCGAGCAGCACGTTGCGGCCCGACGCGACCATGAAGCCCCATTCGGGGCTCGGCGGCTGCGCGCCGAGGCCGAGAAAGCCGAGGCCCGCGACGGTCAGGATGATGCCGGCCATGTCGAGCGTCGCACGCACGATCACCGACGACATGCACAGCGGCATGATGTAGCGCAGCAGGATGCGCGGTCCCGACGCGCCTTGCAGCCGCGCCGCATGGATGTAGTCGGCCTGCGCGATGCGGATCGTCTCCGCGCGCGCGAGCCGCGCATACGCGGGCCATGCGGTGATCGAGATCGCGACGACCGCGTTGATCACGCCGGGGCCGAGCGCGGCCGCGAATGCGAGCGCGAGCACGATCTTCGGGAACGCGAGCGCGATGTCGGTGATGCGCATCAGCACGCTGTCGACGAAGCCGCCGCAATAGCCGGCCGTCGTGCCGATCAGCAGACCGATCGGCACGACGATCACGACGACGAGCAGCGCGATGCCGAGCGTCAGGCGCGACCCCGCGATCAGCCGCGAAAGGATGTCGCGGCCGAGCTGGTCGGTGCCGAACCAGTGCGACGGCGAGCCGGGCGGCAGCAGCCGGTCGGCCAGCACCTGGCGCAGCGGATCGTGCGGCATGATCAGCGGGCCGACGATCGCGACCGCGATCAGCGCGGCCAGGATCGCGAGCCCGAACAGGTTGAGCGGATTCGCGGCGAAGCGGCGCCAGCGGCGGTACGCGAGGCCGAACGCGGCCTGCGAGCGCGACGCGGGCGCATCGGAAAGAAGCCACGCGCGCAGCGTGAGACGCTCGGCATTCATGATCGGGCGGCCTTCGGGGTGGACGGGGAAAGAAGCGGGGCGGAAGCGGTCATGTCGAAGCGGCCCTCAGCGCGCACGCGGATCGAACACGCGGTACAGCGCGTCGGTCAGCAGGTTGACGGTGATGAACATCGCGCCGATCACGAGCGTCGCGCCGAGCACCGCGTTCATGTCGGCGTTCAGCAGCGCGCCGGTCAGGTACGAGCCGAGCCCCGGCCACGCGAACACGATTTCGGTCAGCACCGAGCCTTCGAGCAGGTTGCTGTACGTGAGCGCGATCACGGTGAGCAGCGGCACCGCGATGTTGCCGAACGCGTGCCGCCAGATCACGCGCCGCTCGGACAGGCCCTTCGCGCGCGCGGTGACGATGTATTCCTGGCTCAGCTGGTCGAGCATGAACGAGCGCGTCATGCGGCTGAGATACGCGACCGAGTAGTAGCCGAGGATCGCGGCCGGCAGCGCGATGTGCGACACCGCGTTGCGCAATACGTCCCACTCGCCGGCGAGCGCCGCATCGAGCAGCAGGCTGCCGGTGCGCGGGTCGACCATCCCGTCGTACACGGGATCGAGCCGGCCGGGGCCGCCGACCCAGTGCAACCGCGCATAGAACAGCAGCAGCCCCATCAGCCCGAGCCAGAATACCGGCACCGAGTTGCCGATCAGCCCGACGAAGCGCGCGATGTGATCGATCGGCCGGTTGTGCTTCACGGCGGCCGCGACGCCGAGCGGCACGCCGATCGCGATGCCGATCAACGTCGCGATCGTCGCGAGTTCGAGCGTGGCCGGGAACACGCGCCGGATGTCGTCGAGCACCGGGTTCGCGGTCAGCAGCGACACGCCGAGGTTGCCGTGCAGTACGTCGCGCGCATAGATCAGGAATTGCGTGACGAGCGGCTTGTCGAGCCCGAGCGCGATGCGCTCGGCCGCATAGGCGTCGGCCGATGCGCGATCGCCGAGAATCGCGAGCACGGGATCGATCGGCACCTTGCGGCCGATCACGAACGTCAGCGCGAGCAGCCCCGCGAACGTGACGGCGAGCGTGAGCGCCCAGCGCAGCACGCGCAGGGCCCAGCGCACGGCCGGGCGCCGCGCGGGCAGCGTGCGCAGGGCTTCGAGGGAGGAGGCGGGAGTCGACATGCGGCGAATCTTATTGCTTCTTCAGGTTGCGGTACGACACGAGATCGTTGATCGGCCCGACTTCGAGCCCGCTCACCCCGGGCCGCGTCGCGACCTGCGCGACTTTCTCGAACATGATCACGAACGGCGAGCGCGCGAGCACTTCCTTCTGCATCGTCTGATACAGCTGCGCGCGTTTCGCGGCGGTCGGCTCGGCGAGCGCGGCGTCGGTTTCCTTCGTCAGTTGCGGGATGTCCCAGCTGTTGCGCCAGGCCAGCATTTTATAGCTCGACTTGTCGGAGTTGTCCGGATTCCACGCAAAACCTTGCGCGTTGCTGTGCGGGTCGATGTAGTCCGCCGACCATTCGCCGATGTAGATGTCGTGCTGGCGCGCGCGGTATTTCGCGAGCGTCTGCTTGTTGTCGCCGGGGATCAGCTGAACCTTGACGCCCGCCTGCGCGAAGTTCGCCTGCACGGCCTGCGCGATCTCCGTGTACGGATAGTCGTTGCGCACGTCCATCGTCACCGAGAAGCCGCCGGGCACGCCGGCCTTCGCGAGCAGCGCCTTCGCCTTCGCGACGTCGAGCTTGTACGGGTTCGTGTTCAGCGTGCCGAGGAAGCCTTCTGGCAAGAAGGTCTGGTGCACCTTGTAGGTCGTCTTCACGACGTTGCTCTGGATGCCCGCATAGTCGACGAGCCATTTCAGCGCTTCCTGCACGTCGGGTTTCGCGAGCGTCGGGTTCTTCGTGTTCAGGCCGAGATACAGCAGCGTCGCCTGCGGCGATGCCGCCACCTTCGCCTTGCCGGACTTCACCACCGACGCGAGATCGTCGGGGCTCAGGTCGCGCGCCGCGTCGACGTCGCCGTTTTCCAGCAGCAGGCGCTGGCTCGCGGCTTCGGGCACGTGGCGCAGCACGATGCGCTTCATCGCGAGCGGCAGCCGGTAGCCGTCGAAGCGTTGCAGCACGAGGCTGTCGCCGGCTGTCCACTTGACCAACCTGTATGCGCCGGAGCCGGCTTCGTTGGTCTTCAGCCACGCGTTGCCGAAATCGTTGCCCTGCTGATGCGACAGCAGCAGCTTCTTGTCGAGCACCGATGCGGGCCACGAGCCGAGCACGTTCAGCACGAAGGTCGGCGCGTACTTGCGGTCGGTCGTGATCGACACCGTCGCGTCGTCGAGCTTCTTCACGTTCGCGGCGACGTTCGCCTTCGTGAGGCCGATGCCGGTCAGCACGGCGGCCGGCCCCTTGTCGAGCAGCACCGCGCGCTGGATCGACCACGCGACGTCGTCGGCCGTCAGCGAGTTGCCCGAGTGGAACTTGAGGCCGGTGCGCAGCTTGAACGTATAGGTCAGGCCGTCGGCGCTCACCGTCCACGACTGCGCGACGTCGCCGTTGAATTTCGACGGATCGCGCAGGTCGACGCGCACGAGCCGGTCGTACGTGTTCGCGACGTATTCCTCCGGCACCAGCTCGTAGATCTCGCCCGGGTCGAGCGTCGTGAATTCGTCGAGCAGCGTCGCCATCACGAACAAGTCCTTCGGCGTTTCCGCATGGGCGGCGGAAAGCGGAACGGCGGCGAATGCGGACGCGGCGGCCAGCGCCGCGACGAGCCGGGATGTCGGGAATTTCATGTGCGCTCCATCGGTCGTTGAAGTCGTTGAACGTGAACGGAAAAGGGGGACGTGCTTCGTCGTTACATCAGGCGCCACGGGCCGCTCGCCGCGTTGTCGATCTGCGGCAACGCGCGAGAGCCGGGCAGTTCGTAGTGCCACCATTCGCTGTCGATGTGCGCG
The DNA here is from genome assembly GCF_001526325.1 of Burkholderia sp. MSMB1826. Lineage (NCBI taxonomy): Bacteria > Pseudomonadati > Pseudomonadota > Betaproteobacteria > Burkholderiales > Burkholderiaceae > Burkholderia > Burkholderia sp. MSMB1826. Next base: position 199,959 of record NZ_LOYN01000010.1, read on the forward strand.
AAGCCGGCCGCGTGCATCACGCCGAGCAGCAGCAGGCGGTTGCGTTGCACCTGCTCGGGCAGTCCCGCGTGAAAGTGGCCCGATGCGGCGACCATCTCGTCGAAGCCGGTGCCCATGTCGAGCGGCGCGCCGTTCGCGCCGACGAGCGTCAGGTCGAGCGCGGTGCCGCGGCTGTGATTCGAGCCGCGGCCGAGATCGGCGACGAAGTTCGGATCGGGCAGGAAATCCCACAGGACTTGCTGCGCCTGCGGCGGCCGGTAGGCGTCGTAGATGCGCAGCATGAAGCCGGCCTGCGCGGCGACGTCGACCGCGCGGCGCAATGCGGCTTCCGCCGGCTCGAGCAGCAGACAGTGCGCGTTGCGGTAGATCGGCTTGCCGGTCAGATTGCGCTCGGTCGCATAGACGAGATCGATATCGACGCGATGCGTGGCGGGCGTGATTTCGACGAGACGGTGATCGTTCATCGGCAGGGTGGGCTCGCTCATGATTCGAATTGGTCGAACGTGCGCTGCAGTTCGCGGTTGCGCGCGACGCGCCGGTCGATCGCGGGGCCGAGGCGGTCGACCACGGCCGTGATCAGCAGGTTGAACAGACAGGTGAGCGGTGCGAGCGAATCCCAGAACTGGCCGACGTCGGTCTTCACCTGCAGCAGGTCGGCCGGCCATTCGCGCGCCCACGGGCACGACAGATCGGTGACCAGCGCGAACGGCTGGCCGAGCTCGGCGGCCGCCTGGCAATAGCGGCGCGCGCTGCGCGAATACGCGCGCGTATCGGTGACGACGCAGTACGGCCGCTCGAATTCGGAATTCAGCGAATCGACGTACGAGCCCGACTGGCCGTCGGAATAGAACACGCGCGGGCGCAGGTATTCGAGGTAGCTGCTGAATGCGTTGCTGATGCCGCGCGTCGACTGGATGCCGAGGATGAACACGGCGTCGGCCTGCGCGATGCGGTCGGCGACCTGCGCGAACACCGGGCCTTCGGCCAGGCGGTACACGTGGCGGATCGCGTCGAGCTCGCGCTCGAGCGACGACGCGAGCGGGCCGTCACTCCCGTTGCCGCGGTTGCGTTCAGCCGGTTGCGTGCCCGCGACGCGGCGGTATTCGTCGAGCCGGTCGGTGATCATCCACGGTCGATCGCCGCCGCCGCGCAGTTCGCGCTTCAGGTCGTCGAGATTGCGGTAGCCGACGCTGCGAAGAAAGCGCCCGACCGAGATGCCGCTGGTGCCGGCCTGCTGCGCGATCTGGTCGGCCGTCTCGAGCCCGAGCCGATCGAGGTTCGCGAGCATGTAGCTCGCGATGCGCTTGGCCGTCGGCGTCAGCTCGGCAAAGCGGGATTCGACGGTACGGGCGAACGCGCAAGTCATCGGATGTTAGATTGTTGTCGTCGATTGATCGAATGTCATCCATCTAACAAAGCCAAAATCATTCGCGCCAGCGGATAAAAACTATGGTGTGAGGATGACTGATAGGGTCGGTCCAAAAGCGGGATGTCGGCGCGCAGGCCTCTTTTTATGCCTGTCATGCATATTTTGCGTTTATGCGTGTGAGGAATAATTTGTGTTTATGCCTGTCAGGAATATACTGCGCATATTGCCTACAGGAATACGCGCCGTGAATTTCATCGTCAATACGCCCGTGCAACTGGGCCAAATCCTGTCTTCGGCGCGTCAGGCCAAGGGCCTGACGCAAGCCGAAGCGGCCGTGCGAATCGGCGTGGGCCAGTCGCGGCTGTCGCTGCTCGAGACCACGCGTACCGAAAGCCTGTCGCTCAGGCAATTGCTGGAGTTGACCGCGCTGTACGGTCTTGAACTCAGCATTCGCACCAAGGACGGGCGCGACGCCGCCGCCGAGTGGTAATCGATGGGCCGCAAATCGCACACGCGCGCGCTGTCGATCTGGACGAACGGTAAGAGGGTCGGCACATGGCGGATTCCCGTGCGCGGCGACATGGAACTGCTGTACGACGCCGGCTGGAAGCAGTCGCCCGTCGGCCGCCCGTTGTCGTTGTCGCTGCCGTTCGGTGTCGGCGATGCCCCGTTGCGTGGCGAACGCGTCAATCATTACTTCGACAACCTGCTTCCGGACAGCGACGCCATTCGGCGCCGATTGGCCGCCCGGTTCGGCACCGCGACGACCGAGTCGTTCGATCTGCTTGCCGCGCTCGGTCGTGATTGCGTCGGGGCGGTGCAATTGCTCGGCGAAGACGATGCGCCAGCCGGCCTCGATCGCATCGACGGCACGCCGCTGTCGGACGAGGACGTCGCACGCGTGCTCGATCAGGCGAGCGGTGTGGCGACGGGGGGCGAGGACGACGACGATTTCCGGCTGTCGCTCGCCGGCGCGCAGGAAAAGACCGCACTGCTGTTTCACGACGGGCGCTGGATGCGCCCGCACGGCGCCACGCCGACGACGCATATTCTCAAGTTGCCGCTCGGGCTGGTCGGCAACAAGCGGGCCGATCTCACGGCCTCCGTCGAGAACGAGTGGCTGTGTCTCGCGATCCTGCGCGCGTTCGGCCTGCCGGCGGCGCGCGCGGAAATCGTGCGTTTCGGCGCGCACAAGGTACTGTCGGTCGAACGGTTCGATCGGGTGTTGCATCGCGACGGCGGGTGGCTGTTGCGCTTGCCGCAGGAAGATTTCTGCCAGGCGCTCGGCGTGCCGCCTCACCTGAAGTACGAGTCGCACGGCGGCCCCGGCGTACCCGATCTGGCCGGCCTGCTGCGCCGTTCGGAGACGGCGCGGGAGGATCTCGACACACTGTTCGCCGCCCTGATCGTGTTCTGGATGCTCGCTGCACCAGACGGGCATGCGAAGAATTTCAGCCTGCGCCTGCTGCCGGGCGGCCGTTTCCGCCTCACGCCGCTCTATGACGTGATGTCGATCTGGCCGGTCGAAGGCGATGGCGCGAACCAGTGGTCGTGGCACAAGGCGAAGCTCGCGATGGCCGTGCACGGCAAGCGCAAGCACTATGCGATGCGCGATATCACGCGACGGCACTTTGCCGCGATGGCCGAATATTGCCTGCTCGGCGATATCGCGACACCGATCGTCGAACGGCTCGTCGCCGCGACGCCGAACGTGATCGAGTCGGTCGGCGCGGCATTGCCTCCCGGCTTTCCGGCCAGGGTCGCGGAGCGCATCCTGGGCGGATTGCGGTTCGCCGCGCAGCGGCTCGCCGACATGCCGCGGGAGTAAGCCGCGCCCGACGCGGCCCGGTTAGCCGGTGGTCGCTGGATCGGCGTTCACCCGTTTTCCGTTTTTCACGATCGGTTCTCCGAATCGGCTGCATCGCATCGGCGATGGCACGTGGCGCGCCTCGATCGTTTCCCGTCGCCATCCGCGACGTCACGACCTGCCGCGGTCGTATTTCCGCATTCACCGCACCTGATTCGCCGACATCCGCCGCCACTCGGCGTCCCTCCGCACCGCAATAATTACAAAATTAAAGTCGATCAGATTAAATCATTAATTCAGGTTAATAATTCATTTAAGTTTTTATGTGATTTGGATTTAACTTGCGTCACGGGATGTTTGATTTTCGATAATCCGAAAACGACAAGTATTCCGTAACCGGAATTCTCTCGATCGCAAGAATGAAGAGGAAATCATGACTAATCTTTCTCGACGCAGGATGCTGGCGGGTACGGCCGGCGCCATTGCCGCCGCGGGCATCGCGGTATCGGCCAAGGCCGCCTCGTTCGGCAATCCGGACAGCCCGCCGGAAGGCGCGGTGAATGCACGCAATCGCCAGAGCCTGACCGACCCGGGGCCTAAAAATCCGGCCATCGCCAATCAATTTCCGTCTTTTCAGGATCCACCGGCCACCGATATCAACGGGATGCCGTTATTCTGGGCGTCTTTCAATAATGCCCATAAACGCATTCAAAATGGCGGCTGGGCGCGCGAAGTGACGCAGGACGATTTCGCGATTTCCGAAACCATTTCCGGCGTCAACATGCGGCTGACGCGCGGCGGCATTCGCGAGATGCACTGGCACCAGCAGGCCGAGTGGGCCATCATGCTCGACGGCCGCTGCCGGATCACGGTGCTCGACGAGCTCGGCCGGCCGTCGGTGCAGGACGTCAAGACCGGCGATCTCTGGTATTTCCCGCCCGGCCTGCCGCATTCGCTGCAGGGCCTCGGCAGCGACGGCGCCGAATTCCTGCTCGCATTCGATAACGGCCGCGCATCGGAATTCAACACGCTGTTGCTGACCGACTGGATCGCGCATACGCCGCCCGACGTGCTCGCGCTCAACTTCGGCGTGCCGGCCGACGCATTCAGGAACGTGCCGCTCGACAACCTGTGGATTTTCCAGGGCGACGAGCCGGGCCCGCTCGCGGACGCGCAGCGCGCGTCGGCCGCGTCGGCCGGTGCGCCGCCGCATCCGTTCGTCTTTTCGCTCGGCGACATGAAGCCGGTCAGGAAGACGCGCGGCGGCGAGGTGCGGATCGCGGACAGCACCAACTTCACCGTGTCGACGACCGTCGCGGCGGCGCTCGTGACCGTGCATCCGGGCGGCATGCGCGAGCTGCACTGGCACCCGAACGCCGACGAATGGCAGTACTACCTGCAAGGCGAGGCGCGGATGACGGTGTTCGACACGGGGCCGAAGGCGCAGACGGCCGACTTCCGCGCGGGCGACGTCGGCTATGTGAAGAAGAGCCTCGGTCACTACGTGCAGAACACCGGCCGGACCGACCTCGTGTTCCTCGAGATCTTCAAGACCGACCGCTATGCGGAGGTGTCGTTGTCCGACTGGCTCGCGCATACGCCGCCGAAGCTCGTCGAAGCGCACCTGAACGTCGCGCCGGACGTGATCGCGCAGTTTCCGCGCAATCGTCCCGACGTCGTGCCGCTGTAACGCCGCCATCGTCCCGCCACGGCCGGCGGCCGGCAAGCCGGCCGCCGGCACGTGCGCCCGAATCGGTCTTACTCATTCGAACGGAAACTCCACCATGCTTCCCGTCCCGAGCAAACCTGCCGGCGGCTTCGCGCTGCCGGGCCGGCCCACCGAGCACGCCGACGGCGCGGCGCGCGCCGCGCTGGAAGGGCGCCGCACCGGCGTCGCCGCGCTGCTGCCGTTCGTCGGCCCGGCCGTGATCGCATCGATCGGCTACATGGACCCCGGCAACTTCGCGACCAACATCCAGGCCGGCGCCGCATACGGCTACCGGCTGCTGTGGGTCGTGCTGGCCGCGAACGCGATCGCGATGCTGTTCCAGGCGATGTCGGCGAAGCTCGGCATCGTGACCGGCCGCAATCTCGCCGAACTGTGTCGCGACCGCTTTCCCGCGCCGGTCGTGTGGGCCATGTGGATCGCATCCGAGATCGCCGCGATGGCGACCGACCTCGCCGAATTCCTCGGCGGCGCGCTCGCGTTCGGATTGTTGTGCCACCTGTCGCTGTTCGCGGGGATGGTCGCGACCGCGTTCGCGACCTGCGCGATCCTCGCGCTCGAAAAGCGCGGCTTCCGGCCGCTCGAAGCGGCGATCGCGGCGCTGGTCGGCGTGATCGGCGCGTGCTATCTCGGCGAGTTGCTGATCGCGCCGCAGGACTGGCGTGCGGCCGCGTTCCACCTGGTGGTCCCGCAGATTCCGGATCATGCGGCGCTGACGATCGCAGTCGGGATCATCGGCGCGACGATCATGCCGCACACACTGTATCTGCATTCGGGCCTCACGCAGGATCGCACCGCGCCGCGCGACGACGCGCAGCGGCGGCGGCTCGTGCGTTTCTCGAACCGTGAGGTCGCGATCGCGCTCGGGCTTGCCGGATTCGTGAATCTCGCGATGGTGATGATGGCGTCGTCGGCGTTCCACGTGGCCGCGCCGGGCATGACCGACATCGGCGATGCGTATCACACGCTGGTCCCGGTGCTCGGGCCGGCGGCCGGCGCGCTGTTTCTCGTCGCGCTGCTGACGTCGGGCGTGTCGAGCTCGGTGGTCGGCACGATGGCCGGGCAGGTCGTGATGCAGGGCTTCATCCACCGCCGCCTGTCGATCTGGGTGCGGCGCGCGGTGACGATCGCGCCCGCGTTCGCGGTGGTCGTGCTCGGCTGCGACGTGACGCGCGCGATGGTGGCGAGCCAGGTCGTGCTGAGCTTCGTGTTGCCGATGCCGATGATCGCGCTGGTGGTGCTGTCGGCGCGCAAGGACGTGATGGGCGCTTACGCGATGCGGATGCCGCTGCGAATCGTCGCCGGCGCGGCGACGGTCGTGATCGTCGGGCTGAATGCGTACCTTGTATGGGCCGCGTTCGATTGAATGCGTGCGTGCGGGCGCTTACTGCTGCATGTCCGGCGCTTCGCGCAGCCGCCAGATCGCGTTGCACTGCTGGCCGCCGAGGCTCGTCGCGCGCAGCGTGACGACGGCGCCGGCCGCTATCCGGTACCAGAAATGCGCCATCAGTTCGGTGCCTTTGCGCTGCGGGTGGCCGTCGACCCGCACCTCGCACAGCAGCGGCGACGGCGAGCCGGACGGGTGCGTGACGTAGACGTTCAGCCGTGCGATGTCGCGGGTCGCGGCGAACACGATTTCATGGTTTCCGCTGCCGACGAGCATCGTGCCGCCCGGTTCGTCGATCGCCTGCAGGTAGGCGCCCGCGCTCGTCTCGAGCGCCGCGGACGCAACGGTCAGCCCGGCCGAGCGCACGTAATCCGCCGCCGCGATGCGTGCGGCGAGCGCATCGGACGGGGCCGGCGTGCCGTCCGACAGCGCGAACGGCGTACCGTCGCGCAGCGCGGCATCGGCGTGGTTCGTGTAGTAGCGCCACCGGTCGAGGAAGCGGATGTCGCCGGTCATGTGCAGTGCACGGATCGGCTCGCCGTGATACCTGAGCGTCGTCTTGCCGCTGCCCGCATCGAACGATTCGTGAATGCCGTACTTGCTGACGAAGTTCTGGACCGGGTCGAGCAGCGCCGTTTCGCCTTGCGCGCTCCACAGATGCAGGAACGTCGTATCGATGCCGAAGCATTCCTGGAAATCGGTGCCGATGCGGGCGATGCAGTCGCGCAGGTGGTCGGCATAACGCGCCCATGCGTCGGCGGTGCCGGCGACGAGCCCGGCCTGCAGCGCACCGCCGTGGCGCGCATTGACTTCGTCGACGACGAGGCGCCAGTGATGGTCGCGCCGCTCGCCGATCAGCGGCGTGACGACGAACGTGCAGAACAGCGGGTCGGGGCACACGTGGATGCGGTCGTCGCCGATCCGCGAGAACAGGTCGAACTGCGGCGCGCAGAACCAGATGTCCGCGTCGTACAGCGCGAGCTTGCGAATCTGAGGATGGCGCGCGCAATACTCGGCGGCCTCGATGAAGCGGCCGACCGGCAGCGCATAGGCGCTCGACGCGTCGATCACGTCGACCGACTGGCTCGCGAGAATCTGCCGCTTGTGCTCGGACAGCCCGTAGCCGATCACCGCGATCCGCCCGTCGTAGCCGGCGTGCCGCAGCGACAGCAGGAACGGCACGAGCATTTCGTACCACGCGCGGTTGTTGTCGTTGATCGCCACGCACACTGCGTGCTCGCTCGAATGCATGTTCTCGTCCCGTTACGTGTGCCCGGCGCGGTATCCGCGCGATGCAGGTCATTGTAGATCGCCGCCGCCGCACGGGCCGGCGCCGGCCCTGCGGCCCGCGGCGATTACCTGCACGGCGGTGTGGCCGCGCGTGCAGGCGGCCGCGATTATTTCGCGAGCGTGCGGTATGACACGAGGTCGTTGATCGGCCCGATTTCCGGTCCGGTCGCGCCGGGGCGCGTGGCGACCTGCACGACCTTCTCGAACATGATGATGAACGGCGAGTTCGCGAGCACGGCCTTCTGCAGCGCCTCGTAACGCTGCGCGCGCTTCGCGGGCGACGGCTCGACGAGCGCGGCCTCGGTGTCCTTCGTCAGTTGCGGAATGTCCCAGCCGTTGCGCCACGCGAGCATCTTGGTCGGCGACTGGTCCGAGTTGTCCGGATTCCATGCGAAACCGCGCGCGTTGCTGTTCGGGTCCATGTAGTCGGGCGACCATTCGCCGATGAAGATGTCGTGCTGGCGCGCGCGGTACTTGCCGATCGCCTGCTTCGCGTCGCCGGGGATCAGCTTCACGCGGATGCCGCCCTGCGCGAAGTTCGCCTGCAGCGCCTGCGCGATCTCGAGGTACGGATAGTCGTTCGGCATGTCCATCGTCACGTCGAAACCGTTCGGCAAGCCGGCCTTCGCGAGCAACGCCTTCGCCTTCGCGACGTCCTGCTTGTAGGGCCGCGCGTTCGACGCGCCGAGGAAGCCCTCGGGCAGGAAGGTCTGATGCACCTTGTAGGTCGTGCTGACGATGTTGCGCTGGATGCCGTCGTAATCGACGAGCCACTTCATCGCCTGCTGGACCTCGGGCTTCGCGAGGTTCGGGTTCTTCGTGTTCAGGCTCAGGTACAGCAGGGCCGACACCGGCCACGACGCGACCTTGATCTTGCCGGCCTTCGACAGCGCGGCGAGGCTGTCGGGGCTCAGGTTGCGCGCGGCGTCGGCGTCGCCGTTCTCCAGCAGCAGCCGTTGCGCGGACGCTTCGGGCACGTGACGCAGCACGACGCGTTTCATCGGATACGGCGTGCGGTATTTGTCGAAGCGCTGCAGCACGATGGATTCGTTCGGCGTCCACTTGACGAGCTGGTACGGGCCCGAGCCCGCGTCGTTGGTGCGCAGCCAGCCGCTGCCGAAATCGTTGCCTTGCTGGTGCGACAGCAGCAGCTTCTTGTCGAACACCGATGCCGGGCACGCGCTCAGCACGTTGAGCACGAAGCTCGGCGCGTACTTGCGGTCGGTTTCGAGCACGACGGTTTGCGGATCGATCGCGCGCACCTTTTGCATCACGTTCGCCTTCGTGAGGCCGAGATCGGCGAGCACGCCGGCCGGCCCCTTGTCGAGCAGGATGGTGCGCTGCAGCGACCACGCGACGTCGTCGGCGGTGACCGGGTTGCCGGAGTGGAACGTGAGGCCCGGGCGCAGCTTGAACGTGTAGGTCACGCCGTCTGCGCCGACCGTCCACGATTGCGCGATCTGTCCGTCGAAGCGCGTCGGGTCCTTCAGGTCGACGCGCACCAGCCGTTCGTAGGTGTTCGCGACGTATTCGGACGGCACCAGCTCGTAGATCCCGCTCGGGTCGAGGGTCGTGAATTCGCCCAGTTGCGTGGCGACGACGAAGATGCCGGGCGGCGTGGCAGCCTGCGCCGGCAGCGCCGGAACAAGCGCGACGAGCGCGGCGCTGACGAACAGCCGGGACAGCAGGTGCTTCATGCGGGCTCCATTGAAAAGGAATCGTGGTGCGATTCTCTCATCGACGGGCGCACGGATGAAAATATTCGGCAGGTGCGCCGGTTGGCGCACAGCGTTGGGCAGGCGGACCGGGCGGGTGCCCGGCGCCGGCGGGCGTCAGATCGCGCAGCGCGCGACCGCGTAGCGCATCGCTTCCTCGGCCGGTTCGCTGCCGGAGCCGCGCACGACCTTGATCACCGAGCCGTTGCCCGACGGCGTCAGCGTGACGAAGTACGAATTCGAACCGACCGCGATGTCGGTCACGCCGTTGTGCTGCGATTGTGCGGTGCCCGACAGGCGGCTGTCGAGGCAGTTCGCGATCGCGTAGGCCGGGCGTTGCGACGACACGTAGATCATCGGTGCCGCACCCGAGCCGGCCGAGTCGGACGACGGAGCGGAACCGCAGGCGGCGAGCAGGGCGGCGGGAAGAAGCAGCAGGAATCGTTTCATGGTCGGTCGTCGGGTGTCTCGTATCGAGGCTGGAACGCGGGGTGGCGAAACGCGAAGCTTCGCGACGAAACCGCCCGGAATCGGGCCGCTTGTGACGGACGACGATGCAACGGGCGGCTGACGACGGAGTATACCCGCAGCATTCGACACCGTCGGCGCGTTGAAACGATTCGATACAAAGCGCCCGCTGCCGGCCGGGCGCTTGCGTCGGTCGTCGCCGTGATCGGCGCATCTCGCGTCGTCGCGATGCCGGCGCGCAGTCCGGCGCCGTGCATGCGGATCAATGCGCGCCGGCCGCCGCCGCATCGGCATCGCCGCCGCCCGAGCGCGCCGGTTTCGTGATCCAGATGAGCGGGATGATCGCGATGAAGATGATCGCCGACACGTAGAAGATGTCGTTCAGGCCCATTACGGCCGCCTGCGAATCGACCGACGCATTGAAGAACGCGAGTGCCGAATCGGGGCTCAGGTGCAGCAGCGAACGGCTCGTGTCGAGCTGTTGCGCGAAGACCGGATTGGTGACGCTCGCCTGTTCGGTGAGCCGCACGTGATGCAGGATCGTGCGGTCGTTCCACGCATTGCCGATCAGCGACGTCCCCACCGCTCCGCAGAACGTGCGGCCGAAATTCGACAGGCCGGCCGCGGCCGGAATCTTTTCCGGCGGCAGCCCGGACAGGATGATCGACGTCAGCGGCACGAAGAACATCGCCATCGGAATGCCCTGCAACAGCGTCGGCAGCACCAGATCCCGGCGCGACACGTCGGTATAGAACGTCGTGCGCATCATGAACACGGCCGCGAAGCCGACGAACGCGAGCGTCGCGATATAGCGCGGATCGGTGCGCGGCAGCAGACGCCCCATGACCGGCGTGAGCAGGATCGCGAAGAATCCGAGCGGCGCGGTGGCCAGCCCCGAATCGACCGCGCGGTAGCCGAGATAGCCCTGCATCCATTGAGGCAGCAGCACGAGCGTGCCGAAGAACATCCCGTACGCGACGGAGATCGCGATCGTGCCGCCCGCGAAGTTGCGCTGCGTGAAGAGTCGCAGGTCGACGATCGGGTTGGCTTCGTGCAGCTCCCACACGAGGAAGAACGCGAAGCCGATCAGCGCGACGATGCCCAGCGCGACGACCACCGGCGAGTTGAACCAGTCGAGATCCTTGCCCTTGTCGAGCATGATCTGCAGCGACGCGACCCACAGCACGAGCAGGAGCAGGCCGACCGTGTCGATCGGCATGCGGCGCGTGGCCGATTCGCGATCGCGGAACACGAACCACGTGACGGCGGCCGCGAAGAAGCCGACCGGAATGTTGATGTAGAAGATCCACGACCAGTTGTAGTCGTACGTGATCCAGCCGCCGAGCGACGGTCCCGCGATCGGGCCGACGAGCGCCGTCATCGACCACAGCGCGAGCGCCGTCGACGACTTCTGCCGTGGCCATGCGCCGAGCAGCAGCGCCTGCGACAGCGGCGCGAGCGGCCCCGCGACCGCACCCTGCAGGATCCGCGCGGCGAGCAGCGTCGGCAGGTTCGGTGCGATTCCACACAGCCACGACGCGAGCACGAACAGCAGGATCGACGCGACGAACAGGCGTACCTGGCCGAAGCGCTGCGTGAGCCAGCCGGTCAGCGGAATCGACACCGCGTTGGCCGCCGCGAAGATCGTGATCACCCACGTGCCTTCGTCGACCGACACGCCGAGGTCGCCCGAGATCGTCGGGATCGCGACGTTCGCGATCGACGAGTCGAGCACGTTCATGAACATCGCCAGCGATACCGCGATCGTGCCGATGACGAGCCGGCCGCCCGACAGCGGGCCTGAAGACGAGGGAGAGGACATGGCGTTCCTGCGTAATGGACGAAGGTCGTGCGGTGCGCCCCGTACGCCGCGCCCGCCCGTGAGGGGCAGGCGTGCGGCCAAGTGCGGCGAAGCGCGGAACGGACGGACGCACGCGCGCCGCACGGCGGCCCGACGAGCGGTGCCGTCGCGTGCGGTGGTCGGTTCGATCGGTGAATCGGAATGGCGAAGCCGGGGCGGGCGTCGCGGGGCGGGCTGTCGCCGGTCAGGAGGGCGCGACGCGCGTGACGCGTCGGCGGGCAGCGGGCACGTGGCTGCCGTAGCGGGTGTGGTCGTTTTTCATCGCCACAGGCTAACGATGCGGCGCACGACGATCAACGCTTGCGCGCTCATTAATTCCTTTCCTGCACCGCAATAATGTAGCCGCCGTGCATCGATTGCCGGCCCTACGGCATGGTCCGCCACGCCGTGAAGACTTCGGTCAGGAACTCGACGAATGCGCGCACCTTGCTGTCGAGCGTCGCGCGTTTCGGGTAGAGCGCGTGCAGCTCGACGTCGTCGGTGCGATGCCAGTCGGGCAGCACGATTTCGAGTTCGTTGCTCTCGATCCGCCGTGTGGTGAAGTGGGTCGAAATCAGCGCGATGCCGCCGCCGCTCGCGGCCTGGCGCAGCACCGTCACCGATTCGTTCGAGATCAGCACGGGCCGCACCGGCACGTCGGCGACGTCGCCGGCCGCGTTGGTGAGGCGCAGCGTCAGGCCGGGCGCGTCGCGGCCGACGAACAGGATGTCGTGATCGACGAGATCCTGCGGCGTGTGCGGCCGGCCGGCGCGGTCGAGATAGTGCGGGCTGGCCGCGAGCTTCGCGTGCGACCAGCCGAGCGAGCGCGCGACATAGCCGGAATCGGTCAGCACGCCGGTGCGCAGCGCGACGTCGAAGCCGTGTTCGACGAGGTCGAGCGCGCTGTTGTCGTAGATCAGCACGAGCTGGACCAGCGGGTAGCGCCGGCGAAACTCGGCGAGCGCCGGTTCCAGTTCGAACAGGCCGATCGCGTAAGGCACCAGCACGCGCAGCGTGCCTTCGGGTTCCGTGCGCAGCGCGCGCACCTGACGATCCGCGTCGAGCAGGATCTCCTCGGCGCGCAGGCAGCGTTCGTAATAGTCGCGGCCGGCTTCGGTGACGGACACGCGGCGCGTCGTGCGGTACAGCAACTGGACGCCGAGGTCGTCCTCGAGCTGCCTGATCTTGCGGCTCGCGCGACTGAGCGGCATGTCGATCTGCGTGGCCGCGGCGGTGAAGCTGCCGCGTTCCACCACGCGCAGGAATATCCGGATGCTCTCGAGGTCCATGCGGTTCGTTTCGGTGTTTGGCCTGCGTGCATCTTACCGTCGCGGGCCGGAACGTTGCGGATCGAGCCGATTATCCTGCCCGGCGCAATAACGCATCCTGCCCGCGCCCCGTAGTGGCGGCTGCCGCGCGACCGTATGCTCGCCGGATGAAATTCGCTTTCCCCAGCATGCCGCCGCTCGCGGCCGTCCGGGCCGCGCTGCGCGACGCGCGTCCGACGCTGCCGCCCGGCGCGCTTGCATTCGCACTCCGCAATACGGCCGCGTCGTTGACCGCGCTCTATATCGCGTTCCGGATGAATCTCGACGATCCGATTTGGGCCGCCTCGACCGTGTGGATCGTCGCGCAGGGCAGCCGCGGGATGGGGCTGTCGAAGAGCCAGTACCGGATTCTCGGCACCGCGATCGGTGCGGCCGTGGCGCTCGCGCTGACCAGCGCGTTCGCGCAGACGCCCCAGTTGTTCCTGCCCGCGCTCGCCGCGTGGATCGGCCTGTGCGCGGGCATCGCGACGTTCCAGCGGAATTTTCGTGCGTATGCGGCGGTGCTCGCAGGCTATACGGCCGCGATCGTCGCGATGGACGCGGTATCCGCGCCGCTGCATGCGTTCGACGTCGCCGTCGCGCGGTTTTTGTACGTGGTGGTCGGCATCCTGTGCGGTGCGCTGTTCGAAACGGTCTTCGCACCCGGCGCGCCGCTGAAGGATGTCCGCACGCGACTCGCGCGCTATCTCGACCGCGCGGTGGCGGTCGGCGCGGGCGCGCTGCGCCGCGAGCCGAACGACGCGGCCGTGCACCGGCTGTTCGCGGACGCGCTCGAACTCGATACGGCGGCCGAATATGCGGCGGCCGGCGCGCCGCCGGTGCGCAACATGATCGGCCATTTGCGCGTGGCGGCGCTCGGCGTGCTCGCCGCGCAGGCCGCGGGGCAGGCGATCCGCGAGCATGCGGCGCGCGGCGGCGATACGCCGGAACCGCTCGTCGACGAGGCGGCACGCGTGCTCGACCGGGTCGCCGTATCGGGCGACGCCGGGCACGAGATGGCGGCGCTGCGCGCACGCGTGGACGACGCACTGCGGGTCGAAGCGGCCGCGCCGGCCGGCCCGGACACGTCGCGCCTGCTCACGCTCGATCGGCTGTCGGCGCTGCTCGGCGGCTTCGACCGTGCATTCGCGAGCCAGGCATTGCTCGACCGGCCGGTGCCGCCGCCTGCACGCGTGCGCTATGCGTTCCACCGCGATCCGGTGCTCGCGTGTCACAACGGCGTCCGCGCGTTCATCGCGGTGCTGGCCGCGTCGGCGACCTGGATCTTCACCGCGTGGCCGGTGGGCGGCGGGTTCGTCGCGATCACGGCCGTGGTGAGCGCGCTGTTCTCGACCCGTCCCAATTCGGTGCGTGCGATCGTCGGTTTCCTGAAAGGCACGGCATGCGCGGCGGTCGCGGGCGTCGTCTGCAACTTCATCCTGCTGCCCGCGGTGTCGGGCTTCGAGATGCTGGCCTACATCCTCGGCGTGTTCCTGATCGGCACCGGCCTCGCGATACGCCATCCGCGCACGGCCGCGATGGGCAGCGCGTTCTCGATCTTCTTCTGGAATTTCACGTCGCCGAACAACACGACGCGGATCGGCGACGCCGCGTTTCTGAACAGCGCGCTCGCGACGCTGCTCGGCATCGCGTTCGGCGCTTTGGTATTCGCGCTGGTGTTTCCCGGCGATCCGGGCACGAGCCGGCGGCGGCTGCATCGCGCGGTGCGCCGCGATCTGGCGCGGCTCGCGCGCGAGCCGCGGGCGTGGTCGGCGAGCGCGTGGCTGAGCCGCACGGCCGACCGTCTTGCACGCGAGCTCGGATTCGCGGGTAGCGTGCCGCAGACACGGATCGAGCACGACATGCGCGATCTGCTCGCGATCTGGGGAATCGGCGACAGCCTGCTGTCGCTCGCCGAACTGGCCACGCGCGAGCCGGCCGCGCGCCGCGCGGCGGCGGCGGTGCGTGGGCGCGTCGCACGGGCGGATTTCGCGCGACTCGAGCAGACGTGCGACGCCGCGGCCGGCCTGTTGCGACGACGCGTGGCCGCGCGCGACGGCGACGACGCACATGCGTTGCTGCACGGCGTGGTCCTGCTGCGGCGGATCGCGGATGCGGCCGCCGCGCATGGCGATTTCCTGCGCGGCCGCAGCGATCGAACAGGATGGCCGCTCAGGTGAGGCGGTAGGCCGGGCCGGGCGTCACCTCGGCCGGCAGCGGCTCGCGGTTCAGTTCGAGCAGCGTGCGCTCGATCTGCCGCGTCATCGCATCGAGCGCGAGATGGTTCGGGCCGTCGCCGAACGGTTCGGCGATCGCATGCGCGATGGCGTCGAGCGCGATCAGCGTATAGGCGACGAAAACTGTCACAAAAGGTGTCGCCGCACCGATCGAATCGACGAGACCGAACGGCAACAACACGCAATACGCGTAGATGGTCCGGTGCAGCAGCACGTCGTATGAAAACGGAATCGGCGTCGATGCGATGCGCTCGCAGCCGCTCACCATCGCGACGAGATCGTCGAGGCGCGCATCGAGCATCCACAGGCGCGTGTCGGCGAGATGGCCCGCATCGGCACGCGCGGCGAAGGCTTCGCGCAGCGCGTGCACGATGACGATCGGGCGAAACCGGGAAGCGGCGACGCGCGCGTAGGTGGCGCCGTCGAGCAGCGCGCGCAGGTCCGCGGCCGGATCGGTACCGCGCAGTTGGTGCTTGAGCGCGTAGACGAACGCGACGACCGTGCGCACGAACGCGCGGCGCGAGGCGTCGTCGCGGTCGAGCGCGCCGTAGCAGAGCGCCTGCGACACCAGCGTGCGCGTGGCGGTCAGCACGCCGCCCCACAGCTGCCGGCCTTCGCGATAGCGTTCGTAGCTGGCGTTGTTGCGAAACCCGGCGAAGATCGCGAGCGTCAGGCCGATCAGCGTGAACGGCGTCGGGTTCAGCGGCACCTTCTCGCCCAGCACGCGGCCGCCGCTCCAGACCGCGACGACGCTGATCGCGAGCGTCAGCACGAGCTGCGGCAGGATGGTCGGCAGCACCGAGCCGTTCCAGACGAGCAGCATCCGCAGCCAGTGCTCGCGCGGACGAACGATCATCGTCGCGCTCCGTCAGGCGGCGATCGAGGCGGGCGCCGCCGCGCGATGCAGCAGCACGGGCACCGATTTCGACGTCGGCGTGTTGCACACGTCGCCGACGCTGTCGAGCGGCACGAGCGGGTTGGTTTCCGGGTAGTACGCGCCGATGCAGCCGCGCGGAATGTCGTACTCGACGAGCAGGAAGCCGTCCGCGCGCCGCTCGATGCCGTCGTGCCACACGGTTTCCATGTCGACCCATTCGCCGGCCTTCAGGCCGAGCATCGCGAGATCGTCGCGGTTGACGAACACCACGCGGCGCTGGCCGAACACGCCGCGATAGCGGTCGTCGAGCCCGTAGACGGTCGTGTTGTACTGGTCGTGCGAGCGCGTCGTCATCAGCGTCATCAGCCGGTCGCCGTGCAGCGCGCGGGCGCGCTGGATCGGCGTGTCGGTCGGCAGCGCGTGCGCGATGAAGTTCGCCCTGGCCGTCGGTGTCAGCCATTCGCGGTCGCGCGATGCGACGCGCAGGTGGAAGCCGCCGGGCCGTGCGATGCGTGCGTTGTAGTCGTAGAAGCCGTCGACGGTCGCCTCGATCGCGTCGCGGATCTTCGCATAGTCGTTCTTGTACGCGAGCCAGTCGATCGTGCCGCTGCCGAACAGCGCGTGGCCCATGTGCGCGACGATCGCGGGCTCCGACATCAGGTTCGGCGAGGCCGGCTTGTTCATCCCGTACGACACGTGGACCATGCTCATCGAATCCTCGACCGTCACGCCTTGCGCGACGTCGTCCTGCAGGTCGATCTCGGTGCGGCCGAGCGTCGGCAGGATCAGCGCGTCGCGGCCGTGGATCAGGTGGCTGCGGTTCAGCTTCGTCGTGATGTGCACGGACAGTGCGCAGCGCCGCATGCCTTCCCACGTGCGCGGCGTGTCGGGCGTCGCCATCGCGAAATTGCCGCCCAGACCGATCAGTACCTTCACACGGCCGTCGAGCATCCCTTCGATCGTCTCGACGACGTCGTAGCCGTGATGGCGCGGCGGTTCGAAATCGAACACGTGGCCGAGCCGGTCGAGGAACGCCTGCGACGGCTTTTCCTCGATGCCGACCGTGCGGTTGCCCTGCACGTTCGAATGGCCGCGCACCGGGCACAGGCCGGCGCCGGGGCGGCCGATGTTGCCGCGCATCAGCATCAGGTTCGTCAGCATCTGCACCGTCGCGACCGAATGCTTGTGCTGCGTGATGCCCATGCCCCACGTCGCGATCACGCGTTCGCTGCGTGCATAGCGCTGCGCGAGCGCGTCGATCTGCTCGTACGGCACGCCGCTTTCGGCCGTCAGCGCGGACCAGCGCTCGGCGCGCAGATCGTCGGCGAACGCGTCGAAACCGGCCGTGTGCTCGCCGATGAACGCGGTGTCGACGACGCGCGGCGCACCGGCGGCGCGCGCGGCGTCGTCGAGTTCGAGCACGCGCTTGGCCATCCCCTTGATCAGCGCGAAATCGCCGCCGATCGTCGGCTGGATGAACGTCGATGCGATCTTCGTGCCCGACATCGTCAGCATCTCGAGCGGGCTTTGCGGATCGGCGAAGCGTTCGAGGCCGCGCTCCTTCAGCGGGTTGATCGACACGATCGTCGCGCCGCGCTTCGCGCACTCGCGCAGCTCGCCCATCATCCGCGGATGGTTGGTCGCGGGGTTCTGGCCGAAGATCAGCAGCGTGTCGGCATGCTCGAAATCGTCGAGCGTGACGGTGCCCTTGCCGACGCCGACCGACGCAGGCAGCCCGCGGCTCGTCGCCTCGTGGCACATGTTCGAGCAGTCGGGGAAGTTGTTCGTGCCGTACCGCCGCACGAACAGCTGGTACAGGAACGCGGCCTCGTTGCTGGCGCGGCCGGACGTGTAGAACGCGGCCTGGTTCGGGTCCGGCAGCGCGCGCAGGTGGCGCGCGATCAGCTCGAACGCGTCGTCCCACGCGATCGGCACGTAGCGGTCGGTCTGCGCGTCGTACACCATCGGGTCGGTGAGCCGCCCGTGCTGTTCGAGCTCGAAATCCGACTGTTCGAGCAGTTCGGTCACCGTGTGCGCGGCGAAGAAGTCCGGCGTCACGCGCTTGCTCGTCGCCTCCGCGGCCACGGCTTTCACGCCGTTCTCGCAGAATTCGAACGTCGATGCGTGCTGGCGGTCGGGCCACGCACAGCCCGGGCAGTCGAAGCCGTCCGGCTGGTTCTGGCGCAGCAGCGTGCGGTAGTTGCCGCCGGCGACCTTTTCCTTGATCAGGTTGATCGTGACGGCTTTCAGCGCGCCCCAGCCGGCGGCCGGATGGGTATACGGTTCGATGCGCGCGGTGGCGGATTTCTTTTTCATGATGCGGGTGTCGGGGTCGATGCGTGCAGAGTACGCGCGGCGCCCGTGTCGCTGTGTGTACACCTGTTCACTTCAAAAAAGAGTACAGTTTCGGCCATCCATACCATGCGGATCGCAACTGTGTTGCTGAAGGGAAGCTGAAAGGAGGCACGTGAAGCGTTACGAACAACTGGCCGACGATCTCCAGGCGCAGATCGAGCGAGGCGTGTACCGGCCCGGCGAGCGGATTCCGTCGGTGCGGCACGCGAGCCGGCAGCAACAGCTCAGCGTCACGACCGTGCTGCGTGCGTACCTCGTGCTGGAAAGCCGCGGCCTGATCGAAAGCCGGCCGCAGTCGGGCTACTTCGTGCGGGCGCGCGCGGCGGCCCCGGCCAAGGCCGAGCTGCATGTCTCCGCGCCGGCCGCCGAGCCGTCGGCCGTGGACGTGAGCCGGCTCGTGCTGTCGACGCTGCGCTCGATTGCGCGCGACGACGCGGTGCCGCTCGGTTCGCCGTATCCGGACGCGTCGCAGTTTCCGGTGCAGCGCCTCGCGCGCTATGCGCAGACGATCGGGCGGCGGCGCACGCGCTGGGGCGTGATCGACGACCTGCCGCCCGGCAATCAGGAGCTGATTCGCCAGATCGCGCGGCGCTATGCGGAGCGCGGGGTCGCGGTCGAGCCGGGCGAGATCGTGATGACGATCGGCGCGACCGAGGCGATCAACCTGTGCCTGCAGGCGGTGGCGAAACCGGGCGACACGATCGCGGTGGAGTCGCCGACGTTCTACGCGATGCTGCACGCGATCGAGCGGATGGGCATGCGCGCGCTCGAAATCGCGACGCACCCGGGCGACGGCATCGATCTCGACGCGCTCGAGCGCGTCCTCGCGCGCGAGCCCGTCGCCGCATGCATGGTGATGCCGAATTTCCAGAATCCGCTCGGCTTCCAGATGCCCGATGCGCGCAAGCGCGCGCTGGTCGAACTGCTCGCGAAGCACGGCGTGCCGGCGATCGAGAGCGACGTCTATCACGAGCTGCACTTCGGCGACACGGCGCCGAGCGCGCTGAAGTCGTTCGATCGCGACGGGCTGGTGCTGCATTGCGCTTCGTTCACGAAGAGCCTGTCGCCGCGCTACCGGATCGGCTGGGCGATGCCGGGCCGTTATCGCGACCAGGTCGAGAAGCTGAAATTCCTGAACACGCTCGCGACGCCCGCGATCGAGCAACTCGCGATCGCCGAATACCTGAAATACGACGGCTACGATTTTCATCTGCGGCGCATGCGCAAGCAGTATGCGCAGCAGGCGAGCCTGATGAGTGCGATGGTGCGGCGTTTCTTCCCGGAAGGCACGCGGCTGTCGCAGCCGCAGGGCGGGTATGTACTGTGGGTCGAACTGCCGCCGCAGGTCGACGCGATGAAGCTGTACACGCTGGCGCTCGCGCAGCGGATCACGGTCGGGCCCGGGCACATGTTCTCGGCCGGCACCGACTACCGGCATTTCATCCGGCTCAACTACAGCTATCCGTGGTCGCGGCAGATCGAGGACGCGTTGAAGGTGCTGGGGCGGCTCGCGTCGGAGTGCGCGGCGCGGTGAGCGCCGCCGCCCGACGGCGGGGCAGGCGGCCTGCCGCCGTGGCCGGTATCAAGCCGCGCGCGGCGCGTGCACGCCCGCTTGCGCGGCGTCGACCATCTGCCGCATGTCGAAGCCCGACGGATGCTGATACACGCGCAGCCCGAATTCAGGCAGCACCGCGATCAGGTGGTCGAACAAGTCGGCCTGGATGGTTTCGTAGTCGACCCACGTCGTCGTATCGGTGAAGCAGTACAGTTCGAGCGGAATGCCCTCGGCGGTGAGCGGCAGTTGTCGCGCCATGTTCGTCATGTCGCGGCGAATGCGCGGATGGCCCTTCAGGTAGTTCGCGACGTACGCGCGGAACGTGCCGAGATTCGTCAACTGGCGGCGGTTCGCCGGGCAGTCGCCGGCCGCGCCGAGCGTGCCGTTCCATTGCTCGATCGCGTCGACCTTGTCCTCGAGATAGTCCTTCAGCAACGTCAGGCGTCCGAGCCGTTCGATCTCGTCGTTCGTGAGAAAGCGCACGCTCGTCGCATCGACGAACAGCGCGCGCTTGATGCGGCGGCCGCCCGCTTCGGTCATCCCGCGCCAGTTCTGGTAGCTCTCGGTGATCAGCTTCCACGTCGGCACCGTGATGATCGTGTGATCGAAGTTCGCGACCTTGACGGTGTTCAGCGTGATGTCGATGACCGTGCCGTCCGCCCCGGCCGACGGCATCGTGATCCAGTCGCCGATCCGCAGCATGTCGTTCGACGACAGCTGCACGCCGGCGACGAGGCCGAGCAGCGTGTCCTTGAAGATCAGCATCAGCACCGCGGACATCGCGCCGATGCCGGACAGCAGCAGGCCGATCTGCTTGCCGGTCGCGTCGCCGATCACGACGAGCGCGGCCGTGATGAACATCACCAGCTTGACGAGCTGCATCGCGCCTTTCAGCGACAGGCGCGGCTGGTCGCGCTGCGACGTGCGGTGCGTATGCTCGAGCGCGGACAGCGTCGCGCTGATGGTCATCGTCACGAGGAACACGATCAGCGCGAACAGCACCTTGTCGGCGACCTGCGCGACCAGGCCTGGCATGCCGGGCACCGCGCCGAGCCCGAGCTTGATCACGACGAACGGGACGATGCGGTTCAGCCATTTGAACGCGCCGAATTCGAACAGCGCGTCGTCGACGCGCGTGGCGGACAGCCGCGCGAGACGCGCGACCACGCGAAACAGCAGGAAGTGGACGACAGCGGCGATCGCGCCGGCGGCGGCGAGCAGGACGACGATGCCGACGAGCGGCGTCAACCAGGATTCGTTCAGGGTCATAGGGGCGGACTGGGGCCTTCTTGTGCGTTGAATCGGCGCCGCGAGGCGGCGTGCACCCGGTGAAGGGTGCATGAAAGGGACCGTGATTGTGCCATCGGGTTCCGGATGCGTGCGGTGAGGGCCGGTCGATCGGCTCCCGAATCGGCTCACCATTGAGCAGGTATCCTCTGCATCGAGGTGCGGGCGCTCGGCGAATCCGCATCACCGCAAGCCGGCGCGCGCGCCGGTTGCCGGTTGCCGGATGCCGGGTACACCGGGATGCGATGCGCCCGAAGCGATGACGCAGGCCGTCGCGGTTCGATGCGCGCGATCGGCGATCCATGCAATCATGCGGACGTCGCGGACGTCGCGGACGTCGCGGACGTCGCAGACGTCGTCGGTGTGCCGCCCGCGTTGGCGTGCGGCTCGTCCGGCGACGGCGAGCGACACGCGGCATCGTCGCGCACCCGTTCGCGGCCCCGTCATTTCGATCTCGCGCATTTCACGCATGCAAGATTCCAACGAAAGCCGGCCGCCACGCGTGCGGCTGCTGAAAGGCATCCTCCCGATCCGCCGCGCGGGCGCGATCCGCGACATCTTCGCGGGTATTTCGCTCGCGTCGATGGACATCCCGCAGGTGCTCGGCTATGCGCGCATCGCCGGCATGCCGGCCGTCACGGGCCTCTACACGGTGTTCCTGCCGCTCGTCGCGTTCGCGTGCTTCGGCGCATCGCGCCATCTCGTGGTCGCCGCCGATTCGGCGATCGCGACGATTTTCGCGAGCCGGCTGTCGTCGATGGCGCCGGCCGGCAGCGCCGATTATGCGGCGCTGGCCGGCATGGTCGCGTTGCTGACCGCCGCGATGCTGCTGCTCGCGCGGATCTTCAAGCTCGGCTTTCTCGCCGATTTCCTGTCGCGCACGGTGCTGGTCGGCTTCCTCGCCGGCGTCGGCGTGCAGGTGTCGATCGCGATGCTCGGCGACATGCTCGGCCTGTCCGTGCCGTACCCGGCGTCGCGCAGCCTCGCGCAACTCGACTATGTCGTCATGCATCTGGGGCACGCGCACCGGCCGACGCTCGCGCTCGCGGCGCTCGTCGTCGTCGCGATTCTCGCGTGCAAGCGGTTCCTGCCGCGCGTGCCGATGCCGATGATCGCGGTCGCGGGCAGTATCGCCGCGAGCGGTGCGTTCGGCTTCGCCGCGCACGGCATCGCGGTGCTCGGGCCCGTGGCGGGCGGGCTGCCGCCGCTGCGCTGGCCGTCCGTCACGTGGCAGCAATTCCTCGATCTCGTGCCGGTCGCCGCTTCCTGCTTCGTGATGATCATCGCGCAGAGCGCGGCCGCCGCGCGGGTATTCGCGCAGCAGTACGACGAGGACGTCGACACCAATGCCGACATCCTCGGGCTCGCGGCCGCGAACGCGGCGGCGGCGCTCGGCGGTGCGTTCGTGGTCAACGGCAGCCCGACGCAGACGGCGATGGCCGATGGCGCGGGCGTGCGCAGCCAGATCGGGCATCTCGCGTTCGCCGCCGTCGTGGCCGTCGTGCTGCTGTTCTTCGGCCCGTATCTGCAGTATCTGCCGCATGCGGTGCTGGCCGGCATCGTGTTCACGATCGCGCTCGGGCTGATCAACGCGCGCAGCCTCGCGGCGATCCGCCGGGAAAGCCCCGGCGAATTCACGCTCGCGTTGGTCACGGCCGCGGCCGTCGTGACCGTCGGCGTCGAACAGGGCATCCTGCTGGCCGTCGCGTTGTCGCTGATGCGGCACGTGCGCCACAGCTACCGGCCGCACACGATGGTGCTCGAACCCGTCGCCGGCAACGGGCGGTGGCAGCCGGTGCCCGCCCGGCGCGGCGCGATGACGGCGCCCGGGTTGATCGTCTACCGGTTCGGCGCCGACCTGTTCTTCGCGAACGATCATCTGTTCGCTGCCGAAGTGACCGCGCTCGTCGATGCGGCGCCGGTGCCGCCGCGCTGGTTCGTCGTCGATGCGGGGGCGATCACCGATGTCGACTATTCGGCCGCGCGGACCCTGGCCGATCTCGTCAGGACGCTGCATGCGCGCGGGATCGGCGTGCTGTTCGGGCGCGTCAACCGCTATCTGCGTGCGGACATGGATCGTCATGGGATCACCGACGTGGTCGGTGCGTCGTGCATCTTCGCCACGCTGCATCAGGCGCTCGAGGCGGCGGGCACGACGCCCGCGCCGCAGGAGCCGGGCACGGTGTAGCGGGCAGCGGCGCTACGCGACCGCGCGCAGCCGCGCGAAACCGTTGCGCAGGTGGCGGGCCAGCTCGGTCGCGGCGGGCGTGCGCTGGCCGCGCGGCACGTGCAGGTCGATCGAGAAATTCGGCAGGGCGGGCAGGCCGCTGCCGGCCGGCAGGATGTCGAGATCGGGCGGCACGGTGGACGCGAGCCAGACGGTCACGGCAAGATCGGCGCGCACGGTCGCGGCCGTTGCATCGAGGCTGCCGTTCTCGAACACGGTGCGCCACGGGCGATCGCAGCCGCGTAGTGCGTCGAGCACCGTCGGGCGGAATGCGCAGGTCTGCGCGACCATCGATACCGGCAGCGGCGAGTGCCGATGCGCGATGCCGCCTTTCGCGCCGACCCACACCAGCCGGTCGACGGCGATGCACTCGCCGCGCGACGACCCGACCGGCGCCTCGATCAGCGCGACGTCGAGCTCGCCGTGCTTGAGCCCGCGCCGCAACTCCGGCGACGCCGCGCACACGAGCGTGAGTGCGACCTGCGGATGCGCGTGCGCATAGTTTTTCAGGATCGGCGCGAGACAGGTGCCGACCAGATCCTGCGGCGCACCGAGACGCACCGCGCCTTCCACTGCGCCGGCGCTCAGGTCGGCGAGCAGCGCATCGTGAGCGGCGAGCAGCCGGCGCGCCTGTTCGAGCAGCCGCTCGCCGGCCGCCGTCAGCAGCAGGTTGCGATGCTCGCGAACGAACAGCGGCCCGGACAGCGCTTCGAGCCGCGCGACCTGCTGGCTGATCGCGCCTTGCGTCAGGTGCAGCGCGTGGCCGGCTGCCGTCATGCTGCGATGATCGGCGACCGAGACGAATGCGCGCAGCAGCGCGAGGTCGAGATTGCGTGCCATGCGTCGCATTATGAACGCTAATGGATGCCATAAAAAGCTTTCGCTGTCGTAATGGCGAAACCGCAGGTAAAAACAGGGTTTCCGTGACGACGACCGGGAGCCTTCGTGCCGCTTCATGACTATTTGCCGCTGATGCTGTTCGTGATCGTGTCCACCGTGACGCCGGGCGGCGCGACGACGCTCGCGACCGCGTCGGGCGCCCATTTCGGCTATCGGCGTTCGTTGCCGTTGATGGCGGGCATCGCGGCTGGCCTCGCGTCGATGGCGGCGGCGGCTGCCGCCGGACTCGGCAGTGTGCTGCTCGCGCTGCCCGCGTTGCAGCTCGTGATGAAGACGGTCGGCTCGGCATACCTGATGTGGCTGGCCGTGCGCATCGGCCGTGGCGGCAAGCCGCGGCTCGATGTCGACGTGCAGCGGCCGCAAGGGTTCATGAGCGGCGTGTGGATGCTGTGGCACAACCCGAAAGGCTGGGCGATGACGCTCGGCGCGGCCGCATCGTTCGCGGCGCTCGCGTCGGGGCCGGCGCGGCTCGGCGTGCTGCTCGGTTTTGCATTCGGCGTGGCTGCGATGGCATCGTTGTCGCTGTGGTGTCTCGCCGGGCTGCTGTTCGCTCGCGTGTTGCGCACGGAACGGCAGTGGCGCTGCCTGAATGCGGGGCTCGGCTTGTTGCTCGTGGCGTCGATCGTGCCGATGTGGTTGCCGTAGCGGGAGGCCGCGCACGCGGCGCGGCCCGTCTTCAGCGCGAACCGGCCGGTGTGTGGCGGGTTCGTCCGTCGCCGCCTGCGCCAGCCGAGCGCAACGGCAGCCGCAG
The DNA here is from genome assembly GCF_001526325.1 of Burkholderia sp. MSMB1826. NCBI lineage: Bacteria > Pseudomonadati > Pseudomonadota > Betaproteobacteria > Burkholderiales > Burkholderiaceae > Burkholderia > Burkholderia sp. MSMB1826. Next base: position 225,057 of record NZ_LOYN01000010.1, read on the forward strand.
CGTCGTCGCGAAGCTCGCCGCATGCAGCGCGCACAGCAGGCCGAACGCCCACGCGTACGCGACGGCCTGCGTGCCGCCCGCCGACGTCGATTCGGCCTGCAGACGCCACGCGAGAAACAGCGTGCATAGCGTCGTGAACGTCGGGCCGCCGAGCCGTTGCACGATGTTGAGCGACGTGGTCGCCATCGGCAGGTTGCGGCGCTCGACCGACGCATACGCGGCGGAGATCGACGGTGCGCCGATCGCGCTCTGGCCCATGCCGCGCAGAAACAGCGCTGGCACGAGCACGAGCGGATCGTAGCCGGTCAGCGCGAGGAACACGAACGGCAGCGTGGCGACGAGTGCGAGCAGGGCGCCGGCCGCGGCCAGCCGACGTACGCCGAACCGGCTCGTCAGCGCGCCCATCGACGGATAGGTGACGAGCATGCCGAGCCCGAGCGGCGCGAGCAGCCAGCCCATTTCGCCGGGCGATCGCCCGCACGCCTGGATCAGAAACACGGGAATCAGCATCTGGCCTGCATACAGCGCGCCGTTCGACAGGAACTGCGTGCCGGCGGCCGCGCCGAACACGCGCGAGCGAAACAGCGCGAGATCGATCAGTGCACGCTCGCCCTGGCGGCGCTCGAAGCGCAGGAACGCGCCGAGCAGCAGCGCCGAGCTCGCGACCGCCACGATGCCGGGCGTCGAGCCGATCCGCTCGACGCCGTACAGGAACAGCACGAGGGCCGGCGACAGCAACGCGAGGCCGATCCAGTCGAGTTCGCGCCGCGGCGCATCGTCCCGGTCGCCGGGCAGGAACCGCGCGGCCAGTGCGAGCGCGAGCGCGCCGACGGGCAGGTTCACCAGAAACAGCCAGCGCCACGACGTGTGCTGCAGGATCGCGCCGGCCACGACCGGGCCGAGGATCGGCGCGAGCAGCACCGGCACCGCCGCGTAGCCGATCACGCGCGCCATCTGCTGGCCGGCGACGCGCGCGATCATCATCTGCGCCATCGGCGCGAGCAAGCCGCCGCTGACGCCTTGCAACACGCGGAACGCGATCAGCGACGGCGCGGACCACGCGAGCCCGCACAGCGCCGACGTGAGCGTGAACGCCGAGAAGCACCACAGGTACAGCGCCTTCGCGCCGATGCGGTCGACGAGCCAGCCGTTCAGCGGCAGCACCAGCGTCAGCGCGAGCAGGTAGCCGCTCGTCACCCACTGGATCGTCGACAGGCTGGCATGCAGGTCGGTCGCGAGGCTCGACAGCGACACGTTGACGATCGTCGCATCGAGCTGCGACAGCAGCGAGCCGAGCGTCGCCACCGCGCTGACTTTCCAGATCGACGGATCGAGCCGGCCCGGCGCGTGGCCCGGCGCCGGCCGGATGCGCTCGTCGCTCACGCGCCGCGCCGGTCGAGCAACGCGACGATGTCGTGCGTCGTGCCCGTTTCGCCGAGGCGCGGGAACAGCCGCTCGACGCTGTTGACGTGCGCGTCCGCGTTGAGGTCGGTCATCGCGTCGACGGCGAGCGTCACGTTGTAGCCGAGTTCGTGCGCCTGCCGCGCGGTCGATTCGACGCCGATGCTCGTCGCGACGCCGGTCAGCACGATCTGCGTGACGCCGGCCGCCTTCAGATGCGCGTCGAGACCGGTGCCGGTGAAGGCGCCCCAGGTCTGCTTCGTCACGACGTGGTCGTTCGGCTGGCGGTTCAGCTCGGGCACGAGTTCGGTCCAGTCGGCGGGGAACTGCGCCGTGCGCGGCGGTTGCTCGGTGCGGCCCGGTGCGCCGCCCGCGACGTTGACCAGCACGACCGGCAGGCCTCGGCTGCGGAATGCGTCGAGCAGTTCGCGGGTGCGGGCGATCACCGGTGCGACCGGGTGCGCGGTGGGGAGGCCGACGATGCCTTTCTGCAGGTCGATGACGACCAGCGCCGTGTTCGTGTCGAGACGGGTTGCGCTCATGATGGGACTCCGGAGGAGAGGGCGAGGAAAACCGTGCGCGGATGCCGCGTGGCGCACGGGCCGGTTCATTGGTCGCCGATGCGGCGAATCAGCGGGATGGCCGCGGCAAGCGTGTCGATGTCTTGCGGATCGAGCTTCTCGATCGCGGCGGCGAGCCACCGGTGTTTCGCGGCGTTGCGCTTGCGTCGCGCGGCGAGGCCGGCGGCGGTGAGTTTGAACAGGATCTGGCGGCCGTCGGTCGGATGCGGTTCGCGCTCGACGAGCGCGTCTTCCTCGAGGCTCGCGAGGATCGCCTTCATCGACTGAGGCTTCATCGCCTCGGCGCGCGCGAGATCGGCGGTCGTCATCGGCCCGTGCCGTTCGAGCCGGGCGAGCGCGCTCGTCTGGGACATGCCGAGCCCTTCGGAATCGATCTCGGCGCGCAGCCGACGGATGAGCTGGCCGACCGCGAGGGTCAGGTCGGCGGCGACGGTTTCGGCGGAAACGCCGGGTTTGCGTGGCGGGTTCATGCGGCGAAGCATAGAACACGACAGTTAAACTTGCAAGTTTAACTGTTGAATTGATCGCCGGATGGCGGCGCCTACCGGCGCGACTACGTGACTACGTGCGTCGATGCGCGATCGGTACGACGTCGCTGTATCGCGGGGTCGCGTTTTCGTGCAGCAGATCGCCGAGGTACTGGGCGAGTTCGTGGGCGGCGAGCGTCGACGGGATCTGCAGATCGGCCGGGCGCCGCTTGCCGTCGGCGCCGAGATCGAACACGGCCCAGCGGCCGTTCGTGCGCACGACGGCGAGCAGCCGACCGAACGCGTTGAAGCGGTATTCGTGCTGCATGACGTCGCTCCCGTAGCGTGAACGCGCCGGCTGCCCGGATGCGCTTACCGGATCGAGCAGGACAGCCAGCGATGGATCCGGATGGCGTCGCTCGATACGCCGGCACGCGTCGGTGCGCCGAGCAGCACGACCGTTTCGCGGCGGCCTTTCACGCGCATGCGCATCACGACGCCGTGCCCCGATTCGTTGATGAAGCCGGTTTTCTGCAGCCGGATCGGCAGGCGGCGGTAGCGCACGAGCGGGTCGGAGTTGACGTACACGAGTTCGCCGTTGCCGGGACGCACGGTGGTCGACAGATCGGTCGAGAAATAGCGGATCAGCGGATCCTGCGCGGCCGCGCCGACGAGCCGTGCGAGATCTTCCGCCGTCGACACGTTGTGCGGCGACAGGCCGGTCGGCTCGCGGAAGTGCGTGTGCCGCATGCCGAGCCGGCGCGCTTCGCGGTTCATCGCGTTGACGAACGCGGTGCGCCCGCCCGGATAGTCGCGGCTCAGCGCGGCGGCCGCGCGGTTCTCCGACGACATCAGCGCGATATGGAACATCTCGCGGCGCGACAGTTCCGAGCCGACCTGCAGGCGCGAACCGGTGAACTTGATCGTGTCGCGATCGCGCGCGGTCACGCGCAGCACGCCGTTCAGCGGACGATCGGCGTTGCGCGCGACGACGGCCGTCATCAGTTTCGAGATCGATGCGATCGGCCGTACGGTGCGTGCATTGCGAGCCAGCAGCGGGGTACCGGAATCGACGTCGAGCACGTAGGCCGCGCGCGAATGCAGCGACCGGACCGCGCGCGGCGTGTAGCCGCAACTGGCGAGCAGCTTCGGTTTCGCGGGCGGGCGCGGCCGCACGGCCGTCGTGCGTTTCGCGCGTCGCTGCTGCGGCGCGGGTGCCGCGTGGCGTTTGACCGCCTGATGCGTCACGCGCGGGCGGCGATGCTTGACGGCCTTTTTCTTGCGATGGGGCTTCTTCTTGACGGCCTTCGTGTGGGCATGCGGTTGGGCGTGTATGGTGCGATGCGGCTGCACGCGTTGCGCGGACGCATTCGTGGCGAATGCGAGCAGCAGGAACGACAGGGCGAGGATCAGGGTGGTCCGGGCGCGAGGCAGGCGCGCGATGAGGCCGGTCAAGCGAAAGTCTCCTTTTCACGCGCGATGCGGCTGCGCGGAATGCGTGGGCGGTCAGCGGGTGCGGGAAATTATACGGTCGATCGTCGCGCGATGACGATCGGATGACGCGCAATGACGCGTGATACGGGAGGGTTTCCGGCGTTTTCGCGCTGCCGGACAGCGGTGCGCATGGGATGAAAGGCGGGCGGGTGCGCGGCTCAGCGCGGCCAGTTCCGCCGCGACACGACCGCAAAACTGATTGCGATCGAACCCGTCGCCGCGCGTGGCGGCGCGTCGTCCAGCGCGTCGCCGAAGCGGAAGCGGCGGCTGCGCCCGTCCGTGCATTTGGCACGACGCTTCGGTGCGCGCGCATCGGCGGCGTCGGCGCATGCGGTCGTATCCGCGACATCGGATGAGGGCTCGGCCACGCAGGCGGCCGCTGGATCGAGGGACATGAACGTGAATTCCGGGAAGGGCATGTCCGTATTGAACGCCATTGCATTCGATCGGTAAAATGAATATTTCGATCGTTACGATTCCGTTGAAGAATGGAACTCAAACTGTTGCGCACGTTCCTGACGGTCACCGAGCTGTGCCATTTCAGCCGCGCGGCCGATGCGCTGCACATGAGCCAGCCTGCGCTCAGCAAGCAGATCGGCGCGCTCGAGGCGAGCCTCGGCGGCAAGCTGTTCGAGCGCGGCCGGCATGGCGCGGAACTGACGCCGTTCGGCGAACGCTTCCTGCCCGACGCGCAGGCGCTCGTGCGCGATGCCGACGAAATCCTGGCGCGTGCGCGGGAAGCGACGAGCGGGCAGCGCGGGCACTTGCGGCTCGGCATCTGCTTGTCCGTGCTCACGCTCGTGCCGAAGCTGATCGCCGAATTCCGTCGTTGCAATCCGGGTATCGCGGTGACGCTGAGCGATCTGTCGTCGTCCGAACAGACACGCCGGCTGCGCGCCGGCAAGCTCGACGCGGGTTTCCTGCGTGTGCCCGCCGACGAAGGCTTGTCGTCGTTCAAGGTGATCGACGAGGCGCTCGCGCTCGCGGCGCCGCCGCATCTCGGCTTCAAGCGCGTGCCGGCCAATCTCGACGTGCTCAACGAGATCGGCTTCATCGCGCTGCAGCGTGCGCGCGGCCCGGGGCTGGCCGCACAGATCGACCGGTGGTGCGTCGCGCGCCGCTTCGTGCCGCAGGTGATGCAGCAGGCGGAGGACGTACAGTCGGTGCTGACGTCGGTCGCGGCCGGCGTCGGCGTCGCGTTCATCCCGTCGAGCGCGCGGTACCTGCTGCGCGACGCGACGGTGCTGCCGCTCGACGGCCGGGACGCGAAGTGGCGCGTGGGGCTCGCGTGGCGGTCCGATCGCGACGATCCCGTCACCGCGCATTTCGTGTCGTTCATGCGCGCGGCGCTCAAGGGGGCGTGACGCGGCGTAGAGTGTCCGCGATCGTTTTCTCAATGCATGCCGGCGCCGACGCCGGCCGACGAACCCGAACCGATGACTTCAGAAACCGACGCCTCCCCGCTCGATCCCGCACTCGTTGCCACGCTCGCGACGCTGCACGAAGCCGCGAACGATCCGGCCGGCAAGACGTGGTCGCTGCCGAAGATCGCGAAGCGTGCGCAGCTGCCGATGAGTACGCTGCGACGCGTGCTCACGCAGCTCGACGCCGCGGGCCTGAGCGCGACGACGCTGAACGAGGACGGTACCGGCAGCGCCGCACTGACCGACGAAGGGCGCGCGGTGTGCGCGCAGCTGTTCGGCGCGAACGACGCCGGATGAACGAAAAACGGGCCGCGGATGCGGCCGGTTCGTCACCGAACGACGGCGGGTCGGGTCGTTCGGCCCGCGCGGGTGGCGCGCGGGCCGGAACGTCGTCATCCGCGCGACATCAGAACCACTGCTTGTAGCGGCGCACGTAGATCGTCTTGACGATCTGCGCGAGCACGATGTAGCCGACCATCGTCGCGCCGAGCCACAGCCAGTAGGTGCCCGGCAGGTGCATGAAGCCGAGCGCTTGCGCGAACGGCGAGAACGGCAGCCAGCAGCCGATCGCGATCGCGGTGAAGGTCGACAGCAGCACCGGCAGCGACGCCGTGCTCTGCAGGAACGGGATCTTCTGCGTGCGCAGCAGGTGCACGACGAGCGTCTGCGACACGAGGCTCTCGATGAACCAGCCCGAATTCATCACGATCTGGCCGCTCGACCCGCCGTTCAGGTGATACAGCGCGCCCGCACCGAACACGGTCCACATCAGGATGTACGTCGTGATGTCGAATACCGACGACGTGGGCCCGACCCACAGCATGAAGCGGCCGATGTTGCCGGCTTCCCACTTGCGCGGCTTCTTCAGGAACTCGGGGTCCATCTTGTCCCACGGCAGCAGCATTTGCGACGTGTCGTAGATCAGGTTCAGCACGAGCAGCTGCGTCGCGAGCATCGGCTCCCACGGCAGGAACGCGCTGGCGACGAGCACCGAGAACACGTTGCCGAAGTTCGAACTGGCGGTCATGTTCAGGTACTTCAGGATGTTGCCGAACGTCTCGCGGCCCTTGATCACGCCTTCCTCGAGCACCATCAGGCTCTTTTCGAGCAGGATGATGTCGGCGGTTTCCTTCGCGATGTCGGCGCCGCTGTCGACCGAGATGCCGACGTCGGCGTCGCGCAGCGCGGGCGCGTCGTTGATGCCGTCGCCGAGGAAGCCGACCGTGTGGCCGTTCGCCTGCAGCGCCTTGACGATGCGCGCCTTCTGCAGCGGCGTGAGCTTCGCGAACACGGTCGTGCGTTCGACGACCTGCGCGAGCGTGGCATCGTCGAGCGCTTCGATCTCCGTGCCGAGCATCGGCTTGCCGGGTTCGAGGCCGACCTGGCGGCACACCTTCATCGTGACGGTCGGGTTGTCGCCCGTCAGCACCTTCACCGCGACGCCGTTCTCGCGCAGCGCGGCGAGCGCCGGCGCGGCCGATTCCTTCGGCGGATCGAGGAAGGTCAGGAAGCCGCGCACGACGAGATCGCGTTCGTCGGCGGTGCGGTATTGCGCGCGTTCGTCGCCGCGCGGGATCGTGCGCGTGGCGAGCACGAGCACGCGGAAACCGTCCTCGTTGTACGCGGTGGCTTGTTCGAGCAACCGCTTGCGGGCCACGAAGTCGAGCGGGCGCACGCCGTCTTCGTCCTGCACGTGCGTGGAAACCGCCAGCATTTCCTCGACCGCACCCTTGCAGATCAGCAGGTGCGTGCCGTGCGTGTCCTCGACGACGACCGACAGGCGGCGCCGCACGAAGTCGAACGGCAGTTCGTCGATCTTCTTGTAGCCCTGCGGCTTCACGCGTTCGCCGATCTCGTCGGCGCGCGCGACGACCGCGATGTCGATCAGGTTCTTCTGGCCGCTCTGGTGGAAGCTGTTCAGCCAGCCGAGCCGCAGGATGTCCTCGTTCTTGTGGCCGGACAGATCGAGGTGGTGTTCGAGGATGATCTTGTCCTGCGTGAGCGTGCCGGTCTTGTCGGTGCACAGCACGTCCATCGCGCCGAAGTTCTGCACCGAGTTCAGCCGCTTGACGACGACCTTGCGGCGCGCCATCGCGACCGCGCCGCGCGCAAGGTTCGCGCTGACGATCATCGGCAGCATCTCCGGCGTCAGGCCGACGGCCACCGCGAGGGCGAACGTGAGTGCGCTCAGCCAGTCGCCCTTGGTCAGGCCGTTGATCATGAACACGATCGGCACCATCACGAACATGAACTTGATCAGCAGCCAGCTGACGCTCGCGACGCCGCGGTCGAAGCTCGTCTCGACGCGCTTGTGGCTCACGACGTTGCGCGCGAGCGAGCCGAAGTACGTGTCTTCGCCGGTCGCGACGACGACGGCCGTCGCCGTGCCGCTGACGACGTTGGTGCCCATGAAGCAGACGTTCTCGATGTCGAGCAGCGACGCCGGTGCGTCGTTGGCCGCGGCGGGCGCATGCGTGCTCGCGGATTTGCCGGCCACCGCGCCGAGCGTGTCGTACTTCTCGACGGGCAGCGCCTCGCCGGTCAGCACGGCCTGGCTGATGAACAGATCGCGCGACGCGAGCAGGCGCACGTCGGCGGGGATCATGTCGCCGGCCGAGAGATGCACGATGTCGCCGACGACGACCTCGCGCATCGGCACCTCGCGGCGCGCCGGCTCCGCCGTGTCGGTCACCGCGCGCTGCACGGTCGCCGTCGTGCGGACCATCGCCTTGAGCTTCTCGGCCGCGCGCAGCGAGCGGAACTCCTGCACGAAGCGCAGCAGCGCGCTGATCGTGACCATCGTCAGCAGGATCGTCATGCCGACGTAATCGCGATCGTCGGGGGCCGCGAAGTAGACGTCGGTGCAGAAGCTGATGGCGGCCAGCACCAGCAGCACGTAGACGAACGGGTTGTGGAACGAGAGCAGCAGCTGGCGGCTCCAGTGCGGCGGCTTGTCGTGCGCGATTTCGTTCGGCCCGTAATGCTGCAGGCGGTCGGCGGCCTGGTCGTAGGTGAGGCCGCGCGTGCTGGTGTGCAGCGACTTCAGCGTGGCTTCGAGCGGGCGGGCCGCTTCCTGCGCGGCGCGCATGATGCGCGGGTCGTTCTGCTGGCCGGCGCCGGCCTTGATGAAGCCGCGCTGTTTCTTGTGCGAGGTGTCGTGTCGTTTCGTCATGAATCGCTCCTTGCGCACGAGGCGGCGGGCGGGGAGCGACCGTGACGTTATCGACGCACGAGCGCTCCCCGCCGCGTCGCGTCAGGCGCGATCGACTGTGGATCGGTAAGATCGGTAAAGGCGGGAACGCTCGCCGGCGCGCACGATGCGGACGGCGTGTCGATGCGCAGCGTCGCACCGGCGAGCGGTAATCGACTACTGTCGTCTGAGTTCATCTGCACTCCTGTCGGTTGCGGATAGTCGGCACGGGCGATCGGCAGCGGCGCGCGCAACGAGGCGCGCGGCCGGACGGCACGCGAACGGAGAGCGCACGCGGCCGATGCCGCGCGCAACGCGAACGCACACGCGCGACGGTGCGTCGCGTGCATTCGACAACATCAAAAATTCGGCGGGGGATCTGGCCGGTAATCAGGCCGGAAGGGCGCCGCATCCTGCTTCCCGGGATGCGGCAGAAGACGAGGCTCTGCGCGTTTTCCTCAGGCAGCAGTCAAGTTGGTCGGACACCAACTACAACTCGCATCGGTGTTCACAGAACACTCCATGTAATTAGACGGGAGCGATGGTAATGGCTCGTCGTGCGAAGCGTCAACCCTTTTGTCGGCCCTTTTTTCAGGCGTTTTTTCGGGATACTCGATCGTGCCGATGCACGTTCGCGGGCGTGCGCGACAGCCCGTCACGAAACGGCCGCGCGCGTGCCATGTCGGCATGCGCGCGGCCGCTTCGAACGAGGTGCGGGTTACCGGTTCGCGGTCGCGACGGCGGCCCCTGCATCGAGGATGCCCGAGCCTGCCGGCAGCGCCGTGCACGACGTGCCGGCCGCCAGCTTCGCCGCGCGCGTGCCGCCTTGCAGCTTCTGCAGGATCTGCGCGGGCGTGAGATTGCCGTTCACCGACAGCATCAGCGCGGCGGCCCCCGTCACCTGCGGTGTCGCGAGGCTGGTGCCGTTCGCGAGGCCATAGGTGTCGGCGCCCGGCGTCGTCGTGCCGGTGTTCGACGTCGACAGAATGTTGACGCCCGGTGCGCTCAGCGCGACATCGGCGCCGAAGTTGCTGAACGATGCGCGGCGGCCCGTCGCATCGGTCGCGCCGACGGTGATCACGCCGCGGCAGTTCGCGGGCTGGTCGAGCCCGGTCGACAGGCCGTCGTTGCCGGCCGCGACGACCACGGTCACGCCCTTCGCGGTCACGTCGTCGATCGCCTGCTGGAACGTCGTGCTACATGCGCCGACCCCGCCGAGGCTCAGGTTGATGATCTTCGCGGGATTCGGATTGTTCGGCACGCCGTTGACGGGAATGCCGGCTGCCCAGCGCATGCCGTCGGCGATGTCGCTCGTCACGCCGCCGCACTTGCCGAGCACGCGCACCGGCAGGATCTGGCCGAGCCACGACACGCCGGCGACACCGGTGCCGTTGTTGGCCGTCGCGCCGATCACGCCCATCACGCGCGTGCCGTGCCAACTGCTGTTGCTCGGCTGGCTCGCGCAGTGATAGTAGGGGCCGTTGGCGTCGTCCAGTTCCTGCTGCGTGACCCAGTCGCCCGGATCGGTTGCGTCCGGGCCGCGCGTCGAGCCGTTGTTGCTGGTGTGGACGTTGCTGATGAAGCTGTAGCCTTGCTGTATCAGGTTGCCGACGAGGTCGCCGTGCGGCCGGTAGCCGGTGTCGAGCACGGCCGTGACGACGGTCGGCGAACCCTTGGTCACGTTCCACGCGGGCGGCATGTCGATGCCGGCGGTCGGGTCGGACAGGTACCACTGCTGGTTGTAGAGCGGATCGCTCGGCGTGTCGCGGATCTGCATCGGGTGATCCGGCTCCGCGTAGTCGACGTCGCTGTCGGCCGCGAACGCCTGCGCGAGCGCGGCGGCATCGGCGGCGGCCATGCGCTGGCCGAGCGACAGCACGGCCGCGCCGTTCGAGATCGTCCGCTCGACCTGCACGTTCACCGGCGTTTGCGGGACCGTGCTCGCGTACGCGCGTGCGCTGCCGGTCACCGGTGCCGTCCAGCGCGTCATCGCGCGCTGGATCACCGCGTCGAGTCGCGAGCCGTTGTCGACGGCCGCCATCGCACGCGTGGCCGTCAGCGTCTTCAGCTTGACGATCAGGTGATCGACCGGTGGCTCGATCGGTGTGGCCTGCGCAGCCATCTGCACGGCGGCCTGCTGCGACGTGCACGCATTGCTGCCGGACGACGCGGGCGGGGTGGTCGGGGCGGGCGCGGGAGCGGGCGTCGGTGCCGGGGCCGGGGCAGGCGCCGCGTTGGAAGAAGACGGGTTGCTGCCGTCGCCGCCGCCACCGCCGCAGCCGGCGAGGGGCAGCAGGGCGGCGGCAGACAGCATGCCGGCGAGCATGCGCGCATGTGCGGGGCGCGCCAGCGCGAAATGGAAACGTTTGGCTCTCATGTTGAAACTCGATCCTCGTAGATAACCGTCGTGCCGGCGGTGGCGCCGGTCCGGGCGAGCCGGACCTTGTCGTTTTTGTCTGACGGTTGCAGCGGGTTGCTGCGACGCGCCATGCACTGGGTAACGGCGTGCGCGGCGGCTTCTTGAGTGCGTTTCGCGAGAAAAACGACGGGCGCCGCAAACGATTACGTTGCTGCGTTGCAGCGCGAACGCACGTTTGGAACAGCCGGCGGGGATGGCGCGGCCGCGCGCGCCCGGGTCGGTCGGGCGAGACGAGCGGCGCCGGGCGGTTTGCGCGGCACGGAAAACCTCGTTGAGGATCGGGCCGCGGCGGAAGGGTGTTTTACGGTTCCCCCGATGTGACGCGAATATTGTCGGGCGTAGGATCGCGATTCGCTCAACGTTTCGTCAGGAGACACGCATGGATCGCCGTTTCCGTTGGCTCGCCGTCGCGCTGGCCTGTGCGCTGGCCGGCACCGCGCACGCGCAGGCCCCTACCGGTACGCTGAAGAAGATCAAGGACACGGGTGTCGTGTCGCTGGGCATTCGCGAGTCGTCGGTGCCGTTTTCGTATTCGGACAACCAGCAGAAGAACATCGGCTACTCGCGCGACATCGCGTCGCGCATCATCGATCAGTTGAAGACGGACCTGAACCTGCCGAACCTCGCGGTGAAGGAAATCCCGATCACGTCGCAAAACCGGATTCCGCTGCTGCAGAACGGGACGATCGACTTCGAATGCGGCTCGACGACGAACACGCTCGAACGCCAGAAGCAGGCCGCGTTCTCGAACAGCATCTTTTTGTACGGCATCCGTTTCAGCACGCGCAAGGATTCGGGCGTGAAGGACTTTGCGGACCTGGCCGGCAAGACGGTCGCGACGACCGCCGGCACGTCGGACGAGCGCCTGTTGCGCAAGCTCAACGAAGAGAAGGCGATGAACATGACGATCATCAGCGCGAAGGATCACGCCGAAGCGTTCATGAACGTCACGACCGGGCGCGCGGTGGCGTTCGTGATGGACGAGCCGCTGTTGTACGGCGAGATCGCGAAGGACCGCAACCCGGGTGCGTACACGGTCACCGGCACGCCGCTCGTTCACGAAAACTACGCGTGCATGATGCGCAGAGACGATCCGGCATTCAAGCGCGTCGTCGACGGCGTGATCGCGAAGATGCAGACCTCGGGCGCGGCCGAGAAGCTGTACGACCAGTGGTTCATGCAACCGATTCCGCCGAAGGGCGTCAGCCTCAACTATCCGCTGTCGGCGGAGATGAAGCAGCTGTTCAAGAATCCGACGGACCAGGCGCAGTACTGATTCGGCCGTCGCAATGAAAAACCGCCGGCGCATGCCGGCGGTTCGAGCGTGCCGCGCCGGGTGGCGCGAAGCGTGTCAGGCCTTGATTTCCGGGCCGCGTGCGGCGGGTGCGACAGGTGCGGCCGGCGTTGCCGGGGCTGCCGAACGCGCCGGCGGCTGCGCCGGCACGAGCACGACGACCGGTTCCGGCATCGTCCAAAGCGGCATCGCGAAGCCGACCGTTTGCGGCATCGGCATCGGCATCGCGAACGCGTTGGCGAGCGCGATGTGCTGGAGCGCCATCATTTGCTGCTGCATCGCGACCATCTGCGCCTGGGCCGCCTGCATCCGGTACTGCGCGGCCTGCATCTGCCGCAGCGCGGCCGCCGGCGGCATGCCGCCCGACGACGACGTCTGCATCTCGAAGCTCGCGCCGCCTTGCGGGCTGTGCCAGCTCCACGTGCTGACCTTCATCGGGCCGACGGCCGTCTGGACGACGCGCGTTTCGGCTTTCACGGGCACGGCCTGCCCGTCGACGTTGACGAACATCGGTTGGGCGGCGGCCGCCGCGCCGGCCTGCCCGGCCAGGGCGAACATGGGCGCCAGCGCCAGCGCGCCCGCCGCCATATACGAACGGAATCGCATCTTCGTATCTCCATCAAACGAGACTGATCGAATCAACAATGACGTGCGGCTCACGGAGTGAGCCATCCGAGACAATGCGGCCTGCGGCTTAAATCAACATTAAAATCGCGGCCGGCCGGCCGGACCGACCGGCGCCCTTCGGGACGAACCGCAACCGGTATTCAACCGCGCCCGCGCCAGGGGAATCCTGTCGCGCGGTGCAACAACAGGCACAATACGGAATTCGTCGCGACCGCACGCGTGTTCGTCACTCGAACATCGACGATGCGGCACGGCTGCCTGTCCTCCTTCCCAGTCGTCATGAACGCCACGCCCACTCCCGCGCGCGAGTCGAATTCGCCGCGCTTCCTGCTGTTTCTGATCTGTCTGTTCGCGTCCGCGGGGCAGCTCGCCATCGACATCTACGTGCCCGCGTTACCGGACATGGCCCGTTCGTTCGCAACGACCCCGCAAGCGATCCAGTCCAGCGTGTCCGGCTACATGGCGGCCTACGCGCTGGGCCAGCTGATCTTCGGGCCGATCGCCGACGCCTACGGCCGCAAGCGCGTGCTCGCGTTCGGGCTCGTGATCTACACGATCGGCTGCCTGCTGTCGCTCGGCGCGCCGAACCTCGAGACGTTCGTGCTGGCGCGCTGCCTGCAGGGCTTCGGGATCGCGACCACCAACCTGCTGGCGAAGGCGATCATCACCGATTCGTTCTCCGGCCAGGCGTTGATGCACGCGTTCACGTACATGTCGATCGCGTGGGGGCTCGCGCCGATCGTCGCGCCGGTGATCGGCGCGCACCTGCAGGAATGGTTCGGCTGGCGCGCGTGCCTCGTGTTCCTGCTGGTCTACTCGCTGGCGATGTGGGCGCTGCTGTGGCGTTACCGCGAGACCTTGCCGAAGCCGGTGCATCTCGAGCCGCGCACGCTGATGGCGAACACGGGCAAGGTGCTGGCGAGCCCGGTGTTCCAGAGCTGTTTCCTCGCACAGGGGCTGTGCTACAGCATCCTGCTGGTGTTCAACATCGTCGGGCCGTTCATGGTGCAGACCACGCTGCACAAGCCGCCGACCTTCTTCGGTTATCTCGCGCTCGGCATCGGCCTCATGTATTTCCTTGGGGGCCTGTCGAACCGGATTCACGGGCGCGGGCTGCCGAGCGCCGAGCAACGGCTGCGTATCGGTGCGCGCGTGATGGCGGGCGCGTCGGTCGCGATGCTCGTGCTGGCGCTGACCGTCGGCCTGCGCGTGTGGACGCTCGCGACGCCGGTGCTCGTGATGGGCTTCTGCGCGGGCGCGATGTATCCGACGCTGATGGCCAAGGGCAATTCGTTGTTTCCGCATATCGCCGGCCTGACGAGCGCGATTCTCGGCTGTGCGCTGCTGCTCGTGTCGTCCGCGATGATGGGCCTGGCCGGCTTCGTGTCGATTCACGTGCTGACGCCGCTGGCGGTGTTCTTCGTCGCGCTGTCGTTCGTCGTGGTGTGGATGGTGACGAAGCTGCTGAGGTATCTGTCGCAGCAGCAGGCGGCGCCGGTGGTGTGCGCAAGCGAGGGGGCGGCGTAAGCGCCGGCCGGCGAACGACTCATGAACCGGATCCTGCTGAATCGCGTCGCCCGTTCCGACGCCGCCGATCTGATCGCCGCCAACCGCGCGAGCCGGCGTCATCATCTGCCGTGGGTCGATTCGTTCGTCGACCAGGCCGGGTTCGATCAATGGTTCGCCCGCTGCCTGACCGGGCCGAACGTCGGATTCGTCGCGCGCGAACGGGCGTCGGGCACGGTGGTCGGCGTGGTGAACCTCAACGAGATCGTCGGCGGTGTGTTTCAGAGCGCTTATCTTGGGTACTACGGCATGGCGGAGGCCAGCCGCAAGGGGCTGATGACGGAAGCGTTGCGCGCGACGATCGGCGTCGCGTTCGGCGAACTCGGACTGCACCGTCTCGAAGCGAACATCCAGCCCGGCAATCATGCATCGATCGCGCTGGTGCGACGGCTCAGGTTCAGGCAAGAGGGGTTTTCGCCGCGCTATCTGCGCATCGGCGGCGAATGGCGCGACCACGAGCGCTGGGCACTGCTGGCGGACGACGCGCGCGAAGCCGGCGCCTGACGGCCGATTTCCGTCACATCACGTCGCGTCGCATCCCGCGTCGCTTACAGCGGATGCGCGGCCCCGGCCTGCTGCAACAGCGACACGGCAACCGGATCCGGCAGCCCGTTCGGGTCGATCGCCCCCGCCTTGGCCAGCGCGACGAGATCGCTGTCGACGCCCGGTTGCCCGACCACGAACGAGGTGGTCAGGAACGCCGGCGCGGTGAGCGTGACCGCATAGCGCTGCTGCAGGTTCGTCACCACGGCCGATTGCGCGGACTGCACGGTGTCCGGGCTGTTCATCGCCCGCTGGTAGCGCAGGGTGCCCTGGAAATTGCCGATCAGCCCGGCCGTGTTCGTCCCGAGTTGCGCCGCGAGATAAACGAGCATCAGCTCGGTCTCGGGCGTCGTATTGAAGGTGCCGCCCGCGTAGGCGAGCGAATGCAGGCTCGCGCCGCCCGACGCCACGGTGATCACGCAGGGCAGCGCCGCGTTGAGCGTCACACGGTAGTTGCCGCCGCCGTCCGTCAGCGTCGTGGCCGAGCCCGCCGCGCAATCGACCGTTACTTGCGCGCTCGCGAGCGCGTCGCCCGTCGCGGCCGTGCCCGACAGCGAGACGGTTTGCGTGTTGTCGTTGAAGCACACGTCGACGCCGAAGCAGGCATCGCCGTTGCAGGCCTGGAGCGCGGCGAGCGTTGCAACGCACAACGCGCCCAGCGCGGGGCGGGTGAAACGCATAAGGCGAATGTTCATGGTCGCGGGCAATCCGAGAGAATGAGGCAACCGGTGCGCGTGGGGAATGGCGGCGCTGTTGTCATTCTATGTCCTGATCCGGGGAAAGCGAACACGGCCGGCCGGTAACGCCGGTTCGCCGGCTCAGGGCTTGCGCGCGGCCGGCTTCGCGAACGCGCCGCGCACCTCGAAGCCGATCGCATCCGCGACGTTGCCGCGCGCATCGACGAGTTCCAGCCGGTGCCGGCCCGGCCACGGCAGCCATGCGACGCGGTCGGCATGCCCGATCACCTTGTCGTCGAGCCGCCACGCGAATTTCGTCGCGCGCCCGGCCGAGCGCTCGAACCAGATCCGCTGGTTCTTCGGCGGAATGTCCGGGTCGATCGCGAAGATCGTGCCGTCGGTCGGCGCGCCGATCGTCAGCGGCGCACGCGCGCCGTCCTTGCCCGGCGCGACGGGCGCCGCGAGCCGGATCGTGTCGACCGCCGTGCCCGCGACGAACCACTCGTTGCGAGCCGGCTCGATGTCGCGCTCGAACGCGATGCGGCGCGTCTCGACGCCGGCCGGCGCGCGCGGCGCACGGCTCGGCAGGTCGCGGTGCAGATAGCCGACGACGGCCGACCACACGGGCGACGCGCCCGTGACGCCCGACACGTCCCACATCGGCGAGCCGTCCGCATTGCCGACCCACACGCCGACCGTATAGCGCGACGTGAAACCGACGGTCCAGTTGTCGCGCATGTCCTTGCTCGTGCCGGTCTTGACCGCCGAGAAAAAGCGCGTCGCGAGCGGGTTGTCGAAGCCGAAGGTGCGCACGCGCGCGTTGTTGTCGGACAGGATGTCGGTGACGACGAAGCTGGCGGCTTCGCTGAACACGCGCGTGCCGGCGTCCGCCCGCGCGGGCGTCGATGGACCGGAGGTCGACGTCGGCGCCGGGGCCGGCAGGTCGACGACCTTGCGCGCGACGCCGCCGTTCGCGAGCGCGCGGTATGCATTGGTCAGCGACAGCAGCGTGACGTCCGCGCTGCCGAGCGCGAGGCTGAAGCCGTAGTAATCGCCTTCCTGCGCGAGCGGCAGGCCGAGCGCGGTCAGCGTGCGCGCGAAGCGGTGCGGCGTGACGAGCACCAGCGTGCGCACGGCCGGTACGTTCAACGAGCCGCCGAGTGCGCTGCGCACGCTCACCCAGCCCTTGAAATCCTTGTCGTAGTTCTGCGGAATGTACAGGCCGCCGCCAGCGGCGAGGTTGATCGGCGCATCGTCGAGCAGCGACGCGGCCGTCAGCCGTTTCTCGTCGATCGCCTGCGCATAGAGGAACGGCTTGAGCGTCGAGCCGGCCTGGCGCGGCGCGAGCACGGCATCGACGTCGCGCGCGCTCGACAGCGCCCCGGATGAGCCGACCCACGCGCGGATCTCGCCGGTCGCGTTGTCGATCACGACCACCGCGCCGTCCTGCACGTTGCGCCGGTGCGCGGGCGCATTGAGTTCGGTCAGCGCGCGCATCAGCGTGTCGCGCGCGAAGCGCTGCAGCGGCGCGTCGAGTGTCGTGCGGACCTGCGCGCCGGCTGCGGGTTTGACCTCCGCCGCGATGCGTCGCGCGAAGTGCGGGGCGAGGGCGGCGCCGTCCGCCGCGACGTCGTTGCGCGTGGCGTTGGCCGGGCGCGCCGTGACGAGCTGCACGTAACCGTCGAGCGACGCGCACGCCTGCCCGGCATGCATGTCGCGCAGGATCCGGCACGCGCGCTCGGCGACTTTCGCGGGCGCCGCGTTGGGCGCGCGCACCAGTGCCGCAGCGATCGCGGCTTCGCGCGCGTCGAGGCCGGACGGCGCCTTGCCGAACAGCACCTGCGACAGCGCGCCGAGCCCGATCGTCTCGCCGCGGAACGGCACCAGGTTCAGATAGGCCTCGAGGATCTGGTCCTTGCGCCAGCTGCGCTCGAGCCACAGTGCGTTCACGGCCTGCGTGGCTTTCTGCGGCAGCGAGCGCTGGCCCGAGCGGCGCGGCGAATCGCCGAGCAAGCCCGCGAGCTGCATCGTGACGGTCGATGCGCCGCGCGTGCGCTCGTTCCACAGATTGCCCCACGCGGCCCCGGCAATGCCGCGCCAGTCGACGCCGCTGTGTTCGTAGAAGCGCTTGTCCTCGGACACGACGATCGCCTCGCGGAACGCGGGCGACACGTCGGCGAGCGACACCCATTCGCCGCGCCGTTCGGCGAGGTCGACGCGCGTGCGCTGCAGCGGCGTGCCGTCGCGGGCGAGCAGCACCCAGTCGGAACTGCGCCAGTTGCGGCGCACGTCGTCGTAGCCGGGCAGCGCATGCGCGACGAGCGGCGCGGCCAGCACGACGGCGACGAATATGCGGCCGGCGAAGCGCGCCGGCCGCGGCAAAGCCGGATCCATCATCGCGATCTCGTCACTTGCCCGCGTCGGCCGGCTTCACGGTCATCGGCGGGTTCGGCCACAGGCCGTACACGGACGGTGCATACAGTGCCTCGACGCGCGTCGGCGGCAGTCCGAACGTGCCGACGTTGTTCAGCCGCACCGTGTATTCGACCGAGAATTTGCCCTTCGGCAAATAGTCGTAGTACGCGCGGTAGCCGTCGAAGTCGCGCTCGACGAACGTCGGCCACGCGCCGTCCGGCGTTTTCTCGCCCTGCGTCGCGGCTTCGGAATCGCGGCCGAGGCCCGACCCGAGGATCGTCGCACCGGCCGGGATCGGATCGTTGACGGCGACCCACGTCATGTCGCTCTGCGCATCGATGTCGAGATGCACGCGCACGACGTCGCCGCGCGTCAGCACGCCGTTGACGGCGGGCGACACGGGCGTGACGGTCTTCGCGATCCGGTAGCCGGCGGCGAACGGCGAGCGCAGCGGCACGGCCGCGAGGCTTTCGACGGTCGCCCAAGGGCGGCCGGTGCCGTCCTGCGTGACCGACAGCGTGGCCGGCCCCTGCGACGCACGCGGCCACGGCAGCAGCACGCTGCGTGCGGCGGCCGCGCGGGTCGCGGGCGTGGCCGATGCGGGCGTGTCGGCGGGCGCGGCCGATGCCGCCTGCGACCACGAGATCGAGCGCGCGTCGCCGCCGAGCGCAATCTTCGTCGCGCCGGCGACCGGCGTGCTCTCGTAGGTTCGCGAGAAGCGCTCGACCGCGAGCAGGCCGAGCGCGTTCGACGTCGTCGTCTGCCATGCGCCCTGGCGTTGCAGCGCGAGCAGCCCGGCCGTCACGCGCGGCATCTCGTCCTTCCACGCCGGGTCGCCGGCGAATTCCAGCGCGAGACGCGCGGCGTTGGTCTCGTTGCTGGTCATCAGCCACCACAGGTCGTCGTCGCGCGCGGTCGAGAACACGAGCTGCGTGCCTTGATACGTGAGGCGCGCCCGCAGGATCTGCTCGACCTGCGCGCGTTTTTCGTCGCGTTGCGGGATGTCCTTCACGCGCGTCAGGATCGCGTGATAGTCGATCACCGCAGACGTCGGCCACTGGTTCGGCGCGATCTCGATCGAACCGAGCATGCGGCCCTGCGCGGCGCCGTAGCGCGACAGCGCCTCGATCGCGGCGAGCTTGCGCAGGTCGCGATCCTGGCGCGGCGCCCACGCGTTGCGCTCGAGGCGGCCGTCGACGAAGCGCGCGAGCCCGGTTTCGAGCTGCGTGCGCAGGTCTTCCGGCAGCGCGAAGCGCGGATCGAGGCGGCTGGCTTCGTCGGACACCACGAGCAGGTACGACGACAGCGTCGGGCTGCCGTGATGCGAATCGTCCGACGACGGCGGGAAGTAGCTGGCCAGGCCGTCGCCGTCGAGGTAGACGGGCATGCGCGCGATCAGCGCCTGCCATTGCGCAGGGTCGCGCAGCCCGATCGCACGCGACGTCTGCTGCTCGAGGCAGCGGTACGGATAGCGCTCGAACCAGCGCCGCACGCCGGGCAGGCCGTCGGCGAGCTTCGACTGCAGCGACACGGCGATGCCGCCGCGCGGTGCGCCCTGTGCGTTGCTCACCGCGCCGGCCGGGGCCGACACGGGCACCGTCAGCGTGCCGTCGACCTGCGCGAGCGTCGCCTGCTGCACCGTTACCGGCAGCGCGGGCACGACCTTCTGCGCGACGGCCAGCGCGTCGGACGCGCGCTTGCCGCCTTGTTCGGCCGCCTCGATGCGCCAGTTCAGCGCACCGGCCGCATCGAGCGCCTGCTCGGGCACGGTGATCGTCCACGCGACGTCGGTCGCCGCATTCGCCGCCAGCGACACGGTTTGCGGGGCGACGTCGAGGCCCGTCACGCGCGGCGTCACGACGACCTGCATCGCGCGGTCGGTCGTGTTGCGCAGCGTGACCTGCGCGCGGAACGCGTCGCCTTCGCGCACGAGCGGCGGCAGGCCGGAGATCAGTTGCAGATCCTGCGTGCTGCGGATCGACGTGCTGCCCGTGCCGAACCGGTCGGGGCCGACCGCCGCGATCGCGACGATCCGGAAGCGCGTGAGCGCATCGTTCAGCGGCACCTCGACGGTTGCGCTGCCGTTCGCGTCGAGCGTCACGCGCGGGTTCCACAGCAGCAGGGTATCGAACAGCTCGCGGGTCGGCGCGCTGCCGCCGCCGCCGCCGGCCGGCACGGCCTTGCGGCCGAAGTGGCGGCGGCCGACGATTTCCATCTGCGCGGTGGCCGTCTCGACGCCGTACGCACGCCGGCGCAGCATCGCGTCGAGCAGGTTCCAGCTGTCGTTCGGCATGAGTTCGAGCAGCGCTTCGTCGACGGCCGCGATCGCGATCTGCGTGCCGGCCGGTGCCGGCTGGCCGTTCGGCAGCGTGACCTTCACGTGCGCCTGCGCCTTGCTGCGGACCGTGTAGCGCGTCGCGTCGGTCGTCACGGTCACGCCGAGGCGGTGAACGCCGGTGCCGACCTTGATCTCGCCGAGGCCGTAGCGGAACGCGGGCTTCGACAGGTCGACGAACGCGGTCGGCGCCTCGTAGTGGCGGCCTTCGCGCCAGAACGCGCGCGCCCATTCGACGGGCGCCTTCCAGCCCCACGTGAAGAACGAGTACCACGGCACCTCGCGAATCCGGCCGCGCAGCGCGAGCACCGACACGTAGACGTTCGGCCCCCACGATTCGCCGACCTTCAGGTCGACGGTCGGGTTCTTGCCGTTCAGCTCGACGATGTGCGTTTCCATCACGCCGCCGCGCTCGACCGCGACGAGCGCGGTCGCGTAGCGGAACGGCATGCGCACCTGGAAGCGGGCCGTTTCGCCCGGTTCGTACGAGGTCTTCTCGGGGATCACGTCGATCCGGTCGGTGTTGTCGCCGCCGAACCAGAGTTCGTCCTCGCGCGTGACCCATACCGACGTCGATGCATTCGACGTACGGCCGTCGCCGTCCTTCGCGACCGCGATCAGCTGCACGTTGCCGGCCTGCTCGAGCGTCGCGTCGCAGGCCATGCGGCCCTTGTCGTCGGTCTTGCCCGAGCACAGCACGCCGAGGTCGCGCGTGTCGCTCTTGTTGTCGTACGCATAGAACCCGCCGACCATCCGCTTGCGCGACGACGTCGTGATGCGCGCGACGCCCTTGATCTCGATCGGCACCGACGCACGCGGCTTGCCCTGCAGGTCGACCGCCAGTGCCTGCACCGGCACGCGCTGGCCGACCGATACCCAGCGGCCGGCCTTGATGCCGGCCACCACCGCGGCCGGCCACAGGATCGTGTCGCCGCGAATCGTCTGCACTTCGCCGTTCGGATCCGCGAAGGTCGCCTCCAGCGCGATGCGCTTCGGCGCGTCGACGTCGGGCAGGCCCTTGAGCGTGACCGCGCCCGCGCCGTTGCGGTCGAGCGTCAGCGGCAGCTTGTCGGCGATCAGCTTCGTCGCGTCGGGATCGTTGTTCGACGACGACGCGTGGTCGTCGTCCTGCGAATCGTCGTCGGCATTGCCGTCGCTCGTGTCGGGGCGATACGGCGTGAAGCTGAAATCCTCGAAACGGTCCGCGAACGGCGGCGACGCCCATTTCATCAGCGCCGACACCTGCACGGGCAGGTTCGATGCGCCGCCGCCCGACACGTAGTCGATCTGCACCGCGAGCGGCGCTTCCTTCACGGCGACGAGCGGGCTCTTCTGCGCGTCGCGCGCGCCGATCGAGCCTTTCAGCACCGGCAGGCGGAACGCCTCGACGCGGAAGCTGCCGCTGTAATAGGTGGCGGTCGGCGCGTCTTCCGGGCCGCCTTCGAGTTCGACGCTGTACTCGCCGAGCTTCGCGGCGGCCGGCAGCGTGAACTGCGAGTCCGCGCTGTGGTCGGCCGCCCACGTGAGCGGCAGCTTGTACGTCTGGCCCGTGCCGAGATGGCGGATCGTCATGCGCGCCGGGTATTGCGAGGGGAACGCGAGGCTCTGCAGCGTCTCGGTGCGGATGAAATGCTTCATCGACACGGTTTCGCCGGCGCGCAGCAGCGTGCGGTCGAACACCGTATGCGCGCGCACGGTCGGTGCGCTGTCGGTATCGGTCGGCACGTTGAAGCGCCACGATTCGATCCCGCGGTTCCAGCCCGAGCTGACGAACGCCATGTCGGGGCCCGTCTTCGGATCGTCGACGCGCGCCGACACGAAATAGTCGTCGAAGCGCTGCTCCGACGAGCTGCACGCGCGCTTCGGCTCGAACGGCCCGTCGATCTTCAGCAGGCCCTGCGCGTCGGTCTTGCCGGCCGCGATTTCGTCGCCGTTGCAGTCCGACACGCGGATCTGCGCATTCGGCACCGGCTTGCCCTTGTCGAGCGTCGTGACCCACACGAGGTTGTTCTCGCGGCCCTGTTTCAGGTGCACGCCGAGGTTCGTGACGAGCACGGTGGTGCGCACGTACATGCTCGACGGCTTCGTGAGCAGCGAGCGGCCGAGCGCGGGCGACGCGAGTTCGAGCACGTAGAAGCCGGGCTTCTCGATCGGCACGCCGACCACTTCGAACGGGCGCAGCGTCTTCGGGTCGGCCTTCGGCAGCGTCAGCACCTGCGCGCCGGGCTCGCCCGTCAGCAGCGACAGCGAGCGCACGTCGATGCGGCGGTCTCGCGGCGCGGGCTGTTTCTCGCCGGCCGCGAGCGGCACGTAGACGGGGTGTTGGCCCTTGCGTGCCAGCAGGCCGGGCAACTGGTCGTCGATCGAGCCGGCCGTCATCGACCAGTTGTCGAAGCGATCGACGGTGCGCATCCATTGGCGAATCGCGGTGTCGTTCTCGACCTTCAGGTTCGCGAATCGCGCGCCGCCCGCATTGAGGCCGGCGATATGCAGGTCGGCCTCGACGTTGCGCAGCGTGACGGGCACCAGCGCGGGCGTACCGGGTTCGGCGAAGCGCTCGACGATCCCGAAGGTGCCCGACGAGAATTTCGCGAGCGGCGGCATCGGCGCGGTGCGCGTCGCGAGCGGGAACAGGTCGGCGTTGGACAGCGGCCGGTCGGTCACGTCTCGCAGGCCCGACGGCAGCTCGACGGTCAGCGCGGCCTGCGCGGGCAGCGGCGGGTTGAACGTGACGGTCGTCACTTCCTCGCTGTGGTCGTCGGCCGCGAAGGTCGGCGACAGCGAGCCGTCGGGGCCGCGCAGCTTGATCGCGTCGGCCTGCTTGCGCGAGATCGGCGCGTTGAACGACAGCGTGAGCGGGCGCAGCGGCGTGCAGGGCGCCTTCGCGTTCTCGCGTTCGCACGAGAAGCTCGCGGCGAACGGTGCGCGCACGGTGAAATCGAAACGCCGTTCGGTTTCGTTCGCGATGCCGCTCGGGCTCGCGACGCCCTTGCCGTACACCAGCTGCACCTTCGCGCTCGCCGGCAGCGCCTGCGAACACGACAGCGTCAGCACGCGCGCCGCCTCCTTCTTCAACCCGAAATGATCGAGCAGGGCGTTGCGCGTATCGTCGGCGGCCGCCGTGACGGGAATGCGGTTGCCGATGCCGGCCGCTTCGCACCAGATGTTCGCGAGCGCCGAGCGCGGCTCGGCCGGGCCGTTCAGCGTCATCACGAAGACCTGCCGCTCCTCGATCTCGCGGGAGCCGGGGCGCACCGACACCGGAAACGGGCCGCCCGTCTGGAACGTGAAGCGACGCGGGCCGCTGACCGCATTGCCCGCGACCGAGCGCAGCGTGTCGTTGAGCGCGACCGAGCAGCGTACGCCGGGCGGCAGGTCGCTTTCGAAATCGTAAACCCAGGTCTTGTCGTCGAGCCAGTGGCCCTGGCCGCGTGCGGCCGCCGAATCGTTGCAGCTCACGCGCGCCGGATTCGGCGCGGAGGCCGAGCCGAAGGCGACCATCGGTTCGTCGAACTTGACGACGCTCTGCCGGACTTCGGTGACGGTGCCTTGCGGCGACACGCTCACCGTGCGCGCCGCGCCCGCATGCAGCGACAGGGCCGCGGCGCCGCCGAGCGCCGCGACGGCGCCGATGCGCCAGAGCAGCCGGGTCGTGTGGTTGATTCGATGCTTTTGTTTGTTGTGCTTGTCGCGCTGCTTCATCGCTCGATTGCCCTCGGAGGGAAGCTTTCTGTTTGATTGCACGGGATTCTAACCGACCGTCATGCGCGCGCAGCATGGCATGCAGTGTGTCGCCGGCGCGCGACACGGCGGTGCGTGCCGCAGATTTGTCGCGTCGACGACACAAAAATGCAGCGAAATGTCGATTGTCACGGATTGCGGAACATTAAATGGACTATAAAAAGATTGTTTGATCCGGCGTGTGCGCGTACATTGCAGGTCCACGCCAATGTTTGAGAAATATCAAGCGTGGTTTTCCCGAATCCGGTGTTCGAGAGAAGGAAACATGCACAACGACAACACCCCCCAATCGCGTCGTGACAACGACGCAGCCGCAACCGGCATCACGCGGCGTCAATGGCTGCAGGGCGCACTGGCGCTGACGGCGGCGGGCCTCACGGGCTCGCTGGCGTTGCGGGCCCTGGCCGACGATCCCGGCACCGCGCCGCTCGATACGTTCATGACGCTTTCCGAAGCATTGACCGGCAAGAAAGGGTTGAGCCGCGTCACCGGCCAGCGCTATCTGCAGGCCTTGCAGAAGGGCTCGTTCAAGACGGCCGACAGCCTGCCGCAGCTCGCCGGCGCGCTCGCATCCGGCTCGCTGAACCCCGACCAGGAATCGCTTGCACTGACGATTCTCGGCGCGTGGTATCTCGGCATCGTCGACAACGTCGTGATTACCTACGAAGAAGCATTAATGTTCGGCGTGGTGTCCGATACGCTCGTGATCCCTTCGTATTGCCCCAACAAACCCGGCTTCTGGGCCGAAAAACCGATCGAGAGGCAAGCCTGATGGCCGATACCGATACGCAAAAAGCCGACGTCGTCGTCGTCGGATCGGGTGTCGCCGGCGCGATCGTTGCACACCAGCTCGCGATGGCGGGCAAGTCGGTGATCCTGCTGGAAGCCGGCCCGCGCATGCCGCGCTGGGAAATCGTCGAGCGCTTTCGCAACCAGCCCGACAAGACCGATTTCATGGCGCCGTACCCGTCGAGCCCGTGGGCCCCGCATCCGGAATACGGCCCGCCGAACGACTACCTGATCCTGAAGGGCGAGCACAAGTTCAACTCGCAGTACATCCGCGCGGTGGGCGGCACGACGTGGCACTGGGCCGCGTCGGCGTGGCGCTTCATCCCGAACGACTTCAAGATGAAGACCGTGTACGGTGTAGGCCGCGACTGGCCGATCCAGTACGACGACCTCGAGCATTACTATCAGCGTGCCGAGGAAGAGCTCGGCGTGTGGGGCCCGGGCCCCGAGGAAGATCTGTACTCGCCGCGCAAGCAGGCGTATCCGATGCCGCCGCTGCCGCTGTCGTTCAACGAGCAGACCATCAAGAGCGCGCTGAACGGCTATGACCCGAAGTTCCACGTGGTGACCGAGCCCGTCGCGCGCAACAGCCGCCCGTACGACGGCCGGCCGACCTGTTGCGGAAACAACAATTGCATGCCGATCTGTCCGATCGGTGCGATGTACAACGGCATCGTCCACGTCGAGAAGGCCGAGCAGGCCGGCGCGAAGCTGATCGACAGCGCGGTCGTCTACAAGCTCGAGACCGGGCCGGACAAGCGCATCGTCGCCGCGATCTACAAGGACAAGACGGGCGCCGACCATCGCGTCGAGGGCAAGTACTTCGTGCTCGCCGCGAACGGCATCGAGACGCCGAAGATCCTGCTGATGTCCGCGAACCGCGATTTCCCGAACGGCGTCGCGAACAGCTCGGACATGGTCGGGCGCAACCTGATGGACCACCCGGGCACCGGCGTGTCGTTCTACGCGAGCGAGAAGCTGTGGCCGGGCCGCGGCCCGCAGGAGATGACGTCGCTGATCGGTTTCCGCGACGGCCCGTTCCGCGCGACCGAAGCCGCGAAGAAGATCCACCTGTCGAACATGTCGCGCATCAACCAGGAGACGCAGAAGATCTTCAAGGCCGGCAAGCTGATGAAGCACGAGGAGCTCGACGCGCAGATCCGCGACCGTTCCGCACGCTACGTACAGTTCGACTGCTTCCACGAAATCCTGCCGCAACCCGAGAACCGCATCGTGCCGAGCAAGACGGCCACCGACGCGATCGGCATCCCGCGCCCCGAGATCACGTATGCGATCGACGATTATGTGAAACGCGGCGCCGTGCACACGCGCGAGGTCTACGCGACGGCCGCGAAGGTGCTCGGCGGCACCGACGTCGTGTTCAACGACGAGTTCGCGCCGAACAACCACATCACGGGCGCGACGATCATGGGCGCGGATGCACGCGACTCGGTCGTCGACAAGGACTGCCGCACGTTCGACCATCCGAACCTGTTCATCTCGAGCAGCTCGACGATGCCGACCGTCGGTACGGTGAACGTGACGCTGACGATCGCGGCGCTCGCGCTGCGGATGTCGGACACGCTGAAGAAGGAAGTCTGACCGTGCGGAAATCTACTCTCACCTTCCTCCTCGCCGGCTGCCTCGCGCTGCCCGGCCTCGCACGCGCGGCCGATTCGGCCGATCCGGCGCAGGTCAAGCGCGGCGAATACCTCGCGGTCGCGGGCGACTGCATGGCGTGCCACACCGCGAAGGGCGGCAAGCCGTTCGCGGGCGGCCTCGGCATGCCGGTGCCGATGCTCGGCAAGATCTATACGAGCAACATCACGCCCGATCCCGATACGGGCATCGGCACCTGGACGTTCGACGACTTCGAGCGTGCGGTGCGTCACGGCGTGTCGAAGAACGGCGACAACCTGTACCCGGCGATGCCGTACGTGTCGTACGCGAAGATCAACGACGACGACGTGCAGGCGCTGTACGCGTACTTCATGCACGGCGTCGAACCGGTCAGGCAGGCGCCGCCGAAGAACGAGATTCCCGCGCTGCTGAGCATGCGCTGGCCGCTGAAGATCTGGAACTGGCTGTTCCTGAAGGACGGCGTCTACCAGCCGAAGCCGGCGCAGAGCGCCGAGTGGAACCGCGGCGCGTATCTCGTGCAGGGCCTTGCGCACTGCAGCACGTGCCACACGCCGCGCGGCATCGCGATGCAGGAGAAGTCGCTCGACGAAACGGGCGGCAGCTTCCTGTCGGGCTCGGTGCTCGCCGGTTGGGACGGCTACAACATCACGTCCGACCCGAACGCGGGGATCGGCGGCTGGACGCAGCAGCAACTCGTCCAGTACTTGCGCACCGGCAGCGTGCCGGGCCTCGCGCAGGCGGCCGGCCCGATGGCCGAGGCGATCGAGCACAGCTTCTCGAAGATGACCGAAGCCGACATCGGCGCGATCTCGACGTACATCCGCACGGTGCCGGCCGTGGCCAGCGGCGACGCGAAGCAGTCGCGCTCGTCGTGGGGCAAGCCGGCCGAGGACGGCCTGATGCTGCGCGGCGTCGCACTCGCGTCGTCGGGCATCGATCCGGCCCGGCTGTATCTCGGCAACTGCGCGACCTGTCACCAGATGCAGGGCAAGGGCTCGCCGGACGGTTACTACCCGCCGCTGTTCCACAACTCGACGGTCGGTGCGTCGAATCCGACCAATCTCGTGCAGGTGATCCTGAACGGCGTGCAGCGCAAGGCCGGCAGCGAGGACGTCGGGATGCCGGCGTTCCGCCACGAGTTGTCGGATGCGCAGATCGCCGCGCTGACGAACTACCTGACCGGGCAGTTCGGCAATCCGGCCGCGAAGGTGACCGAGCAGGACGTCGCGAAGCTGCACTGACGCGGCACGGCGACGAAGCAGGGCGACAACGTAAAAGAGGAGGAGCACAGCACATCGGGCGGGCCCCGATGCCGGTTGTTGCAGAGCGGGGCGGGCGGCGCGGATGGCCGTCCGACCCGGTTCACAGGCAATCCGGTGCGTGCGATAGCGCGCATCGTTTTCGTTGATCACACCATGACACCGAATCAACCGTTTCTCGCGTCCCAGCGCGATGTGCTGCTGCTGCTTGCCCGAATCCTGATCGTGATCCTGTTCGTGATGTTCGGCTGGAAGAAGATCGTCGACTTCTCCGGTACGATCGCGTTCATGGGTAGCGAGGGCGCGCCGGCGCCGATCATCTCGGCGGCGATCTCCGTCGTGATGGAGCTGTTCGTCGGGATTGCGATCCTGATCGGCTTCCAGACGCGGCCGCTCGCCCTGTTGCTTGCGCTGTATACGATCGGCACCGCCGTTATCGGTCACCACTACTGGACGATGACGAGCGGCGAGCAGATCAACAACATGATTCATTTCTACAAGAACATCGCGATCTCGGGCGGCTTGCTCGCGCTCTGCGCGGCCGGCCCCGGACGTTTTTCGCTCGATCGCGGATAAGCAGACCCGAGGCGCGTGCATGGGGCGCGCGTCGGACGGTCGAGACTTCGAGGGGGCATCATTTTGCGACTCAAATACTTCGCATGGCTGATTGCGGCCGCCACGCCGGCGGCCGCGTTTGCACAGACGAGCGTCACGCTGTACGGCCGGATCGACGGCGGCGTCGAATACCTGAATCACATCGCGAAGCCGAACGGCGGCAGCGGGACGCGCTGGAGCGCGGAAAGCGGCGACTGGGGCACCAGCATGTTCGGGTTGAAGGGCGTCGAGGATCTCGGCGGCGGGCTGTCGACGGTGTTCAACCTGGAAACCGCGTTCCAGGTGATGAACGGCCAGACGGGTGGCGGACGCATGTGGTCGCGGCGCGCGTACGTCGGGTTGAAGAGCGACACGTGGGGCCAGTTGCAGGCCGGCCGCAACCTGTTCATCGACAGCGACGGCGTGTGGGAATTCGATCCGTTCGTTCAGCAGGCGTTTTCGTCGGCGTCGCTCGTGCGTGGCCGCAACTGGCAGCAGACCAGCAACAACATCGAATATCACAGCCCGGTGATCGGCGGCTTCGACGTGCAGGCGCAATACGCGTTCGGCAACCAGTCACGCGGCTTCAACTACGGCGCGGCCGACGATTTCGGCCGCTCGGACGGGATCATGATCTCGTACCACTCGCCGGTGCTCGACGTGCGCGGCATCTACGACGAGCTGCGCGACAACAACGGCAAGTTCAGCAATATCTTCACCGCGTCGCGCGAGTACTTCGTCGGCGCGAACGTGAAGGTGTCGAAGTTCAAGATCCAGGGGGCGTATACGCACTACCAGGCGCCGGACAGCCCGGCCGGTGTTGCCGATCGTGCCGATCACTACTGGCTTGGCGCGACCTATTCGGCGACGCCACAGTGGGCCGTGACGGGCGGCGGGTATTACGTGAAGGTGGGTGACGGCGGCGGCGATGCGTCGCACGACCCGTCGGGGCACGCGATGATGTACGTGCTCGGCACCACGTACAACCTGTCGAAACGCACGTTCCTGTACGGCACGGTCGCGTATGTGCGCAACGGCGGGAATTCGAATTTCTCGCTGCTCGCGACGCCGCGTGACGCAACGTCGGGGACGAGCCCGATGACGGGCGAGTCGCAGACGGGTGCGTATGTGGGGATGATGCATACGTTCTGAGAGGTGCAGCGCCGGAGACGCAAAAGGCACGGGTGATTGACCCGTGCCTTTTTCATTTGCGGCATGCGGCGGCTTCGGCCGCACCGTCCGCCGCTCAATCCAGCGCCTTCCCCGCCTTCTCGTCCATGCAGCGAATCGCAAGCAACGTCATCGCGCCACACCCGATCGCATACCACGCCGGTGCATTCGGATTTCCGGTCGCCGCGATCAGCCACGTGACGAAGAACTGTGCGAAGCCGCCGAAGATCGCGACACCCACGCTGTAGACGAGCGCACCGCCCGTCGCACGCACGGCCCGCGGAAACAACTCGCCGAGCATCGCGCCGGTCGCACCGATGTTGATCGCATGCACGATCGACAGTGCGGCGATGATCGACAGCAGCGACGCGGCGCCCGGCCAGCGATTCAGTGCGACGAACGCCGGGTAGATCGCGCCCATCAGCACGATGCGTGTCCACCAGACGATCCGGTTGCGCCCGTACACGTCCGACAGAAGGCCGCCGATCGGCGTCACGAGCATCAGGATCGCACCGGCGACGCAGCCGGCCGTCATCGACAACCAGGTCGGCAAGTGCAGCACCTGTACGCCATAGATCGCCATGTAGAACACGATGATGTAGTGGATCGACGTGCCGCCGATCGTCACGCCGAGGCCCGCGAATACGGCCTTGGCGTGATGGCGCAGCACGTCGGCGAGCGGCAGCGATGCGACCGGCTCGTCGTGTGCGGCGGCCGGCGCGGCAGCAGGCACTTCCTCGACGGTGCGGCGCAGCCAATAGCCGAGCGGCACGAACAGCGTGCCGATGATGAACGGCACGCGCCAGCCCCAGCTTTCGAGTTGCGCGGCGCTCAGCGTCGACGTCAGCGCGACGCCGGTGAGTGCGCCCGCGAGCGCGGCGAGCCCCTGGCTCGAGAACTGGAACGACGCATAGAAACCGCGACGATGCTGCGGCGCCTGTTCGAGCAGCAGCGTCGTCGATGCGCCGACTTCGCCGCCCGACGCGAATCCCTGCAGCAGCCGGGCGAGCACGAGCAGCAGCGGCGCGGCGATGCCGATCTGCGCGAAGGTCGGCGCGACCGCGATCGTCGCGGTGCCGAGCGCCATCAGCAGCAGCGTGAGGATCATCGCCTTCTTGCGGCCGGCGCGGTCCGCATACATGCCGATCACGAGCCCGCCGAGCGGGCGCGTGACGAAGCCGACGCCGAAGCTCGCGACCGCGAGCATCAGTTGTCCGAACGATGAATGCACGGGGAAGAACAGCTTGCCGATCAGGAT
The DNA here is from genome assembly GCF_001526325.1 of Burkholderia sp. MSMB1826. Lineage (NCBI taxonomy): Bacteria > Pseudomonadati > Pseudomonadota > Betaproteobacteria > Burkholderiales > Burkholderiaceae > Burkholderia > Burkholderia sp. MSMB1826. The sequence goes on from NZ_LOYN01000010.1 coordinate 255,942, forward strand.
CGCGAAGAAGCTGTAGACCGTGAAGTCGTAGAACTCGAGCGCGTTGCCGACGGCGGCGGCCGCGATCAGCCGGCGTTTCTTCGCGGCGGCGCGAGCATCGGCCGGCGTGCCGGCGAACGGAAGGGCGGACGTTTCCATGAGGTTCCCTTGCTTGGAGCGCGGAACTGCGTGATGAAGGGCCGTCAGGCCGCGAGCCAGGCTTCGGCGACGCGAACCCAGTAGCTCGCGCCGATCGCGAGGATGTCGTCGTTGAAGTCGTAGCCGGGGTTGTGCACCATGCAGCCGCCCTTGCTGCCGATTCCGTTGCCGATGAACGCGTAGCAGCCGGGGCGCGCTTCGAGCATGAACGCGAAATCCTCGCTGCCCATCAGCGGCGCGGTTTCGGTTTCGACGCGCTCCGCGCCGAGCATCCGGCATGCGATGTCGGCCGCGAACGCGGTCGGTTCCGCGTGATTGACGAGCACCGGGTAGCCATAGTCGTAGTCGACTTCCGCGGTGACGCCGAAGCTTTCCGCCTGGCCCTTCACGAGCGCTTCGATGCGGCGCGCGAGCAGGGCGCGCACGTCGGCGCTCAGCGCACGCACCGACAGCTTCATCACGACGGTTTCGGGAATGATGTTGAATGTCTCGCCGGCCTGCACGCTGCCGACGGTGATCACGGCCGCGTGCTGCGCGTCGACCTCGCGTGCGACGATCGTCTGCAGCGCGACCATGATGCTGCCCGCGGCCGACATCGGGTCGCGCGCGAAATGCGGCATCGCGCCGTGGCCGCCGACGCCGCGCAGCGTGATCGTCACGCGGTCGGCGGACGCCATCGCGGCGCCGGTGCGGAACGCCATGTCGCCGGCCGCGCGGCCCGGCATGTTGTGGATCGCGAAGATCGCGTCGCACGGGAAACGGTCGAACAGGCCGTCGTCCATCATCGCCTTCGCGCCGCCGAAGTTTTCCTCGGCGGGCTGGAAGATCAGGTTCAGCGTGCCGGAGAACTGGCGCGTTGCCGCGAGGTGGCGCGCCGCACACAGCAGCATCGCGGTGTGGCCGTCGTGCCCGCATGCATGCATCTTGTTCGCATGACGGCTTGCGTAGGGCAGGCCCGTGGTTTCCGAGAGCGGCAGCGCGTCCATGTCGGCGCGCAGCCCGACCGTGCGCGTGCCTTGCCCTTCGCGCAGCACGCCGACCACGCCCGTCTTGCCGATACCGCGATGCACTTCGTAGCCCCAGCCGGTCAGCAACTCGGCGACGAGATCGCTCGTGAGCGTCTCTTCGAAGGCGAGTTCGGGGTGGGCATGGATGCGGCGCCGCACCTCGACGAACTCGGGGGCGATCGCGGCGATGCCTGGGATGACGGGGTTCACGGCTTGCAGCATGGAGTCTCCTGTGGGGCCGGTGGGGCGTTTGACGCGCATATGACGACCAAGCATATAAATTTCTTTTGGGTACCAGAAGCTGCTAAATTGCTTTGGTGCACACCGTCGGTTGCCGCTCGGGAATACCCTGAGCCATGGCGCGGCCGGCCGCACGGGGTTTCCACGGATCACGCATTGCCGCCATGAAATACCATCAGCTGAAAGCGTTCGTCACCGCCGCGGAAGAAGGCAGCATTCGCGCGGCCGCGCGGCGCCTGAACGTGTCGCCGGCTGCGCTCACGAAGGCGGTCAAGGAGCTGGAGATCGCGCTCGGCGTATCGCTCGTCGTGCGCACCGCGCGCGGCGTGCAGCTCACCGCGTTCGGCCAGCAGCTGCAGGTGCGCGCGCGGCTGATCGTCGCCGAAATGCAGCGCGCCCGCGACGACATCGAGCAGGCACAGGGCGCGATGACGGGTTCCGTTGCGGCGGCGATCACGCCGGCGGCGGCGGTGACGATCCTGCCCGACGCGTTTCGGGCGTTCCGGCGCCGCTTCCCGGTGGCGCGCGTCAATCTGGTCGAAGGATTTCCCGGCGTCGCACTGCCGCGCCTGCACGACGGTTCGCTCGATTTCGCGGTGGCCGTCGTCGTCCCCGAACTGCTGGCGGCCGAGTTCGATCACGCGGAACTCTATGCGAGCCGTTCGCTGATCGTCGCGCGCAAAGGGCATCCGCTTGCGTCGGCCACCTCGCTCGCCGATCTCGTCGAAGCCGACTGGCTGATGAATCCGTCGCCGGAAAGCTCGACGCAGGTGCTGTTCAACTCGTTCGTCGCGTACGGGTTGCCGGTGCCGACGCGCGTCGTCGAATGCCCAAGCTTCGGCCTCGCGCACAGCCTGATGACCGGTTGCGACCTGATCGCGTCGATGCCGGAGCAATTGTTGCAAGGCGAATGGGCGCGCGACCAGCTCGCGGTGCTGCCGATTCGCGAGCGCTTGCCGGGCGTATCGGTGCAGGTCGTCACGCGCCGCGACAGCCCGCTGACACCGGCCGCGGCGATGCTGCTCGATTGCCTGCGCGATTCCGCGCGACGCAAGGGGCTGCGGTGAGCCGGCGCCTCGCGCAGATCACGTAGTGATCCTGACGATCGTGGGACCGGCATGTGCCGGCCGCATGCCATTCCGGCGCACGTCGCGCGAGCCGGTATCATAGCGGCCGGCCTGCCGCTACGGTCCGCCGCTACGGCCGGCCTCCCACTCCATCGCCATCCGGCATCCAGCAATCAGAGGCATCACATGACCAGTGCAACCCAATTCGACAACGTATCGGTCGTCAAGCGCGCGAACGTCTATTTCGACGGCAAGTGCGTGTCGCATACCGTGCTCTTCCCGGACGGCACGCGCAAGACGCTCGGCGTGATCCTGCCGTGCGCGCTCAACTTCGGCACGGATGCGCCCGAATTGATGGAAGTGCAGGCCGGCAAGTGCCGCGTGAAGCTCGACGGCAGCAGCGAATGGCAGACCTACGGCGCCGGCGAATCGTTCTCCGTGCCGGGCAAGAGCCGCTTCGACATCGAAGTGCTCGAGACGCTCGATTACGTCTGCAGCTACCTGTAAGACGTTTTTCGCGCAGCAAAGAAAAAGCCCCGCCGAAGCGGGGCTCGTCGCAAGCGGATGGCGCGAGGCCATCCGGAGCGCCTGTTCTCGTTACATCGTTACAGGCAGGCGTTGATGTCGCCGGCGGATGCTGCGTCGCCGCGCACGCCGACCCACGTCTTCGCACCCGGCTGCCACGACGGACGAACCATCGCGGCGGCGCCGTTCGGCGGCTGCTGGCCCGGTGCGTACACGTCGGTCGCCAGGCCGTTGGCCAGCACGTTCTGCGAGATCACCTGTTGTTGCGACTTGTCGGCCCAGGTCTTGGCGATGCACGCCGAGACGTCGGGTGCCGCCTTCTGGCTTTGTCCCACGTTCTGCACGGCAGGTTCGGCGGCATGAGCAGAAATTGCCACGGTCAATGCGATGAGCGGTAAGTATTTCGCGTTCACGTTATCTCCCTCGAGTCGTGATTGATTGAGTGGGATGCGCAGCAGTGCTGCGTGCAAGTGAGATCGCATCTGGCAGGCTCGGTTCCGGTCATTCCGAAACAAGTTGTTAACGCGCTTGCCAAACGGCGGCTCGGATGCTGCGCATGTTGCTGCGGCGCGGCATGCGTCGCGTGCGGCTCGACGTCATGCGTGGCGCGGTCGTTGCGCTGCCCGGTCGTGGTGTGGTGAGGTGACGGCCGCGGCGGGCGGCATGTGCGTGCATGCCGCGCCGCGACTCTTTATCTGATGACGAAGTGGAATGGCTGATGAATGGCCCCGTCGCATGAGCACCATGATGACAAACTTTCGCCTGCCGAATTGTTAACCAACTTTAAACGGAGAAGAGGGCCGCGCCGCGATGCGGCGCGCGACGGGCGCGCGGCATCGTGCAGCGACGTGAGGCGGGCAAGCGGTGCGCGGCCGGGCGCCGCGCACGCGAGGCGTGTCAACCAGGCTTGCGCGAGCGGGCGTCGCGCAGGTTGGGCGGGACGACCGGGCGGAAGCGCTCGCGCTTGTGTTCGTCGTCGAAGTGCTGGCGTGCCGGCTTGATCAGGTCGCTGCGCGACACGATGCCCGCGATGCGCAGCGATTGCTCGTCGGCGACCACCGGCAGGCGCTCGAGGCCGAGCATCGCGAGGCGCGACGCGACGACGCGGCACGTTTCGTGCGCCAGCGCGACGGCCGGTGCGCGGTCGGCGAACGCGGCCGAGATCGGCGCATCGGCGCCGGCCCGTGCACGCTGTGCGTCGAGCGTCGCGCGATCGACGAGGCCGAGCAGGCGGCCGTTCTGCACGACCGGATACGCGCGGTGCGTCTGCTTCGCGCCGAAGTATTGGGTGTCGACGGTATCGAGCGTCGCCGAGCCGTCGATCGTGACGAGCCGATCGGCCGACGTCATCACTTCGCCGACGTCGTGCCGCTCGAGCGGATCGACGCCGTATTCGCGATAGATGTGGTAGCCGCGGCGTGCGATCTTTTCCGTCATGATCGAGCGCTTCATCACGATGGTCGCGAAGCCGTGCGCGACGAGGGTCGCGGCGAGCAGCGGCAGCAGCGCGTTGGCGTCGTGCGTGAGGCCGAAGGCGAACACGATCGCGGTGAGCGGGGCGCCCAGCGTGGCGCCGAGCGTCGCGGCCATGCACACGAGCGGCCACAGCACCGGATCGCCGCCCGGCAGCACCGGCGACAGCACGGTGCCAAGGCCGGCGCCGAGCATCAGCAACGGGGCGAGCACACCGCCCGAGGTGCCCGAGCCGAGCGCGATCACCCACATCACGGCTTTCACGATCAGTAGCGCGAGCGCGACCTTCAGCGCGATGTGCTGGTGCAGCAGGTCGCCGATCACGTCGTAGCCGACGCCGAGCGCGCGCGGCTCGAGCCAGCCGCCGATGCCGATCACGATCGCGCCGAGTGCAGGCCACCACATCCAATGCACGGGCAGCTTCGCGAAGGTGTCCTCGACGCGGTAGAGCGCCGCCGACAACCCGCACGCGAGCATGCCCGACAGCAGGCCCGCGACGATGCACGACAGCAGCGCGACGGGCGTCGGCGCGGCGGTCGTCACCGGAAACAGCGGATCGACGCCGAAGAACACCACGCGTGCGAACCCTGCGACCGCGCACGCGAGTGCGACCGGCAGGAAACTGCGCGGACGCCATTCGAACAGCAGCAGTTCGACCGCGAGCAGCACGGCGGCCACCGGCGTGCCGAACACGGCCGTCATGCCGGCGGCCGCACCGGCGACGAGCAGCGTCTTGCGCTCGGCGGCGGTCACGTGCACGCATTGCGCGATCAGCGAGCCGAGCGCGCCGCCCGTCATGATGATCGGGCCTTCGGCGCCGAACGGGCCGCCGCTGCCGATCACGACGCCGGACGACAGCGGCTTGAGAATCGCGACCTTCGGCGACATGCGGCTCTTGCCGAACAGGATCGCCTCGATCGCTTCGGGAATGCCGTGGCCGCGGATCTTTTCCGAACCGAAACGCGCCATCAGGCCGACGATCAGCCCGCCGATCACCGGCACGGCGATCACCCATGCGCCGAGCGTGTTGTTCGCGGGCGAATGGTCGGCGAACGAGAACTGCTGGAAGAAGAACAGGTTCGTGAACAGGTGGATCAGGCTCAACAGCACGAACGCGGCAAGCGTGCTGAGCAGGCCGATCCCGGCGGCAAGCAACGCGATCCTGGGCAGGCGTTCGTTGATTGAGAAATCGCGTTTGTGTGGTGCGTTCATCGGCGTGGCGAGGGCAAGGGTCAGTAATCGATCTGGGGAACCTGGAACGTGTCCTTGAGCGACTTCAGCTCGGCGCGGTGCATGGCCGCGAGACGGGCGAGCAGCGTTTCGCCGGCCTGTTCGAGGTGGACTTCGACCTGGCGACGGTCGGCCTCGCTCGGCTTGCGCTTCACGAGCCCGAGCGCTTCGCAGCGCGTCACCAGCGCCACGACGCCGTGGTGCTGCGCCTGCAGGCGTTCCGCGAGCTCGCCGATGGTCGCCCATTCGCGATGCGGATAGCCCTTGATGTGCAGCAGCAGCAGGTATTGCAGCGGCGTCACGCCTTCGCTTTGCGCGGCGCGCTCGGAGAAGCGCTCGAAGCGGCGCATCTGGTAGCGGAACTCGGACAGTTGCTGGAAATCGCTTTTCGCGAGCGCGCGTCGGGTATCGTTCATCGAGGTCGGTCGGGCAGTCGGTTACGGTGGCGGTAAATATATCACAACATGATATAAATGGCCGAAATACCGCTGAGTGGTTGCATTCTGTATTTCGCAGGCGGTGACGGCGCGGGATGCGCGCTACGCGGCCTCGAGCATCCGGGTCTGCCGATAAAGGCCCGTGACGAGATCGGTCTGCGTGATGATGCCGGCGAGCCGGCGCGACGCATCGACGACCGGAATATGGTGGTGGCCCGAATGCGTAAACAGCGGCACGAGCGCCGTGATCGGCATCGTTTCCGGCACCGACGCGACGTCGCGCGTCATCACGGACGCGACGCTCGCGGGCTGGCCGCCGAACGATTGCGGCAGCCGCGCGGACAGGCGCTGCCACAGCGGGGTCGGACGGCGCAACTGGCGCGTGAGGTCGGCGCGCGTGACGATGCCGGTCAGGCAACCTTCGCCGTCGACCACGGGCAGCGCCTTCACGCGGTGTCGGTCGAGCAGCGTCAGTGCGGTCGCGATCGACGTCGACGGCGCGACCTCGATCGCATTCTTCGTCATCAGGTCCGCGCACTTCAACTGGCCGAACGTGCGCGTATAGGCCTGCATTTCGGTTTCGCGCAGCAGCGCTTCGAGATCGTCCGGATCGACGTCGAGCCATTCGCTGCGACGTTTCAGCACCGCGTCGAGGTCGCCGCGCGTGAAGCCGCCGCGCGCCGGTGCGGCGCCGGCCTGCTGTTTCGCTTCGGGGCGCACGCCGCCGTGCGGATAGCGGTGCCCGGTCAGCGCGTGATAGACGAGCGCGGCCGACAGCAGGATCGCCGATTGCAGCGCGATCGGCTGCAGGACGAAGCCGAAGCCGAGCGAATGGATCGCCGGGCCGCCGACCACGGCCGTGAGCGCGACGGCGCCCGACGGCGGATGCACGCAGCGCAGCGCGAACATGCCGCCGATCGCGCAGGCGATCGCGACCGCGGCGGCCGTGATCGGATCGGCGATCCATTGCGCGCACGCGACGCCGACCGTCGCCGCGACGAGATTGCCGCCGATGATCGACCACGGCTGCGCGAGCGGGCTCGCCGGCACCGCGAACAGCAGCACGGCCGACGCTCCCATCGGCGCGACGAGCAGCGGCACGAGGCCCGGCACGCCGGGCAGCAGCCGCATCGTGACGCCGACCGTCGCAATGCCCACGAGCGCGCCGGTGCACGAGCGCAGGCGCTCGCGCCAGCCGAGCGTCATCGGATGGGGAATGAAGCTGTGCAGCCATTGCCGCAACGTGCGGCGCGACGGGGAGGAACCTGACGACATGGACGGTAAGCGGTAGAGATGACGACGCGGGGCGGGGCGACGAGCGCGAAATTATATCGCGTTGTGATACATGTTGTCGCGCCGCATCAAGCCGTTGCACGCGCGCGATGCACGAATCTTGCAAATACCTTTCACTGGGTGGAAGCTTCCGCACGCGTAACCGCGCAAATTTGTCTGCAGCGGCGTACAATTCGGCGCAATCAATTCCCCGTCATGCCAGAACCCCGTCCGCGATGCCCGCTCTCCCGCCTTTTCCCCGGCACGGCGATCGATTCGGCGCGGTTCGCGGCCGCGTTCCGTTACCCCTCTGACGCGAGCGCCGCCGACGCCTCCCCACTGACTTTCCCCAAGCCAATTCAATGGACATGCTCGAAAACATGCGCCTGTTCGTGCGCGTTGTCGAAGCCGGCAGCTTTACCGCGGTCGCGAAGGAAATCGACGCGACCACCGCACAGGTGTCGCGCGCCGTCTCGAACCTCGAGGCCCACGTACAGACGCGCCTGCTGCATCGCACGACCCGCCACCTCGGCCTGACCGAAAGCGGCGAGCGCTATTTCGAGCGCGCGAAATCGATCCTCGCGGAACTCGACTACGCGAACGCGGAGGCGCGCAACGCGTTGTTGCGGCCGAGCGGCAAGATGCGCATTCATGCGATGACGGGGCTCGGGCAGAGCCATGTCGTGTCGTCGATCGTGCGCTACCAGGCGGACAACCCCGACGTGTCGGTCGAGCTGACGCTGGCGCAGCGGATGCCGAATCTGGTCGAAGAGGGCTACGACGTGTCGATCGTGACGGCGTCGCAGTTGCCCGATTCGGGCTATGTCGCGCAGACCTGCGGCACGAGCTGCAGCGTGCTCGTCGCATCGCGCGAATACCTGGCGCGGCACGGCACGCCGCACACGCCCGACGATCTGCCGAACCACGTGTGCCTGCGTCTCGACACGCCCGCGTCGCCGGCCGGCGAATGGCGGCTCGAGCACAGCGACGGCGAGGAAACCGTCTACGCGCTGCAGCCGGCGCCGTTCCAGGTCAACGTGCCGGATGCGCTGTGCGTCGCGGTGCGCGCGGGGCGCGGGATCGCGTGCGTGGCGCTGTATACGGTGCTCGACGATATCCGCGAAGGGCGCCTGATCCGCGTGCTGCCCGAGTACCGGCTGCAGACGGTGAGCGTCTATGCCGTCTACGCGACGCGCCGCTATCTCGATGCGAAGATCCGCACCTTCCTCGATCACTTGCGCACGACGCTCACGCCGGCGCTGGAGAACGATCTGCGCGAGCTCGACCGGCTCACGACGGAGCATGTGCCGGGCGGCCGCCAGCCTGCGTGACGGCGCGTGCGTGCCGCCGCGCCGCTCATGCGGCCGGCGCGATGCGGATCCGCTCGAAGCGGCCCGCGAGCCAGACATACGCCGCAATGCCGATCAGCCCGTGCGCGGCGACGAACCATAACGCGCCGGCGAACGAGCCGGTGCTGGCGACGAAGTAGCCGATCACGAGCGGCGTGACGATGCCGGCGATGTTGCCGAGACCGTTGAAGACGCCGCCGCTCAAGCCGACCATGCCTTCCGGCGCCGTGTCGGCGAGCACCGCCCAGCCGACCGCCGCGAGCCCCTTGCCGAAGAACGCGATCGTCATCAGCGCGATCACGACCGCGTTCGACGATGCGCCGTTCGCGAGCACGAGCAGCGTCGCCATCGCCATCCCCGCGACGAACGGCGTCTTGCGCGCCCTCGACGGATGCATGCCGCGCCGGATCAGCCAGTCCGACAGCACGCCGCCGAGCACGCCGCCCGTGAAGCCGCAGATCGCCGGCAGCGCGGCGACCCAGCCGGCTTCCATGAAGCAGCGTCGCCATCGCCATCCCCGCGACGAACGGCGTCTTGCGCGCCCTCGACGGATGCATGCCGCGCCGGATCAGCCAGTCCGACAGCACGCCGCCGAGCACGCCGCCCGTGAAGCCGCAGATCGCCGGCAGCGCGGCGACCCAGCCGGCTTCCATGATCGTCATCCCGCGCCCCTTGATCAGGTAGATCGGGAACCACGTGATGAAGAAGTAGGTGAGGGCCGTGATGCAGTACTGACCGATGTAGATCGCCCACAGGTTCCGGTGGCGGAACAGTTGCGACACGTCGCGCCACGACGCGCGCGACCGCTCGCGCATGCGATTCGCCTCGAGATCGACGAGCGCGCCGTGGGCGCGCAGGTGGTCGCGCTCCGCGTCGGTCATGCGCGGGTGGCCGTGCGGCTCGCGGTACCACGCGAACCACAGCACGGCGAGCGCGATGCCGAGCAGCCCCATCCACAGGAATACGTGCTCCCAGCCGAGCGCATGCGTGAGCCACGCCATCGCCGGCGTGAACAGCACGACGGCCATGTATTGCGCGGAATTGAACAGCGCCGATGCGGTGCCGCGTTCGGCGGTCGGGAACCAGCATGCGACGATCCGCGAATTGGCCGGAAACGCCGGCGATTCGACGAGGCCGAGCATGAAGCGCATCGCGAATAGCGCGAGCGTCGCGGCCGCGCCTTGCACGGCGAACGCGCCGACCGTGCCCTGCAGCATCGTGAATACCGACCACAGCAACAGGCTCAGGCCGTACACGCGTCGCGCGCCGAAGCGGTCGAGCAGCCAGCCGCCCGGGATCTGACCGATCGCATAGGCCCATGCGAACGCCGAAAAGACGACGCCGAGCTGCACGGGCGTGAGCCCGAGGTCGTGCGCGACGCCGGTGCCGGCGATCGACATCGTCGCGCGATCAGCATAGTTGACGACGGTGACCGCGAAAATCAGCGCGAGGACCGCATAACGGACCCGGCCGATCGTGCGCGCGGCGGCGGGCGAGGCGGCGACGGCAGCGCCGCTGGATCGATTGGACATGCGTGTCTCCTGGCCTCCGTCGCGCGGAGGCATCCGGTGTTGTAACGGGAGGGCGGTGCCGCGCTCAGCGCGTGACGCTGGTCGGCGGGCGCTGGCCCGCGAAGCACGCGGCGAGGTTGGCGAGCACGATGCGGCCCATTGCCTCGCGCGTTTCGTGCGTGGCGCTCGCGCGGTGCGGCTGCACGACGACGCGGTCGAGTTCGAGCAGCGCGGCCGGCACGTGCGGTTCGTTCGCGAACACGTCGAGACCGGCGCCGGCGATCGTGCCGTCGGCCAGTGCGCGCACGAGCGCGGCTTCGTCGACCAGCTTGCCGCGCGCGACATTGATCAGGAATCCTTTGGGACCGAGCGCGGCGAGCACGTCGGCCGTCACCAGCACGTTGCCGTGATCGGCCGAGGCCGCGATCACGAGCACGTCGCTGTCGCGCGCGAGCGCGGCGAGGTCGGGCACGAAGCGATAGCCGCTGTCGCGATGTTCGCGTGGGCCGAAGTAAGCGACGGGCATCCGGAACGCCTGCGCGCGCTGCGCGATCGCGCGTCCGACGCGGCCGAGCCCGACGATGCCGAGACGCTTGCCGGTGACCTGCGTCGCGAGCGGCTGGGCCGTTTTGCTCCAGCGGCCGGCGCGCACGATGCGCTCGCCCGCGCCGAGGTCGCGCAGGGTCGTCAGGATCAGCCCCAGCGCCATGTCGGCGACGTCGTCGGTGAGCACGTCGGGGGTCGTCGTCACGTGGATGCCGCGTGCCCGGGCGCGCTCGAGATCGACCGCGTCGGTGCCGATGCCGTTGATCGCGACGATCTCGAGCGCGCCGAGCCGGTCCATCAGCGCGGCGGACAGGCCGTTCGCGCCGCCGGTCACGACGCCGCGAATGCGCGGCGCCACGCGATCGAGCAGCGCGTCCGGCCGCTCGGTCGCATACAGCCGGTGCACGGTGTAACGCGCGGACAGTTCGGCGTCGATGGTGTCGGGCAGCGGCTGGGTCAGCAGGATGTCGATGGGCATGAAGGTCTCGGTCGTCGTGCGCGGCACGGGCTGCGCATCAGGTGGAACCGAGTATAGAAATCGAATCGATATCGGTCTAACATCAAAAGACTATCGATTGATTCAAGATTTGAATGATTGAACTCCATCAGCTTCGCTGTTTCGTCGCGGTGGCCGAAGAGTTGCATTTCGGCCGTGCGGCCCGGCGGCTCTTCATGACTCAGCCGCCGCTCAGCCGGCAAATCCAGTTGCTCGAGCACGCGCTCGGCATCGCGCTGCTCGAGCGCAGTAGCCGGCAGGTCAGCCTGACCGCGGCCGGCGAACGCTTCCTGCGCGACGCGCGGCACATCCTCGAATTTTCCGCACGGGCCGAGCAGGCCGCGCAGCGCGTCGCGCATGGCGGGGCCGGGCGCATCACGCTCGGTTTCACGGCCGTGAGCGCGTACCGGATGATCCCGGTGCTGCTCGCGCACGCGGCGCATGCGTTGCCGGACGTCGACGTCGAACTGCGCGAGATGGTGTCGACCGTGCAGATCGACGCGCTCGCGTCGCGGATGCTCGACGCGGGCTTCGTGCGCCAGCGCGCCGCGCGCCAGCCGCTCGAATACCGGCTCGTGCAGCGCGAACCGATGCTCGTCGCGGTCGCGGAAGGCGCGCCGCTCGCGGCCTACGAGCAGATCGGTCCGGACGAGCTCGACCGGCAGCCGTTCATCGCGTATTCGCCGAACGAGGGCAAGTATTTCCACGACATGATTTCGGGGATGTTCGCGGGCGCCGGGCGGCTGCCGAACTACCTGCATTACGTCGGCCAGACGCATACGATCCTCGGCCTCGTGCGCGCGGGGCTCGGCGCGGCGCTGGTGCCCGCGTCGGCGCGCGAGCTTCATGTGGACGGCGTGGTGTTCCGGCCGCTGGCGGGCGTCAACGTGGCGGCCGAGTTGTATCTCGCATGGCGCGCGGACAACGACAATCCGGTGCTGCCGGTGTTCAACGCGATGGTCGAGCGGTTTCTGACCCAGAGTACGGACGACACGGGCGTTTAGCTGCGCTTGCTCGCGCGAGCGGGTGCCGGCCGCAGGTAACGCGCCGTCGAGCCGGAAGCTTCGTGCGATTGCAGCCCGGCAACGGCGGCGTGGAGCGAAGGAAGGGAAAGGAATCGCGCGGCCGTGCGGCGAGCATCCGCCGGCGCGCGCGCATCGGGACGTCAGTGGGTGATCGACAGGAACAGGTACGCGGCGAACAGCGCGACGTGCACGACGCCGTGCAGCACCGTCGTGCGTCCCTGACTCAGCGTGAGCGTGCTGACCAGCAGCGTGAGCGCCAGCAGGACCGTTTCCATCGCGCCGATCCCGAGCGTGAGCGGCTGGCCGACCCAGATGAACACGGCCGCGACGGTCGGGATCGTGAGCCCGATGCTCGCGAGCGCCGAACCCAGTGCGAGATTCATGCTGGTCTGCAGGCGGTTCGCCCGCGCGGCGGTGACGGCCGCGAGCCCTTCCGGCAGCAGCACGAGCGCGGCGATCACGATACCGACCGCGGCTTCGGGCGCGCCGAGTTTCAGCACCGCATGCTCGACGGCCGGCGACAGCAGCTTCGCGAGCAGCACGACCGCGACGAGGCTCGCGAACAGCAGCACCATGCTGATGATCGCGGTGCGGTTGCTCGGCGCCGCCGCGTGCACCGCTTCGTCCGCGCTGTCGTGCGCGGCGAGGAAGTAGTCGCGGTGACGCACGGTCTGCACGAACACGAATGCGCCGTACAGCACCAGCGACGCGACGCCGGCGAACGCGAGCTGCGATTTCGAGAAGAACGGGCCGGGCGCGGCGTTCAGGTAGTTCGGCATCACGAGCGACAGCACCGACAGCGACGCGAGCACCGCGAGCGCCTTGCTCGCGCCGCGCCCCTGGAAGTCCTGTTCGCCGTGCTTCCACGCGCCGACCAGCAGGCAGATGCCGACGATGCCATTACAGATGATCATCACGGCGGCGAACACGGTGTCGCGCGCGAGGCCCGATTTTTCGGGGCCCGCGCCGAGCATCACCGACACGATCAGCGCGACCTCGATGACGGTCACTGCGACCGCGAGCACGAGCGTGCCGAACGGTTCGCCGACGCGGTGCGCGACGACTTCCGCATGGTGGACGGCGGCGAACACGGCGCCGGCGAGCGCGGCGGCGAACACCGCGATGACGAGACCTTCGACCGGCACGACGCGCGACAGCGCGAGTACCAGCCAGGCAGCAAGCGGGGCCCAGAGGGTCCAGCGCGGGAGCTGGTTGGACGAGAGCGGCATGAGGGTTTCCTTATGCGAGCGGCGGCGCGCAACGCGCCGTCACGGGTTGACGAAGCCCGGCCGTACTATCCGCCGAACGAAGACGATGAAACCGAAGAGGGGCGGCACGCAACGGCGCAGCCCTGGGTTCGCTGCCGCGAGGCGGCGAGGGGCGCGGGCGGGCCGAAGCCCGTCGCGGGATGAAACGGTTCGAAGCGGTTGTCCGCGGACGGCAAGACGAGCACGCGAGGCGACACGCGGGCCGGAAGCTCGATTCGACCCCGGAAAGGGGCGATGGACGGCGGTGACGGCGCGACACGCATCCCCCTGGAATCCGGCAATTTGTCGAATTTTATCAGGCGTTCGGGGGTCACTATCTCATATTCGAACCCTTACGTTGACCTTTCGGTAAACAAAAAGTTGCCCCGACCTTTCGATTTTTTGTCGTTGCGGGTTTCGTAACGGTTTTTTGCAAGACACATTCGGGCTCGCCCTGACATAAATTTACCGACCGGTCGGTTTATAATCGCTCGCACTTCCACTTCATGACGGATCGCAAGCGATGGCTGTTTCCTCTGCACATTCGGTGAACTCGGGCGCGCTCGCGCTGTCGGCCGTCGTCGGCGTGATCGGCGCCGGCGCGATGGGCGCGGGCATTGCGCAGGTCGCGGCGGCGGCCGGCCATGCGGTGTTGCTGTACGACCTGAACGAGGCGGCCTGCGACAAGGCGTTGGCCGGCATCCGCACGCAGTTCGCGCGGCTGGCGGAGAAGGGCCGGCTCGAACCGGCGCAGGCCGAGGCGGCCGGCAACCGGATCCGCGCGGTGCGCGCGCTGGCCGATTTCGCGGGCGCCGCGCTGATCGTCGAGGCGGCGGCCGAACGGCTCGACGTGAAGCGCGAGATCTTCGCGACCCTCGAACGCCATGTCGACGACGCATGCGTGCTGGCGACCAACACGTCGTCGATCTCGATCACGTCGATCGCGGCCGGGCTGCGCGTGCCGCAGCGCGTCGCCGGCCTGCATTTCTTCAACCCGGCGCCGCTGATGGCGCTCGTCGAGGTGGTCAGCGGGCTCGCGACCGCGCCCGACGTCGCCCGGATGCTTCATGCGACCGCCGCCGCGTGGGGCAAGCAACCGGTGATGGCGAAATCGACGCCGGGCTTCATCGTGAACCGCGTCGCCCGGCCGTATTACGCGGAGGCGCTGCGCGTGCTGAACGAGCAGGGCGGCACGCCGGCTTCGATCGACGCGGTGATGCGCGAAGCCGGCGGCTTCCGGATGGGGCCGTTCGAGCTGATGGACCTGATCGGCCACGACGTGAATTTCGCGGTGACCGAGTCGGTGTTCCGCGCGTACTTCAACGACCCACGCTACACGCCGTCGCTGATCCAGCAGGAACTCGTGAATGCGGGCTTCCTCGGGCGCAAGTCCGGGCGCGGTTTCTATTCGTATGCGGACGGCGCGACGCCGCCCGCGCCCGATTTCGAGCCCGCGCGCACCGCGCCGGCCGAGGTCGCGCTGTTTGCACAGGACGGCCCGGCCGCCGCGCTGCATGCGCGCTTCGTCGACCGCATCGCGAACGCGCGGCGCAACGACGCGCATGCCGACGATCTGCTCGCCGTGGCCGGCCGCGCATCGATCGCACTGACCGACGGCCGGACGGCCACCGCGCGCGCCGCGCAAACGGGCGTGCCGGATCTCGTGCTCGTCGATCTCGCGCGTGATTACGCGCAGGCCGGCCTCGTCGCGCTGACGCGCGCGCTCCAGTGCAGCGACGCGGCGTATGCGGACGCGGTCGGCCTGTTCCAGCAGGCGGGTTTTCGCGTCGTCGGCGTCGCGGACGTGCCGGGGATGGTCGCGATGCGCACCGTCGCGATGCTCGCGAACGAAGCGGCCGATACGGTGAACCAGGGCGTCTGCTCGCCGGCCGATCTCGATCTCGCGATGGAGAAGGGCGTGAACTATCCGTGCGGCCCGCTCGCGTGGGCCGATGCGATCGGCATCGGCCGCGTGCATCGCGTGCTGTCGAACCTCGCGGCGAGCTACGGCGAGGACCGCTATCGCGTGTCGCCGCGCCTCGCCGCGCTGCACGCGGCCGGTCGCACGTTCCGGTCGTGACCGCCTCGTCACTTCGAACACGACAACGACATCACTCCATTGGAGGAGCACCCCGATGACTCACCCGACGCATCCCGCCGCTGCCCTCGAGCCGATCGAGACCGCCAGCCGCGACGAACTGCAGGCGCTGCAGCTCGAACGCCTCAAATGGTCGCTGCGCCACGCGTACGACAACGTCCCGCACTATCGGCGCACGTTCGATGCGGCGGGCGTGCATCCGGACGACCTGAAGTCGCTCGCCGATCTCGCGAAATTTCCGTTCTCGACCAAGAGCGACCTGCGCGACAACTATCCGTTCGGCCTCTTCGCGGTGCCGCGCGAGCAGGTCGTGCGCGTGCATGCGTCGAGCGGCACGACCGGCAAGCCGACGGTGGTCGGCTACACGGCGCGGGACATCGACACGTGGGCGAACGTGACCGCACGCTCGATCCGCGCGGCCGGCGGCCGCCCGGGCGATACGCTGCACAACGCGTTCGGCTATGGCCTCTTCACGGGCGGTCTCGGGATTCACTACGGCGCGGAGCGGCTCGGCTGCATGGTCGTGCCGATGTCCGGCGGGCAGACCGAGAAGCAGGTGCAATTGATTCGCGATTTCGAGCCGAAGATCATCCTCGTCACGCCGTCGTACATGCTGAACCTGATCGACGAGATGGTGCGGCAGGGGATGGACCCGGCCGAATCGTCGCTGAAGATCGGCATCTTCGGCGCCGAGCCGTGGACGCAGGCGCTGCGCGACGAAGTGGAAACGCGCGTGGGCATCGACGCGCTCGACATCTACGGGCTGTCGGAAGTGATGGGCCCGGGCGTCGCGTGCGAATGCGTCGAGACGAAGGACGGCCCGGTGATCTGGGAAGATCATTTCTACCCGGAGATCATCGATCCCGTCACCGGCGAAGTGCTGCCCGACGGCAGCGAGGGCGAGCTCGTGTTCACGTCGCTGACGAAGGAGGCGATGCCGGTGATCCGCTACCGCACGCGCGACCTCACCGCGCTGCTGCCGCCGACCGCGCGCGCGATGCGGCGCCTGGCCAAGATCACGGGCCGCTCCGACGACATGCTGATCGTGCGCGGCGTGAACGTGTTCCCGAGCCAGATCGAGGAGATCGTCGTCGCGCTGCCGCAGTTGTCGGGCCAGTTCCAGATCACGCTGTCGCGCGACGGTCACATGGACCGGCTCGACCTCGCGGTCGAGTTGCGTTCCGAAGCGGCGGCGTCCGTCACCGACGGCGAGCGCGCGGCGCTCGCGCGCGAACTGCAGCACCGGATCAAGACGATGGTCGGCGTGTCGTCCGGCGTGACGGTGCTGGCGGCCGGCGGCATCCCCGCGACCGCGACCGGCAAGGCGCGCCGCGTGATCGATCGCCGCCAGGCCGCCTGATTTCGACGTGTGCGTCGTTTTACCCGAGGAAACCTGTTCGATGGATGAATTGAAGACCCTGGCCGTCACGGTCGATGCGCGCGGCATCGCGACCGTTGCGCTGCAGCGCGGCGACGTGCTGAACGCGTTCGACGAGACGATGATCGCGGAGCTCACCGATGCGTTCGCGACGCTCGGCCGGCGCGACGACGTGCGCGCGATCGTGCTGCGTTCGGACGGTCGCGCATTTTGCGCGGGCGCCGACCTGCAGTGGATGCAGCGCGCGAGCGCGAACGATGCGGCCGCGAACCTGCGCGACGCCGAGCGGTTCGCCGCGATGATGCACGCGATCCGGCAGTGCCCGAAACCGACGGTCGCCCGCGTGCAGGGACACGCGTTCGGCGGCGGCGTGGGCCTGTGCGCCGCCTGCGACATCGTGATTGCGAGCGATCACGCGCGATTCTCGGTCAGCGAGGCGCGCTTCGGAATCCTGCCGGCCGTGATCGGCCCGTATCTGGTCGAGGCGGTCGGCCAGCGCCAGGCGCGCCGTCTCGCGTTGACCGCGACGCAGCTCGCGGCTGCCGACGCCGTCGCGATCGGCCTGATTCATCAGGCCGTGCCGCTCGATGTGCTCGACGACACGCTCGAGCGGACGCTCGCGGAGCTCGGCCGCAACGGCCCGCACGCACTGACGGAGATCAAGCGCTTTTTCGATGCGATCGGCGAGTATCCGCCGTCGGACGAACGCGCGGCGTTCACCGCGCAGACGATCTCCCGCGTGCGGGCGACGCCGGAAGCGAAGGAAGGCTTCGCGGCTTTCTTCGCGAAGCGGCCGCCGGCCTGGGAGGCGGCCGCCGAATAAGGCTGCGCGCCGCCCGTTTACGGCGATCGACGGCGAAATCGGGCCGGCCGCATTTTGCGTCTCGGGCGCGAGCGCTTGCACTACAATGCGTGACCCCCGGCGCGTTGCCGGCCCGTTCCGACCGCTGCTTCGCACGATGATCGTCAATCGCCTCGTCTCCGAGATCCTGTTCGGCTTTACCGGCCTGATCGGCATCATCAATCCGATCGGTATCGCGTTCCTGTTTCTCGAACGAACCGAGGCGCTCACCGCGCACGAACGGGATCTGCTCGCGAGGAAGGTCGCGTTCAACGCGTTCGTCGTGCTGATGGTGGCGTTCTTCGCCGGCACGCCGGTGCTGCATTTCTTCGGGATCTCGATGGAAGCGCTGCGGATCGGCGGCGGCTTCGCGGTTGCGGTGGCCGGCTGGCAGATGCTGAACGAGCCGGACGGGCCGGGCGGCGGCGACACGCCGATCAAGCCGATCGACGCGAACGCGATCATGACGCGCGCGTTCTTCCCGTTGACGGTGCCGCTGACGGTCGGCCCCGGCTCGATCGCGACCGCGATCGCGCTGAACGCGAACCGCACGCACAAGCTGTCGGAATTCATGCTGTCGAGCATCGTGTCGATCGCCGTGTCGGTGCTCGTCGCGCTCGTGATCTGGCAGGTCTACAGCCGCTCCGCGCTGCTCGCGCGCTACCTCGGCAGCGAAGGGACCAAGGTCGCGAAACGTGTGTCGGCGTTCCTGCTGCTGTGCATCGGCGTGCAGATCATGCTGACCGGCTTCTCCGCGTTCCTGCAGCCGATCGCCGACCAGGTCAAGTAACCGGGCCTTCCGGTTCGTGCTCGTTCGCCCTCGTTCGCCCTTTTTCGTCCTTTTTTGTCCTTTCACGCAGCCTGCATGCGGCGCGCGGTCGTACGCGTTCGCGGCATGCGGGATACCATGCGACGTCTGGCGGATGCGCGGAGCGCATCCGGCCGCAAACCCGACTCGAATGGAGAGGCGTGCAATGGAATACGTGAAATTCGGATCGACCGGGCTGGACGTGTCGAAGCTGGTGCTGGGCTGCATGACGTTCGGCGAGCCGTTGCGCGGCACGCATCCGTGGACGCTGCCGGAAGCGGAAAGCCGCCCGATCATCCAGCGGGCGGTCGAGGCCGGCATCAACTTCTTCGACACCGCGAACATGTATTCGGACGGGACGTCCGAGGAGATCGTCGGCCGCGCGTTGCGCGATTTCACGAAGCGCGACGAGGTCGTGATCGCGACGAAGGTGTTCTACCGGATGCGGCCGGGGCCGAACGGCGCCGGCCTGTCGCGCAAGGCGATCATGACCGACATCGACCAGAGCCTGAAGCGGCTCGGCACCGACTACGTCGATCTCTACCAGATTCACCGCTGGGACTACGGCACGCCGATCGAGGAGACGCTCGAGGCGCTGCACGATGTCGTGAAGGCCGGCAAGGCGCGCTACATCGGCGCGTCGTCGATGTTCGCGTGGCAGTTCGCGAAGGCGCTGCACACGTCGAAGCAGAACGGCTGGACCCGCTTCGTCAGCATGCAGAACCACCTGAACCTGCTGTATCGGGAAGAAGAGCGCGAAATGCTGCCGCTGTGCGAGGACGAAGGCATCGCGGTGATTCCGTGGAGCCCGCTCGCACGCGGGCGCCTGACGCGCAACTGGGACGAAACGTCGGAACGGCAGCAGAAGGACGACGTCGGCCAGCGGCTGTACGACGCGACGGTCGACGCCGACAAGGCGGTCGTCGAGGCCGTCGCGGCGATCGCCGCCGCCCGCAACGTGCCGCGGGCGCAGGTCGCGCTGGCGTGGGTGGCGCACAAGCGCGGCGTGACCGCGCCGATCGTCGGCATCTCGAAGCCGCAGCAGCTGGACGATGCGCTCGGCGCGCTCGCGTTGAAGCTGAGCGCGGACGAGATCGCCGCGCTCGAACGCCCGTACGTGCCGCACGCGGTGGCCGGGTTCAACTGAGCGGCGTCGCTCGCCGGCGCCGCGATCAGCGCGCGGCGGCGAGCATCGGGTAGGTGAACAGGCCGAAGTGGACGACGTTCAGCCCCGCATGCGCGAGCGCGGCGGCGAGCAGGCCGCCGCGCCGCCACGCGAGCCCGTAGCCGACGCCGGCTACCGTGCCGAGCACGATCCACTGCCAGCCGCCGGCCGCGTGCGCGGCGCCGAACAGCACCGCGCCGGCCGCGAGCGCGACCCACGGGCCCCACGGGTAGGCGCGGAACACGCGGGTCAGTCCGCCTTGCACGTAGCCGCGGAACAGCGCTTCCTCGGCGAGCGTCACCAGCAACAGGTTGTTCACGAGCCACAGCCAGCCGGACGGCGGCCACTTCGGCGCCCAGCCGACCATCCCGAACGCGAGCGCGCCGGCCAGGCACGCGGCGGCCGTGGCGACGGCCGCCACCACGCCGGTGCGCAGCGCGCGCAACGGCGCGACGTCGGGAGCCACCCACGGCAGCGCCCACACCAGCCACAAGCCGACGAGCGGCTTGTCGAAATTCAGGTACATCGTGAACGGCACGGCGTCCGGCGTGAAGCGGGTCGGGCCGATCACGCGCGGATTGTGGAAACCGGGCAGCAGGTGCAGGCTCAGCGCGATCGCGAGCGCGGCAAAGACGAGGTGCGCGGCGATGCGCACCGCGAGCGGGCGCTCGGGCGACACGCCCCAGCCGGCCGCGATCAGCAGCGCGAACGGCGCCAGCGCGATCGGCGCGAGCTGGCCGAACGCCAGGGCGCCCGCATAGCCCAGCGCGGCGAGGCCGATGCTCAGGCCGTGCAGCGGGCGATGCCACGCGAAAGCGGCGGCCGCGAACAGGGCGAGCCAGATCGTGGCACACGGAAGGAGCGAAAGGGACATGACGGGAAGCGGATCGGCGGACGAGACGCCGCGCATCATACAGCAGGTGCGGTGACACGCCGCCGCACGGCCGGGCAGCCGCGCGTCAGCGGCCGGCGGTTTCGGTGACGCCTCCGGCGCCCGGGATGTCGACGCTGTTGCGCACGCGCATGCGCCGCCGGTACCAGAACGTCCACAGCAGCAGGCAGCCGAACACCGTGTAGCCCATGACCGGCGACACGACCAGCACGCGCTCGACCGGCCAGCTGACGACCATCCACCAGCGCAGCAGCATCTCGAGCGTCATGACGGCGCCCCATACGAACGTCATCAGCCGCAGCATCTGCCGCAGGCCCGGCTGCGCGTCCCAGACGGCTTCGAAGTGCGCGGCGCCGCCGTCCATCTCGCGGGCCACGGTCGCGCGGGCCAGATAGAAGATCAGCGGGCGTTCGCGGAACAGCGACAGCAGGAACACGACGCCGATCGTGCCCGAACCGATCGATTCGCGCATCAGCAACGTGCGCGGACTGCCGCCGAACGCCATCCCGACGATCGACAGCGTGATGCCGAGCAGCACGATGGCCGCCACCGCGTCGATGCGGCGCGAGCGGATGAATTCGACGATCGACCAGACGATCGGCGGCACCGCCGACGCGTACAGCGCGCCGGTTTCGCCGAAATACGGATGCGCGACCCGATAGGCCACCCAGGGCAGCACGAGGTTGACGAAGAGTTCGAGAATCAGGCCGGCTCGCGGTTTCACGGTGCGCCATTCCACGCAGGTCGGGGCGAACGCGCGAAACGCGTGGTTGCCCCCGGTTGCCCCGAAAAGGGTTCGGCCCAGTATATCGAAGAATCGCGCCGGGTTAGGGATGGCGAATGTTTCGGCATCACGCATCCGGATGGAACGGTACATGGCGGCCGCTTCGGACGATGGCGATAGCGGGAAGGGCGGCGCCGTGCAGGCGCGCCGCCGCCGCACGTGCGACGCCCGGCGGCGGGGCGGGCGGGCAGCCTGCGCTGCGCGGCCGCCATCGATGCCGCGGCCGCGCGAGCGGTCAGGAGACGGCCGGACGGACGATGATCTTCACGTTACGGTCCTTGTGGTTGACCAGTTCCTCGAAGCCGTGCGCGACGATGTCGCCGAGCGCGATGCGCCCGGTGATGAGCGGCTGCACGTCGATGCGGCCGTCCGCGATGAAGCGGATCACGTCCGCGAATTCGCCGTTGTACGCGAGCGAGCCGATCACTTCCTTCTCGGTCGACACGATGTCGAAGAAGTTGAACGGCGCCGGTTCCTCGAAGATGCCGACCATCACCGACTTGCCGGCCTTGCGGATCACGTCGATCGCGAGCTTCGCGGTGGCGGTGTGCCCGATGCATTCGAACGACACGTCGGCGCCATAGCCGCCCGTCAGCGCCCTGACTTCGGCGACCGCGTCGGACGTCTTCGGATCGACGACGACGCTCGCGCCGACTTCGAGCGCCTTCTGCTTGCGCGCGGCCGACATCTCCAGCGCGATCACGCGCCCGGCGCCCGCGGCTTTCGCGCACATGATCGTGCACAGGCCGATCGTGCCCGCGCCGACCACGACGACGGTCTGCCCGACGATGTTGCCGGCCTTCTTCACCGCATGCAGCCCGACCGCGAGCGGTTCGATCAGCGCGCCGGCCTCGGTCGGGAAATCGTCGGGCAGCTTGTACAGCAGTTCGGCCGGCACGTTCACGTATTCGGCGAACGCGCCGTTGTTCATCAGCCCGGTGAACGCGAGGTTCTCGCAGATGTTGTACAGCCCGTGCCGGCAATACCAGCAGGTGCCGCAATGCTGGCACGCGTCGGCCGTCACGCGGTCGCCGACCGCGAAGCCCGACACGTCCGCGCCGAGTTCGGCGATCTCGCCGCTGAACTCGTGACCGAGGATGCATTGACCCTTCAGGCCGGTCAGCGGATGCGGCGCGTCGACCGGGATGAACACCGGCCCGGCGACGTATTCGTGCAGATCGGAGCCGCAGATGCCGCACCAGTGCACGCGGATCGTGACCCAGCCTGCGGGCGGGTGCTCCGGAACGGGAACCGCTTCGACGCGGATGTCGTGGCGGCCATGCCAGACGGCGGCCTTCATGCTGGGGGGCGTGATCGGTGCGGGTGTACTCACGTTGCTGTCTCCGTCGGGTTGTCGTCGGGCGCGCGGCAACGCTGCCGGTGTGCCCGTTGCGCGATTGCGCGATCGTCCGGTATGCAGGAACGGGGCCAGCGTGAATCGGGGCGGTACGGGGCGGTCGAAAGGGGGCGCCGGATGCGTTGCACCATGTCGCTCGGTGCCGACCGGCCAGGATTTGGAAGGAAGGGTGCGTCGGATTTGCTGCGATAGCGCAACATCGGGTCCGCTGAGACGCCGGGACGTTCGTCTCAGCGCGATGAGACGAAGCGCGAGACGGACGGTGGCGAACGGCGATGGACGATGCGGTTCGATTCGCGGTCAGGCGACGACTTCGTCCACGGCGACGGTCGCGAGCGGCGTGAATCCGGCGGCGCGGTACAGCGGCTGGCCGGCTTCGGTCGATATGAGCCACACGCGGTGCGCGCTCCGGCGCCGTGCGTGGGCGACGATCGCGGCGAGCAGTTGCGTCGCGAGGCCACGGCGGCGGTATGGGTCCGCCGTCGCGACGCGATCGACGACGATATCGCGCGGCGACGCGAAGCCGTAGCGCGCGGTGGCCGCGATCTGCCCGTCGAGCCGGTGCGCGAACAGGAACGCGGCCGGATTCGGCTGGAACGGCGGGAAGGCGCCGCTGGCGTTGAACGCGTCGATCGCGTCCGGCGTGTCGCAGGCGAGCGCTTGCGCGAGCGCGTCGTCGCCCGCCAGCCCGGCGATATCGGCGGCCATGAAGTGCTCGTCGGTCAGCCGGCGCGTCCTGCCGTGCAGCGCGGACGGCAGCGGCGCGGCGCCATAGCGCGTGATCCACGCACCGACGACGAACGGGCCGGCGCCGGACCCGGGCGCCCCCTCGATCATGAAATGCTCGAAAGGCCGGCCCATCGCGTCGTCGAACTGCACGACGTGGCCGTCCGGGCCGTCGTGCAGCGGCGCATCGCGCCGGTCGCGCGCGGCGCAGTACCCGGCGATGAACGTGCGCACGGCGGCCTTGCGGCGGGGGAAGGCGGACCAGGCTTCGTCGAGCGGGAACAGCGTGGCCGGTGCAGGGGAGGCGGTCGGCATTCGGACGGGCATTGTCGGAGCGAAGCCGACAGCTTAGCCGAGGATGCCGTCGCTTGCCGTGCCAGCCATTGTCGCCCTCACCGAAACGAATCGTTGCGCACGTTACCCCTTTACTTGAAGTTAACTTCAATTTGTATCATGGGCGCCGGTCCGATTGCGGCCGTGCGAGACATCCCGTCGCACGCGGCCGCCTCAACGGAGGTGACGATGACCGAATCGCCTGTCGCGGCCGAGGCCGCCACGCTGCCGTCGCGCAGCTACCGGGCCGCCGTCGCGAACGTCGTGCTGGCGAGCATCGTGTCGGCGCTGCACGTCGGCAAGGCGACGATCGCATTGCCGTCGCTGCAGCACGAGTTCGGCGGCTCGCTCGCGTCGCTGAGCGGGATCATGTCGGTGTTTCCGTTCGTCGGCGTGTTCGGCGGGATTGCCGCCGGGGTGCTGGTGCGGCGCTGGGGCGACCGGCGACTGCTGGTGACGGGCCTCGTCATCCTCGGCCTGTCGAGCATCGTCGGCGCATGGGCGGGCAGCTTCGCGCTGCTGCTGGCCACGCGCTTCGCGGAAGGGCTCGGGTTCGTGATCGTGGTGGTCGCCGCGCCGGCCGTGCTGAACCGCGTGACGCCGCCCGAGCGGCGCAATTTCGCGTTCGGCCTGTGGAGCACCTTCATGCCGGCCGGCATGGCGCTGTCGATGCTGGTCGGGCCGCTGCTCGGCGGCTGGCGCAACGGCTGGCTCGCGGCCGCGGCGCTGACGCTCGTCGCCGCCGCCGCGGTGCCGGTCACGACGTCGGCCGACGCACCGGCGCGGCAGGCCGCGGCGACGCGCATCGGGCCCGCGCTGCGCACCGTGCTCGCGGCGCGCTCGACCACGCTCCTCGCACTCGGTTTCGCGACCTACAACGTGCAGTTCTTCGCGGCGATGACGTTCCTGCCGGTGTTCCTGATGCAGCGTCTCGGCGTTGCCGTCGGCGCGGCCGGGCTGATCAGTGCGGCGATCGTCGCTGCATGCGTGATCGGCAACCTGACGGCCGGCTGGTTGCTGTCGCGCGGGGCGCGACCGGGGCTCGTGATGGCCGCGACGTCGGTCGCGATCGGCGCGGCGGGGGCGGGCCTCTTCAGCGCGGCGACGCCCGCACCGCTCGCGGTCGCGCTCGGGTTCGCGTTCTCGGCGATGGCCGGGATGCTGCCCGCGACGATTCTCGCGTGCGCGCCGGGTTCCGCGCCGTCGCCGTCGCTGGCGCCGCTCAGCATCGGCTGGGTCGTGCAGGGCAACTATCTCGGCCAGGTGATCGGGCCGCTGACGATCGGCGCGATCGTCGGTGCATTCGGCTGGTCGGGCGGCGTCGGGCTGATGCTCGCGGCCGCCGTCGTCGGCGCGGCGATCGGCCTGTGCCTGCTGCGCGAACCGATGGGCCGGCGCTGAGTGCGGCGCCGGCGTCTTTCAACCTGCACGGAAATCCGTCAAGCATGCTCGACATCATGGAAAGCCCGACCCGCGAAGAAGACCTGTCGTGCGACGTGTCCGCGTCCGCGCTCGGCGAAGACGATCCGATGCCGTCGCGCGGCGGCGTGCTCGCGCATTCGCTCGTGACGATCGGGCGTGCGCCGATTCCGGAGCACGCGACGGCCGCGGTGTCGCCGTTGCGCCCGCAACTGTTCGTCACGGTGCTCGAGGCCGGTCGCGACGGGCTGCTGGTGCGATGGGTCGAGAGCGGCCGGTGTCATTACGGCGAACAACGCTGGCGCTTGCGCGTCGCGTTGCAGCCCGGTCGCTGCGCGCTCTCGGGGCAGCCGATCGCGCCCGGCGAACCGGTGTTCCGGCCGGTACGGCGGCCCGTGCCGGCCAATGGCGACGAGATGATCTGCCCGGCTGCGGTGCCGGGCATGGCCGGTGCGGCGCACGACGACGTGCCGGAGGACGGCGACGCCCGCGATCCGGCCGATGTTCATGGCTGAACATCGGCCGTCCGGGGGCGACGTTACTTCTTCAGATCGTGCCGGTACTGAATGAAACCGGCGTTGTTCGCGAGCTTGTCGTACAGCGCGCGTGCGGTCGTGTTGGTTTCGTGCGTGAGCCAGTAGACGCGGCTCGCGCCGGCTTCGCGGGCGCGTTCGTACACGGCCTCGATCAGTGCGCCGCCCGCGCCTTGCCCGCGCGCGTCGGGCGCCGTGTACAGGTCCTGCAGGTAGCAGTACGGCCCTTCGGTCCAGCACGAGCGGTGGTAGATCGCGTGCACGATCCCGACCAGCGCCCCCGACGCGTCGAACGCACCGAGCACGAACATCGGCTCGGCCGGATCCATCAGGCGTGCCCACGTCGTCGCGAACACCGCATCGCTCAGCGCGGTGTCGTAGAACTTCTGGTAACCCTGCCACAGCGGACGCCACGCGGCTTCGTCGGCGGCGACGAGCGGGCGCACCGCGACGCGCGTGGCATCGTTCGCGCGGCCGGCGGCGTCGCGCGCGCGGGCCTGCGCGTGGCGGATCGCGGCGAGCGACTGGCGCTGTTCGCCTTGCGCGTCGAAGTTCTCCGGCGCGAGCCACGCGTCGAACGCGGCGCGGACATCCGGCCATTCGCCGTCGATGATCGAGAACCACGCGGTGTCGCGATTGCGGCCGCGGTAGACGATCGCCTGCCGGAACGTGCCTTCGTAGCGGAACCCGAGCCGCGCGGCCGCCTTGCGCGACGGCGCGTTCAGGTCGTCGCACTTCCATTCGTAGCGCCGGTAGCCGAGCGTGTCGAACGCATACTTCATCAGCAGGAACTGCGCTTCGGTCGACACCGGCGTGCGCTTGAGCAGCGGCGAGAACGTGACGGAACCGACCTCGATCACGCCGTTGGCCGGATCGATGCGCATCAGCGCGAGCGTGCCGACCGCGCGGCCCGTGGCGCGGTCGATCACCGTGTAGTGCAGCGGATCGGTGCTCGCCTGCGCGCCGCGCGCGTAATCGCGGTAGCTGGACTCGTCGGCGTACGGGCCGTGCGCCAGATAGGTCCAGTCGCTGCCGTCGGGCGCCTGGGCGTAGGCGGCGTACAGGTCGGCCGCGTGGCGCTCGGCGTCGAGCGGTTCGAGCCGGCAGTAGCGGCCTTCGAGCGCGATGCGCTCGGGGCGCGGACGCGCGGACCAGTCGGGAACGGGTTGGCCGATGGGCTGCTGGAAAGCGTTGGTGAGCGTGGGCAAGGTCGATCTCGCTTCGGTTGGCGGCCGGCGACATGCCGGCATGCAGACGATCGTAGTCCCGGCGAGGTACCATGAGAAGCGCCAGCGAACGGCAAATTTATGGTGCCACGATCGGTGGCCGTCAGCCGTACGCCGCTCACCGTACGTTCGACCTTTTCACGCTGCGATGTTCCGATGACGACTGCCTTTCCTTCCGGCGGCGCGCCGTTGCTGCCGCTCGATGCGCCGCTGGCGCGCACGCCCGGCGCACCTTCGCTGCAGCGCCAGTTGCTGCGTCGCGTGCGCGACGCGATTCTCGGCGGCGCGATGCCGGCCGGCACGCGGCTGCCCGGCACGCGCGCGCTGGCCGAAACGCTCGGCGTGTCGCGCAATACGACGGCCGCCGTGTACGAGCAGCTCGTCGCGGAAGGCTTCCTGCAGTCGGACCGTCGCGGCACGCGGGTCGTCGGGCTGTCGCGGCCGGCGCCGCCGCGCCGGCGTGCCGCGCCGCCGACCGTCGCGCAGCGGCTCGGCCGGATTCGCGCGAGCCTCGTCGGCGCCGGCGAATCGGAGGGCTTCCGGCCGGGCGTGCCGGCGCTGTCGCATTTTCCGGTGGACGCGTGGCGGCACGCGATCGATCGCGCGTTACGCCGCGCCGGCCGCGACCTGCTGGCGTACGGCGATCCGCTCGGCGAGCCCGCGTTGCGCGAATCGATCGCGCGCCATCTGGCCGTCACGCGCGGCGTACGCTGCGATCCCGAGCAGATCGTGATCACGGAGGGCGCGCAGGGGGCGATCGCGCTGTGCGCGCAGTTGCTGACGAATCCGGGCGATACGGTGTGGGTCGAGGAGCCCGGCTATCGCGGTGCGCGCACCGCGATGCAGGCGGCCGACCTCGACGTCGTGCCGATGCCGGTCGACGCGGAAGGGCTGCGCGCGGAACCGGACGACTGGCGCGAGCGACCGCCGCGCCTCGTCTACACGACGCCGTCGAACCAGTTCCCGACCGGCGCCGTGCTGTCGATCTCGCGCCGGCTCGCGCTGATCGATGCGGCGCGCCGCCATCGCGCGTGGATCATCGAGGATGACTACGACAGCGAATTCCGTCACACCGGCGAGCCGATCGGCGCGATGCATGGGCTCGCGCCCGATTCGCCGGTCGTCTATCTCGGCTCGTTCAGCAAGACGATGTTTCCGGCGCTGCGGATCGGTTTTCTCGTGCTGCCCGACGCGTTGCTGGCCGCCGTGCGGCCGGCGCTGCCGGAGATGCTGCGCGGCGGGACGCGTCATGTGCAGCTCGCGCTGGCCGATTTCATCGAGACGGGCGAGTACGGCCGGCATCTCGGGCGGATGCGCAGGTTGTATCGCGACCGGCGGCGTTTGCTGCTCGCCGCGCTCGACGGCAGCCTGAGCGTGCCGCACCAGGTCGAGGGCGGCCCGTGCGGGCTGCATCTCGCGCTGCGGCTGCCGGCGCGTTATCGCGATCGCGCGATCGTCGAGGCGGCGCGCGCGCATGGCATCGGCCCGTTTCCGCTGTCGGGTTTCGCGATCGATGCGGCGCGGGCACGCAACGGGCTCGTGCTCGGTTTCGGCAATACGTCGGCCGATGCGTTCGAGCCGATGTTGCGGATGGTGTCGGCGATCGCGGAGCAGGTGGCCGCGGATGGTGCGTGACGGTATAGTTGCGCGATTCCGACTTCCCCCCACCCGATCATGATTGCATGCCGTCCGTCGTTCCTGTTCGTTGCCGTTGCCTGCGCGTCGCTGGCGGCGGCCGCTGCCCACGCTCGACCGACACGCGACGGCTTCGTTTGCGATACCGACAAGCATCACATCGTGATCGACCGCGTGGCGGATCGCGGCGCATTGCGCTACCGCGCGTGGAACAAACCGCATCCGGTCGATGGGAAGCCGGACGTCGAAGTGCTCGGCGGCACGGAAACCACGGGCGGAACGGATCCGTGCGTGAGCACCGACTGGTCGTTCAAGCGCGGCAATATCGAGTACTCGGTATCGGACAGCGCCGCCTGCACGGACGGCAAGCCGCCGCGCGGCGCTTAGGGGATGGTCTCCGTGACGATCGACAAGGAATTCGCCGCGCGTTACTGGTGCGTCAGGTAATCGGTGCTTTCAAAATATTGAAACGCCGGGCAGGCCGAAAATCGCTAAATATTTTAAAAGATCGGCCGATATCTCGATATTAACGACGGCTGATTGCGCAGTCCGATTCGCGCGTTTTGTCTTTTCGATCGTAAAGAATGGTCAACGGCGCTTGCCACGATTCGTGCCATGAGCGACGATCCCTCTCCGTAACAAACGGTTACTTTCCGGCGATGACTCGATGTGGCGGACAAAGACCGGGCAGGCCGCAATGAGTCACGTTCGTCGTGTGCTCCGATAAATAACAATGCCGATCGGACGAGATCGGCTGCAGGCATCCGGGCGCGATTACCGCGTATGCCGCCTGCGAAATCGTATCAATCCAGATGAAATCTGATTCAAGCTCTTATTGCTTCCCGAATCTGCTCGAAGCGTTTTTTACCGTCGTCGTGCTGAACATGGTCGAGTATCTGATGAACTCGATCATCTGGTCGGCTGGCCGCAGCGCCGGGCTGCAGACGATGGCAATCGCCAGCATCGGGCGGGTGCTCGCGAACGGCCTCGTATTTACGGTGCTGCTTCATCACGGCAAATTGACCTACCGCAGCTTGCTGCACGACGGCGTCGATTCCTGGCGAACGACGATCGGGCGATTTTTCGTGCCCATCGTGCTGATGACACCGGCTTTGCTCGTGACGATGAGCGTGCTCGAAGTCGGCGTCGGGCAGTTTTTCCCGTGGACCGGAACCCGAGACGACGCCCGCGAGGTTTATGTGAATGGCGGGCTCGGCCTGATCGTATTGACCTGCGCGATTGCGCCGCTACTCGAAGAGATGCTGTTTCGCGGCGTGATGCTGCGCAGCTTCTTGCGACAGTATCCGGAGGGAACGGCTATCGCCCATTCGGCCGCGGTATTCGGTCTTGCGCATTTGAACGTGTATCAGTTCGCGCTCGCATTCGGACTCGGTTTGCTGATCGGCAAGCTGTATGCGGCTACCCGATCGCTGCTGCCGGGGATATTGATTCATGCCTGCTACAACACGGCCGTCGTGATCGTCGCGCTGAAATCGCCGTTCGTTCTCACCGGGGAGAGCCTGCTGGAAATCTGGCCGACGTCCTGGTGGTTCGGCGCGCTCGTGCTGGGCGGCGTCGGCGCATGGTGGCTGGTCAAGGCGGTGGATGAGCAGCGAATGGTGTCGGCGAGTACGGCAAACGACAACGCGTGAAACGAGCGCGCACGGCGATGGGCTTCTACAACGAGAAAACGAGGTGAAGGATGCGGGGCAAGCAAATCTTTCTGGTGGGGCTGGCAAGTACGGTGCTGATGCTGACGGCATGTGGCGGCGGCGATGACGGTGGCGGCGCCAAGACCGGAAGCAGCGCGTCGAACGACGATACGACGGGAACGCCGACGGCCACGTCGCCCGCCGCGCCGGCGCCAGCGCCGGGCGCGTCGACCCAGCCTGCGGTCCAGACGGCTTGCCGACCGAACGGCAACTTCAGCTATTCGGGGGCTGCGTCGCCGGTCGCGGCGAGCAACGGCCAACTGGCGGTGCTCGTCGTGCCGAATTTGCCGAGCGATTACGCGAAGAACCGCAACATGACGGCGGCCAATGTGCCGGCGACGAGCCTGGTTCAGCAGGGTAGCGGCGCATTTACGACGCTTGCGTCGTCGGCGGCGGCGACCGACTGCCTCGGGCTCGACCATGGGGCCGTGACCGACATCCAGGGCGTCGGCACCGATGTGGCGATCGGCCGGTGGAATCGCGCGATGGACACCGACGGCAATACGTATACCGATACGCAAGGCGTGCACTACGCGGTCGGCACGCCGCTGTCGTTGCCCGCCACGGGCGGCCCGCTTTCGTGTACCCAGGTGATGGCCGATACGGTGGCGAGCAACAACGGCGACACGAGCGGTGCGCTCGTGTCGAGTTCGGCCACGCTGGATCCGGTCACGCGCATGCTGACCACACTGAACCTGTCGATCAAGCTGGACAGCGCGCAATACGGGCTGACGTATACGCAGGTGCCGTTGAACGGCGTGCTGAAGACCACCGGCCCCGCGACGATTCAATCGATCGTGGTCGGACACGACGCGGCCCAGCCGCTGGTGGCCGTCGGTTACACGGTTGCGTTGCCGAACACGCAAGGCGTCGGCGGCGTGGCGGTGTTGTCGTGCCACTGACCGGAGCCGGTGCCGGCTCGTCGATGGACGGGGGCCGATGACGAACCGTTTGCGGTGTGCGGGCCACCTGTCCGTGATGCGCGACAGGTGGCATGTCCGGCCGCAGACCGCGACGATGACACTGGCACTGACGCCCGCACCGATGCGTGGTGGATGTTCGGATTGACGAACCGCGCGCTTTGTTCGAAACGAACGCCGTCGCGGTTCCGCCGCTCGGGTACCTCCCGGCATACGGGTTTCGATTCGTATGTTCCACCCGGCGCGTAGGCTATAAATGGTTGGGTGTGCCGGTGTTTGTCGGGCGCCTGCGCGTCTCGCGCAGGGGGACCGCGACTGCCCGGGGGAGGTGCACCGTGGTTTGCCAGACGCTTGCTCGCGCCGTGCTTCGCACCGCGTTGATCGGGGGCGTGTTTGCCGGAGTCCTGCCGCCGCCCGCCGCCATCGCCGGCACCCTCGCGCCACCCGCCGCACCGCCGGCGATGAAGGCACGGCCGCCCGCCGCGTCCTATGCGATGCCGGTCGACTTCCCGGCGATCGTCGAGCGCTACGGCCCGGCGGTCGTGACCGTCCTGGCCGCCACCCCCGATCCGCAGACCGGCGGCCCGGCCTTCGCCATCCTCGATCCCGACGATCCGCTCGCCGCGTTCTTCCGCCATGGCGCACCAACGCCCGCGCAGGGGCCGCAGGCGCCGGCGCCCGATACCGCGCCGCGTACGGTGTCCGGCAGCGGCTCGGGCTTCATCGTCAGCGCCGACGGCCTGATCGTCACGTCCGCCCATGTGGTCGACGAGGCGACCGACGTGACCGTGCGGCTCGTCGACCGCCGCGAATTCAAGGCGACGGTGCTGGCCGTCGATCCGCAAAGCGATGTGGCCATGCTGCGCGTCGACGCGCGGAAGCTGCCGTTCGTGCGCCTCGGCGATTCGTCGAAAGTCCGCGCGGGCGAACCGGTGATGACGATCGGCGCGCCGGACGGGTCGGGCAACACGGTCACGGCCGGCATCGTCAGCGCGACGTCGCGCCGGCTGCCGGACGGCAGCGCATTCCCGTTCTTCGAGACCGACATCGCGCCGAACCCGGACAACTCGGGCGGCCCCGTGTTCAATCGCGCGGGCGACGTGATCGGTATCGCGGTGCAGGTCTATACGGGCGCCGACCGCTACGCGAGCACGACCTTCGCGATCCCGATCGCATTCGCGGCGAAGGTGCGCGCCCAGTTGCGCGCGCAACGGCAGGCGCAGATGCAGGCGCAGCAGCCTCAGGCGCCGGCGCCGGGCGCACCGTCCGCCAATGCGTTAGGCGTCGACGTGCAGGACGTGGGCGTCGGTCTGGCCGCGGCGTTCGGGCTGCCGCGTCCGGCGGGCGCGCTCGTCAACGGCGTCGAGCCCGGCTCGCCGGCCGCCGCGGCCGGCCTGAAGCCCGGCGACGTGATCGTGAAGATGGGCGATACGGCCATCGGTCGCTCGGCCGAACTGAACGACCTGGCCGCCGCGCTGCCGCCCGGCGGGAAGGCGCCGCTGCGCGTGATCCGCAACCGTGCGCCGATGACGCTGACGATCGCCGGCGCCGACGACGTGGGTGGCGGCACGGCGGCGACGGTCGGCATGGTCGCGCCGAAGGCCGCCGCGCGGCCGGGGCCGGGTACCGGCGGCGCAGGCGACAGCGGCGACCACGGCGATCGTCTCGGGCTGACGATGCACGCGTTGAGCGACGACGAGCGCCGTTCGACGGGGCTCGCGGTCGGGATGATGGTGGACGCGGTGCACGGCCCGGCCGCGCGCGCAGGCATCCAGCCGGGCGACGTCGTGCTGGAGCTCAACGACACGCTGCTCGAGACGCCGGACGACGTGCAGACGCTCGAAGCGAACGGCGGCAGCGTGATCGCCGTGCTGATCCAGCGCAACAACGCGCGGAAGTTCGTCTCGGTGCGCACGCGTTAGTGAGGGCGTTGACGCGGGTGCCGTCGTCCACCTAACATCGTCCGCTATCGCTGGCGGTCCGCCACGCATTCGGGAGCCATTCGGCATGAAAACGGCATGCTTCATCGTAGTCGTCCACAGGCGCAAGGTCCGGTAGCGGCACCGCGCCGGCATCCATGCGCCCCCGACTCGTTCGGGGGCTTTTTTTTGTGTTGCGCGCGGCCATGCGGCCCGTGCGCGGGAGGGCATCCGCTTGCCATCGAACCTGTCGACCGCTTCCGACCCGGCGTCGCCGCGGCATGCGACGTTGATCCTGCTGTGCGCGTTGTCGGTGCTGCCGCTGAGCCTGTTCCTGTCGTCGCTGCCGACGATCGTGCGCGACCTGCATACCGACTATGCGGTCGTCGCGCTGTCGCTCGGCGGGTATGCGGCGGTGGCCGCGTCGCTCGAATGCGTGACGGGGCCGCTGTCCGACCGGTTCGGGCGGCGCCCGGTCGTGCTGACGAGCGTTGCGATATTCACGCTCGGTTCGCTCGGCTGCGCGATGGCGACCGATATCCGCGTGTTTCTCGGCTGCCGGCTGATGCAGGCGGCGATCACGTCGGTTTATCCGGTGTCGATGGCGGCGATCCGCGACGCCGGCGGCGGCGCGCGCGCGGCGAGCCGGATCGGCTATGCGGCGATGGCCGCCGCGTTCGCGCCGATGCTCGGCCCGACGCTTGGCGGCGCGCTCGACCAGACGGTCGGCTGGCGCGCAAGCTTCTGGCTGCTGGCCGCAGTCGGCATCGCGCTGTTCGGCTGGTGCGCGCTCGATCTCGTCGAAACCCATACGCACCGGTCGTCGAGCTTCGGGCAGCAGCTTCGCGCGTATCCGGCGCTGCTGCGTGCGCGCCGTTTCTGGGCCTATGCGCTGTGCATGGCGTTTTCGACGGGTGCGTTCCATGCGTTTCTGGCCGGCGCGCCGCTCGCCGCGAAAACGCGGTTCGGCATCGCGCCGGCGGAGATCGGCTTCTACATGGGGACGATCACGGCCGGGTTCGTGTGCGGCAGCTTCGTGGCCGCGCGGGTCGCGCGCCGCCATGCGCTGGCCACGACGATCCTGTGCGGGCGGATCGTGGCGTGTGCGGGCCCGCTGATCGGCCTCGTGTTCGTGTTCGGCGGCGCGACGCACGCGCTTGCGTGGTTCGGGCCGTGCGTGCTGGTCGGCATCGGCAATGGACTGAGCAATCCCGCCGCCCATGCGGGCGCGGTGTCGGTGCGGCCGGAACTGGCGGGCAGCGCGTCGGGGCTGGCCGGCGCGATGACGATCGGCGGCGGCGCCGCGCTGTCGTCGCTGACGGGCGCGCTGTTGACCTCCGCCAATGCGGGCTACCTGCCGCTCGCGACGATGCTGCTGTCGGCGACGGTCGCGCTGGCGGCCGCCGTGTGCGTGCGGGCGTTCGACGCGCAGGACGCCGGGCGGTGAGCGCGGGTGCGCCCCGGTACCGGCGCGCGGCCGAATGACGGACAATCCGCCGCATGCCGGGAGACGATGCACGATCCGCGCGCCACGTGTCCCGGCGAGCACGAAGGGCGACTGGACGAGGATGCGATGAGCGACTTTTCTGATTTCCAGCGAGACATTGCCGATGCCGCGAGGGCGACCTTCAGGGCGCTGCGGGCGTTGCACCCGGACGAGCATTTCTACGCGTTTGCGTTGTACACCGACAGCGGCGCGATGACGGTCGCGCCGGCAGCCAATTCGCTCGAAGGGCTGCGCCGGATCTGCGCGCGGCAGGCGGTTGCGGACGACGATCCGCGGTTCGTGTGGGGCGTTTCCGAATGGGCGTACGCGGCGGCCGAGGCGTCGCCGTTCAACGCGATCTGCGGCAGGCTGGCCGACGAAGTGCTGAGCCCGCAGTTCGTCCGGTCGCGATTCGCCGAATTTTCGCGGCAACTGCACGCCGACATGATCGAGGCGTTACGTTTGCTTGATCGCGACGGCGTATTCGGCACGGGCGACGACCGGGCGGCCGTCACGCTGTTCGTGTCGATCGGCGACGACGACGCAGCCGAGGCGCTGGAAAACGCTTCGGCGAAAGCGCTGAATCCGCCGGCCGTCGCCGACGCGTTCCTGCGTCGCTACGACTGACCGGCATCGAGGTATCGCGGGGCGGCCCGGGCAGGCAGCCGCCCCCGCAAACGCCGTCAAGGCTTCGCGCCGACCACGAATTCGAACGTCGCGATGCCGTCGACGCCGCCCGTCACGCGGTCGCCCGGCTGCAGCGCGCCGACGCCGGCCGGCGTGCCGGTGAAGATCAGGTCGCCGGCCTTCAGCTCGACCGAGCGCGACACGTACGCGATGACGTCGGGCACGGCCCAGATCATGTCGGCGAGGTCGCCTTGCTGGCGCGTGTCGCCGTTGACCGCGAGCCAGATGCGGCCGGCGGCCGGATGGCCGGTGGCCGTCGCCGCGCGCAGTGCGGTCACGGGGCCCGATGCATCGAATCCCTTTGCCCAGTCCCACGGGCGGCTCAGCTTCTTCGCTTCGGCCTGCAGGTCGCGGCGCGTGAGATCGACGCCGACGCCGTAGCCCCACACGTGCGACAGTGCGTCGGCCGGGTCGATCGAGCGGCCGTCCTTGCCGATCGCGACGACCAGCTCGATTTCGTGATGGAGATCGTTCGTCAGCGGCGGATAGGCGACCGTGCCGCTGGCCGGGACGATCGCGTCGGCCGGCTTCGTGAAGAAGAACGGCGGCTCGCGGTCGGGGTCGGCGCCCATTTCACGGGCGTGGTCGGCGTAATTGCGGCCGACGCAGAATACGCGGCGTACCGGAAAGCGCGCGGACGACTGGTCGACTTCGACTGAAGGACGCTCGGCGGCGTCGATGACATAGGCGGACATCGGATGGCCCTCGTTCGGTAGGAAGACGGATGGCCGGCGCACCGCGCCGGCATGCGTGCAACGATACCCGACGCGCGTGCGCCCGGATGCGACGCAACTGCGTTTTACCGGGACAAAACTACGCGTCGGCGGCGGCCGGCGGATCGTCGCCGTCGGGCAACGCGGCGTTCGCGTCGCGATAGGCTTTCGGCGAGACGCCGACCCGCGCGCGGAAGCGCCGCGCGAAATACCCTTCGTCGCGGAAGCCGACCGAGCGCGCGATGTCCGCGATGCGCCGGCTGGTATGGGCCAGCAGCGACTGCGCCAGCGCGATGCGGCGCTCGGTCACGAGATCGGTGAAGGTGCTGCCGGTTTCCTTGCGGACCAGGTGCGCGAGGTAGTTCGGCGAGAGGAACGCGGCTTCGGCGGTCGCGGCGAGCGTCAGGTCCTCGCGGGTCAGGTTCGCACGCACGTGGCGCAGCACGCGGGCCAGCGCGTCGCGCCGGCCGGCGCGCTGGGCGCCGCGCTGCGCGAGTTTGTCGAGCGCGCCCGCGTACTGCGTGCAGACGAGCCCGATCAGTTGCAGCAGGTAGCCGCGCAGCAACGTGGTCGAGCCGAAGGTGCGCACGCGATCGGCGTCGAGCATGCACAGCGCGAGGCGGCGCGCTTCGTCGTACGTGTCGCCGGTCAGGATGAAATCGAGGTGCTCCTGGAAGCGGAACGGCGTCAGCTCGGGGAAGCGGTGCGCGGGCACGTCCTCGAGGTCGAGCGGATCGACGTCGAGATCGGCGCGCAGGAACGCCTGGCTGAAGTTGATCACGATGAAGTGCGCGCCTTCCGGATGCGGAATCAGGTGCTCGCGGTGCGGCAGCACGAACGCGAGCGCGCCGCGCGGAAACGGCCGCGTGACGCCGCCGATGCGCTGCTCGGTGTCGCCGCCGAGGTTGAACTGGATCTGGAAATACGCGTGCCGATGCGGCTCGGTGATCGCCTGGCGCGACGCCTGGTCGCGGATGTAGAAATCGAGCCGGTCGCTGCGTTCGGGCATCCCGTACAGGCGCGGCGGGGCGGTGGAGGGCATGAAGGATTCTGCTGTTCGTGACGCGGATGAGCCGCGATGGTACAGCGAACCGGGCGCGACGGGGACGGGCGTTTGCGCGGTCAGCCCACGAGCGGCGCGACCCGGCGCCGCAGCTCGGGCACGACCTCGGCGTCGAACCACGGATGGTGCTTGAACCACGCCTGGTTGCGCGGCGACGGATGCGGCAGCGGCAGGATCGCGGGGCCGTAGTCGCGCCACGCGTGGACGGTGTCGGTCAGCGTCGCCTTGCGCGTGCCGCGCAGGAAATGCCGCTGCGCGTACTGGCCGATCAGCAGCGTGAGCCGGATCGACGGCAGTTCGGCCACCAGCCGGTCGATCCACAATTGCGCGCATTCGGGGCGCGGCGGGTTGTCGCCGCTCGCGCCTCGGCCCGGGTAGCAGAAGCCCATCGGCACGATCGCGAAGCGCGTCTCGTCGTAGAACGCGTCGGGCTCGACGCCGAGCCAGTCGCGCAGCCGCTTGCCGCTCGCGTCGTCCCACGGGATGCCGCTCGCATGGACGCGTGCGCCCGGCGCCTGCCCGACGATCAGGATGCGCGCGTCGCGATGCGCGCGCACGACCGGGCGCGGGCCGAGCGGCAGGTCGTTTTCGCATGCACGGCACGCGCGGATTTCGGTGAGCAGCACGTCGAGCGGCGCGCGCGTTCGTTTCGGCATCGGTTCGGAGCGGGGACGGAGTGGCGAGGCGCTGTCGTACGAGCGGCACGAGCGGCACGCGCGGGCAGCGGCCGGGCGCCCTGGCCCGGCAGCGCACGCCGGCTGCACCGCGCGGCGCGCGTCACGCCTGCGACAGGCCCGCTGCGCCGCCTTCGGCGACCGCAGCATCATACAACGCGGTCTGCGCGATCGCCGCGGCGATGCCCGCGTCGTCGTGCGTGCCGTCGAGCATGCCCCAGCGCCGGTATTGCGACAGGAACCACAGGCCCTCGCGCGGATCGGGCCGGTTCACCGCGCCGCCGTCGTGGAAGCGGATC
Organism: Burkholderia sp. MSMB1826; assembly: GCF_001526325.1. Lineage (NCBI taxonomy): Bacteria > Pseudomonadati > Pseudomonadota > Betaproteobacteria > Burkholderiales > Burkholderiaceae > Burkholderia > Burkholderia sp. MSMB1826. The sequence continues at coordinate 294,173 of NZ_LOYN01000010.1, forward strand.
GGCAGCGGCGGCGTGGCGAACGGCCCCGCGCCGTAGTCGCCGAGCAGGCGCGGCGCGATCAGCCGGGCCGGCACGCCGAGCGCGTCGGGCGACGCGAGCCAGTCGGCCGCCTCGCGGCGGTGCGCGGCGCTGTCGAGCCATGCGCATGCATCGACGAGCGTGCGGATCAGCGCGCGGGCGCTGGCCGGATACAGCGCGACGAAATCGCGCCGGGTCGCGAGCACCTTCTCCGGATGATCGGGCCAGATCTCGCTCGTGACGGCGACGGTCCGGCCCGCGCCGCATGCTTCGGCGACCGCATGCCACGGTTCGCCCGCGCAGAACCCGTCGAGCTCGCCGCCCGCGAGCGCGGCGACCATCTCGGGCGGCGGAATCACGACGCTGCGCACGTCGCGCAGCGGATCGACGCCGTGCGACGCGAGCCACGCGTTCAGCCACATCGCGTGCGTGCCGGTCGGGAAGGTCTGCGCGAGCAGCGGCTTGCGGCCGAGCGTCGCGAAGGCGGCGCGCACGCTGCCGGTTTGGCGGTACGCGTCGGCGAGGCCGCGCGACAACGTGATCGCCTGGCCGTTGCGGTTCAGCACCATCAGCGCGGCCATGTCGGCCTGCGGGCCGCCGATGCCGAGCTGCAGCCCGCAGACGAGCCCGTACAGCGCATGCGCGGCGTCGAGCTCGCCGCTGAGCAGCTTGTCGCGCACGGCCGCCCACGACGGCTGGCGGTTCGGTTCGAGCGTGAGGCCGTGGCGCGCGCCGAGGTTCAGGCGGTGCGCGACGATCAGCGGGGCCGCGTCGCTGAGCGCGACGAAGCCGAGGCGAAGATGCGCACGTTCCGGCGCGGCGGGAGGAGATGTATTCATTGCACTCATGACTGGGGTGACGCGTCGAGCAGTTGTCGCGCGACGTCGACGATGCGCAGGCCCTGATCCATCGCACGCTTGCGCAGCGCCGCATACGCGTCGTGTTCGGACAGCTTGCGCCGGTCCATCAGCACGCGTTTGGCGCGATCGATCAGCTTGCGCTCCGCGAGTTCGCGCTCGACGTCGGCCAGCCGGCGGCGCAGCGCATCGTCGTGCGAGAAGCGCGCGAGCGCGACTTCGAGAATCGGCGCGAGGCGCTCGGCGGACAATCCTTCGACGAGATACGCACTGACGCCCGCGCCGACCGCCGTGCGGATCAGTTCCTGATCGGCGTCGTGACTGAACATCAGCACGGGGCGCGGCGCGGTCGCATGCATGACCGCGAGCTGCTCGAGCGTGTCGCGCGACGGCGAATCGGTATCGATGATCACGACGTCGGGGCGTTGCTCCTCGACGGCCGCCGGCAGGCGCGCGGGCGTCGCGACGTCGTTCAGCATCTCGTAGCCGAGGCGCGCGAGCGCGTCGCCGAGTTCGCCGATCGGCTTGTCGGTATCGGTGACGAGCAGCACGCGCAGGCGGGCGGGCAGGGCGGACGAACTCATGAGGCGGGCAACAGGGGCAGTGACGCGTCGGTACAAGGGGCGAACGAGGGATTCGGGCCGCACGCGCGGCCGGCGGCAAAGGAAACGGGGAGCGGCCGAAGCCGCGCGATGCCGCGCACGTCAGGCGGCCCGCGCAAGCGTCGCGCCGGCTGCCGCGTCCACGCCCTGGGCGGCCGCTGCGCCGATCGCGCCGCCGACGAGGATCACGGCCGGGCTGCCGAGCCGCGCGGCTTCGACGCCGCCCGCGAGCGTGCCGAGCGTGCCGGTCCAGCGGCGCTCGTCCGGCGTGCCGGCCCATTGCACGGCCGCCGCCGGCGTCGACGCCGGGAGCGCGGCGAGCAGGCCCGCCGCGATGCGGTCGACGCGGCTCATCCCCATGTAGATCGCGAGCGTGGTGCCGGTCGCCGCGAGCCGTGCCCAGTCGGGTTCGCCGTGGTCCTGGCGGTGCGCGGTGACGAACGTGACGCCCTGGCAGTGCTCGCGGTGCGTGAGCGAGATGCCGAGGCTCGCGGCGGCGGCGAATCCCGACGAGATGCCGTTGACGATCTCCACGGGAATCGCGGCCGCGCGCAGCGTCGCGAGTTCTTCGCCGGCGCGCCCGAACAGCAGCGCGTCGCCGCCTTTCACGCGCACCACGTGCGCGCCGCGCAGCGCGTGGCGGCGCATCAGCTTCTCGATGAACGCCTGCGGCGTGGAGCGGCAGCCGCCGCGCTTGCCGACGCGGATCACGCGCGCCTGCGGCGCGAGTTCGACGATGCCGGGCGCGACGAGATCGTCGAGCAGCAGCACGTCGGCGGCGGCCAGCGCTTTCACCGCCTTCAGCGTGAGGAGATCGGGATCGCCGGGGCCGGCGCCCAGCAGCGTGACTTTGCCTGTCGTCATGTCGTGTTCCTGTGCCGCATCGCATCCATGCGGCGGTCTGATAGTGCGTTGCTGCGCGGCGGCGGCGGGCGGTCGAAACGCACCGGCATCCGGCCGTGGCCGAGCACGGGGGGACGCCGTTGTCCTGGAGGCTCGCCGTGAAGCGCGAGCAGGGTTTTGCGGGGACTGCCCACCGGCGCCGTTGCCGGTGTGATGCATGGGGTTCAGCAATATCCGGGCCAACCCGTCCGTTGCGCGGGCATCGTGTGCCGCGACGCACCGCGCGATGCCCGCGCGCTTGCAGGCCGCTTGCCGTGCGCGCGACCGTCGCGATGCCGCATCGGCGTGCATCGCGCCCCGTCGGCGCGCACCGCAATGTCGCACGGCGACAGTGCTGCAGCGCACCACATCTGTGCCTCGCTGCATCGCGACGCATCGCGCGCCGCGTGCCGGAGCGTCGCGCCTATTGGCCGGCGCGCCTTGCGCGGCGGGGCTGCCCGCGCGATTCGGGCCGATATGGCACGGCGTTTGCATAAGCTGGTTGGAGCGGATCAACGACGATTCGCCCGCAGTACCGATCAACAGAAGCGCCCGGCAACGGGCTTCATGGGCAACGGCGTCCTACGCATCGGGTCTCTCGACGAGACGGGGTGCGCAGGACGCCGTTTTTCGTTTGGCGGATGACATGACCGACAAAGCTACCCGTATCGATCTCTTCAGCCTCCGCACCGCGCCGATGCGCGCGTTCCATCTGACGTGGATGGCGTTCTTCGTATGCTTCTTCGCATGGTTCGCGTGCGCGCCGCTGATGCCGCTGATCGCGCGCGAATTCCATCTCACGGCGGCGCAAGTCGCGAACATCAACATCGCCGCGGTGGCCGCGACGATCGCGGTGCGGCTGCTGGTCGGCCCGATGTGCGACCGCTTCGGGCCGCGCCGCGTGTATGCCGGGCTGCTGCTGCTCGGCGCGATCCCCGTGTTCGCCGTGTCGTTCACGCACGATTACCTGTGGTTCCTGATCTGCCGGCTCGGCATCGGCGCGATCGGCGCGGGCTTCGTGATCACGCAGTACCACACGTCGGTGATGTTCGCGCCGAACGTGGTCGGCACCGCGAACGCGACGACGGCCGGCTGGGGCAATGCCGGCGCCGGCGCGACGCAGGCGCTGATGCCGCTGCTCGTCGCCGCCGGCCTGATGCTCGGCTTCGGCGAGGGCGCGTCGTGGCGCATCGCGCTGATCGTGCCGGGCGTGGCGATGCTCGCGATGGCGTGGGCGTACTGGCGCTTCACGCAGGACTGTCCGCAGGGCGATTTCGTCGCGCTGCGCAAGCAGGGCGTAACGGTCGACAGCGGCAAGAAGGGCGGCTGGGCGAGCTTCTTCGCCGCCTGCGGCAACTACCGCGTGTGGATGCTGTTCGTCACGTACGGCGCCTGCTTCGGCGTCGAGGTGTTCATTCACAACATCGCCGCGCTGTACTACGTCGATCACTTCAAGCTGTCGCTGAAGGATGCCGGCTTCGCGGTCGGCCTGTTCGGTCTGCTCGCGCTGTTCGCCCGCGCGCTCGGCGGCTGGCTGTCCGACAAGATCGCCGCGCGCCGCAGCCTCGACGTGCGCGCGATGCTGCTGTGCGCGCTCATCGTCGGCGAAGGGCTCGGACTGATCTGGTTCTCGCATGCGCAAGGCGTCGGCATCGCCCTCGTCGCGATGCTGACCTTCGGCCTCTTCACGCACATGGCGTGCGGCGCGACCTACGCGCTCGTGCCGTTCATCGACCGCAAGGCGCTCGGCGGCGTCGCGGGGATCGTCGGCGCGGGCGGCAACGTCGGCGCGGTCGCCGCGGCTTTCCTGCTGAAGGGCGTCGGCGACGTGCAGCACACGCTGAGCCTGCTCGGCCTCGCGGTCACCGCGACCGCGTTGTGCGCGATGGCCGTGCGCTTCAGCGACGAACACAAGGCGCGCGAAGCCGAGCTGCGCGATCGCGCGCTGGCCGCCGCGAGCGCCGCGAACTGATCGACCGAAGGAACCGTCATCATGAAACTCATCGTCATCGGCCACGGCATGGTCGGCCACAAGCTCCTCGAATGCATCGCGGCGCAAGCCGGCACGGCAGGCACGCTGCAGGTCACCGTGCTCGGCGAGGAACCGCGCCCGGCCTACGATCGCGTGCACCTGTCGGAATTCTTCGCGGGCAAGTCGGCGGACGACCTGTCGCTCGTCGAACCCGGCTTCTTCGAGCGCCATCCGCAGTTCGACCTGCGCGTGAACGCGCAAGTCGCGTCGATCGACCGCGCCGCGCATACGGTCACGCTCGTATCGGGCGAAACGCTCGCGTACGACAAACTGGTGCTCGCCACGGGCTCGCGTCCGTTCGTGCCGCCGGTGCCGGGCCGCGATCGCGCGGGCTGCTTCGTGTACCGGACGATCGAGGATCTCGAAGCGATGCAGGCGTGCGGCGCGCACGCGAAGCGCGGCGTCGTGATCGGCGGCGGGCTGCTCGGCCTCGAATGCGCGAAGGCGCTGCGCGACATGGGGCTCGACACGCACGTGGTCGAATTCGCGCCGCGCCTGATGGCCGTGCAGGTCGACGACGGCGGCGGTCGGATGCTGCGCGCGAAGATCGAGGCGCTCGGCGTGACCGTGCATACGGGCAAGAACACGCTCGAAATCGTCGACGGCGACGAAGGCGCGCACCGGATGGCGTTCGCCGACGGCACGCATCTCGACACGGACATGATCGTGTTCTCGGCCGGCATCCGCGCGCGCGACGAACTGGCCCGCGCGTGCGGGCTCGACATCGGCCCGCGCGGCGGCGTCGCGATCGACGACGCATGCCGCACGAGCGACGCCGACATCTACGCGATCGGCGAATGCGCGGCCTGGAACGGCATGGTGTACGGCCTCGTCGCGCCCGGCTACGACATGGCGCGCGTGGTCGCGAAACGGCTCGGCGGCGCGGCCGACGCCGCGTTCGCCGGCGCCGACATGAGCACGAAGCTGAAGCTGATGGGCGTCGACGTCGCGAGCATCGGCGACGCGCACGGCACGACGGCCGGCAGCCGCACCTACCAGTATGCGGACGAACGCCGCCAGGTCTACAAGAAGCTCGTGGTGTCCGACTGCGGCAAGTTCCTGCACGGCGCGGTGATGGTCGGCGATGCAGCCGAGTACGGCACGCTGCTGCAGATGATGCTGAACCGCATCGAGCTGCCCGAGTCGCCGGAATTCCTGATCCTGCCGTCGTCGGACGGCGCGGCCAAGCCGGCGGTCGGCGTCGACGCGCTGCCCGCGGCCGCGCAGATCTGCTCGTGCAACAACGTGTCGAAGTCGCAGATCTGCGCGGCCGTGGCCGACGGCGCGACGAGCCTCGGCGCGCTGAAGACGTGCACCGGCGCCGGCACGTCGTGCGGCGGCTGCGTGCCGCTCGTCACGCAGATCATGAAGGCCGAGATGAAGAAGCAGGGCCTCGCGGTCAACAATCATCTGTGCGAGCACTTCGCGTATTCGCGGCAGGAGCTGTTCCACCTGATCCGCGTCGAGCGCATCACGACCTTCGACGAATTGCTGCATAAGCACGGCCGCGGGCTCGGCTGCGACGTGTGCAAGCCGGCCGTCGCGGGCATCCTCGCGTCGTGCTTCAACGAGTTCGTGCTGAAGAAGGAGCACGCGGGGCTGCAGGATTCGAACGACTACTACCTCGCGAACATCCAGCGCGACGGCACGTATTCGGTGGTGCCGCGCATGCCGGGCGGCGAAGTCACGCCGGAAGGGCTGATCGCGGTCGGTCAGGTCGCGAAAAAATACGGCCTGTACACGAAGATCACGGGCGGTCAGCGCGTCGACCTGTTCGGCGCGCGCGTCGAGCAACTGCCGTCGATCTGGGAGGAACTGATCGCGGCCGGCTTCGAGTCGGGACACGCGTACGGCAAGGCGCTGCGCACCGTGAAATCGTGCGTCGGGTCGACGTGGTGCCGCTACGGCGTCGACGATTCGGTCGGCCTCGCGATCGATCTGGAGAATCGCTACAAGGGGCTGCGCGCGCCGCACAAGATCAAGTTCGGCGTGTCCGGCTGCACGCGCGAGTGCGCGGAAGCGCAGGGCAAGGACGTCGGCGTCATCGCGACCGAGAAGGGCTGGAACCTGTACGTGTGCGGCAACGGCGGGATGAAGCCGCGCCACGCGGAACTGCTCGCGGCCGATCTCGATCGCGCGACGCTGATCCGCTACATCGACCGCTTCCTGATGTTCTACGTGCGCACGGCCGACCGCCTGCAACGCACCAGCGTGTGGCGCGACAACCTCGAAGGCGGCCTCGACTACCTGATCGACGTCGTCGTGCACGACAAGCTCGGGATCGCGGCCGAACTCGAGGCCGACATGCAGCACGTGGTCGATACGTACGAATGTGAATGGAAGAAGGCCGTCACCGATCCGGACACGCGCAAGCGCTTCCGCCACTTCGTGAACAGCGACGCGCCCGACACGACCATCGCGTTCGTCGAGACGCGCGGCCAGATCCGGCCCGCGACGCCCGACGAGCGCGTGCGCGGCAAACCCGTGGCGATTCCGGTCGTCGCCGAACCCGCAACCGTTTGACCCTCGCCGACACCAGCGTCTTTCTCAAGGAGCCCATCATGAACGATCGTCTTCCGCTGTCCTGGACCCGCGTGTGCCCGCTCGACGACATCGTGCCGAACACGGGCGTGTGCGCGCTCGTCAACGGCGAGCAGGTCGCGGTGTTTCACGTCGCGCATCCCGACGGCGGCGTGTTCGCGATCGACAACGTCGACCCGGTGTCGCAGGCCGCCGTGATGTCGCGCGGGCTGATCGGCAGCCTCGGCGAGCGCATCGTGGTCGCGTCGCCGCTGTACAAGCAGCACTTCGACCTGCGTACCGGCGAATGCCTGGAAGCGCCCGACCAGTCGGTGAACGCGTATCCGTCGCGGGTCGAGGACGGCTACGTGTGGATCGCGGCCTGAGCGCCCCGGAGCACGCATGACCGCCACCCCCGTCAAGAGCGTGTGCCCGTACTGCGGCGTCGGCTGCGGGATGGTGCTGCACGTCGAGGAGGGCGAAGTCGTCAAGGTGTCCGGCGACGCCGACCATCCGACCAACTTCGGGCGGCTGTGCACGAAGGGTTCGTCGGCGCACGTCGCGCTGCGTCGCTCGGGGCGGCTCGACCGCGCGTTCGTGCGGCGCGCGCGCGAGGACGACCTCGTGCCGCTGCCGGTGCGCGACGCGATCGCCGAGACTGCATGGCGGCTGCGCGCGGTGCTCGATACGCACGGGCCCGACGCGCTGTCGTTCTACGTGTCGGGGCAGATGTCGATCGAGGCGCAATACCTCGTGAACAAGCTCGCGAAGGGCTTCGTCGGCACCAACAACATCGAGTCGAACTCGCGCCTGTGCATGGCGAGCGCGAGCACCGGCTACAAGCAGTCGCTCGGCGCGGACGGCCCGCCCGGGTCGTACCAGGATTTCGACCGCGCGAACCTGTTCTTCGTGATCGGCGCGAACATGGCCGACTGTCACCCGATCCTGTTCCTGCGGATGATGGATCGCGTGAAGGCCGGCGCGAAGCTGATCGTGGTCGACCCGCGGCGCACCGCGACCGCCGACAAGGCCGACCTGTTCCTGCAGATCCGCCCGGGCACCGATCTCGCGCTGACCAACGGGCTGCTGCATCTGCTGCATGCGAACGGCCGCACCGACGCCGCGTTCATCGCTGCCTGCACCGAAGGCTGGGACGCGATGCCCGCGTTCCTCGCCGACTACCCGCCCGAGCGCGTCGCCGAGATCACGGGGCTGGCCGAAGCCGACATTCGCACGGCCGCGCAATGGATCGGCGACGCGCAGGAATGGACGAGCTGCTGGACGATGGGGCTCAACCAGAGCACGCACGGCGTGTGGAACACCAACGCGATCTGCAACCTGCATCTCGCGACCGGCAAGATCTGCCGCCCGGGCAGCGGGCCGTTCTCGCTGACCGGCCAGCCGAACGCGATGGGCGGGCGCGAGATGGGCTACATGGGGCCGGGGTTGCCCGGCCAGCGCTCGGTGGCATCCGACGACGATCGCCGCTTCGTCGAGAACCTGTGGCGCGTGCCGGCCGGCACGCTGCGCAAGGACACGGGCAAGGGCACGGTCGACCTGTTCGCGCGGATGGCGGCCGGCGACGTCAAGGCATGCTGGATCGTCTGCACGAACCCGGTCGCGACCGTGCCGAACCGGCGCAACGTGATCGCCGGGCTGCAGGCGGCGGAGCTCGTGATCGCGCAGGACGCGTTCCTCGACACCGAGACCAACCGCTACGCGGACATCCTGCTGCCCGGCGCGCTGTGGGCCGAAGGCGACGGCGTGATGATCAACTCCGAGCGCAACATGACGCTGATGCGCGCGGCGGTCGCGCCGCCCGGCGACGCGCTGCCCGACTGGCGCATCGTCGCGGAAGTCGCCCGCGCGATGGGTTTCGGCGATGCGTTCGACTATGCGTCGGCGGCCGACGTGTTCGACGAGATCGTCCGTTTCTCGAATCCGGCGACCGGCTACGACCTGCGCGGCGCGAGCCACGCGGCGCTGCGCGACGGGCCCGTGCAGTGGCCCGTCGCACCGGGCGCCGCGCGCGAGCGGCATCCGATCCGCTACCTGAACGACGGCGTGAGCCAGCCGCTGCGCACGGCGGCCGACGGCAGCGAAGCGCCGCGCATCGCGTTCCCGACGCCGTCGGGCAAGGCGCGCTTCTTCGCGCGGCCGCATGTCGATCCGGCCGAGCTGCCCGACGACACGTTCCCGATCGTGCTGAACACCGGGCGGCTGCAGCATCAGTGGCACACGATGACGAAGACGGGCAAGGTCGCGATGCTGAACAAGCTCAACCCGCGTCCGTTCGTCGAACTGCACCCGGACGATGCCGGCGCGCTCGGCATCGCCGCGAAGGACAGCGTCGAGATCCGTTCGGCGCGGGGCCGCGCGGTGCTGCCGGCTGTCGTGACCGAGCGCGTGCGGCGCGGCAACTGCTTCGCGCCGATGCACTGGAACGACGTATACGGCGACGACCTGTGCATCAACGCGGTGACGAACGATGCGATCGACCCGGAATCGCAGCAGCCCGAACTGAAATACTGCGCGGTCGCGCTGCGGCGCGTCGAGGCCGACGCGTTCGCGTCCGCCGCCGACGACACCGCGCAACCCGATACATGCGCCGACGACGCGCGGCCCGCGCCGGCGATGGCGCAGGCCGCGGCTTCACAGGAATCCGACATGGCAGACATCGACACTTTCGCGGCCGCGCTCGGCGTCGCCGATCTCGCGCCGCCGCCGCTGACCGACGCGGAGCGCCTGTACGTGGCCGGCCTCGTCAGCGGGCTGAAGGCAAGCGCCGGCCGGCGCGAAGGCGGCGTGCCGGTGCTGCCGGCCGGCGCGCCGCTCGCGCCGCCGGTGCGGCTGTGGCTCGACGGGATGCTCGCGGGTCTGTTCAGTCGCTCGCTGCCCGCCGGTGCGCAGAGCGCCGCGGCGCCCGCGCTGCCGGCGGACGCCGCCGCGTCCGGCGGCGTGCGCATCGTGCGCCCGCGCCCGAAGGTCACGCTGCTGTGGGCATCGCAGACCGGCAACATCGAATCGTTGACCGAGGATTACGCGACGAAGCTGATGAACGCGGGCTTCGAGATCCGCACCGCGTGCATGTCCGACTACCCGGTCACGTCGCTGGCCGGTGCGCAATACGTACTGCTGATGACCAGCACGTTCGGCGACGGCGATGCGCCCGACAACGGCAGCGAGTTCTGGGACGCGCTGCAAGCCGGCAGCGCCGCGCGCCTCGACGGCGTGCATTTCGCGGTGCTCGCGTTCGGCGACCGCAACTACGACCAGTTCTGCGGCCACGGCCGCCGGCTCGACGCGCGGCTCGCGGAGCTCGGTGCGGTGCGCCTGTGCGCGCGCGTCGATTGCGACGTCGAATTCCAGCACGATGCCGACCGGTGGCTCGAGCGCGTCGTCGCGCGGATCAAGGAGGCCGATGCCGCGTTGCACGCGGTGCCGTCCGGCGCGATGAGCCCGTCGGGGCTGCTGCCGACGAAGGCGCATCCGGCGCCGTCGAAGCTCGTCGCGAATCTGCGGCTGAACCGGCCGGGCGCCGCGAAGGACACGCGCTACGTGTCGCTGTCGACCCAGGGCGCGAACCTCGAATACGAAACCGGCGACGCGCTCGGCGTATGGCCCACCAACTGTCCGGAACTGGTCGAGGAGTTGCTGTCCGTCACCGCGCTGAAGGCCGATGCGCCCGTGTCGGTGGCGGGCATCGGCGATATCCGGCTCGGCGATGCGCTCGCGCGCCACTTCGACATCACGCGCCCGCATCCGGACACGCTGGCCTTCATCGCGTCGCGCAGCGCGAACGGCGCGCTGAAGTCGCTGCTCGGCGACGATCGCAAGGCCGACCTCAAGCAATGGTTGTGGGGGCAGCAACTGGCTGACGTGCTGCACGAATACCCGGTCGAGCTGTCGGCGGCGGAGCTGGTCGGCATGCTCAAGCGCATGCAGCCGCGCCTCTATTCGATCGCGTCGAGCCCGAGCGCGCACGAGGGCGAGATTCACCTGACCGTGTCGGCCGTGCGCTATCACAACGGCCGGCGCGCGCGCAAAGGCGTCGCGTCGACGTTCCTCGCCGATCGCGCGGACGACGGCCGCGTGCCCGTGTTCGTGCAGAAGTCCGCGCATTTCCGGCCGCCGGTGAACGGCGACGTGCCGATCGTGATGGTCGGCCCGGGCACCGGCGTCGCGCCGTTCCGCGGCTTCCTGCACGAGCGGCGGGCGCGCGGCGCGCGCGGGCGCAACTGGCTGTTCTTCGGCGAGCAGCACGCGCAGACCGACTTCTACTACGGCGACGAGCTGGGCGCGATGCACGACAGCGGGTTCCTCACGCGGCTCGATCTCGCGTTCTCGCGCGACCAGGTCGACAAGATCTACGTGCAGGACCGGATGCGCGAGCACGGCGCCGAGCTGTTCGCCTGGCTGGAGGAAGGCGCGCATTTCTACGTGTGCGGCGACGCCGCGCGAATGGCCAAGGACGTCGATACCGCGCTGAAGGCGGTCGTCGCCGAGCACGGCGGCATGTCGGACGAAGCCGCGAACGACTACGTCGCGCGGCTTTCGAAGGCGCGGCGCTATATGCGGGACGTGTATTGAACACGGGCAGGGCGGCTTGATGCCGCCGCGCCTGCACGCGGGTTCCACGCGGCGGCCGGCCGGTCGGCGGCCGCCGGCGGTCCGAACCGTCGAGGCGGGCCGTCGATGCCGAACGCCGCGCGTCGCGTGGCTGGCGGCTGGCGGGGCGCCTCTGCGTGAACCGCCTGCCGCCGCCGGTTTGCATTACTGCTGGCGATCCCACGCATGCGCCTGCTCGGCGCGGACGAACTCCTCCGCCGACCGCGGCAGCAGGTTGCGGAACGCGCCGCCGTCACTGTCGATCACGTCGACCATCTTCGCGATCATTTCCTCCGGGTCGTGCTGTTCGAGCGGGAAGGTCAGCTTTTCCGGCGTCACGGTATGCACGGCCGGATCGTGCCAGCGCCGCGTCGTTTCCATCATCCGGTCGTTGAAACCCGTGCGGTACGGGCCCGGGTTCACGACCGCGACGCGGATGCCGTGCGGCGCCAGTTCGGCATGCATCGCCTCGGCGATCGATTCGACCGCATGTTTCGACGCACAGTACGCACCCGTGAACGGACCGGTGATCAACCCGGCAATCGACGACACGAACACGATCTTGCCGTGCCGGCGCGCGAGCATCCCGCGCGCGACCTGTTGCGTGAGCTCGAGCGGGCCGAGCACGTTGACGTCGAACAGTTCGCGCACGATCTCGATCGGCAGGTCGACGAGCGCGCCGGCTTCGCCGACGCCCGCGTTGTTGACGAGCACGTCGATGTCGAGATCGGCCGCGCGGGCGCGGTCGTATGCGGACGTGACGTCGAGCTTGACGACGCGCAGCGCGGCGCCGCGTTGCGCGGCGGCGCTCGTCACGACGTCGATCTCGGCGGCGGCGCGGACGCCGGCCGTCACGTCATGGCCGCGCTCGGCGAGCCGTAGCGCGACTTCGAGGCCGAAGCCCGATCCCGCGCCGGTGATGAGGATGCGTTTGCGTGCCATGTGCTTACTCCTTGCGGTTGAGTGTTGCCAGGAAATGATCGCTGCAGGCTCGCGCGATCGCTTCGTCTTGTTCGACGCTGCCGCCCGACACGCCGACTGCGCCGACGCAGCGCCAGTCGCCGTCGATGAGCGGCTCGCCGCCGCCGAACGTGACGAGCCCGCCGTGACTGTGCTCGATGCCGCGCAACGGCCCATCCACGCCGGACATCGCGCCCAGCGACGCGGTCGACGCGCGAAAGCGGATCGCCGTCAGCGCCTTGCGCTGCGCGAGGTCGATCGCGCCGAGAAAACAGTTGTCGGTGCGTGCGAATGCGAGCAGGTTGGCGCCGGCGTCGACGACGGCGATCGCGACGCCGGCCACCTGCAGCGACGCGGCATGGGCGAGCGCCGCGTCGATCGTGCGGCGGGCGGCGGCGAGGGGCAGGGCGGCGATGAGCGGGTTCATGCGAGGCTCCGATGGGGACGACAGCGCCAGTGTAGGCAGCGACGGTATATGGCAGAATCCGTATTCCGCTCGAAGCAGTTTCAAGTTTTTCTAATGATGGACAGACGATGAGCCGACGCGATCCAATGGCCGGGCTGCACGTGTTCATGACCGTCGCGACGGCCGGTAACTTCACGCGCGCCGCCGCCGCGCTGGGCCTGACGCCGGCTGCCGTCAGCCTCGCGATCGGGCAGCTCGAGGGCGAGCTGAACGTGAAGCTGTTCAACCGGAGCACGCGCGGCGTGAGCCTCACCGAAGCCGGCCAGCGCTACCTGCGGCAGACCGAGCCTGCGTACCGTCAGGTCGTGCAGGCACGCGACGAACTGAAGGACGCGCGCAGCGAGCCGAACGGGCTGTTGCGCGTGACCGCGCTGCCGCTCGCACGCTTGCGCGTGATCGCGCCGGTGCTCGCCACGTTCCGCGAACGCTATCCGAAAGTCCGGCTCGAAATTCGCTACGAGAACGAACTCGTCGACATCGCAAAGGACGGCTTCGACGCGGGGATCCGCCTCGCCGACCGGTTGCAGCCGGGCATGATCGGCGTGCGGATCGCGCCTGCGTTGACGTGTGCGCTGGTCGCGTCGCCCGCTTATCTGGCGCGCTACGGTGTGCCGGCGTCGATCGCGCAGCTCGAGCATCATGCGTGCGTTCGTTTCCGTTTCTCGGAAAGCGGCCGTTTGCATAAATGGCTGCTGCGCGACGGGCAACGCGACGTCGATCTCGATCCGGACGGCGTGTTCGTGACGAACGACGACGATGCGGTGATCGATGCGGCGCGCGCGGGCGTCGGCATTGCGTTCGCGTTCATGCGCGAGCGGATCGAGCAGGACCTGCGCGACGGCACGCTCGTCGAGGTGCTGCCCGGTGCATGCCGCACGTTGCCGCCGATGTGGTTGTATTACGTGAATCGCAAGCACGTGCCGGCCAAGCTGCGCGCGTTCATCGACGTGCTGCGCGAGCGCGCGGCCGGCGATGCGGCGTAATCGCATCGGCGCGGCTCGCTGCAGCGATCGATCCGGCGGTGCATGATGGCGGCTCCAGCCACGAAGCCATGGAGTCGCGCAATGACCGTATTCCCGCATGTTCCGATTCGGACGCTCGTGATTGCCGCCGCGTTGGCGGCCGTCGCGCTTTCCGGCGCACCGGCCATCGGCCAGACGTCGACGGTGCCGGCCGGTTCGGCGGTCGCGACGCCCGACAACGCGGTCCTGCTGACCGTCTTTCTGAAGCACGACGAATCGCGCCCGCTCGCGGAGCTGAATGCGCAGCTCGCGAAGCAGGGGTTCTACAAGGCGTTTCCGCCGCCGGGCGTCGAGGTGGTGAGCTGGACCGTGACGATGGGGATCGGGCAGATCGTCGTGCTGCGGCTGCCGGCGTCGCGGCTGCGCGAGGTCAATCGCGTGCTCGAGGATACGGCCTGGGGCGTGTACCGGACGGAGTTCTATCCGACTTACGATTACAAGGCGATCGGCTTGGGAGAGCATGAGCGGGCAAAGTAACGGAGGCCAGGACGTTTCCGCGCGGATGCGCACGTCCGAATCAATCTGCCCCCATTCCGCTGAAGCGTCGCGGCGCGACGCTTTCGTCCTCGCCGGCCGGAGTCCGTCGGGCAGATTCCTCCCAAATGGACGAGAAGTCATTCGTCCGATGAAAAAACCGCCCCGGTTCCCGGTATGATGCGCACCTTGCGTTCGTCGGACGCCCTGTTTCTCGGTGCGTCTTGCTGTGCGAGACACCACAAATCCGCACAAAGTCGACGTGAAAGATTCTGTAATATTAATTCCGTATACTCGTAAGTTCTGATCCAGGCGCCACGAGGCCGTATTCGGCCGGCCGCCCACGCAGAACAACAGATACGTCGCCGCCCGGCCAACCCGCGCCGCGACACGCTATGCACCACCACTGAACACGTTATGTCTTCCCGCCACTCTGGTTCGCCCGGTCGCGCCGCGGCGGTGATCGCCCGTGCCCGGGCGCTGATCCGCAACGAGCGCGTGCTGTCGCCGCTGCTCGCGCTCGGCATCGGCCTGCTGCTGATCGTGGTTTTCCAGCATCTGTCGGAATCCGTCGACTACCGGTCGGTGATCCGCCAGTTGCGTCACATGTCCGTCCGCGAGTGGGGCGCGTCGCTGGCCGCGACGGCCCTCAGCTATCTCGCGCTCGTCGCCCGCGATGCGGTCGGCCTGCGCTATGTCGCGGCCAGGGTGCCGCGCGTCGCGCTGTGGATCGGCGCGATTGCCGGTTCCGCGCTCGGCAACGCGACCGGCTTCGGCGCGCTGACGGGCGGCGCGGTGCGCGCGCGCGTGTACGGCGTGTCGGGCGTCACGCCTGCCCAGATCGGCCGGATGACGGTATTCACGAGCGGCACGCTGGCGCTCGCGATGGTGCTGATGACGGCGGTCGGCATGGTCTGCGTGCCGGAGGCGCTCGCCGCGATGCTGCACGTCGCGCCCGGCGTGCTCACGTGGACGGGCGCTGCCCTGCTGGTCGTGCTCGCCGCGCTGGTCGTGCTGTGCGGCAACACCGCGCGCCCGGTCGTCACGCGCTTCAAATGGCTGTCGTTCGACGTGCCGGCGCGACGCGATCTCGTCGCGCAGGTCGTCTATGCGGTGCTCGACGTCGTTGCCGCGGGCCTGACGCTGTGGGTGTTGCTGCCGGCTGCACCAGTCGGCTTCCCGACCTTCATCACCGTTTACGCGGCCGCGTTGCTGCTCGGGATGATCGGCCATACGCCGGGCGGGATCGGCGTGTTCGAAGCGGCGATGGTCTTCACGCTCGGTCACGAAGTGCCCGCGCACGCGATGGTCGCCGCGCTGATCGCGTATCGCGCGATCTATTTCGGCGTGCCGCTCGTGCTGTCGGCGGGCCTGCTCGCCGGTTTCGAGGGCCGCGCGCTGCGGCGCCGGCTCGTGACGCGGCAGGCCGTGCGCGTGTCGCAACTGGCGCCGGTGTTCCTGAGCCTCGTGACGTTCGCGGTCGGCGGAATGCTGGTGATCTCGAGCGCGACGCCCGCGTTCTGGCATCGGATCGCGATCCTGCGCCACATCGTGCCGCTGTGGGTGCTCGAAGGCTCGCAGGTGATCTGCAGCGTGCTCGGCGTCGCGCTGTTGTTCGTCGCGCGCGGGCTGCTGCGCCGGCTCGACGGCGCCTGGTGGATGACCTTCGCATTGACGCTCGCGAGCCTCGCGCTGTCGCTGGCCAAGGGCCTTGCGTTCGTCGAGGCCGGCGTGCTCGGCACGCTGCTCGTGCTGCTGCTCGTCAGCCGGCGCCGGTTCAACCGTCATTCTTCGCTGCTCGCCGAGCGCTTCACCGTCAGCTGGTTCGTGTCGGTGGCGATGGTGCTGATGCTGGCCGTGTGGGTGCTGTTCTTCGCGTTCCGCGACGTGCCTTACACGCGCGAGTTGTGGTCGCATTTCTCGTTCGATGCGCGCGCGCCGCGGGCGCTGCGCGCGACGCTCGCGGCCGGCGTGTTCGTCGCGCTGTTCGCGCTGTGGCAATTGCTGCGCCCGGCGCCCGGACGTTTCGTGAAGCCCGCGGAGCAGGACCTGGTCGACGCGGAGCAGATCATCCGCGCGCAGGAGTGCAGCGATGCGGGTCTCGCGCTGATGGGCGACAAGTCGTTCCTGTTCTCCGAGTCGCGCCGCGCGTTCCTGATGTACGCGAAGAACGGCCGCACGTGGGCCGCGCTGCACGACCCGGTCGGGCCGCGTGAAGAGTGGCCGGCGCTGATCAGCAAGTTCATCGCGCTCGCGCACGCGCACAGCGGCCGCGCGGCGTTCTACCAGGTGCGCGCCAACGCGTTGCCGCTGTATCTCGACGCAGGGCTCACGCTGATGAAGCTGGGCGAGGAAGCGCACATCGCGCTCGATCAGTTCGATCTGAAAGGATCGAATCGATCGCACCTGCGCTACGCGCTGCGCCGTGGCGACAAGGATGCGCTGACGGTCGAGGTGATCGCGCCGGGCGACGTGCCGGCCGCGCTGCCGGCGCTGCGCGACATCTCCGACGGCTGGCTCGACAGTCGCGATGCGCGCGAGAAGAGTTTCTCGGTGGCTGCGTTCCACGACGGCTATCTCGCGACGCAGTCGGTGATGCTGGTGCGGCAGGCCGACAAGCCGATCGCGTTCGTCACGTTCATGACGACCGATCTCAACACCGAGGCGACGGTCGGCGTGATGCGCCATCTGCCGGACGCATCGCCGTACGCGATGGAGTACCTGTTTACGCAGCTCGCGCTGCATCTGAAGGAAGCGGGGTTCCGCAAGCTCAGCCTGGGCATCGCGCCGTTCTCGGGGATGGGGGCGGCGAAGATGCCGTCGCCGTTCCACCGGCTCGGCCTGATGGTCTGGCGCTTCGGCGGCCGCTTCTACAACTTCCGCGGCTTGCGCGCTTTCAAGAGCAAGTTCGAACCGCACTGGGAGCCGCGTTATCTCGCGGCCTCGGGCTCGGTCGGCGTGTTCGTCACGCTTGCGGATCTGTCATTGCTGGCTGGAGGTCGGCGTTCATGATGTTGAAGAAGGTAATCGCGCGGGCGGCAGCCGCCTGCGCGGGAATGATGCTGGCCGGCGCCGCGTGCGCCGCGCAGCCGGCCGCCGCGAAAGCCGAAACCGTGTCCGGCGGCCGCTACGGGCCCGTGACCGTGACCAGGCCGAGCGGGCCGCTGCGTGGGTTCGTCGTGCTGTTCTCGCGTGGGGCCGGCTGGCAGGTCGCCGATCAGCAGGCGGCCGATGCGCTCGCGCAAGCCGGCGCGATGACGGTCGGCGTCGATTCGGGGCGTTACGCGGCGAATCTCGCCGGGAAGCAGGAGGCCTGCCATCACCTCGACGGCGACGCCGAGGCGGTCAGCCATCAGCTCGAACGTCTCGCGCAATCGTCGCGCTATTTCACGCCGATCGTCGCGGGGGTGGGCCAGGGCGGCGCAATCGCCAAGCAGATCCTGTCGATGGCGCCGGAGAATACGATCGCCGGCGTCGTCGCGGTGGAGCCGGCCGCGAAGCTCGATCCGCGCTTCAAGCCGTGTCCGCCCGATCCGACGATCGTGCGCCGCGCGATGCCGGGTTTCGTCGAAACGGCCGCCGCGGGCGATTCGGCCAAGCTCGTGTCGCTCGTCACGTCGCACTTGCGCGACACCAGCAGCAGCGACGAGCTCGACGTGTCGGATCTGCCGCTCGTCGAACTGCCGGCCAAGGGCGGCAGCGACCGGCTCGCGATCGTGATCTCGGGCGACGGCGGCTGGCGCGATCTCGACAAGACGATCGCCGAGGCGCTGCAGCGCGACGGCGTGTCGGTGGTCGGCATCGACAGCCTGCGTTATTTCTGGAGCGAGAAGCCGCCCGCACAGGTGAGTCGCGATCTTGCCCGCGTGATGCGCACCTACATGGCGCGCTGGCATGCGAGCCGCGTGGCGCTGGTCGGCTATTCGTTCGGCGCCGACGTGATGCCGTTCGCGTACAACCGGCTGCCGGCGGACCTGCGCGACAAGGTCGCGGTGATGTCGCTGCTCGGCTTCGCGCCGTCGGCCGATTTCCAGATCCGCGTGACGGGCTGGCTCGGCATGCCTGCGAGCGACAAGGCGCTGAAGGTCGCGCCGGAAATCGCGAAGGTGCCGCCACAACGCGTGCAGTGCTTCTATGGCGCGCAAGAGTCGGACACGATGTGCCCCGCACTCGCGAACACGGGCGCCGACGTGATCAAGACGCAGGGCGATCACCACTTCGGCCGCGATTACGTCGCGCTCGAGAAGAAGATCCTCGGCGCGTTCGGCAAGCCGGCAGCGGCGCACTGAACGCCGGCGGCGCCCGCGTGACGGCGGGCGTCGGCCGGTTTGCTTCCGGTTCATCGTACGGGCGGCCAGCGAGCCGCCCGTTTCATTTTGCGGCCTGCGCTGCCGGGTCCTGCGGCGGCATGACCGTTCTCGTATCGTGCTAACGCAAGCCCGGAAATAGGTCGAGTTGCCGGCGTGCGGTCGCGAGATCGGTGGCCTCGCCGCGCACGGGCCGCGCGCTCGAAAACCCCGTACGTCCCGCGGTCACGCGTCGACGACGAGCGCCGGATCGAGCGCGCGGATGCGCTGGTCGACGAAGTAGCCGCCGCCTTCCTGGTAGCGCAGGAACAGGCGGCCACACGCGCGGCAGCGGCTGACGGTGCAGCGGTTGTACGGGAAATGACGCGGCGCGATCGGCGCGTCGTCCGACGCATAGCGCGTGCCGGCCGGATGATGTTCCGCGTAGGTCGGCTCCGCGTCGTCGGGCGGCGCGAGCGTGGCCACTTCGATCAGTTGCGTGTCCGGCAGCGACAGCGGCAGGGTCGTCCAGCCGGCGAGCGAGGTCTTCGTGCACGTGCACGGCTGCGTGACGTGCGCCGCTTCGGCCGCGAGTGTCAGCAGCGCGTCGTGATCGAGGTAAGGCAGTGGGCTCATGGGCAATCGCGAAAGGGCGGCAGGAGCTGCAATGTAACCCGTGCGCCGATCGGCTGCATGGCCGTGACGCAGCCAGCGCAGCGCGCGCGTCGTGCGACTCGGCCGGCCCGGCGGACCGACGGACCGACGGTGGCGCGACCGGTCCGCCGAGCACGCGGATCGCGCGTTCGATGTCGCGACTCCACGGCTGGCCGAGGTTCACGCGCACGCCGCGCTCGAAGCCGTGCGAGGCCGAAAACGGCGAGCGCGGCTCATTGTCCGACGCGCGACCGAAAGGGAAAGCGTGGGTGTTTCGGCCGCGCCGTCCCGCTGCGTCAGGCCGCGTTCGGCTCGACATTTCTCTCGCTGCCGCCGCGCCGCAGCGGCGGCAACGGTTCGACCTTGCCGACGACGAACAGGTACGACAGCGCGCCGACCACGCACAGCGCACCGGCCACCGCGAGCGGCACGACGAACGAGCCTTTCGTGATCGACAGCATCACGCCGGTGAAGGTCGTGATGAAGATTCCCGCGAGATTGCCCGCGAAGTTCTGGATGCCGCCGAGCGATGCGACGTGCGCAGGCGTCGGCGCGACTTCGCCGACGAGCGTCCACACGTTGGCGCCGGCGAACGACAGGCTGGCATACGCGAGCGCGAACAGGCCGAGGCAGGCCCACACGTTTTCGACGAACGCCGACAGCGCGATCGACGACGACAGCAGCATGCCGAGCACGAGGCAGGTCTTGCGCGCGGCGGTGGCGCTCCAGCCGCGGCGGAACAGGCTGTCCGACACGTAGCCGCCGAGCCAGCCGCCGGGAATCGCGAGCAGCGCGGGCAGCATGCCCCACGTGCCGAGCGACGCGAGCGAGAAGCCGCGCGATTGCAACAGGTAGCTCGGGAACCACGTGATGAAGAAGTAGATCGCGAAGTTCAGGCAGAACAGGCCGATCATCATGCCCCACACGGTGCGGTAGCGGAACAGGTCGAGCCACGACACCTTCGGGCCGACGGTTGCGGCCGCAACCGTCGGGGCGCCGCGTTGCGCGAGCAGCGCATCGACGGCGTCCGGCGCGATCGCGCGATAGCGTTCCGGGTCGCGATAGACGAACCACCATGCCAGCGCCCACACGATGCCGATCCCGCCCGTGATCACGAACGACCCGCGCCAGCCGACGATCGAGATCAGCCACGCGACGAGCGGCAGCGACAGCGCGGAGCCGACGCGCGAGCCGCTGTCGAAGATGCTGCTGGCCAGGCCGCGCTCGCTGCGCGGAAACCAGTTGAACGCGACCTTCGCGAACGATGGGATCGCGGCCGCCTCGCCGACGCCGAGCATCAGCCGCACGCCGACGAGTTGCGCGAGGCCGCGCGCGGCGCCCGTCGCGACCGTGAACACCGACCACCAGCCGACGGCCAGCGCGAGGCTCACGCGCACGCCGACCTTGTCGATGAACCAGCCGGCCGGCAATTGCAGGAACGCATAGGTCCAGAAGAACGCGCTCAGCACGAGCCCCATGCCGACCGCGTCGAGGCCGAGGTCGGCGCGGATGCTGGGCGCGGCGATCGCGAGGTTCGCGCGGTCGATGAAGTTGATGACGTTGGCCAGGAAGCACATCAGGATCATGGCCCATCGGATGCGTGGCATGCAGGTGTCTCCGTGCGGAATATCGTGGCGGGCGACCGGCGATCCGCTGCGCCGGCCGCCTCGAAGGGCGAATTACCGCGACGCTTGCGGCGCGCGGTCGAACTTCGCCAACGCTTCCCACAGGCCGGTCAGGTAGACCGCGCCGAGCGCGCGATCGTAGAGGCCATAGCCGGGCTTGCCGGTCTCGCCCCAGATCATGCGGCCGTGGTCGGGGCGCACGTAGCCGGTGAAGCCGGTGTCGTGATACGCCTTCACGATCGCGGCGATGTCGAGCGAGCCGCAGCTCGACAGGTGCGCGGTTTCCTCGAAATCGCCGTTCGCGTCGACCTTCACGTTGCGGATGTGCGCGAAGTGGATCCGGCCCATCGCGCCGAATTCGCGCACGAGCGCTTCGACATCGTTCTCGGGGCCCGCGCCGAGCGAGCCCGAGCACAGCGTCAGCCCGTTCGCGGGCGAGTCGACGATGCGCACGATCCGCGCGAGATCGTCGCGGTTCTTCACGATGCGCGGCAGCCCGAAGATCGGGCGAGGCGGATCGTCGGGATGGATCGCCATCTTCACGCCGGCTTCCTCGGCGACCGGAACGATCGCCTTCAGGAAGTACTCGAGATTGGCCCACAGCGCGTTCTCGTCGACGTCGCGGTAGTCGGCGAGCAGCGCCTGCAACTGTTCGGGCCGGTAGCTCGAATCCCAGCCGGGCAGCGCGATGCCGTCGTTCGGATCGATCCGGTCGACCGCGTCGGTGCTGAACGCGAGGCAGGTCGATCCGTCGTCGAGCGTCTTCGACAGCTCGGTGCGCGTCCAGTCGAACACGGGCATGAAGTTGTAGCAGACGACGCGGATGCCGGCCGCGCCAAGATGGCGGATGGTCTGCCGGTACTGGTCGATCAGGCGGTCTCGGGTCGGCTTGCCGAGCTTGATGTCCTCGTGCACGGGCACCGATTCGACGACGTCGAACTGCAGGCCGGCGCGTTCGATCGTCGCCTTCAGCGCGTCGATCTTGTGCGCGGGCCAGACCTCGCCCACCGGTTCGTCGTAGATCGCGGACACGATATGCGTGACGCCGGGGATCTGGCGGATGTATTGCAGCGAGACCGGATCGGACTCGCCGTACCAACGGAAAGACATCTTCACTGGAGCGGCTCCTGGCTGGCGGTTCATGCGGTGGACGACGGGGCGGCGGCGTGCCGGCCCGGCGTCGGTGTGCGGATTATGATTGGTATGCCAGTTGTGCGGGATAGTGGTTTACCAGTTGTCAGGCCGGATGACGGTCGCCGTAACGTTCACGGACCCGCCTGGTAAAGATAGCCGACAGGCCGAACAGGCTTCGAACCAAATTGGTGTACCATTTTGGCGATCCGGCGCCGCAACGGCGCCGGCCAGCCCGTTGCGAGCCTTTCGATGACCGATCTTTCCACCCTGTCCGCCAGCCGCGACACCGATGCCGCGGACCGCTCCTATATCGGCCTTGCGCGGCAGATTCACGCGATGGTGGCCGCTGGCGCGTTCGAGGCCGGCGCACGACTGCCGTCGGAGCGCAGCCTGGCCGACCAGTTCGGCGTGAGCCGCACGCAGGTGCGCGAGGCGATCATCGCGCTCGAAGTGCAGGGGATCGTCGAGGTGCGGATCGGCTCGGGCATCTACGTGTCGGCGGCCGATGCCGCGCGGCCGGTGACGTTCGACGTGCCGCGCGGGCCGGGGCCGATCGAGACGCTGCGCGCGCGCGGGCTGATCGAGGCGGAAGTCGCGGCGCTCGCGGCGACCGAACGCAAGGATGCCGATCTCGACCGCCTGTTTTTCTCGTTGACGACGATGCGCGAGCAGATGAGCGACAAGGCCGCCTACGACGCGGCCGATCGCCAGTTTCACCTGCGAATCGCGGAATCCACCGGCAATACGGTGCTGCTGCACATGGTCACGGCGATGTGGGACTGCGCGCGCAGCGATCCGCTGTGGGACAAGATCGAGGAGCACTTTCACTCGACCGCGCTGCGCGAGGCGTCGCAGGAAGATCACCAGCGAATCTTCGCGGCGATCATGGCGCGCGACGCGGACGGGGCGCGCGACGCGATGCGCGCCCACCTGTCGCGCGTGATCGCCGAATTCACGCAGGCCTGGCGCTGACGGTCGTCGTCGCGTATTCGCGGCCCGACCCGGCCGACGTAATCGGGTCGCATTCCACCGCGAGACCCGATGAAAATGCGCGATGTGCGGCTTGTTCCGATTGCGTGACCATGCGTTTTATGGTCTCGTTGCGGGATATCGCATCGACTCGAAAAAGGACAGTCGAATGCAGCCGGGCGATCCACGCGGGGGGCGATTGATCAGGGGAATCGGCGTACGCACACGCGCCCGCGGCGCCGTGCGCGCGCTGCTCGTCGTATTCACGCTGGGCTTGCTCGCACTCGCTCTGCCAGCCTTCGCCGCCTCTCCCGAAACCGTCAACGACAACGTGCTGCGCGTGCTGGCCTGGCCCGGTTACGCGGACAGCGATATCGTCAGCGCATTCGAGGCGCAGTTCCACGTGCGGGTCGAGGTGACGCAGGTCGATTCCGACGAAGCGCTGTGGACGCGGATGCACGGCGCTTCGCCGCCGCCGTACGACGTGCTCGCCGCGAACACGGCCGAGATCCAGCGCTATGCGCACGAACATCTGCTCGCGCCGATCGACCTGTCGCGGATCCCGAACCGGCGGCGGCAATTGCCGAATTTCCAGCAGCTCGCGACGATTGGCGGGCTCGTGCAGGACGGCGCATCCTACGCGATCCCGTTCACGTATTCGTCGATGGGGCTGATCTACGACCGCAAGCAGGTGCCGGCCGCGCCGCACTCGATGCGCGAGCTGTGGAATCCGCGCTATCGCGGCAAGGTGCTCGACTTCAACAGCGCGCAGCACAATTTTTCGTTCACGGCGCTGGCGCTCGGCTATCCCGATCCATTCCACCTGTCGCCCGCCCAGACGCTCGTCGTGGCCCGCAAGCTGATCGACCTGCGCCGCAACCTGCTGACGTACTACACGCTTCCCGAAGAAGCGACCGCGCTGTTCGTCCAGCATCGCGCGGCGCTGATGTTCGGCAACTACGGCACGCAGCAGGTCGAGCAGTTGCGTCGCGCCGGCGCGGACGTCGGCTACGTGATCCCGGACGAAGGCGCACTCGCGTGGCTCGATTGCTGGGCCGTCACGCGCGGCGCGCTCCGTCCCGAGCTTGCATTAGCGTGGATCAACTACATGCTCGAACCGGCGATCGGCGCGCTGCTGACCGAGCGTCAGGGGCTCGCGAACACGCTCGAGCCGCCGCACGGCCTGGATACCGGGCATCAGCATCTCGTGTGGCTTCAGCCCGTGGAGGACATCGCGCGCCGCGAGTCGCTGTGGAGCCGCATCGTGTCGGGCGATCGGCCGGAGCGGTTCGGAAAATGATCCGGCTCGGGCTCACGTCGAAGCTGTCGGTGCTGTTCGCGTGCATCGGCGTGATTGCGTCCGGTACGACCGGCTACTACGCGTATCGCGCCAACCGCGCGATGCTCGTGCAGGAGGCGCAGCACAGCCTGCTGATGTCGACGCAACTGCTCGGGCAGCGCTTCGCGACCGCGCTCGCCGACGTTGCCGACGATGCGCTCGTGCTCGCGCAGTTGCCGTCGTCCGCGTTCGTCGCGGGCGACGACCATCCGGACGCCGCGCGGCGCACGCGGCTCGAGCAGGTGTATTACAGCTTCATGAGAAATCACGCGGAATACCTGCAGATCCGCCTGATCGCGAGCGGGCATTTCGGGATCGAACGCATTCGCCTCGATCGCGATGCGCGCGGCATCGTCGTGCTGCCCGAAAGCGTGTTTCAGGAGAAAGGGCAGTTCTCCTACGTATTCGATACGCTCGCGACGGCGCCGGGCCATATCTACCTGTCGCC
The DNA here is from genome assembly GCF_001526325.1 of Burkholderia sp. MSMB1826. NCBI lineage: Bacteria > Pseudomonadati > Pseudomonadota > Betaproteobacteria > Burkholderiales > Burkholderiaceae > Burkholderia > Burkholderia sp. MSMB1826. Next base: position 319,069 of record NZ_LOYN01000010.1, read on the forward strand.
GATCGCGATCAATCACGAGACGGGATCGCATGCGGCCGAAGGCCTGCCGATCCTGCGCGTGGGGACGCCGGTGACCGACGCATCGGGTCGGACGGTCGGGGCACTCGTCGTCGACGTCGAGCTTTCTCGGGTGTTCGACCGCCTCGAACGCGATCTGCCGGACGACTATGGGGTCTATCTCGCGAACGAATGGGGCGATTTTCTCGTGCATCCCGATCCGCAGCAGACGTTCGGCTTCGATCGCGGCCGGCGTGTGCTGATGCAGGACCGCTTCGCCGGCACGCCTGCGCTGTTCGACAGCGAGCGCACGAGCGTGACGCTCAATGGGCTCGCTCAGCCCGACGAGGCGCCGGGACAGATGTTCGCGTTCGTGCGCACGCCGTTCGGGCACGACGAGGGCAACCGCTTCGTCGTGCTCGGGATGGCACGCCCGCTGGCGGACGTGCTCGCGCCGGCCGGCATGCTGGGCGGACGGATCGTCCGGATGGTGCTCGTATCGAGCGTGCTGGCGGTGATCCTCGCGATCCTGTTCGCGCGTGCGATCACGCGGCCGCTGCAGACGCTCGCACGCGCCGCGACGCACGTGTTCGACGATCCGGCGGCCGAACGGCTGCCCGTTGCGCGGGCCGACGAGATCGGCGTGCTCGCGCGCTGTTTCGACAGCATGCGCGTCGAGATTCGCACGCAGATGGCGATGTTGCGCGCGAAGCAACTGGAGCTGACGCACCTCGCCGGTCACGACCCGCTGACCGGCCTGCCGAATCGCCTGCTGTTCATGGAGCATCTCGATGCCGCGATCCGGCATGCGGCCGCGGTGGGCGAGGGGCTGGCGGTGATGTTCGTCGATCTCGACCGCTTCAAGCAGATCAACGACCAGCACGGGCACTCGGCCGGCGACCGCACGCTCGTCACGGTCGCGAAGCGGTTGAGCCAGGTGCTGCGCGGCGGCGACATGGTGGCCCGGCTCGGCGGTGACGAATTCATCGTGCTGATTTCGGACGTGCGTTCGCCGGCGGTGATCGGCGATGTCGCGACGCGCATCCAGATCGTGATGGCCGAGGAGCTGGAGTTCGACGAAGGACGCATGGCCGTCGGCGCGAGCATCGGCGTCAGCGAGTTTCCCGCGGATGGCGCGTCGGCCGAGGAGTTGCTCGTCAAGGCCGACGCGGCGATGTACGCGGCGAAGGCGTCCGCGCAGTGCGTGTGCGTGCGCTATCAGGATCTGGTCCGCGGCGGCGTGCCCGACGAGAGTGGCCGCGTCGCGTCGGGCGGTAGCCGCTGAACGGCGCGTCGGAACGCAAGACGAGCCCGTCGCTTGACGGGCTCGTCTTCGATGCGGGATGCACGCGCGGGGCGCGCAGCGGCACGCTTAGTGGCCGAAGTAGACCGAGTCGCGCGGGTTCTGTGCCCGGACGGCCGGTGCGCCGCTCTCGACGGCCGCGGCCGGTTGCGAACCGAAGCCGCTGTTGTCGGTGCCGTGCACGCGGGCCTGCGCGGCCTGGATGTCGGCCGGGTAGTACGGGCTCGACTGGCTGGGCTTGTAACCGGCGTTTTCGAGCTGGACCAGTTCGTTGCGCACTTGGGCGCGGGTCACGGTGCTTTGCGCGAATGCGCCGAACGAGGCGGACAGCGCGACGGCGGCGGCGACTGCGGAAACGAGCGATTTCATGATGACCTCCGATGTTTATTGGCTTTCCGCGTTCGACACCATATCGTCAGCGGTTGATTACATCGTAGGCGCCGGCTCACCTAGGGTAAACGTGAGTTTGAGTGAAAGATCGTTGCGCTGGGAGTAATAATTTCGAGGCAAACATGTACCGTCCCCATGCTGTATTGCGGGGATGGGAGGCAATAACGGGAAAGTGAAGGGCGGGATGTCGTGCACGGGCGCACGGGCACGCACCCGGCTGCGCAGGGCCGGCGAATGTCTCGCGGCGGGATCGCGTCAGGGGTGCTCAGACCCCGTCGTCGTCGATTTCCTTGCGCTCGCGGCGTTCCTCGTTGCCGCGGCGCGCACGCAGGCGCTGGCGCGACAGGACGGCGATCACCTGCTGGGTCGGCGCGCCGGACGGCAGCTCGTTGCGGATGCGATCGGGGACCATCGGCAGGCCCGCGCGCTGCCGGCGCAGCGCCTTGGCGATCGCCCGACGGCATTCGTCGCCATGGCAATCCCATTCGTCCCGGATTCTCTGACAATAACGGCATTGTTCCATCCGGCTAGTCTAACCCGTCTTCGGGAATGGAGCAGGGCTTGGCGCCGAAGGTATCGTGCGCCGGGCGGCAGAGGCGCCGGCGGCGCGGAGCACAGGCGCCGGCAGACTGAATCGGACTGCGAATCAAGTGGGCCGGAATGGTTCGCGGACAACTACGGCTTTCCGTCCGTCTCCATACGGATTCCTTGCGCGCGGGCGGGGCCGGCGCGCGTCATCGGAGCGACCAGATACCCCAGATCGCCATCAACAGGCCCATGCCCAATCCGCAGCCCAGCAACACATAGGTTTCCATTTCGTGCCTTTGTAGACATGGCAACGCCGACGTCGACATCGGCGTACGTGCGGCAAAACCGGTCCCGTATCGTCCGTGCCGTCGGTGGGGGGCGATACGCCGGGTCTGCGAATACTACGCGTTGCAGCTTTCAGAACGCATGCGCGCTCGGTCGCACGCAGCATGCCGGCGGTTCGATCGTCCGTCGTACCCCGGCGGCGCACGGGGCATCCGCCGCGTGCGTGGCGAGGTACGCGTGTCGGCTGCGTGATCGTCACATCGGTTCAATATAATTCAAGTCGATCGGTCGCTTCATGTACGACATACAACCCCGAACAAGGAAACCCGATGACGCTCGCCCAGTTGCAGGCGCTGGCCGCCGTGGTCGAACTCGGTTCGCTGACGGCCGCGGCAGACCGGCTCAGCCGCAGTCAATCCGCGATCAGCCACGCGCTGACGGAGCTGGAGGACATCACGCAGGTCAAGCTGCTGTGGCGCGACCGGCAGCCGGTCGTCCTGACGGCGGCCGGCGAACGCCTGTGGCCGTATGTCCAGAGCGTGGTGCGGGAAGCACAGATGCTGCGCCAGCAGTTCAGCCTGTCGCGCGGCAAACTCGAAGGGAAGCTGGTGGTCGCGTCGCTGCCCAGCGTGTCGCTGGCGTTCGTCGTTCCCGCGCTCGAGGCGTTGAAGGAGATGCACCCCGGCGTATCGGCGGTGCTGCTCGAAGGGACGGACAGCGAAGTCGAAGGGTGGATCGACGACGGGACGGCCGACGTCGGCGTGGTCGCCGGCACGAAGACGTTCGCGCACAACCTGCCGCTGCTCGACGAGGATTTCGTCGCGGTGGCGGCCGACGACAGGTTCGTTGGCCGCAAGAGCGTGTCGGCCAGGCAGTTGGCCGCGGCGCCGTTCATTTTCTCGAAGGCGGGATGCGGGCCGGTGATCGCGGATTACTTCGCGCGCGGCGGCGTACCGCTTCGGGCTGCATTCAACGTGGTCGAGATGCGCACGATCCTGTCGATGGCGGAGGCCGGCATGGGCGTATCGATCGTGCCGCGCATCACGCTCACGTACACGCCGTTCGGCGGCCGCGTGCTGGCACTGTCTCCGCGGCTGCATCGCTCCGTGCGATTGGCGTGGAATACCGCCGGCAACGCGGTTACCGACGCGTTCGTGCGGCTCGTCGACGCGCAACGTGCGAAGGCCGAAAAGGCGATTCGGACCCGCGCGAAAAACGGCAGATAGCGACCGGCGCGCACGATGAACGGCGCTCATGGGCTGCTTGCAGTTTATTCATGCCGATGAAGGTCGGGATGCAATATATTGCTCGAACCTCGTTGTCGTTGCCATGAAGGAGTGTGCCGTGCCGGCCTTGCCCACCCTCGTTGCGTTCGGACTCGTGTCGCTCGGCATGGTGCTGACGCCCGGACCGAACATGATCTATCTGGTGTCGCGCTCGATCTGCCAAGGCCGCCGCGCCGGACTGGTGTCGCTCGGCGGCGTCGCGCTGGGATTCGTGTTCTACATGGTGTGCGCGGCAGTGGGTATCACCGCGCTGGTGATGACCGTGCCGTATGCGTACGATGCGCTGCGCCTGGCCGGCGCGCTGTATCTCGCGTACCTGGCGTGGCAGGCGCTGAAGCCGGGCGGGCGCTCCGCGTTCCAGGTCCGGCAGTTGCCGCACGACAGCCGCGTCAGGCTGTTCGCGATGGGCTTCGTCACGAATCTCGCGAACCCGAAGATCGCGGTGATGTATCTGTCGTTGCTGCCGCAGTTCGTCGTGCCGGGGCACGGCAGCGTGCTCGCGCAATCGCTGGCGCTCGGCTGCGTGCAGATCGCGGTGAGCGTCAGCGTCAACGTCAACGCGCTGATTGCCTGCGCGGCCGGATCGATCGCGGGTTTTCTTGCAGGGCGGCCGCTGTGGGCGGCGGTTCAGCGCTGGTTGATGGGGACGGTGCTGGCTGGGCTGGCCGTGCGGATTGCGCTGGAATCGCAGCGTTAGTGCGCGGCGGTCGACGCGTCGGCGCATGGCCGGCCGCGATCCGGCCTTCCGTCGACGGCGCCGGCCATCGTCACCCGTGGCAATTGCCCTCGGCTTCCTTGGCGATCCGCACGGGCTCGGCTTCGTCACGCCGCTTGCGCGTCGCGAGCCAGCACAGAATCGAGCCGCCGCACACCATCGCCGCGCCTTGCCAGAATTCGGCCGACAGCGGCGCATCCAGCAGCGCGGCGGCGAAGGCGGCGGCGAGCACCGGCGTGAAGTACGATGCGCCGACGATGATCGTCACGTTGCCGTGCATGATGCCGGTGTTCCAGGCCGCATAGCCGAAGCCGAGCGCCGACGCCGCGAGCACGAGGTACACGATCGCATGAAAACTGAACGTCATGCCGCCGCCGCCTTCGATCGCGAACTTGATCCACAGCACCGCGGCGACCAGCATGAAGAACGGCGTGACGCCGTTCTTGCCGTCGGCGATGCGTGCGGTCACCGTGCAATAGCCGGCCCAGATCAGCGCGCCGAAGAACGCCAGGCCGTAGCTGAGCGGATTGTCCGCGACGTTGCGCAGCATGCCGGCCGGATCGAGCCCCCGGTCGCCGCCGAGCACCCGGCAGATGCCGAGCATCGACAGCAGGACGCCGGGCACGACCAGCAGGTTTGCGCGCTGCTTGTTGAACACGATGGCGGCGACGAGCGTGAGGCTCGGCCACAGATAGTTGACCATCGCGACTTCGATCGTTTGCCGAGCGTTGCTCGCGTAGCCGATCGACAACGCCAGGCACAGCTCGTACGACACGAACAGCAGCCCGCCCCACAGCAGATAGTTTTTCGGGAATCGGCTCAGGTCGGGGAAGCCGATCGAAAACAGCAGAAGCACGGACGCCACCGTGTAGATCATCGCCGCACCGCCGGTCGCGCCGAGGCTTTCGCTGACCCCGCGGACGAGCGCGACCACCGACGCCCATAACAGCACCGCGCCGAGCCCGATGAGCGTTGCCTTGTTCTTGCGTTTCATGCGTGCTGCCTGTTTCAACATGCCCATTCGATTTCGGATGATGTGAGTCCGTCTGCGCGTGCCGTCATCACGAACGGCGAGACAACGGGAAGATTTCGCGGGAAACGCGCATTTTACGGTGGGGCGGCGGTTGCAGCGACGCAGGTGGATCGGCGCGTACGATCGATTCGGTCGCGCGAGCCGATCACGCGTCGTCGATACGCCACGCGGCGCCGATCCCGACAGCGCGGGTCCGATCGCGTCGAGCATCGCATTCCGCGTCGGGCCGAGCGTGATGACAAGGAGGAAGCCGGGTTCCTCGGCCGACGGATCGATCGGCGGTCGGCCGCCGGTCGCATCGCGAATTTCGAGCCGTCGTTCGTATGGACCGACGCCGATGTCGCGATGTGCTTGCCGCAGCACATTTGCGACGGCATGGAATACGCCGGCCGAAGGAGGAGGTGCAGGCGTGTGAATGCGGTATTCGAAACGCATCCGCATGGACCTGTGTGCGAGGCGGCAGTGCAACTCGCGCCGCGCCTGCCGTTCGCCGACGGTAATGCATCGGGCGCCCGCCGCGGCGAGCGCCCGATGCGTCGATCACCGTTCGCGCCGCTTCTTGCTCAGCTCGATCGTCTCGAACAGCTCGTACTGCGCGGTCGGATGCTGATCGGCGCCCGGCGCATGGTAGTAGCGCATCGTGATCGTCGTGTGGCCGCCCGGCTTGCCCGGATCGTGGTCGAACACCGCGATCCCGTAGCCGGTGCCGGTATCGCGGCGCGCGGACCAGATCGCATCCTCGAGCGCATCGGCCGGCTGGCGCACGAACGTGTTCGGCGCGGTGCCGGGCACCGGCCGGTTCGGCTTCGTGAACACCTTTGCCTGCGCGAAGCCGGTCGACGGGTTTTCGCCGTACACGTCGAGCGGTGCGCTGGTGCCGCCGCCGCCGAGGATCAGGTGGATCGTGCCGTGGCTCGTGTCGAACGTCGTGCGGTTCGGATCGTTCGAGCCGACCGGGCGCGGCTGCAGCGTCTCGACCACTTCGCCGGTTTTCGCATCGACGCCCGCGCGATGATTGCAGCCGCGCACCGGATAGCTGCGCTCGTAGTCGTGATCGTGGCCGCACAGCACGAGATCGACGCCGTAACGATCGAACAGCGGCAGCCACGCTTCGCGAATGCCCTTGTCGGAGCCGTTGCCCGTCTTCGACGAACTGAGCGCGTCCTGATGCATCTGCACGACGATCCAGTCGATGTCGTCGTCATGCGCGGCATGACGCAGCGTGCGTTCGAGCCAGCGCGTTTGCTCGCCGTTGCTGTAGCCGCGCACGTAGAACGACGTGCCCGGCTCGATCGGCGGGCGGCCGGTGCTCGCGGCCGGGACGAGCGGCGCAGGGCCGCCGACGAACGCGGCGGCGTCCTGGTACACGACATCGTCGGCGTCGAGCGACACGAACAGCACGGAGCTCACGCGGAAGCTGTACCAGCGGCCCGGGAAATGCGTGCCGTTCTCCGGCAGCGTATAGCGTGCGAGGTACGAGTCGAGCCCCTGCGGACCGTTGTTGAATTCGATCTCGTGATTGCCGGGGCATGGCATCCACGGACGATTCGCGGCCGACGTCTGGTTGTTGTTGCCGAAATCGCGCCACACGTCGGGCTGGTGCGCCGGGTTCAGGTTCGCGTAGCAGAGGTCGCCGTTCAGCAGGTGGAACAGCGGCTGGAACTGCTCGACGGCCTGCACCGCGAAGCGGCTCTGCGGCGACGACAGTACCCACGCGCCGTTCGGCGTCGCGAGATCGCCGTAGCTCGTGAAACGAAACGGCGCCCGGCCGCGCGGTGCGGTCGAGAAATTCGCGGAGAACGGCTGCGCGGCATTGCCGTCGTTGTCGGCGGTGATCTCGTAGCGGTAGCGCGTATCCGGCTTCAGCCCGTGCACGCGCGCGTGGTAGGCGAACACCGTCTCTCCGTTCAGGCCGTCGGTGTACAGGCGCTGGACGCCGTGCACGGTGCGCGCCGGCTCGCCGTCGGCGACGATGCGCGCGCGCGGATTGACGGCCGGGGCGAGCGACGCCCACGAGATCACGACTTCGGACGTCGGGTCGTTGCCCCACGTCAGGTGAACCTGCTCGGGCGTGCCGTCCGGATTCGACGCGGCGGCGCGGGCCGCCGCGAGCCCGCCGGCGGCGGTGGCGAGGCCGGAGACGCCGGCGAGTTTCAGGAAGCCGCGACGCGACACGGAGGCGGCCGGCTCGTTCGGCTGGTCAGGGAAAGTGTCCTGGTTCGACATGGTCGGTGTTTTCGTTGAGGGGACGCGAGACGTGGAACCGCGCGGCCATGCGCGAGCACGGCCGGGGCGTGGGCCGGAAACGAGCGGGATCCCGGTCGCATGCATTGTCGAAGGGCAGTTTTGCCGCGTTGTGACAGTACCGCAACCCCGTGTGTGCGGCGGCCGACCCGTGCAATCGCGCGTCGCGCGCCTCCGGCTTGCTCCGAAGCAGGGTGGGGCCACCAAAAATTTTTTTGCCGACGCCGCGACGGATTGCGCCCTCCGGCTCCGTTTAACGCATGAACGACCGCTTCCGGTCGATGCCCGTTATTTCGGAGTCTTTCATGAAACTTTCCGTTTTATTGCGATTGGCGGCCGGGTGCATGGCTGCACTCGCGACGTCGGCCGTATTCGCGCAGGCCGTCATCGTCGCGCCTTACGCGCCGCCGCCGCCGCGCGTCGAAGTGATGCCGGCGCCCCGTGCGGGTTACGTCTGGGATCAGGGGCACTGGCACTGGCGGCAGGGCCGCTACGTATGGATTCCGGGCCACTGGCAGGTCGTACGCGTCGGCTACCACTGGGTGCCCGGACACTGGGTCGCGCGCGGCCCGACCTGGCGCTGGGTGCCGGGCCACTGGGCCTGACGTGCACGCCGGCGCGCGGCGCGCGGTGCCGGCACGGCGGATTTTTCACGCAACATCATGAGTCGTGGCGATGCCTTTTCGAACCATCGTGATACTGGCGCTCGCAGCCGTCGTGCTGGCCGGCTGCGTCGTGGTGCCGGCCCGTCCGGTGTATTACCGGCCCGCGCCGGTCGTCGTATATTGAACGCGCCGGCCGACGGTCGCGCGGCCGGCAGACAGGATCGACATGCGGCGCGAACCGGATGTCGATGAAACCGGCACGGCCGACGCCGTGTGCGATGCCGGGTGCGACGCGCGCGGCGTCGACGAAGCGTCGGTATGGCGCCGTCCGGCGATGGCCCGACGCATGCAAGGAGAGCACGACGATGAGCTTCAGCCGGACGGCGGGTATTCCTGCCGCGACAGCGCGGCGCCCGCGCGGCGCGCGACGGAGCAGGCGACGTTGAGCGATCGCGGCGACCGCGATCCGGACGCGGAACTCGTCGCGCGCGTCGGCGCGCGCGATGCGTCGGCGGTACGCGTGCTCGTCGCGCGCAAGTTGCCGCGGCTGCTCGCGTTGGCGACGCGCATGCTCGGCGACCGGAACGAAGCCGAGGATGTCGCGCAGGAGACGTTCCTGCGAATCTGGAAGCAGGCGCCGCGCTGGCGAGAAGGCGAAGCCCGCTTCGACACGTGGCTGCATCGCGTCGTGCTGAACCTGTGCTACGACCGGTTGCGAGGCCGGCGCGAGGAGCCCGTCGACACGCTGCCCGACGTGCCCGACCCGCAACCGGAGCCGGCCGCGCATGCGGAGCTGCGTTCGCGCGACGCGCGCGTGCGGCAGGCGCTGGCCGCGTTGCCGCCGAGGCAGCGGGAAGCGCTGGTGCTCCAGTACTATCAGGAAATGTCGAACGTGGACGCGGCCAACCTGATGGGCATCACCGTCGATGCGCTGGAAAGCCTGCTCGCCCGTGCGCGGCGCAACCTGCGCGCGCAACTGGCCGGCGACCCACCTAGCGAGGACAAGCGATGACACCCGAACGATTTCGTACCATCGTCGCCGCGTACGGCGCCGACGCGCGGCGCTGGCCGACCGGCGAGCGCGCGGCCGCCGAGGCCTGGGCGCATGCGAACCCACGGGAAGCGCTGCTGGCGCTCGACGAGGCGGCCGACCTCGATGCGTGGCTCGCCTGCGACACGGTCGCGCCGCCCGCGCCGGCACTCGTCGAGCGCATCGTCGCAACGGCGCCCGCGCCGCAGCGCGCACGCCGGCGCGGCGCCGTATGGTGGTCGGGCGCGGCGTTCGCCGGCGTCGGCCTGGCCGGCGCGCTCGCGGGAGCGGTGGCCGTGTCGATGCTGATGCTCGGCAGCGCGCCGCCGGCACAGCACGAGCCGGGCTATCTGACGACGACGTTCGGCGGTCCGAGCGTGGATGGGGGCGACGAATGACCGAGCGCGGCTGGAAATTCACCCTCGTCGGCTCGGTCGTGCTGAACGTGTTCATGCTCGGCGCGATCGGCGGCGGCGCATATCAATGGTTCTCGACCCATCGCGACCAACACCCCGGCACGCCCGCCTCGCGCACCGCGTTGCGTTTCGCGGCGGATGAATTGCCCGATGCGCGCCGGCGCGAGTTCGCCGCCGCGCTGAAAGCGGCGCGCAAGGACGGCCGCGATTTGGCGCGGGAAGGGCGCGACGGCCGGATCGCCGTGCTGGACCTGCTCGCCGCGCCGCAACTCGATCGCGCGGCGATCGACGCCGCGCTCGAACGCACGCGCGCAGCCGACACCGCGCTGCGGGCGCAGGTCGAGCGCAGCGTCGTCGATTTTGCGGCGACGCTGACGCCCGACGAGCGCGCGAAGTTCGTCGACGGATTGCAGCGCAGCGGCAACTGGCGTTTGCCGCCAAGGCTGCAGAAGAAGCCGGACGCATCGGCGAGCGAGTAAAAGGAAGCCGTGCGCGGGCGGCCCGCGATCCGATCCGGATGATTCGCGCGTCACGTGTGCCGTTCCGGCGCGTCGCGCGGTCGTCGTCCGTTGACGATGCATGCCGCCGTGCTGCGAAACTTCCGCCTGCCGTTTCCCCGATCGCAAAAAATATTTCCCCTGCCGCGACGGATTTCCCGGCGCCCTTGCGTTGAACGTGAGTACGCACCGCAAGAGAGCCCGTCATGGACCACCCGAACGACTCCACGCCGGCCGCGATCGCGCTGAACCGTTTCGGTCTCGGCGCGCGGGCCGACGAAGCACCGCCCGCCGACCCGAAGGCCGCGTTGCTCGACCAGTTCGACCGCTACGACGCACGGCCCGCCGCCTGGGCCGGCGAGCCGGACGCGGTCACACTCGCCACGCGCTTCGCGAACACCCGCAACGCGATGACGAGCGACGACGCGGCCGCCAGGCGCGCAACCGCGCAGTCGATCCGCCGCGACGGCTACGACGCATATCGCAGCGCAGTCGCCGCGCGCATGAACAGTGCGCTGAGCACGCCCGCGCCGTTCGTCGAGCGTCTCGTGCATTTCTGGGCGAACCATTTCGCGGTATCGGTCGACAAGGGGCAGGTGGCCGCCTACGCGGGCGCATTCGAACGCGACGCGATCCGCCCGCACGTGCTCGGCCGTTTCGAGGACATGCTCGTCGCCGTCGAACAGCATCCGGCGATGCAGACGTTCCTCGACCAGGCGCGCTCGGTCGGCCCCGACAGCCCGGCCGCGCTGCGTGCGCAAGAACGCAATCCGTCGGCGAAGCGCGGGCTCAACGAGAACCTCGCACGCGAAATCATGGAGCTGCATACGCTCGGCGTGCGCACCGGTTACACGCAGGCCGACGTGACGGAATTCGCCCGCGCGTTGACCGGCTGGAGCATCGCCGGCGGCCGCGGGCCGCAACCGGGCGATGCGGCGCCCGGCGCATTCGTGTTCCGCCCGAATCTGCACGAACCGGGCACGCGCACGGTGATGGGGCGCACCTACGATCAGCCGGGCGAAGCGCAGGCGCGTGCGATCCTGCACGATCTCGCGCGATCGGAGGCGACCGGCCGGCACATCGCATTCAAGCTCGCCCGTCATTTCGTCGCCGATACGCCGCCGCCCGCGCTGACCGAACGGCTCGCGCGTGCGTTCGATGCGAGCGGCGGCGACCTGCCGACCGTCTATCGCGCGCTCATCGACGCCCCCGACGCGTGGTCGCCGGTCGACCGCAAGTTCAAGACGCCGTGGGAGTGGGCCGTATCGTCGCTGCGCGGGCTCGGCTGGCGCGACACCGGCGATCTGAAGGCCGCGCCGCTGCTGGCTCAACTCGGCCAGCCGGTGTGGCGGCCGGGCTCGCCGGCCGGCTACGACGACGTGGCCGCGAGCTGGGCCGCGCCCGACGCGCTCGTGCGCCGCGTCGAGATCGCGCAGCGCCTGGCCGCGCGGACGGGCGACCGCCTCGACCCGCGCACGCTCGGCAACACGCTGCTCGCCGGTTCGATGAGCGGGTCGACCGCGACCGCGCTCGCGCGCGCCGAAAGCGCGACGACGTCGCTCGCGCTGCTGCTCGTGTCGCCCGATTTCCAACGGAGATGACCATGGCACTGTCCCGCCGACAATTCCTCAGCGTTGCCGCCGCCGGCGCGGGCGCGATCCTCGTCGCGCCGCGGATCGCGTTCGCGAATGTCGACACCGACCGGCGCTTCGTGTTCGTGATCCAGCGCGGCGCGGCCGACGGCCTGAACATCGTCGTCCCGTACGCGGAGCCCGCGTATGCGTCGCTGCGCGGCCCGCTCGCGATCGACACGGCGGCCGCGACGAAGCTCGACGGTACGTTCGCGCTGCATCCGTCGCTCGCGCAGACCGCGCAGTTGTATCGCGACGGTCAGGCGCTGTTCGTCCATGCGATTGCATCGCCGTATCGCGACCGCTCGCATTTCGACGGCCAGAACGTGCTCGAAACGGGCGGCCGTGCGCCGTACCAAGTGAAGGACGGCTGGCTGAACCGGCTCGCCGCGCTGCTGCCGGCGACGCGCGACAACGCGATCGCATTCGCGCCGACGGTGCCGCTCGCGCTGCGCGGCGCGGTGCAGGCCGCGTCGTATGCGCCGTCCGGCTTGCCGGCCGCGCCGGACGATCTGCTCACGCGCGTGTCGGCGCTCTACGAAGCCGACGCGCAGCTCGGTCCGTTGTGGCAAGCGGCGATGGAGGCGCGCGGTCTCGCCGGCGATGCGCATGCACGGCAGGACCCGGCCGGCGTCGGCAAGCTCGCCGCGACGTTTCTCGCGCGCGACGACGGCCCGCGGATCGCGATGATCGAGACGGGCGGCTGGGACACGCACAGCGCGCAGAACGCGCGGCTCGCGAATCAATTGAAGGCGCTCGACACGATGCTCGCCGCGCTGCGCGACGGCCTCGGGCCTGCGTGGCGGCAGACCACGGTGCTGGTCGCGACCGAGTTCGGCCGCACGGCCGCGGCGAACGGCACCGGCGGCACCGATCACGGGCAGGCGTCGGTCGCGATGCTCGCGGGCGGCGCGGTGGCAGGCGGCCGCGTGATCGCCGACTGGCCGGGGCTGCGGCCCGGCGATCTGTACGAGGGGCGCGACCTGAAGCCGACTGCGTCGCTCGACGCGCTGATCGCGGGCGCGGCCGCCGACAGTCTGCGGCTCGATCCGCGCCGCACCGCGGCAGCGCTGTTTGCCGAAAGCGGCGCGACGCGGCCGATGAGCGGCCTGATTCGCGGGGCCGCGTGACGCGGCACGTATCCGCGATCGGCGCCGTCGACCGATTACACGACAGGGAGCATCGACAATGAAGATCCGATCCGTTTCGCTCGCCGTGCTGGCGAGCGCGAGTGCCGTGCTGATGACCGCGTGCGTGGTCGAACCGGTGCGGCCGCCGCAGCCGGCGCCCGTCGTCGAAGTAGCGCCGCCGCCGCCCGCGCCCGGCTATCGCTGGGCGAAGGGGCATTACCGGTGGGCCGGCAATCACTGGGCGTGGGTGCCCGGGCACTGGGTGGCGGTGTACTGACACGGCAGACACGGCAAGCGTGTCGACGTGTCGTGCGGCGAGATCGACGTGCCGGAGACGCGCGACCGTGCGCAGTGCCGCAGCAACGGCGGATCCGGCGGGATCGACCTCGTCCGTCGAGCGGCGGCACGCAGTCTAGTCCCACCCGATCCGGTGCTTCTCTTCCGTCTCTCGATGGCGCCAGTCGTCGTCCGCGTGAAGATACTGGCTCGTCGTCGTGAGCGACACATGGCCGAGGTTGTCGCGCACGAGCCGCAGGTCGACGCGGCCGTCGGCCATGTGCGAGCCCGCGCTGTGACGCAGCCAGTGCGCGGACGCCTGTTCGAGCACGCGCGCCGGTTGTTCGCCGGCATCCCCCTGAGCACGCAGCCGGTCGGCCGCGTGCCGGAACACCTGCTTCACGATCCGATGCAGCGCCGCGCGCGTGAGCGGCTTGCGCGTCCGGCCGATCGGCAACACGAGCGGCGTCGGTTCGCCGTCGAGCGGCAGCGCGGGCAGGCCGTGCGCGCGCCGGTAGCGCGCCAGCTCGGCCATCATCTCGTCGGTGGCCGGCACGAGCCGCTGCCGGCCGCCTTTGCCCGTCACGTCGAGCCACCAGCGCGCGTGTCCGTCCGCATCGCGCCGGCAGAAGAATTGCCCCATCGTCGTATCGGCCGCTTCGGTGATGCGCAGTCCGCCGAGATACAGCAGCGTGAACAGCCAGCGTGCGCGATCCGCATGGAAGCATGCGCGGGCATCGTCGCGCGGCATCGCGGCGATCGCGTCCTTCACCGATTGCCACAGCGGCTGCCCGAGATGGCGCGTGACGCGCGGCGACGGCCGGCGCTGCCGCTGTCGCGACAACGCGAGCGGATTGCCGGCCAGATAGCCGGCCTGCACGAGCCACGAGAACATCACGTTCAGGATCACCAGCGCCTGCCGCTGGCTGGCGGCCGACAGCGGCCCGTAAAACGGCCGCCAGCGCGGATCGTCGCGCGGATGCTTGCGGCCGCCGTTCGCGCACCACAGATCGGCCGGCGCGGGCGCGAGCAGGAATTGCCGGTAGACCGCGAGATCCTCGTGCGTGAGCGACGACAGCGGCTTGCCGCACGCGATCACGGCCCACAGCAGCAGGCGTTCGGCCTCCTTGCGGTAGTTCTGGAACGTGGTCGGCGTATCGACGAAGCGGGCGAGCCACGCGCGCACGGCGTCGAGGTCGTTGGTCGCGCGATCTGCGGATGCGCGCTGCCCGAGCGGTTGGTGCCCGTGCGTCCGTCGAGCGCGGCCGGCACGGCCAGCGTATCGATCGGCAGCGGGCGCAGCGCGGTGTCGGACGGAACGGATGAGGTCATGCGAAGGGAACGCGCTGTGCGAACCGCGCGGGCTTGGCGTGGTGGGCGAACACAGTGCGCCAAAGCGTATCGGAAAGCGTCGATGGTACACGATCGCCATATGGCGAAGCCGCCGTCGACGGCGATCGCGTGGCCGGCGATGAAGCGCGCAGCGGAACCGGAACACCTGACGTATCGGCTCGCACGCGAAATCCGATGAATGAGCGTGCTCGAACGCGCTCCGTAAGGTGTTCGTGAACCTTCTCGCCGGGCGGCTCGTCTAATTGGCCCTTCAACGCTCCCGGAGACCTATCAGATGATTCCCAAGATCCGAACGCTGCTTGGCGCGGCCGTCCTTGCCGGCAGCACGCTCCTCGCCGGATGTCAGACCGATGCGGCGGCCACCGCGTCGAACGCCGCCGGCCCGGCCGGCGGCAAGCCCGTGGCCAAGACCGTCTACGTCGCGCCGCAGTCCGCGCGCTGCACGGGCGTTGCGCCGATGGAATGCCTGCAGGTGCGCAGCAGCCCGAGCGAGCCGTGGAGCCTGTGGTACGCGGGGATCGAAGGGTTTGCGTACCAGCCCGGCTACCTGTACACGCTCGAAGTCGACGAATACCGCGTCGCGCGGCCGCCGGCCGACGGTTCGTCGATCCGCTGGGTGCTCAAGCGCGTCGTCGAGCGCCGCCAGGTGAACTGACGGCCTGACGGCCGCGATCACGCGGAAGGGCGCGCCGCCGCACGGGCCGGCGCGGCCGTATCGATCCGCCGGAACACGACGGACGACAGCAGGGTCACCGCGCCCATGCACGCGAACGACAGCATGAACCCGTGTGCGGTCGAGCCCCGATAGGCGGCGAACAGA
The DNA here is from genome assembly GCF_001526325.1 of Burkholderia sp. MSMB1826. Lineage (NCBI taxonomy): Bacteria > Pseudomonadati > Pseudomonadota > Betaproteobacteria > Burkholderiales > Burkholderiaceae > Burkholderia > Burkholderia sp. MSMB1826. The sequence continues at coordinate 334,608 of NZ_LOYN01000010.1, forward strand.
TTGACGAGCCCGCCGCCGATCGACACGCCCAGCCCCATCGCGAGCATCTGCATCATCGTGAACAGGCTGTTGCCGCTGCCCGCGTCGGCGTGCGACAGCCCCTTGAGCGTCACGCCGTTCATCGCCGCGAACTGCATCGAATTCGCCGCGCCGAACACGATCAGCAGTACGCCTTCCAGCACCGGCGCGGGCCGTGCCGACACCAGCGCGAACCCCGCGATCGCGCAGCCGACGATCCCCGTATTCACGACCAGAAACGCCGCATAGCCGAAGCGCTTCACGAGCGGCGCGATCCACCGCTTCGCGATGACGCCCGCGATCGCGGCCGGCAGCATCATCAGCCCGGATTGCAGCGGCGTATAGCCGAGCTGCACCTGCATCAGCAGCGGCAGCATGAACGGTACCGAACTCGTGCCGATCCGGCACAGCAGGTTGCCGAGCAGCCCCGACCCGAAGTTCGGCTCGCGGAACAACCCGAGCCGGAACAGCGGCTGTGTGCGTCGCCGCGCGTGGGGCAGGTACGCCAGCGCGCTCGTCAGGCCGAGCCCGGCGAGCGCGGCCGACCACGCGGCGCGGTGCGAGGACATCGGCGGGTCGATCGCGAGCGACAGCGCGATCATCGCGGCCGACAGCAGCGCACAGCCGACGAAGTCGAACGGCGGCGGCTGCGTCGCCTGGTCGTGCGGCAGGTAGCGCTGAACCGCGACGAAGCCGATCGCGCCGACCGGCACGTTGACGATGAACACCCAGTGCCACGAAATCGCCTGCGTGAGCCAGCCGCCGAGCGTCGGCCCGACGATCGGGCCGAGCTGGCCGGCGATCGACACGAACGCGATCGCCGCGACGTACTGTTCGCCCGGCACGCGGCGCAGCACGGCGAGCCGCCCGATCGGCAGCAGCATCGAGCCGCCGATGCCTTGCACGGCGCGCGCGACGACGAGCTGGCCGAGCGTGTGCGACGCCGCGCAGCCGATCGACGCGAGCACGAACACGAGGATCGCGACCGAGAATACGCGGCGCGTGCCGAACCGGTCGGCGAGCCAGCCGGAGGCTGGCGTGAGCATCGCCATCGTCAGCGTGTAGACGACCACGACGGGCTGCATCGCGAGCGGCGACGCATGCAGGCTTTGTGCGATCGAGGGCAACGCGGTGTTGACGATCGTCGTATCGAGCGACTGCATGAAGAAGGCAGCGGCGACGATCCAGAGCAACACGGAATGTGTGGGTTCCCGGGACATGGCGAAATCGGCGGTACGAGGGGCGGGCGCCGGTGCATGGTCGTGCGGCGCCCGCTCGATGGTACCGATTCCGCCGGTCGTCGGGAAGCGATCTCGCCAACCGCATCAGGGACACGATCCGGCGTTCCGCTTCGGCATCCGTTCGACGACGTCGAACGACATGAGCCGAGCGGCACGCCCGTCACGTCGCGCATGACCGGACAAGATGCGTGCGCACGCATCGGTATTCACCCTGCCTCGTCACGCAGGATCGCGTACCGGCGATGCTTGCGCCCGGCACGAAGCTGCATTTTTGCAACGCATTTTCAATGCGTCGTTCCGTACGCGATCGCTCGCAACGACGACGCGCGTGCGCTGACGGCCGTCCGGCTTCGCTCCGCGAGCATCGCGTCGCCGATGCGCGGTCGACGCGCAAGGCCGCGCATCGCGTGTTTCGGCGTCGCTCGCCGAATACGGATACGTTCATGAAACATTTCCTCTCGATTGCGACTCGCGCCACTACCCGTTCCGACGGAGGGCGCTTTTTCCGCTTTGCTCGGCGCCGCATGGCACGCCCTTTGCGGTTCACCCGATGCCGCCGACGCAGACGAACTTCGCCAGAACGATCCGCGCATCGACGGCATGTAATGACATCGAAACAAACGGGGAACCGGATCGGGTCGCGCGCGTCGTGTGCCACGGCGCCTGCGCGGCGCGTGTCGTATCGGTCACGCGCACCGCGCAACGCGTCCCCGATCCGTCGAACAGCAAGCGTGCTTGCAAGGTGTCGTGCCGGGGTTCGCATCGCGCATCGCGACGAAGGTCGCGTGTGGGTCGCGTCGCGCCCGGCACATGTCGGGGGAGGCGCCCGTGAAAACGACGGTGAATCAATGGGCAGCGGTCGCGGCGATGTTTGTCGCGAGCGCGCATGCGCAGGAAATCTACCTGCAGGGCGGCACGCAGGGCGTCGGCATCGGGGCGGCCGTGAGCTTCAATTCGATGCTGGGCGCGCACGCGGATTTCAACGCGATCAATCTGACGCATGACTTCACGGTGGCCGGCAACCACTATCAGGACGACCTGAAGCTGCGCCAGGGCGGCCTGTATGCCGATATCTTTCCGTGGCGAGGCAGCGGCTTTCGCGCGACGCTCGGGTTGCGCTTCAACGACGACGAGCTTCACGGCATGTCCGTACCGACCAACGGAACCTACGTATTCGGCGGCAAGCGTTATCCGGCACTTCCGGGCATGTACGCGGTCGCGCAAGCGCGTTATCCGACCGTGATGCCGTATGTCGGAATCGGCTACGGGCATCGGCCGGCGTCGAAAGGGCTCGGGTTCGTTGCCGATGTCGGCGTCGCGTACGGGATACCGAAATGTTCGTACACGCTGTCGCCGGCACTGGCCGCGGCGGCCGGACCGGCGAAGAGCCAGGTGCTGATCGCGAGCGGGCTCGACTCGCTGCGGCAGATGATGTCGCGCTATCGGTGGTATCCGGTCCTGCAGATCGGCATCTCGTACCGTTTCTGAGCGCGCACGGGTCACGGCGTGACCGTTTGACGCTCGCGAGCGGGCTCCGCCGCGCGGCGTGCCGGGCGGGCGTCGTGGCGCTTGGCGATGAACGGATGCTCGACGTAGCGGTAAGTCAGCAGCGCGCAGAAGACGGCAACCAGCGCGCACGCCAGCGCGAGCGCCCAGATGCCCGAATCGTCGACCGAATTGATCGGGAAGACGAAGTTGTTGAACGCGTGAACGATCATGTACACGATCACCATGTGGATCATGTAGATGCTGAAACTGGCGGTGCCGAGCAGCGCGAGCGGCCTGGTCTTGAGCACGCCGTCGAAAGTGTTTCCGCTGGCGATGCAGAGAAACACCGGAAGCAGCGGCAGTGCACCCTCTATCGAATACCGTTCGGCGGGAGACGGAGACATCGCGAGAATCAGCAGCGCGACCGTCGCCGCCGGTTTCGTGGCGAGCCGCGCACGGACCGCGGGGTGCCGCGACACCTCGTAGGCCACCGCGCCGAACGCGAACAGCAGCGCCATGCCGCCGGGCGGCCCGAACAGCGCCGCGCAGGCCGTGACGATCGCGAGCGCAAGCAGCTTGCGCCACGCACGCGTGGCGACGAACCACGCCAGAAACGGAACGGCGACGTAGAACCGCCATTCGTAGGCGAGGGTCCACCAGACGCCGCTCAGATACGGGGTGCGCTGCGCCCCGTTGATCGGGAACGCGCCGAACCAGCCGAGCGAAACGGTCTTGAGCAGGTCGGCCAGCAGCTGCACAGGTGCGCCGACGGCATGGCGGGGAAACCAGTAAAGCGTGCAGACGACGATGACGGCCGCGTAAAACAGATAGAGCGGCGCGAGGCGTCGCACGCGTCCGACGAAGAAGGCCCGCACGTCGAGTGTGCCTCTGCATGCGCGTTCCCAGAACAGCAGCCCGGTGACCATGAAGAACATCGCGACGGGAATCGTCCCGAGATTACGCAGGAAGTCGGTGCCGGCGCCCCAGACGCCGGTCGACAGCAACGCCTGGTTGCACGCGAAATGATGGAAGACCACGGACGTGGCCAGCAGGCCGCGAAACCCGTCGAGATTGCGATAGCGCATCGACAGCGACTTGTCGACGGCCGATCGGTAGAACGGCACGTGTCGGGCAACCAGCCACGCGATGATCGCCACGGCCGCCACGCATGCCGGGAAGTAGAGTTTGTCGGGTGTCGGGGAGAACAGGATTTCCAGAGAGGGCGTAACGAAGTCCACTGAAGAGCGTCTCGTGTCTTGGATCGGGATTTCAGGCACGGATGGTCCGCGTCGATGCAAGGTCTTCTGCGCGCTTCGCACGGCGTTCGATCGCCGGTCTTGTGATCCGATGGTACCAAACGATGGCGACGGTCGCGGCCGGTTGTGCAACACGATGTTTCAGCGCGAATCGAGGCGACGCCCGGATTTGTGACGCATGTCGCCGACGGTGCCTGCATCGCAAATCCCGTTCCTCGCCGGCCAGGCGTCGTGATCGATGGCGCGCGACTGGCCATCCGGCCGGCTTCCGCATCGTCCCGCGCGGGCTTACCTTGAGCGACAGCAGTTCGATGCGTCGGACCGGCGGTGGAGATGGACGAAATGCTTGTCGTCGGCTGCCGCGGGTCCGCGCCGACTCGGGGCCGTCCGGCCATGAGGGTGATAGCAATGCTTGCAATTCACCGTCATGGTGCTATCATTGATAGCAATTCTGGACGGAGGGACTCATGGCAAATCTTCTGGTGCGTAACGTGGATGACACTATCGTTCAAAGCCTGCGCGAGCAGGCCGCGGCCAATGGCAGGAGCGCCGAGGCCGAACATCGAGCCATTCTGGCCGACGCGCTCGGCCGGCCGAAGCGGCGGACTTTCGCGCAAGTGCTGATGAGCATGCCGGAGGTCGGCGAAGACGCGGATTTTCAACGTGTTCAGGATTCAGGCGAGGTCCGGCGTGTTTTTGATTGATACGAACGTCATCAGCGAAATCAGGAAAGGCAAGCGCACCAACCGCGGCGTGCGGGCATTCTTCAGGCAGGCCGAAGCCGACGCGAGCCCGCTTTACCTGTCGGTCGTGACGGTGGCCGAGTTGCGGCGCGGCGTCGATCTGATCCGTCATCGCGGCGATCACAGCCAGGCGTCGGCGCTCGAGGCCTGGATCGCGATGATCCTGTCCGGCTATGCGCCGAACATCCTGCCGGTCGATATCGAGATCAGCCAGATGTGGGGGCACTTGCGCGTGCCCGATCCGACGCACGAACTCGACAAGCTGATCGCAGCCACCGCGCTGATCAACGATCTGACGGTCGTCACGCGCAACGTCGACGATTTCGCCCGCACCGGCGTCCGGTTGCTGAATCCGTTCGACTAGCGTCGCGGCTGCCGCCCGCCGTCGTGCGAAGTCGGGCGGCTGCCGGCTACCAGGCTAGTGCAGGACGCCTCGCTCCCGTGGCCGGCTCGACGCCGCCGCCACATATCGCACGCCGGGCACCCACCGAATCCTCCGCCGGCGTGCTTTCGCGGCGCAACTCCGCCTCTTGGCGTCCATGCTCCCGTCCCGACAGACGATGTCACGCGATGTCACACGCTCGACCGGCCGGCCTCGTTGACGGCGCCTGAAGGTCCGCGCTTGTGCGCCGCATCAAAATAACTTGACGAGGCGGCCGTTACCGCGTAGTGTCCGAGACCGAAGTCGTCAAGAAGTCCGATTGCTCATCATTGGCCGCACACCGTGCGGCAGTCGTTGGTCTCTCCCTCTTTGATTCTTTCTGTGCCCGTCGCGGGCGCATGTTCAATTATTTGTATTAAGGAAGTATTTGTGGATACCGGTACCGTCAAGTGGTTCAACGAAACCAAGGGCTTTGGTTTCATTTCCCCGGACAACGGCGGCGACGATCTGTTCGCCCATTTCTCGGAAATTCGCGGCACGGGCTTCAAGACCCTGGCCGAAGGCCAGAAGGTCAGCTTCGAAGTGAAGCGCGGCCCGAAGGGTCTGCAAGCGTCGAACATCACGCCGCAGTAAGCCGCATCGGCAGCGGTCGCCGAGCGGCGGCCGATGCCGGATGGAGTATCGCGCGGGGCGCCGCATGACGGCGGCCTGTGCGTTCCGATGCGCACGACCGATGCATCGCGACATTCACGATGCATCGGTCGTGACGCCTCCCTCATCGCATGCGTGACCCGCGTGCGACGCAACGCCCTCGCGAAGCGCCTGGCGCTTCGCCAGCGCATCACCGCTTCAACGCATCAACCCGAGCAGGCCGCCGCCATGCCCCGTAGCCGGCGCGGTCCCGACTTGCGCGGCGCGCATTGCGCCGCCGCCACCGACCGCCCGAACGCCGCAGCGCGCCGGGCTCCGATCGCAAGACAGGCCAGTGGCCCGTCTGAACGAACCGATCCCGGTCGCCTGCCGGCCGCCGTCCCGTTTGCGGGAGCCGGCGCCGGGCAATCGCCGCGGCCGCGGTCAATCACCTTGTCTGGAGGAATTGGTTTGGCAAAAGAAGAACTGCTGGAACTGGACGGAATCGTCGACGAAGTGCTGCCGGACAGCAAATACCGTGTCACGCTGGAAAACGGCGTCGTGGTCGGCGCGTACGCGTCGGGCCGCATGCGCAAGAACCACATCCGCATTCTCGCCGGTGATCGCGTGACGCTGGAACTGTCGATGTACGACCTCACCAAGGGCCGCATCAACTTCCGGCACAAGGACGCGAACTCGCCGCGTCCGCCGCGAAGCGGCCAGCCGCGCAGCTGAGCGGCCACGACCGGTGCGTATCCGCGCGTACCGGCCGACACCTGTTCGGCCGCATGGCCGGACGAACCGGATGAACGGCGCACGGCGTGCCGTTCGCCGATTGCCGGCGGCGCCGTCGCGCCGCGTTGGCTTCTTCTACGTCTCCCGCCTTTATCGGCGCCGCGCGTGTTCCACGCTCAGGCGGCGCGTCCCGCAGGAAATCCTCGATCACCATCGCGAAATACGGCGGACATTCGTGCATCGGGTAATGCTGGCAATTCGGCATCGTCCCGAGCCGTGCGACCGCATGTCATGCAAAAAACGTCGCCTGCATCGCCGCTGCGTCGAACCTTGGGTCCTTGTCGCCGACGATCACCAGTTAGCGTGTCGAGCCCGCGCACGTCATCGATGAAGTCGTGTCGTTTTGGTCCTGGAACCAAAACGAAACACCCTCCCGGCGGACCGGCAGGGCGTTTTGATTGAAAGTGCGCCGATCGTATCGGGCCGATCGACGAAAGTCGCTGCTCAGAGCGCTATCCCGCCCGACACCTCGATGCGCTGCGCATTGACCCAGCGGTTGTCGTCCGACAGCAGCGACGCGATCATCGGCCCGATGTCGTCCGGCTCGCCCACGCGGCCGAGCGCCGTCCATTCCGCGATCCGTCGATTCACGTCGGGATTGTCGCGCACCATTCCGCCGCTGAAATCGGTCGCCACCGCGCCCGGCGCGACGACGTTCACCGCGATGCGGCGCGGGCCCAGCTCCTTGGCCAGATAGCGCGTCAGCACCTCGACCGCGCCCTTCATCGATCCGTACGCTGCGCTGCCGGGCACCGAGACGCGCGTGAGGCCGGACGACACGTTCACGATGCGGCCGCCGTCGCGGATCAGCGGCAGCAGCGTCTGCGTGAGAAAGAACACGCCCTTGAAGTGCACACGATAGAGCGCGTCGAGGTCGGCCTCGGTCGTCTCGGCGATCGGCGCGTGATGCGATGTGCCCGCATTGTTGACGAGGAAATCGAAGCGCTCGGCGCCCCAGCCTGACAGGGCGTCGCGAAGCTGTTCGGCGAAGCGGTCGAACGTGGCGATGTCGCCCGTATCGAGCGGCAGCGCGAGCGCCGGTTGTCCGGCTTCTGCGGTCAGCGCGGCGACGCGATCGGCTTCCGCGCGATTCGAGCGATACGTGAAGATCGAACGCACGCCGCGCTGCGCGAGATGAAGCACGGTGTTGCGGCCGAGCCCGCGGCTGCCGCCGGTGAGGACGGCGATCTTCGGGGCGGACGCTGCAGGGTGTGCTGTTGTCATGCTGTGCTCCTGGCCAAGTAGGTGACGAACAGCGGCAAGCGTACGGCGGCCGGCGCATCCGCTGAATGCCGGAACCGGCCGCGTTCTTGCCCGATCCTGCCCGCGCGTGCCGGCGTGCGCTGTGTCGCGGGTACCATCCGGAGATCGGGGTACGGAGGATTGCACCATGTCGGATGAACTGCTCGAGCGCGTCGCACACCTGACCGGCGGGCAACGCGACGAAAGCCCGGTCGCGACGGCGATCGACGGGCTGGTCCTGCTGCGTTCGAACCGCGAGCGGCTGTCCGCGCCGCGGATCATGAAACCGGCGCTGTGCGTCGTCGTGCAGGGTGCGAAGTGGACGACGTTCGGCGGGCGGCGCTACGACTACGGGCCCGGCCGCGCGCTCGTCGTCAGCGTCGAGATGCCTGCGACGAGCCGCATCGTGAAGGCCAGCGACGCCGAACCGTTTCTCGGCCTCGTGCTCGAATTCGATCTGGCGATGATGCGCGACGTGCTCGAACGGCTCGATACACCGCCGCTGCGGGCGGCCGGCCCGGTCGGACACGGCGTCTGCGTGACCGATTTCGGCGGGCCGCTCGGCGATTGCGTGCTGCGGCTGGTGCGGCTGCTCGATACGCCGGACGCGATTCCGATCGTCGCGCCGCTGGTGAAGCGCGAGATCTGCTACTGGCTGCTCGCCGGGCCGCACGGTGGTGAAGTGTCGCGCGTCGTGTTCGCGAATGGTCACGCGCAGCGCGTCGTCGCGGCGATCCATGCGCTGCGCGGCCAGTTCGCCGAGACGATCCGCGTCGACGAACTCGCCGCCGTCGCGCAAATGAGCCCGTCCGCGTTTCACCGGCAATTCAAGGCGCTGACGTCGATGACGCCGCTGCAGTACCAGAAGCAGTTGCGTCTGCTCGAAGCGCGACACCTGATGGTGACGGGCGCGGCGAACGCGGAAACGGCCGCGTATCGCGTCGGCTACGAAAGCGCGTCGCAATTCAGCCGCGAATATGCACGGATGTTCGGCGCGCCGCCGCGGCGCGACGTCGTGACGTTGAAAACCGCCCCGGCCGACGACTGAACGCACGCGCGGCGACGCCGTTCGCATGCGGCTTTACGCGCGGGCCGGCGCGGTCGTACACTCGTCGGCAATGCGCGGCCCGCGCGTGGCTTTCAATCCCTTCAGTGCTTTCGGCGGGCCAACGGCCGTGCCGGCCGGACCTTCGTCGCGCGACGCCAGGAGGCGCCATGAGTGCAGACGCAGCCCCCGAATCTTCCTCCGCTCCCGCCGTCCCGTCGGTTCAGGATCGCCTCCGGCACGTGTTCGTGTTGATGCTCGAGAACCGTTCCTTCGATCATCTGTTCGCGCTGTCGGGCATTGCCGACATCGTCGCCGCGTCGCCGGGCAACAGCAATGCGTACGGCGGCACCGTCTATCCGTTCGGCGGCGGCGCGCCCGACCGGATGCCGACCGATCCGTGCCACGAATTCACCGACGTGCTCGAACAGCTCTGCGGCGCGGGCGTGCCGTTCGTGAAAGGGCAGCCGTATCCGCCGGTCGGCAATTCGGGGTTCGTGTCGAACTATGCGACGTCGCATGCCGAGGGCGCGCCGCCGCAGCTGGCCGATGCGGGCAAGGTCATGCTGGGCGTCGATGCCGCGACGCAGGCGCCGTCGTTGTATGCACTCGCGAATGCGTTCGTATTGTGCGACGCGTGGCATGCATCGATGCCGGGGCCGACCTGGCCGAACCGCTTCTTCCTGCATGGCGCATCGTCGGCCGGGCTCGACCATTCGCCGACCAAGGAAGAAATGGCCGGATGGAATACGTTCGACGGCTTCCACTATCCGAACGGTTCGATCTTCAGCGCGCTCGGCGACGACAACTGGCGCATCTACCAGGACCAGACGGGCGATCCGCTCGGCCACGTGCCGCAGGTCGCGTCGCTGAAGGGCATCAGCTTCTTCGACGTCGACGATCTCGCGCATTTCGAAGCCGATCTCGCGGCCGGCTACACCGCGCGCTACACGTTCATCGAACCCGGCTACGGGGACATCGTGCACGGCACCTACCGGAACGGCAGCTCGCAGCACCCGATGGACGGGCTGGCCGGCGGCGACCAGCTCGCCGCGCGCGTGTACAACGCGATTCGCAACGCGCCAGTGTGGAACAGCAGCCTGTTCGTGATCGTCTACGACGAGCACGGCGGCTTCTACGATTCGGTCAGGCCAGGCGCTGCGCCGCCGCCGAACGATGGCGCGCCCGCGACGCTGAACGCGAGCGGCTTCGGCTTCGACGTGTACGGCGTGCGCGTGCCGGCGATCGTGATTTCGCCGTGGGTCGCGGCCGGGCACGTCGATCACACGCCGTACGACCACGCGTCGGTGGCCGCGACGCTCGAGCGGCTGTTCGGCCTCGCGCCGCTGACCGATCGCGATCGTCTCGCCAACGACCTGCTCGGGCTCGTGACGGCGACATGCCGGACGGATTGTCCGCAAAGGATCGGAACATGAGTCCCGCCCCGACGCCGGACGCGCGCGACGCGCTGCCCGTGCGCGACGGCACGAGCCTGATCGCCTATCTGCATATCCTGAGGAAAGCGCATGCGGCACTGGTCGGTGAAGACAAGGCTCACCGGCGTTTCAGCGAGATCGTCACGCGCGGGCAGGCGCGGCAATACATCGAGGAACTGATGCCGGCGCTGCTGCAGAAGCGCGCCGAGCATCGGGCGCGCAAGCGTGGCGGGAAGCATCGTTGAGCGACGGGCGAGCACGCCGGTGGCGCGTCATGCCGCCCGCTGCACGCTGACGGCCGATACCGCCGCGCCCGTCAGTTGAACCACCGCGCCGGCGAACATCGCCACGCGCAGGCCGGCCGCGCCGCCGTGCACGGCGGCGAACGCCGTGCCGAGCACCGCGATCCCGAGCGTCGCGCCGGTCATCCGTGCGACGTTGACGAGCGCGCTCGCGGTGCCCGAGCGCGCGGCGTCGACCGCGCCCACCGCAACGGTCATCAGCGGACCCGTCGCGACGCCCATCCCGAGTCCCGTCAATGCGAGCCCGATCTCGGCGCCGAGCAGGCTCGGCGAACCGGCCGACGCGCCGATCGCAGCGAGTCCGCTCGCGATCACCGCGACGCCGCCGGCTGTCGTCGCCCGCGTGCCGATGTGCTCCGACAATCTCCCCGAGCACGGCGATACGGCGACGAACACCAGTGCCATCGGCAGCAATGCGAGGCCCGCGCCGGTCGAATCGAGGCGGCCGGTGCTCTGCCACGTCAGCGGCAGCAGGAACAGCACGCCGTACATCCCGAACGTCATGCCGGTGGTGGCGGCGATCGCGCCGCGAAACGCAGGGATCCGGAAAATGTCGAGCGGCACCAGCGCGGATTCGCCGTGGCGGCGCTCGATCGCCACGAACGCGACGAACGACGCCACCGCGATGCAGCCGGCGATCGCGCATGCGACCGGCGCCTCGCGGAACACGATCGCCGCATACGCGAGCGCGCCGAGTGCGAGTGCGCCCATGACCTGCGCCGCGCCGTCGAAATGCCGGCCGTGCGGATCGGACGACTCGGGCACGGCCGGGATCGCGAGCAGCATCGCGGCGATGCTCAGCGGCACGACGACGAAAAAGATGCTGCGCCAGCCGAAGTGCCGGATCAGCACGCCGCCGAGCGTCGGCCCGATCGCCATCGCCACGCCGTTGCACGCGGCCCAGATACCGAGCGCGCGGCCGCGTTCGACCGGGTCGCGCCACACGACCCGCACGATCGCCAGCGACGCCGGCAGCAACAACGCCGCGCCGACGCCGGCCAGCGCGCGGGCGGCGATCAGCACCGACACCGACGGCGCAAGCGCGCACAGCAGCGACGCGATGGTGAAGACGGCCGTGCCGGCCATGAAGACGCGGCGGCGACCGTAGAGGTCGGCGAGCAGCCCGCCGGTCAGCAGCAGTACCGCGTACGCGAGGTTGTAGCTGTCGACGACCCATTGCAAGGCACCGACACCGGCATGGAAATAGGCGCCGATCGCGCGCGTGGCGAGGTTGACGACGGCCGTGTCGACCTGGGCGACGAGTACGGCGATGCACAGCGTGAGCAGGGTCACGCCGCGACGTTTGACGGTGCGTTCGGCCAGTGCGACCGGTCCTTCGGTATGGGCCACGGGCGGTGCTCCTCGGGTGTCGGTCGATCGAGCTTGGACGTTCCCCACTGACAGCGTGGTGTCAGCAGCCGAGAAACATTTGGCGCGCAAGCGGCATGCCCGCGTGTCGCATGACGAAGTGGTTTGCGCGCGGTTTCCGTCGGCATCGGCAGGGTGATGGACGGCGCGACGATCGGGCGCAACGACGATCGTCGCGCCCCGGGGGATTCGCGAAGGCCGGATACGACGTGCTGCTTGCGAGCATGTCGGCACGGTCGTGAGGCAACTGAGCGACGCGAAGGCGAACGGCACGCGGATTCATTGGCAACCGGCGGGTTACCTGAAGACCATCCGGTCGATCGCCGGTTGGGCGAGGGCGCTTTGAGCTGCCCGCGATTCATGCGGTGCCGCGCTTGATCGCTCGAAATCCTTCCGCCGTCGACACGAAGCCAGAAAATCCGAACGCGGACAACGCGTGTCGCAGGTGCGCGGAAAGCGGCGTGCCGTAAACGACCAGAATTGCATGGCCGTCGAGATGCATCGCGTCGCCGTGATGGTCGTCCACCGCATCCAGTATTCCGGCGCACCAGCTGTCGCGGTCGTCGCCATGACGCAGGAACAGGGTCACGCCGCCTTCGGCGGCCCGGTCCGACTCCGCCCGGCGCGTATTCCAGATCTGCCTGATCACGGGGTCGTTCGTGTCGCTCGTCACGACCCACGTATGCCGCGCGTGCGCGGCGATGTCGTGAATTCGCTCGCCGCTGTCGGGATCGACGATCAGTGCAATCGTGTTCTGTGTGGTCATGGTGGTTCGCATTGCTGGCGCGCGTTCGATGGGCATTTCTGCATGCCGGTCAATCGGGTCGATACCAGGGCGATTGCGTCGCGCATCGCCATTGACTTAAGATCGGTCGGGAGATCATCCCAAGCCTTCAGCGCCAATGAAAAAGAGCATACGCCTGCGGGTCGCCGTCATCGCGTCGGCCGTTGCCGTGTACAGCATCTACATGCATATCCAGCAGTTGATCAGCGGATGCATGTGGGTCAGGGGCCATCAGCGCTGCAGTTTCGAAAACAGCACGAATTTCCAGGGCCTGATGGATCTGGACCTGATGATCACCTGTTGCTGGGTCGCCGCGGCGGTGGTCGGGTGGATTTCCGTTGCGCAGGGCACGAAGAAACCGGGCTAGCAACGTCATGGTCGTGCTGCCCGATTGAACGGGCACGAAATACAACTCGCCCGGGTCGAACCCGTCAATTGGTGACAACGCGTATTCGCCGAAGGGTGGAGAGGGCGCGCTCGATGCATGCGAGTCCGAAACGAACGCCTGATTCCGCTGCCGGCGCACGAGATCATGCCGATCTCCGTAGACAGGCGTTGCATCGCGCGCCGCGCGAGAGGAGGTTCCCGTGCAATTTCCAACAGGATCGGTGGTCGCGCTCAGCTCGGCCGCGTCGACGATGTTCTCGATCGGCATGCTCTTTCTCGGCTACTGGGGATTGCACGAAGCATCGCCCTGGCGGTTCGGCGACTACGTCGTGATCGTGCTCGCGCTAGCCGGTTTCGCATGCCTCGCCAGCGTGCCGTTTCTCGCGACGTCGCCGATGAAAACGCCCGACGACGAGTCGCGAATGTTCGTCGCGCGCCGCGTGTTTCTGTGCGGTGCAGGCGCGGTGTGGTGTGCGATCGTCGTGTCGCTGTTCGTGTGAGAACGGATGACGAGACGGTTTCCGGAGCCGCGCGGCGAACGCATTCGGAAATGTCTTACGTGAGGCCGGAACCCACGTTTTTCACGCTGCCATTACCGCTTTGCTTTCCCCGATGGCGTGCACTAGATTCGAAGCGTTCGTCCGTTTCAGAGCGCGAGGTGGAGCCATGACGCCATGGGAGATTCAGGGTACCGAAATGATCAGTTGCAATTGCTCATACGGTTGCCCTTGCCAGTTCAATGCGCTGCCGACCAACGGCAACTGCGAAGCGATGGGGGCGATTTCGATCGACAGCGGCCACTACGGCGACGTGGTGCTCGACGGCGTCAGGATCGCGGTGGTATTCCAGTGGCCGGGCGCCGTTCACGAAGGCAAGGGCAAGTGCCAGCCGATCGTCGACGAACGTGCGAGTCCGGCGCAGCGCGACGCCGTGCTGAAGATCATGACCGGTCAGGATACCGATCCATTCGCGACGATGTTCTCGGTGTATGCGTCGACGCTCGAGCACGCGTTCGATCCGATCTTCACGAAGATCGATTTCGACGTCGATGTCGACGCGCGGCGCGGCCGGATTCACGTGGACGGTGTGTTCGACGTCTCCGGCGAACCCATCCGCAATCCGGTGACCGGTGCCGAGCATCGCGTGCGGATCGACCTGCCGCACGGTTTCGAATACGAGCTGGCCGAGGTCGGTTCGGGCATGGGGCGCTCGCAGGGCAACATCGCGCTGAATCTCGACGGAACGTATGCGCAATTCGCGCGACTGCATCTGAACAACCACGGGCTGATCCGGCATCGCGCCGCGGCATGACTCCGTTCGACGCCTGGCTCGCGCGCGAGCGCGCCGTCATGCTGCTCGGCATGGCTGCGCTCGTCGGCCTGTGCTGGTTCTACCTGTGGACGGGCGCGGGAACCGGCATGTCGGCGTGGGAGATGACGACCGTCGCGCTGTTTCCGCATCGGCTGGCGGACGGCATGGGCAGCATGGATCCGTCTCTGCCGATCGTGATCGCGATGTGGTGGGTGATGATGATCGCGATGATGACGCCCGGTGCCGCGCCGCTCGTGCTGCTGTACCGGCGCGTGCTGCTGCAGCACGGCAACGGGGCGGCGGGATCGGCGTTCACGTCGGTGGCGCTGCTGGCCGGCTATCTGACGACATGGCTCGCGTTCTCGATCGGTGCGGCGTTGCTTCAGGCGCTGCTGCAGCCGGCCGGGCTGATCTCCGCGATGATGCTGTGGTCGAAAAGCGCGCGCCTTTCCGCCATCGTGCTGGCGTTGGCCGGGCTTTATCAATTCTCGCCGCTGAAACGCACGTGTCTGCGGCAATGCCGTGCGCCGACGGCGTTCTTGATTGCGCACTGGCGTCCCGGCGTCGCCGGCAGCTTTCTGCTGGGCGCGCGGCACGGCATGGTTTGCGTGGGCTGCTGCTGGTTGTTGATGGCGCTGCTGTTCGTCGGCGGCGTGATGAACGTCGTGTGGATCGTCGCGTTGTCGCTGTTCGTGTTCGTGGAAAAGGTCCTGCCCGGCGGCGATCGTATCGGCCGGGTGCTGGGCGTCGTGCTGATCGTCTGGGCCGGTGTGACGTTGATCGTGTAAGGCGCGGCGCCGGCTGGCAGTAGAAACAGGCCGGGCGCGAAGGGAGACGCTCGATGAGGATCCGCTTTCACGCTGTCGCGATGTCGTGTGCGATGGCGGTCGTTGCAATGCCGGTGCTCGCAGGCGGCGACATGTCGGGCATGAATTCAGGCGACGCGAGCATGTCGACGCAGGATGCGAAGCTGACCGATGCCGAAGTCAAGGACATCGATGCCGGGCGCAGACTCGTGACGCTGAAGCACGGCGCTCTCGACAACATCGGAATGCCGCCGATGACGATGGCGTTCAAGGCCGGCGACGCGGCGATGATCCCGTCGCTGCATGTGGGCGACAAGGTCCGGGTTCGGGTGGAAAACGTCGACGGCACACTGACGATCGTGAAGCTGGTGAAGCGGCCGTGACGACGATGCGGCGCGTGTACCGGGCGCCGTCGGGTTTTCTCTTCTCGTGCTACGTAACGCAGGGGCGGTGTTACGTCGGCATTATCGGACCGACTGCACGGGCCGAGCCGGGCGGCACGATCCGCATCCGATGCGCGCTGCCTAGCAGCGCGGCCTGGACGGCCGGTGCAAGGCGATTGTGAAATTGTGAAGGAGGCCGATGGAAATGGCACGGTAGATGCTTGATGAAATGTTTGCGCTGAATAGTGGACGGGGGCTTCCATGCGAAATCATTTCATCACGGCGAACGTTGCGCTCGCCGCTATGGCTGCGGCGTGTACGCTCGCGGCCTGCGGCGGAAGTGACATTACGGCGCCGACGCTTGCCGGCAACAACATTGGGACGAGCACGAGCGGGACGAGCGGTAGTAGTGGCTCGAGCGGCAGCAGTGGCACGAGCAGCAGTGGCACGAGCAGCAGTGGCACAAGCAGCAGTGGCACGAGCAGCAGCGGTACAAGCAGCAGTGGCACGAGCAGCAGCGGTACAAGCAGCAGCGGCACGAGCAGCAGCGGCACAAGCAGCGGCAACACCAGCGGCTGGGGCACGAGCGGCGCGCCGGGTACGAACGGCATCGTCAGCTCCATCGGCGGGATCGTGATGGACGCGGGCGCCACGCTCGGTAGCGCGAGCGTGCCCGGCGTCAGCAAGGGCGTCACCGTCGGGCCGGCCGATACGGTAACCGGCGTCGGCACGATCATCCGCGATACGTCGAACGCCGTGAGCGGCGGTCTCGGCCAGATCGGCATCGTAACGAACCCCGTCGGCACGACGGTCGGCGGCCTCGGCACGGTCGTCGCCGCGACCGGCAACCCGGTCAGCGGCATCAGCGAAACCGTCAAGGCGCTCGGCTCCGGCCCGCTGTCGCCGCTGACGCCGATCACGACGCCGGTCAGCGGGCTGCTCGACACGGTGGCGAGCGGCCTGCGCACAGGCGGCGCGGCGCTCGGCGCGTCGCTGTCGTCGGCCCCGGTCCAGCAGGCGACGCAGGCGATCAGCACCGCGATCACGCCGCTCGTGACGACGGCGGGCCACCTCACGCAGCAGGTCGGCACCGCAACCGGCGTCGGGCAGCCGGTCGCGGGCCTGCTCGGCCAGGTCGGCGGGGCGATCACGTCGACCGGATGGAAGGTGACCGCCGCGTCGCCGCAGCCGATCGTCGGTGGCGTCGGCGATCTCGTCCGTGCGGTCGGCAACACGGTAACCAATGTGGGCGGCCTCGTGAACCCGGCTGGCGCGAACGGCGCGGTGCCGATCTCCGGGTTGGTGACGAGCGTGGTCGGCGGCATCCCGGCTACCGTGCACGACGGCGCCGCGACCGGTACGAGCGGCAGCTCTCCGCTGGGCGGCCTCGCCAATCCGCTCGCGCCGGTGACGTCGCTGGTGGGCGGCCTGCTCGGCGGCGCGGTCGGCAAATAACCGGCGCGTACCGATCGTCATGCGGCAACCGGCCGCGTGAGCGGGGACGGCCGCCATCGATCGTCGCCGGTCCCGGCCGGAACCGTCCGACGATCGCGAAACCGCGACTCGCTACCTGCGCTCGTCGCCGAGCTTCGCCGCCGGACGCGCCATCCCGCGCGCGGGCAGCGGCGTCGACATCACGATCGACGTGCGCGTTTCGCCGTACAGGTTGATGCGTTCGATCAGTCGTTCGAGATGGGCCATGCTGACGGCGACGAACCGCATCACGTACGAATCCGCGCCCGTCACGTGATGGCATTCGACGACTTCGGGAATCGTCTCCAGCAGCTTGAGAAACTTCGCTTTCGCCGGTTGCGGCACCGTGATGCCGATCAGCGCGCTCACCGGATAGCCGGCCGCGGACGGATTGATCCGCGCGGTGTAGCCCTCGACCACACCGGCCGCTTCAAGACGCTTCACACGCTCCGTCGCTGCCGGCACCGACAGGTGAACCTGACGCGCGAGCTCCGTATAGCTGATGCGTCCGTTGTCCTGCAACAGCGCAAGTATCTTCCAGTCCAGATCGTCCATCGCTGTGGGAATTTTTAAGGTAGAGCCGCCATTTTTCCTTAAAAACTGCATTCAGCGGGAAACGGACTTTCCCTACGATGCCTGTTCGATCCACGCGATGTCGCAAGGGGCAGGCGATGCTGTTCATCCAATCCGTCGTGATGGGGCTGTCGATCGCCGTGCCGGTCGGCCCGATCGGCATGCTGTGCATTCAGCGCAGTCTGAGCCGCGGCTTCCGGGCGGGCTTCGCGACGGGCATCGGCGCCGCGTGCGCCGACGCGATTTACGGCCTGCTCGGCGCGCTGGGCGTCGCGGGCGTCGTCACAGCGTTCCCGATGTTGACCGTCGGCCTGAAAATCGGCGGCGGCGCGTTTCTCGTGTGGCTCGCGTGGACCATCGCGCGCCAGGCGCCGGCCGCGCCGGCGGGGCAGCGCGCGTTGCCGCGTACGACCGTCCTGCGCGATTTCCTGACGACGTTCGGTCTCACGCTGTCGAACCCGATGACGATCGTGTCGTTCGTCGGGATCTTCGCGGCGCTCGGCCCGCTGCCGGGTGCGCGGGAAGGCGCGATGTGGGCGACCGTCGCGTGGATGGTCGCCGGCGTGTTCGTCGGCTCGGCCATGTGGTGGCTGTGCCTGAGCAGCGCGACCGCCGCGCTGCGCGCGAAGCTGTCGTTCGCATTCATGCACGGGCTGTCGTGCGTGTCGGCGGCCGTCGTCGCGGTATTCGGCGCGATCCAGCTGGTCGCCGGCGTGCGCGGGTTGATCTAGGCGTACGGGGCCGCGCGGGCCGACCGGATCTCCGGATCCGATCCCGCGATCCGGGCCGATGCCGATGTCGTCCTCATGCGCTTTTGCCGCGACGTCAATTTTCCGCGCGTGCCGGTGCGGCGCGTTGCGCCGATGCGCCGATGCGCCGATGCGCCGATGCGCCGATGCGCCGGGCGTCAGAACGTGTAGCTGACCTTGCCGAACGCGGTGCGCCCGAGCGTGTTGTAGCCGTACGCGGTCATGTATTGCCGGTCGAACAGGTTCGACAGCGACGCCGACACCGTCAGGTGCGAATCGATCCGGTACGACGCGCGCAGGCTCACCGTCAGGTACGACGCCAGATACTGCCGGTTGGCCGGATCGTCGAACGTCGAGCCGCCGTACAGCAGTGACGCACCGGTGCTCAACGTGTGCAGCTTCAGTTCGTCCCACGTGTGATCGACGTTCAGGCTGACCGTCTGGCGCGGCCGGCGGCTGAGCCAGGTCCCGTTGGTCTCGTCCTGCGGATTCAGGATGCCGACGGCCACGCTCACCGGCGTCGAGCGGCCGATCGTCCCCTTGTACGACAGGTCGATGCCGCGAATGTGCGAGCGGCCGATGTTCATCGGCGAGAACGTCGCCGGGTTGTACGCGATCAGGTTGTTGACGCGCGTGTCGTAGATCGCCGCGGTGAAGGTGCCGTACGCGGTATTCGCGTCGAGCGCGGCTTCGACCGACGTGCTGCGCTCCGGGCTGAGGGCCGGGTTGCCGTAGCCGGGGTAGTACAGGTCGTTGAACGTCGGCAGACGGAACGCATTGCCGTACGATACGCGCGCCGTATAGACCGGCGTGATCGCCCACGACAGCGCGGCGTTGCCGGTGTTCACGGCTTGCCCGGCGATGATCTCGTGACGGCCGGCGACGAACATCGTCACGCTGCCGAGCGTCGCCGACTGGTGCAGCGAAAACGCGGAGTCGTTGCGCGTCGGCACGCCGCCGGGAATGTCGACCGGCAGGAACGCCTGTTCGCGCGTGAAGTCGTAGGCGAGCTTCGATTCGCCCGACAGCGGCAGGCCGAACAGGCGAAACCCGTGCTCCTGATGGGTCAGCGACGTCGACGTGCTGATCCGCTGCGAGTTGATCTGGTCCGTCGCGAGAGCCGGGTTGTCTGCATGGATGAACTGGCGATCGTTCGCATAACCGAACGACTGGTCGAACTGCGTATCGGGCGTGATGTCGAGATGGAACGCAACGCCGGTCGTCAACTGATGGTCCAGCTCGCGATTCGCGTAGCCGCTGTTGTCGTAGGACAGATCGGAGCGGTGATATAGCGCGAACGTGGAGATCGACCAGTTGTCGCGCGCATAGCCGAGCCGCGCATCGAGATCCTGCGCGTGATACGGATTGCGGCCGTCTTCGTGGCCGTAGAAGAACGGCCGCGTCGCGTCGATGCCGGCCGTGTTGTAGTCGTGCAGCCCGAGCGAATAGGTGAGCCCGCCGAGCGCGGCGAGCGGCCCCGTCGACGGCACCGTGCCCGACGTGCGGAACTGCGTGTCGAACGTCTTGTTCGAGCCGCCGCCGAACGACACGGTGGTCTGGTTCGGCTGGTTGGCGGCGCGGCGCGTGAACAACTGCACGACGCCGCCCATCGCGTTGTTGCCGAACGATGCGGCGGCCGGGCCGGAGATCACTTCGACGCGCTCGAACGCTTCGGTCGGCAGGTCGGCCCACGGCGCGATGCCGGTGGTCGGCGAGCCGATCCGGATGCCGTCGATGAACACGGCGACCTGGCTCGCCGACGCGCCGCGAATGCTGACCGACGCGGACGAGCCGGGCCCGCCGTTCTGCGCGACGGTCACGCCCGGCAGCGTCGCGAGCGCCTGCGTGATGCTCGGGTCGGTCGGCGACAGCCGGTCGAGATCCTCGCGCGTGAGCACCTGCGTCGACGCATAGCGCCGGTCGAACGATTCGGGCAGGTGCCGCGTGTCGGTCACGCTGATCGTCGGCAGGTCCGTGCCGTCGGCGGGCGCGGCGGGCCGTGCAGGCACCGTGTCGCCGGCCGCGTGGGCGAGCGGGGACAACAGCGCGGTGGCGACGGACGTGGCGAGCAGGTGACGAATGTTCATGAGGCGGCGGGGCAAAGCGTGAAGCGGGTACGGCGATCGCGAGCAGAGCGCGGACAGGGGGCGCATGCCGACGGCGTGTCGGTGCGACGCTTCCGGCCGGGAAGCGGATTCGGGAACGATGGGCATCTGACGGATCCTGAGGTCGGGTCGTCCATGCAACGGGCGACCGCCAACGGCGGTGCTTGCGCATCGGGACACCCCGCCCGGTGCGGCTGCTGGACCTCGGGTCGATGGCAGGTCTCCTGGCTCGCGGGTCGCCATCCGTGCAGGCCTTCCCGGTTTCCCAGTGGCACGCGGTGGCACGGATTCGCCGCTCACAGTTGCGGGGGCAGCCGCAGATTCGAGGCGTTGCCTCGCCTGCGTTCCCTTTTGATCCCGTCTCCGGGAACCATCAGCGCGCAAGGGTAATGGCGTGCATGCAGGCACGTCAATCGTTCGTCTGCGCGCGGATGCGAAAAAACGTCATCGATCGGCGTCGGCTTTCCGGATCCTTTCGTTCGACGTGCCCGGAGCGCGTTTCAGGTCTGAAGAAACGGCCGGGTTCGACCGCATGCCGTCGCGCCGGAGCCGGCTGCCGTCGCGCCGAATGTCGACGGTCGGGCGCGTGTCGTTACATATGCGTGCCGGCGTGCGCGCGTCCACCCGGGTCGCCGCCGCGGTCGGGCGGCGTATTGTTCTGATCGATCTTCGCGAGGACGAAGCCGGCGGGCGGCAATGCGGCGGACGAACGGTGCATCGCGTGCCCGACCGCGGGGTGAGGCGACGCGGCGGAAAAAACGGATGTCGTCACGCCCGGTTGAGCGAACGCCGACAGGGAAACGGCCGCCAGGGCGGCGGCGACGAACGCGTGCGTATTCATGACCACTCCTGCATGACTGACTTCGGGACGACCTAATCAGTCTAGGAGGCGAAACTTAACGCGACGTGAAGGCCGCGCTGCGCGCGCATGACAAGATCTTCATGCGCGCGCAGACGGTCAGGCCGGTGCCGACACCAGCGCGCAGAAGTTCTCGAGATCGACGTTGCCGCCGCTGATCACCACGCCGACGCGCTTGCCCTGCAGCGCGTCCTTCATCCGCCGCACGGCGGCGAACGACAGGCAGCCGGTCGGCTCGACGACGATTTTCATACGGGTGGCGAAGAAGCGCATGCAGTCGACGAGTTCCGCGTCCGTCGCGGTCAGGATGTCGTCGACGTCGCGGCGCAGGATCGGAAACGTCAGGTTGCCGAGATGCTGCGTCTGCGCGCCGTCGGCGATCGTACGCGGCGTGTCGATGTGCACGATCGTGCCGGACCGGAACGATTGCTGGGCGTCGTTGCCGGCTTCGGGCTCGACGCCGTACAGCTTCGCATGCGGCGACAGCGCACGCGTGGCGAGCGCGGTGCCCGACAGCAGTCCGCCGCCGCCGAGCGGCGTGAACACCGCGTCGAGCGGGCCGACTTCGTCGAACAGTTCCTTGGCCGCGGTGCCCTGGCCGGCGATCACGTCCGGGTGATCGTAGGGCGGCACCAGCGTGAGCCCGTGCTTCTCCGCGAGCGCGCGCCCGATCTGCTCGCGATCCTCGGTGTAGCGATCGTAGGTCACGACGTTGCCGCCGTAGCCGCGCGTGGCGGCCATTTTCGCGGCCGGTGCGTCCTGCGGCATCACGATCGTCGCGGGAATGCCGAGGATGCGCGCGGACAGCGCGATCGCCTGCGCATGGTTGCCCGACGAGAACGCGACGACGCCGTGGCGCCGCTGCTCCGCGTTGAAGCGCGACAGCGCGTTGAACGCGCCGCGGAACTTGAACGCGCCCATGCGCTGCAGGTTCTCGCACTTGAAGAACACTTGCGCGCCGAGTGCGTCGTCGACCGTGCGCGACGTCATCACCGGCGTGCGGTGTGCGTGGCCTTCGAGCCGGGCCGCGGCGGCGGCGACGTCGTCGTACGTGGGAAGAATCGGAGAGTTCATGGTCGCTCGAGGGTCGAAAAGATCAGTCAACGGGAAACTCGAAATGGGAAAGCCGGACGCGGCGCGTCACTTCGCGTCGTTGTAGACGGTGGCGCGCGACACGCCGAGATGCTGCGACACGATCTCCATCGCGCGGCGCACCTCGAGGAAGCCGTCGGCCTTCAGCGTCTGCATCAGCGCGCGGCGCTGGTCGGTCTTCAGCTCGCGCGGCGTGGTCGCGAGGCGCGTCGCGAATGCGTCGATGCGCTGCCGGATCGCGTCGGCGCTGGCCGGGTCGAGCGTTTCGACGACGGCTTCGCCGTCCGTGCGGCAGAACTGGTTGAGCATGCCCTGGAAGCCGCGGAACAGCGTGACGTCGGCATTCAGGCACAGCGCGGCCACGTAGCGCCCGGTCGAATCCTTGATGCCGATCGACGTGCTTTTCGCGGTGCGGCCGTCGGCGAAGCGGTTCGGGTAATTCGCGAGCACCTGCGGGAAATCGTCGTCGGCGATGCGGGCGAGGCCGAGTTCGGTCGCGGGATCGCCGACCGCGCGTCCGGACAGGTTGTTGTGGATCGCGAGGATCGCATGCTCGGGTGTGCGCAGGTCGTGCACGACGACTTCGGTGAACGGCGCGAACATCTCGCCGAGCCCTTCGGCGATGCGCTGCACCTGCTCGATCAGCGATGCCTGCTCCGACTGCAGCGGTTTGCGGTTCGTGCTCATGCGTGGTCCTCGGAGGCGGGCGCGTCCGTCGTTTCCGGCCGCGTGATGTCGGCCAGCAGCGGGCGCGCGATCCGGACGTAGTCGGCCGCGTCGAGCACCACCGAGCGGTCGAGGCGGCCCGCGTTGAACGCGATCTCGGCGTTGCGCTCGACCAGCGCCGGATCGACGACGAGCGTCACGTTCGGATCGAACGCGAATGGCGGCACGGCGCCCATCACGCAGCGCGTGACCGCGGCCGCGACGTCGGGCGACGCGAGCGTCGCCTTGCGCCGGCCCAACGCATCGGCGACCTTGCGGAAGTCGATCTTCAGGTGGCCGGGAATCACCGCGAGCGCGGCGGTGTCGCCGCCATCCTTGAACGTGCAGAGCATCGCCTTCGCGCCTTGTTCGGGGCGTGTGCCGCGCAGCGCGGCGATCGCATCGGATTTGCCTTCCGCCGGATGCTCGAGCACGCGGAAACGCGCGCCGGACGTATTCAGCAGCTCGCAAAGGGTGTCGAAAACGGGAGAGTCGTTCATGTCGCTCCGGGACGCAGGCCGACGCGCTGACGCACGCGTATCAAATAATCGTCCAAGTATAGACGTTTTGTCATGGCTGTGACAAAGCCTGACGGTCGTTGCTGTTCCGGTTTGGTCGGAGCGTGCCGGTCCTTCAGCAACCGAAAGGGCATTTCATATCGCGGGAAGTGCGCCGGATTCCTGCCGCCGCGTTTTACCGCCGCTTGAAACCGTGTTTTGCATCGCAAAAACGCTTGGCTATCTCATTGAAAAACAAGGGGAATTTATATCTTATGTCTTATATAAGACTTGGTCGAAATCGCGCCAAGCAGGATTACTATTGAGTCCATGCAGTTCGCTTCGTCACACGCGGCGGGCACGCTGAATCCTTTACTCAAATGCGCTTCGTTCCCAGGAGATAGACATGTCCCAATATCAAGACGACATCAAGGCAGTGGCAGGTTTGAAGGAAAACCACGGCAGCGCGTGGAATGCCATCAACCCCGAATATGCCGCCCGCATGCGTGCCCAGAACAAGTTCAAGACCGGCCTGGACATCGCGAAGTACACCGCGAAGATCATGCGCGCCGACATGGCCGCGTACGATGCCGATCCGTCCAAGTACACGCAGTCGCTGGGCTGCTGGCACGGCTTCATCGGCCAGCAGAAGATGATCTCCATCAAGAAGCACTTCAACAGCACCGAGCGCCGCTACCTGTACCTGTCGGGCTGGATGGTCGCCGCGCTGCGCTCGGAGTTCGGCCCGCTGCCGGACCAGTCGATGCACGAAAAGACCTCGGTCAGCGCGCTGATCCGCGAGCTGTACACGTTCCTGCGCCAGGCCGACGCCCGTGAGCTGGGCGGCCTGTTCCGCGAGCTGGATGCGGCGAAGGACCCGGCCGCCAAGGCCGCGATCCAGCAAAAGATCGACAACCACGTCACGCACGTCGTGCCGATCATCGCCGACATCGACGCCGGCTTCGGCAATGCGGAAGCGACCTACCTGCTGGCCAAGCAGTTCATCGAAGCGGGCGCGTGCTGCATCCAGATCGAAAACCAGGTGTCGGACGAGAAGCAGTGCGGCCACCAGGACGGCAAGGTCACGGTGCCGCACGAGGACTTCCTCGCGAAGATCCGCGCGATCCGCTACGCGTTCCTGGAACTGGGCGTGGACGACGGCATCATCGTCGCGCGTACCGATTCGCTGGGCGCCGGCCTGACCAAGCAGATCGCCGTGACCAACGCGCCGGGCGACCTGGGCGACCAGTACAACTCGTTCCTCGATTGCGAAGAACTGTCGGCCGACCAACTGGGCAACGGCGACGTCGTCATCAAGCGCGACGGCAAGCTGCTGCGTCCGAAGCGCCTGCCGAGCAACCTGTTCCAGTTCCGCGCCGGCACGGGCGAAGCGCGTTGCGTGCTCGACTGCATCACGTCGCTGCAGAACGGCGCCGACCTGCTGTGGATCGAAACCGAAAAGCCGCACATCGCGCAGATCGGCGGCATGGTCAGCGAGATCCGCAAGGTGATCCCGAACGCGAAGCTGGTGTACAACAACAGCCCGTCGTTCAACTGGACGCTGAATTTCCGTCAGCAGGCCTACGACGCGATGAAGGCCGAAGGCAAGGACGTGTCGGCTTACGACCGTGCGCAACTGATGAGCGTCGAATACGACGACACCGAACTGGCCAAGCTGGCCGACGAGAAGATCCGGACGTTCCAGGCCGATGCATCGCGTGAAGCAGGCATCTTCCACCACCTGATCACGCTGCCGACGTACCACACGGCTGCGCTGTCGACCGACAACCTCGCGAAGGAATACTTCGGCGACCAGGGTATGCTCGGCTACGTGGCGGGCGTGCAGCGCAAGGAAATCCGTCAGGGCATCGCCTGCGTGAAGCACCAGAACATGTCCGGTTCGGACATCGGTGACGATCACAAGGAATACTTCAGCGGCGAAGCGGCGCTGAAGGCGGCGGGCAAGGACAACACGATGAACCAGTTCTGATCGTCGTCCGACCCGAAGCACGACGCCAGCCCTTGGGGCTGGCGTTTTTTTGTCTGCCCACGCCAGTGCGTGACCCGCGCACGTCTTCGCGACGTACCGGTTCGTCGGCACCCCGTCGATCGCATCGAGATCGACGACGCGACCTCAACTTGTCCATCGTTTCGGCAAACGTCGTGCTGGAATTTTTCATCGTCGCCAACCGCGGCGAAGAATTCACGCGGACCGTCATCGCGGCAACCGGAAATACTCCTCGACGATTCGCGTCGTAGCCGGGGCGCGTATTAACACGGATTGCCACGCGTACCGTTATGAGCAGTGGCTGCATCGGGGCATTCGATCGGGATGTTTGTGTGCGCAACCTAATTCAGGGTTTGCCTGAGTAGCGAAAACGCGAATCGGCGCGATGCGTGTTCGCATTGCCGGCATGGACGATCCGCAGGTTGAAATTACCGCTCGCGCGAAACCCTTGCGGGGCGGCTATCGCGGCCGTTTCGTCCCCCAGTCGCCTGCGACGACGCCGTAAAAAATCACCCGCCTGCAACGCGCGTGCCGGTGCGCCGTCACAGTTGTTTCTTGTTGCAACGCAACGCCCGCCCAATAACGGCGATGGTATGCTGGCCGGCATGGAGTTGTACGGCAGGTTGCTTGCATGGCGAAACTCGCGTTCGCACCCTCTAACGAGACTTCACCTTCTCTCGCACGCATCGCGGCTTCGACGCGCGCTCCGCTCGCGCGTCGCGTTCCACGTGCCGCATCTTGCTGCGCTCCGCACGCATTCCCCATCTCGCGGGCTCGCCCGCATCCCCCATCCCCGCCCAATAATCTGGAGACATCCCCATGTCGCAAAACACTTTGGCCGAAGCGACGCACGGCCCGTCGATCGCTCCGCCGGCTTTCGTCAAACATCGCAAGCTGATCGACTGGGTAGCGCGCATTGCGGCGCTCACGGAGCCCGAGCGCATCGTATGGTGTGACGGTTCGCAGGAAGAATACGACGCGCTGTGCCAGGCGATGGTCGACCAGGGCACGCTCAAGCGCCTGAACCCGGCGAAGCGTCCGAACTCGTATCTCGCGCAATCCGATCCGTCGGACGTCGCGCGCGTCGAGGATCGCACGTTCATCTGCGCGGCGTCGCGCGACGACGTCGGCCCGACCAACAACTGGATCGATCCGGCCGAAATGCGCGAGACGCTCAACGGGCTGTTCCGCGGTTCGATGCGCGGTCGCACGCTGTACGTCGTGCCGTTTTCGATGGGGCCGCTCGGCTCGCCGATCGCGCACGTCGGCGTCGAGCTGTCCGACAGCCCGTATGTCGCGGTGAACATGCGGATCATGACGCGCATGGGGCGCGACGTGTACGACGTCCTCGGCGAGGACGGCGAATTCGTGCCCTGCGTGCACAGCGTGGGCCATCCGCTCGAGGCTGGCCAGCAGGACGTGCCGTGGCCGTGCAATCCGGTCAAGTACATCGTGCACTTCCCGGAAACGCGCGAGATCTGGAGCTTCGGCTCGGGCTACGGCGGCAATGCGCTGCTCGGCAAGAAGTGCTTCGCACTGCGCATCGCGTCGACGATGGGTCGCGATCAGGGCTGGCTCGCCGAACACATGCTGATCCTCGGCGTGACGTCGCCGGCCGGCAAGAAGTATCACGTCGCGGCCGCGTTCCCGTCCGCGTGCGGCAAGACCAACTTCGCGATGCTGATCCCGCCGCAGGGCTTCGACGGCTGGAAGGTCACGACGATCGGCGACGACATCGCGTGGTTGAAGCCCGGCCGCGACGGCCGCCTGTACGCGATCAATCCGGAAGCCGGGTTCTTCGGCGTGGCGCCGGGCACGGGCGTGAAGACCAACCCGAACGCGATCGCCACGTTGAAGGAAAACGTGATCTTCACGAACGTCGCGCTGACGGAAGACGGCGACGTGTGGTGGGAGGGGCTGACCGACACGCCGCCCGCGAAGCTGACCGACTGGCAGGGCAATCCGTGGACGCCCGAAACGGCCAAGGAAACCGGACGCAAGGCCGCGCATCCGAACTCGCGCTTCACCGCGCCGGCCGCGCAGTGCCCGTCGATCGACGACGACTGGGAAAACCCGGCCGGCGTGCCGATCGACGCGTTCATCTTCGGTGGCCGCCGCTCGACGACGGTGCCGCTCGTGACCGAGGCGCGCGACTGGGTCGAAGGCGTGTACATGGCCGCGACGATGGGTTCCGAGACGACCGCGGCCGCCGTCGGCAAGCAGGGCATCGTGCGCCGCGATCCGTTCGCGATGCTGCCGTTCTGCGGCTACAACGTCAGCGATTATTTCGCGCACTGGCTCGAACTCGGCAAGCGGCTCGAAGCCACCGGCGCGAAGCCGCCGAAGATCTATTGCGTGAACTGGTTCCGCAAGGATGCGAACGGCAAGTTCGTGTGGCCCGGCTTCGGCGAGAACATGCGCGTGCTGAAGTGGATGCTCGATCGTCTGGAAGGCACCGGCGGTGGCGGCGAGCATGCGTTCGGCGTGTCGCCCGCGTATGAAGACCTGCACTGGGACGGCCTCGATTTCACGCGCGATCAGTTCGAGGCGGTGACGTCGATGAACGCGGACGAATGGCGTGAGGAACTGAAGCTGCACGCAGCGCTGTTCGATACGTTGAAGCTGCGCTTGCCGGCTGAAATGACCGACACGATGAAGAAGATCGAGCAGCGTCTCGGCGGCTGACGCGCGGGATCGGCGTCGCGCACGTTGCGCGCGACGCATTGCCCGGCGCCGCATGGCGTCGCCAGGCCGAAACGAACGACGCCCCGAGCCATTCATCGCGTGGCCCGGGGCGTCGGCGTTTCCGATGATCGACTGGCGATCAGCCGAGATCGAGCGCGTTCGTCAAATCGCCCGGCGGCGTCGCGCCGCGTGCGGCGAACGCGTTGTTGCGCCGGACCACGCCGTCGAGCGGCGCGAGGCCGTGCACGCGGCTGATGAAGCGCAGGATCGAGTTCGTGTCGTACAGCGTGTGATCGACGAAGCCCTTTTTCGCGAACGGCGAGATCACGAGCGCCGGGATCCGCGAGCCGGGACCCCAGCGATCGCCGACCGGCGGCGCGACGTGATCCCACCAGCCGCCGTTCTCGTCGTGCGTCATCACGATCACGGTGTTTTCCCATTGCGGCCCGCGCCGGATATGGTCGATCACGGTCGCGATGTGACGGTCGCCCGATTCGATGTCCGCATAGCCCGCATGCATGTTCAGGTTGCCCTGCGGCTTGTAGAACGCGACGGCCGGCAGGCGGCCCGCGTCGATGTCGGCGATGAAGTGGTTGGTCGACGGCGCGTCGCCGAGCCCCGCGTCGCGCAGGTGCTTGCGGCGGGCTTCGGTGCCCGGCGCGTAGTTCGCGAAGTAGTTGAACGGCTGGTGGTGGTACTGAAAGTCGGGCACGGTGCCGGTGTCGCGATGTTCGAGCGCGTACTGCCATGCGCCGCTGTACCACGCCCAGTCGATATTCTTTTCCGACAGGCGGTCGCCGATCGTCGCGTAGCCCTGCGGCGGCATCACGCGATGGTCGGACGGATCCGCATACGCGGCATTGCCCGGATCGGGCGGCGGCACGTAGCTCGGCTGGTACGGCGGCGCCATCGTGTTCACGCCGTAGCCGTCCGGCGTCAGCGGGCCGTCGGCCGCGAACTTCGGCGGGCCGTCGAGCGCGGACGCGGGCGAATCGTCGGCGAGCTTCAGGCGCGTGCCGGTCGGGTCGTCGCCTTCGACCTGCGACAGCAGTTTCGCCGCATGCGGATGCTTGTGCGCGTCCGGATACAGCGGCGGCTGCGCGGAGATCAGGAACATGTGGTTCATCCACGAACCGCCGAAGGCCGCCATGAAGAAGTTGTCGCACAGCGTGTATTGCCGGGCGAGATTCCACAGGCGCAGCGTGTCGGCCGAATTGCGGTAGTGGCCCATCACGAGGCCGCCCGAATCGGCCCATGCGGCGAACTGGTCGTTGCGGCCGCCCGCGATCTGCATCTGGTTCTGGTAGAAGCGATGCCACAGGTCGCGCGTGATCACGCCGTTCGGCAGCGGCTTGCCCTGCGCGTCGGTAATCCGGAACGGCGCGTTCGGCAGCTTGTCGATGTCGCGCTCGGCGATCGCGTAGCGCTTGCCGTCCACTTCCTGCGCCTGCGGCACGAGGCCGCCCCAGATCTTCGGCAGCACCGGCAGCGGCGTCTTGCCGTCGCGATCGAGCTGTCGTGCCTGTTCCGGCCGCACGTCGCCGAGCGGATAGCGCACGCCCGGGAAGTCGCCGTACAGGTTCGCGAAGCTGCGGTTTTCTGCATAGATCACGACGATGTGGCGCACGCGCTGGCGCAACGCTTCGTCGATGCGCAGGTCGGCGGCCGAACGCGGTGCGTTGTCCGCGGTGGTTTCGCAGCCGGCGACGGCGACACCGGCACCGAGCGCGGCGAGGCCGCCGAGCACACGGCGGCGGTCGGGATCGACGGGCAGGTCGTCGGGGCGATCGGGGGTGTCGTTCACGTCGTGGGCTCCTCGGATGGGCGGTGGGCAGGTGTCGTTCGATGCGCGCCTGCGTCGCGCGGGCTGCCGCGACGCAGGGCGGAATGCCATGGCCGGCATCGCACGCGGTGGCGCGATGCGACTGTCACATAAATGTCACGAACGCGACTATAACGCGCCAAGGGGGCAGATGAAAGCTGTTCGTCGGACGATTCGACGCGCGCGCGGCGAGCGGTGCGCGACGCCCGTGCGCGAACTAGACTGGAATCAGGGGCGGCGCGTCGCGGCGTGCCGCCCGGGCGAGGATCGCCCCGCGACGCCGGCTGACGGTGTTGCCGAGGCGGCATCGATGCAGCGAACGATGCGAGACAGCGAGGCGACGATGGCGCGGATGCTTGCCGTTTTCGCATGGCGGCCGCGTACCGGTTCCGCGCGCGTGCCGGCGTGAGCGCACGCCGCGCAGCCGATACGGCCGGCCCGATGCCATGGACAGGAAATTCGACTACCCGGGATTGCTGATCGCGGCGGGCTTCTTCGTGCTGTTCGCCGCGCAGTTGCTGATGCTGCACCCGACGTCGACGCCGATCGCGTACAGCGATTTCCACCGGCTCGTCGCCGCGCGACTCGTCGACGATCTCGAGGTCGGCCCTGCGTCGATCTCGGGCGCGCTGAAGATGCCGCAGGCCGGCACGATGCTGCCGGCGTCCGACGCGACGGTCGTGCAGCAGGCCGGCGCGCCGTGGCGCTTCACGACCAGCCGCGTGACCGACGAACACCTGATCGACACGCTGACCGCGGCCGGCATCCGCTATCACGGCACGCCCGACACCGGCTGGATCGCGTCGCTCGCGTCGTGGTTGCTGCCGCTCATGCTGCTCGTGTTCGTGTGGAACATGATGCTGCACAAGCGCGGCGGACTGCAGGACTTTACCGGAATGGGCAAGAGCCGCGCACGCGTGTACGTGCAGCAGGAAACCGGCATCACGTTCGACGACATCGCGGGCATCGACGAAGCGAAGGCCGAGCTGCAACAGCTCGTCGCGTTTCTGCGCAATCCCGATCGCTACCAGCGGCTCGGCGGCAAGATCCCGAAAGGCGTGCTCGTCGTCGGCGCGCCGGGCACGGGCAAGACGCTGCTCGCACGCGCGGTGGCCGGCGAGGCGGCCGTGCCGTTCTTCTCGATCAGCGGCTCGGCGTTCGTCGAGATGTTCGTCGGCGTGGGCGCCGCGCGCGTGCGCGACCTGTTCGAGCAGGCGCAGCAGAAGGCGCCGTGCATCGTGTTCGTCGACGAGCTCGATGCGCTCGGCAAGGTGCGCGGCGTGGGCCCGATGTCGGGCAACGACGAGCGCGAACAGACGCTCAACCAGTTGCTGGTCGAGATGGACGGCTTCCAGGCCGGCTCCGGCGTGATCATCATGGCCGCGACGAACCGGCCCGAGATTCTCGATCCCGCGCTGCTGCGGCCGGGCCGTTTCGACCGGCACATCGCGATCGACCGGCCCGACGTGAACGGCCGCCGCCAGATCCTCGGCGTGCACGTGAAGCGCGTGAAGCTCGCGGCCGACGTCGATCTCGGCGAGCTTGCGTCGCGCACGCCGGGCTTCGTCGGCGCCGATCTCGCGAACGTCGTCAACGAGGCCGCGCTGCATGCGGCCGAACTCGGCAAGCCGGCGATCGGCATGGCCGACTTCGACGAGGCGATCGACCGCGCGCTGACGGGCCTCGAGCGCAAGAGCCGCGTGATGAACGAGCAGGAGAAACTGACGATCGCGTATCACGAAGCCGGCCATGCGCTCGTCGCGGAAAGCCGCGCGCATTGCGACCCGGTGAAGAAGGTGTCGATCATTCCGCGCGGCGTCGCCGCCCTCGGCTACACGCAGCAGGTGCCGACCGAGGATCGCTACGTCCTGCGCCGCAGCGAGCTGCTCGACCGGATCGATGCGCTGCTCGGCGGGCGCGTGGCGGAGGAGCTCGTGTTCGGCGATGTCTCGACCGGTGCGCAGAACGACCTCGAACGCGCGACCGCGATGGCGCGCCACATGGTCATGCAGTACGGGATGAGCGAGAAGATCGGGCTCGCGACGTTCGACGACGGCGACGCGCGCTCGGGCATGCCCGGCATGTGGCATGCGGACGGCGGCCGCTGCAGCGAGCACACCGCGCGCATGATCGACGAAGAAGTGCGCACGCTGCTGACCGATGCGCATGCGCGCGTCGCGACGACGCTCGGCGAACGACGCGACGCGCTCGAACGCATCGCGCGACGGCTGCTGCAATGCGAGGTGCTCGAACGCGACGCGCTGCAGGCGCTGATCGACGGACGCATCGAACCGTCGTCGGCGACGGAGGGGTTACCCGGCGACGAAACGAATGCGCGCGGCGGCGCGATCGACACGGAGCACGCCTCCACCGTCGAGCGCGATTTCGTCGCGTACGGACGGCCGCACGAATCCGATCGCTGAAGCCGTTGCGCGGGCCGGCGCGCGTCGACATTCCTGTTTTTTCGCCACGGAATCGCCACGAGCGGCGCGCCCGTATCGATCGAACGGCGTCGTGCTCGCATGCACGACGAAGCGGGCAGCGCGTGAGCGCGCGTCGGCGCGTCAGGATTCGGTCGCGGCCGCGACTTCGGCCGCTTCGGCGAGCGCGTCGAGAAAGCGCGTGCGCCACCAGTGCACGTCGGTCTTGCGCACGATCGCCATCAGCGCCGCGTGACGCTGGCGGCGCTCTTCGAGCGGCATCGTGAGCGCGCGCTGGATCGCCTGCGCGGTGCCTTGCGTGTCGTACGGATTGACGAGCAGCGCAGATTTCAGTTGTTCGGCCGCGCCCGCGAAACGCGACAGCACGAGCACGCCCGGGTCGGCCGCGTCCTGCGCGGCGAGGAACTCTTTCGCGACGAGGTTCATCCCGTCGCGCAGCGGCGTGACGAGCGCGACCCGGCTCGCGCGATAGAGGCCCGGCAGGCGCTTGCGCGCGACGGTGCGGTGAATGTAGCGCATCGGCATCCATTCGAGCTCGCCGTAGTCGCCGTTGATCGCGCCGCACAGGCTGTCCATCTCGCGCCGCAGGTCGTCGTAGGCGCCGAGATCCTCGCGGCTCGGCGCGGCGATCTGGATCAGCGTCGCACGGTCGCGGTTCTCCGGATACTGTTCGAGCAACTCGCGGAACGCATGCACGCGCTGCGGCAGCCCTTTCGTGTAATCGAGCCGGTCGACCCCGACCAGCAACTGGCGGCGCGAATATTCGTCGCGCATTCGTTCGAACATGGCGAGGCCGTCACGATCGCGCGCGAGCGACTCGAATTCGTCGACGTTGATGCCGATCGGAAACGCGCCGGCCGACAGCGTGCGGCCGAACGCGCGCAGTCGGCCGTCCGGCAGCCGCGCCGCACCGGCTTCCGCTTCGACGTAGTGCTCGAAGTGGAGCAGATCCGATTCGGTCTGGAAGCCGACGAGGTCGTACGCGAACAGCGCGCGCATCAGCCATTCGTGTTCGGGAATCGCGGCCATGATCGGCGGCGGCGGCATCGGGATGTGCAGGAAGAAGCCGATCGGATTCGTGCAGCCCATCGCGCGCAGCTCGGCCGCGAGCGGAATCAGTTGATAGTCGTGGACCCAGATGGTGTCGTCGGGCCGCAGCAGCGTGCGCAGCTTGCGCGCGAACAGCTGGTTCACGCGTCGGTAGCCGTCGGCGAAGCGCCGGTCGAACTGCGCGAGATCGAGCCGGTAGTGAAACACCGGCCACAGCACGTTGTTCGAGTAACCGAGATAGTAAGCGTCGTAATCCTGCGGATCGAGATCGACCGTCGCGAGCTGGATGCCGCCGACGTTCTGGACCTGCACGTCGTCGCCATGCGCGCTCTGCTCGTCGCCGCCGCGTAGCCTGCCGCTCCAGCCGAACCAGACGCCGCCGGTTTCCTGCAGGCTGTCCTTCACGGCTACGGCGAGGCCGCCGGCCGCGGCTTTACGGGGATCTGCGATGCGATTGGATACGACGACGAGTCGGCTCACCAGCTCTCCTGACGATTGTTGGGGAAGGTTCGTGCGGCCAGGGCGCGAGAGACAGACGCCGCCGTCGGCGCGCGGTGCGCGATACGACGGGGCCGCATGGCGATCGGACGGGAGTCAGGGCACGCGATTCGCCGTCCGGTCGAAAAGTGCTTTTTTAGGATACTCGTCATTCGTGCGTTTTAAAAGTCCGTGTCGACGAACGGCTCGGGCGAACAGGTCGCGCGGTAGCGATGGCGCCTGTCCTGCAACCGGCGCTGCCCGAGCGGGACCGAAACTTGCGCCGGGCCGCGACGCAGTGGGTGCAAGGCCATGCGACGAGTGGGGCGTCATGGTGCCGATGACGACGCGCATGCCGTTACGCGGCAGCCGGTTGCCAGCGGCGCGTGTCGGTTTCCTGTGCATGCGTGCCGGGTGATACCGCATGCGCGCCGGCCGGCATCCGGAACGCGGCGACCGTTTCGGACAACTCGCGGCCCTGCGCCTCGAGCGACTTCGATGCGGCCGCCGCCTGCTCGACGAGCGCCGCGTTCTGTTGCGTCGTCTGGTCCATCTGCGTGATCGTCAGGTTCACCTGGTCGATGCCGCGGCTCTGCTCGGCCGACGCGGCCGCGATCTCGCCCATGATGTCCGTCACGCGCGCCACGGCCTGCGTGACGTCGGACATCGTCTTGCCGGCTTCGCCCGCGAGCGCGGAGCCGTCGCGGATCGTCTGCACCGACGCGGAGATCAGTTCCTTGATTTCCTTCGCCGCCGTCGACGAACGCTGCGCGAGACTGCGCACTTCGCTCGCGACAACCGCGAAGCCGCGACCCTGTTCGCCCGCGCGGGCCGCTTCGACCGCCGCGTTGAGCGCGAGGATGTTGGTCTGGAACGCGATGCCTTCGATGATGCCGGTGATGTCGGCGATCTTCGACGAGCTGTGGCCGATCTCCGTCATCGTGTCGACCACGCGGCCGACCACCGAGCTGCCGCGTTGCGCGACGTCCGATGCATTCGCGGCGAGCGTGCTCGCCTGCTGCGCGTTTTCCGCGTTCAGGCGCACCGTGGACGTGAATTCCTCCATCGTCGCCGCGGTTTCCTGCAGCGACGCGGCCTGTTCCTCGGTGCGCTGGCTCAGGTCGAGGTTGCCCGATGCGATCTCGCTCACCGCGTGCGCGATGCTGTTCGACGAGTCGCGCACGCGGCCGACGATGCCGATCAGCCGCTCGTTCATCGTCCGCAGCGCGTCGAGCAAGTCGCGCGTTTCGTCGTTGCCGCGCACCTCGATGCGGCTGCCGAGATCGCCGTTCGCCACCGTGCGCGCGACGTCCACGGCCGAGCCGATCGGCGCCGTGATCTTGCGCGTGAGCCACAGGCCGCCGCCGGCCGCGATCGCGATGGCGATCAGGCAGATGCCGGCCAGCAGGTTGCGCTCCACCGTGTAGCGATCCGCGAATGCCTGCGCGATCCCGATTTCGCGTTCATGCGTATAGGTCGCGTAGGCGTCAGTCGCACGCACCAGCTGCGCGAGCAGCGGGCGGCAATTGTCGTCGATGTCGGCGATCGCGTCGTCCTTCCTGCCGGCCTGCGCGAGTCCGACGATGCGCAGTGCAACGGGCCCGTAGCGGGTTTCGATGCGCACGATCTCGGCCACCAGTTCGCGTGCACGATCGGACGTGTCGGTCGCCTTCGCCATGAGGTCGTCGAGCTTCGCGAGATGGTCCTGCACGTCCTTGTGCGCGTGGTTCACCTCGGCGAGTTCGGCCTCGATGTCGGCCGGCCGGGTGGCGAGCACGAGATTGCGCGCGGCGATCGCGCGCCGGTCGACCGCGGTGCGGATGTGTGCGGCCAGGCTGGCCCGCGCGTTGATGCCGTTCATGTAGCGTGAAAACTCGGTGTTCGTATCGGACAGTGCCTTGAGCGCCATGCCCGATACGGTCACGACGACCGCGGCCAGCAGGCCGAAGCCGCCGAGGAGTTTCGTTTTGATGCTCATTCTGACGATTTTCACGTTTCGGCCCCTGTGCGTGTGGTGGTAAATGGAATTTATCGTTCGACCAGATACAGGTTGGTGCCGGCTTTAACGGGAATTTGGAATGATTCTTTACCCTTCGAAAACCCTTACATTCGTTTTTCAAACACCGTCGGCCTTGTCAAGCGGGCGTTCTTGGTCTTGATCAAATGGTTCGCGGGATTGCGACTTATTCGATTCGTTATGTACGGGATTTGAATGCGGTTTTACTGGCGAAACAA
Source organism: Burkholderia sp. MSMB1826 (assembly GCF_001526325.1). NCBI lineage: Bacteria > Pseudomonadati > Pseudomonadota > Betaproteobacteria > Burkholderiales > Burkholderiaceae > Burkholderia > Burkholderia sp. MSMB1826. The sequence continues at coordinate 370,996 of NZ_LOYN01000010.1, forward strand.
AAAACATCTTTTTTATAATATTTGTCTGATGATTTCTTTCTGATTTGCCGATGAATGAGGGAATTTCGTTGCGATGCGCGGGTTCGATGCGAGCGGCGTAATCGGCGCAAGGGAATGACGAATAAGCGGAGCGGCGCGGGCGGTTCGGGCTCGCGCCGGTAAAAGACCCGCGAGGCCCGCGGCGGGCGCCGCGAGCCGTACGAGGGTCAGAACGTGGTGCGCAATCCGGCCATCACGCTGCGGCCGCCTTCCGGTGCGAAGCCGCGTACGACCGACGTCGCGTAGCGGATCTCCTGGTTCGTCAGGTTGTCGCCGCGCAGGTACGCGAGCCAGTTCGTCGCGCCGACGCGGAACTTGTAGGTCAGCATCACGCCGAGCGACGTGTAGCCGTCCGTCGAGAAGTCGTTGTCGGGTACACGATGCTGGGACCACGCGTGCGTGACCTGCGCACGCGCCCCGAACGGGCCGTAACCGTAGTCGACCGCCAGCGTCGCACGCAGCGGCGCGATACGCGGCAGCGGCTGGCCCGTGTCGACGTTGCGCGCGTGCGTGTAGTCGGCCGTCAGTTCGAGATCGACCGTATGGCCGCGCCGCGCGAATGCACGCCACTTGCCGTCCAGCTCGATGCCGTAGAACTCGGCGCGCACGCCGCGATAGATCGCCTCGTTGAGCGCGCCGTCGGTGCCGGGCGCGACGGGCTGGTCGTCGCCGTCCACCACGCGGCCGGTGTTGTACTCGGTCAGGTAGTTCGAGAAGCGGTTGTAGAACACGCCGACGCTGCCGCGGTTCGGCCCGCTCGCATAGCGCAGCGACAGGTCGGTCGACACGGCTTTTTCCTTCGACGCGTTCGGGTTGCCGATCAGGAACTGGCCGGTCGCATCGTGCGGGCCGTTCGAATACAGCTCGTAGAAGGTCGGCGCGCGTTCGGTGTAGGCGACGTTCGCGGCGACCGACCATACCGGCGTCAGCGAGAACAGCGCGCCGGCCGACAGGCTGCCGGCATTGAAGTCGCGCGGCTGCGCGAGCGCGAATTTCTCGACGCCGGCCGGATCGGGATCGACCTTCACGTGCTCGATGCGGCCGCCGAGGCTCAGCTTCAACGCCGGGACGACCTGCCATTCCTCCAGACCGAACAGCGCGACGCTGTTGGTGCGCGTGGACGGCACGAGCAATTCGTCGCCGAGCGCGGAAAAAGTGTTCTGGCCGAACTGCACGCCGATCGCGCCTTCGAACGGGCCGATCTTGCGATGGCGCGCCTCGATGCGCGCCTCGTAGCCGCGGTTGCGGAAGGTGGTTGCCGTCTCGCCGTTGTTGACTTCCTTGTGGCGGTAGTCGGTGTACGCGAAGTCGAATTTCAGCGTCGTGAACGGCCCGCTCAGGTTGCGCACCTCGGACGCGAGCGCAAGGCGTTCCTGGCGCATCCGCAGCCGTACGTCGCTTTCCGCGACGGAGCCGTAGTTCGATTCGTAGCCGCTGTACGACAGGCCCGCGAAACCGTCCGCCCACGTGTACGACGCACCGACCGCACCGCCGTGCACACGGCCGTCGCTGTTCGGCACGTTGCCTTCCGGTTGCGGCGTGTCGGGGCCGTCGATCGCGCGTTGCTGGCTGCTGCGCGCGTAGCCGGGAATCCGCAGCTTGCTCGTTTCGCGATCGAATGCATCGACGTGGAACGCGAAGCGGCCGTTGCCGCCTTCGACCTGCGCGGCGCCCGCGCGCACGGAATTCGCGCCGCCGTAGCGCGCGTCGAGCGCGCCGGTCACGCCCTCGATCGCTTCGCGCGGAATCCGGTTGTCGATCGTGTTGACCACGCCGCCCACCGCGTTGCCGCCGTACAGCAGCGCGGCCGGCCCGCGCACGATTTCGACGCGCTCGATCGACAGCGGATCCTGCGGCACCGCATGGTCGTACGACAGCGACGACGCGTCATACGCCGCGACGCCGTTCTGCAGCAGCCGGATCCGGTCGCCGTCCATCCCGCGGATGATCGGACGGCCGACCATCGGCCCGTAGGTGGTGGTCGACACGCCGGGCAGCCCGTTGAGCGTTTCGCCGAGCGAATCGGCCTGGCGGCGGGTGAGCGCATCGCCGGAAAGCTGGACGGTCGGGGCGATCAGTTCGGTGTCGCCGAGCGGGTTCGCGGTCACGAAGATCGGCGCGAGCGGCGCGGGTTCGGCGGATGGCGTGCCGGACGCGGCGGGCGCGTCGGTCTGCGCATGGGCGACGACGGCAAACAGGATCAGCGACAAGGACGAGAGCGGGCGAAGCGGTAAGCGAGGGAGGTCGCGCATGGTCGGTGAATCGGTTGGGATCGGATAACGAGCAATGCAGGTCATCGCTGGATACGATATATTGTTGCGTCACCGACGCGCAATGACCCGTTGGAACATGGCTCGGCGAGGCACGGCCGCCTGGTCGGAACGGCGTCGGGCGGACGAGCACGCGAAATGATATGTTATATCATGTCAAAATCCAAGCCAAACGGCAGGATCCCGTCGGGTTTCTGTCGGATCGGCGAGGGGCGCGACAGCAGCAGGGCGGCGTGCGACGGCCGGCTCGAGCGTTCGCGTCGAACGCCGGCGAGCGCTGCGACGCCGCGAAGCCGCGTCGATCGATGCGCGGTGCGGTGGCGCTCGACGGCCTGCCGCCGTCGATGTCCCGTTGCCGATCTTCTCGCCCGAGCCGAACGGCAACGCCGTGCACGGGTCGACCGTCGGCACGCGACGCGATCTGCGGGCGTCGCCCGATTGCGCGGCGGACGGCTCGGTGCGCGCCCGTATCCGGCGCGATCGACTCGCCAACATCGACGACGTATTGGCGAAGCCGAGGGAAGGGCGGTCGACGAACGCATCGTGCCGACCGCCTGCATCGGCGTCCTGAACATGCGCACGGCGCCGCGCGACGTATGCGTCGTGCGGCGCCGTGACGGTCATCGTCGCGTCACGGCGCGAAGAACACGTCGGTGCGGTTCGTCAGGTTGCCCGCGTTGGTCTGGACGAAGAACGGATGGAACGACGACGACGGGAGGACGTCGAGCCCCTGGTAGTCGCCGATGAAGAACCCTTCGGCGTTGGGCGCGAGCTTCATGTCGAACGGGCCGCCGACGCGCCGCTCGTCGGCGAACGTGGCGCCGCCGTCGTGCGAGATCTTGCGCCAGAAGCCGGTCGGCAGCGTCGTCGTGTTGCCGGCCTGCAGGTCGCGGAAGTCGTAGTACGTGACCATCACCGCGCCCGTGTTGTCGACGCGCACCGACGGATTGAACGCGGGGCGCCCGGTCGGCGTGTTCACCTGTAGCGGCGCGCTCCATGTCGCGCCGCCATTCTTCGACGAAGATATCGCGATCTCGTCTTACGTGCCGCCGTTGAAGCGGCTGTCCTGCCACACGACGTAGAGTTGCCCCGAGGCCGGGTCGATCGCCGGCTCCGGAATGATGTCGCCGGTGCGCACGGGTTCGCCGGTGTTCGGATCCGTGACGCCGACCGTCTGCAGTCCCGCGATCACCTGCGGTTTGGTCCACGTCGCGCCGTCGTCGGTCGACTTGATGAACGCGACCTTGCCGGCCGCCTTGCTGAACGGCGGCTGGATCAGGTCGAAGAAATCGTAGAGCGTGCCGCTCTTCGGATCGACGACGATCTGGTTGCCGATCGTCTGCTGACGCGAAGGAACGTCGACGATGACCTTCGCGGCGCTCCACGTCTTGCCGCCGTCGGTCGTCTTCGAGAACAGCGTCGGCCCGCGGAACGCCTGCGTGTGCAGGTTCGCGTACGGGTTGCCGTTCGGCAGTTCGAGGCGGTCCCATACCGCGTACGCGGTGCCGGCCTTCACCGGGTTGGCGGTCACCGATTCCTTGTCGTTGAAGAATTGCGTCGTCGGTTCGTCGTTTGCGATCAGCACGGCCGGGCTGCTCCACGTCTGTCCGCCGTCGGTCGAGACCGACGCGGCGACCGCGTTGCCGTTGTTCGACTGATTGAACGAGATCGACACCGAATACGCGGTGCCGTCCGGCCCGAACGATACCCATGGATCGGATGCGCGCTCGTACTTGAGTCCGCCCGGCGCGCAGGCGCTGAACGGCTGCGGCGTGCGCGCCCAGGTTGCGCCGGCATCGAACGAGTAGCCGGCGACGAGCCCGTGGGCGCCGCCGTTCGACCAGCGGTCCTGCTGCCACACGCCGATCATGTTGTTCGGGTTCGCGGGGTTGACCGCGAGCCACGGTTCGACTTCTGCATTCACGTAATTGACGCCCGGGCCGCCGATGGTGCACGCGGCGAACGGGCTCGGGCCGGACACGACGGTCGGCTCGGCGTGTGCCGCGGCAGCGGCGGCCAGCGCCATCGCGGCGGACAGGCGGGTGACAAGCGGATGGGACACGATCATGCGTCGCATGGACGACTCCTCGGTGAGGTGCGGATGCGATGGCGGGGCACGACGAGACGACGCGAGCCGGGGCGCGGCCGATCATGCCGCGCACGTCGCTACGCGTCGTTCAGCATGCCGCTTCGGTCATCGCCATCCGCGTGCGCTGGATGCCGCCAGCGCTTCGGTTAAGACTCCTTTTCATTTTCATTGCTTGTCGGTGTGCCTGCGATGTCGACCCGACGGGAAAACCGGTCAGGGCATGCGACGAATGCGTCGAAGTGGATTGCAATGTAGGCGATTCGAATGACGCGCGACAGGCGGTTTTTTGTAACAGAGCGTAGCCGGAAAGCGTTGCCGGAAGCCGGCGCGGGCACGCAAGATTTGCCGCTGCGCCGGCATGAAAATCGAATCGAAAACGCGAATCGCAATCGCTTGCGATTGAGGCCTGTGAGAGCCGGTTGCGAGCGCGCGATGCGCTGCTCAGCGCTCGGCCGGAAACCGCTCCTGCAACGCGTGCAGCCAGCGCGCGACGACATCGAGTTCGTCGTCGGAAAACCCGTCGCACAGCTTGCCGTTGAGTTCGCGCAGCAGCACGCGCGCGCGCTTGAGCGCCGCGTGGCCTTCGTCGGTCAGGTACAGCCGCGTCGCGCGGCCGTCGTCCGAATCGGCATGACGCGTAACGAGGCCGGCTTTCGCCATCCGGTCGGCGAGCCCCGTCATCGCGGACGGCGCGAGCTGCAAGGCGGCGCCGACTTCGCCGATCAGCGCGCCGTCCTGCTTCGCGAGGCAGAACAGCACGCCGGCCTGCGCGGCGCTCGCGCGCGTCTCGGTTTCGGCCTTGCGATCGATCCAGCGCTGCACGCGCCGCTGGCCGATGTTCAACATGAAAAACAGTCGTCGGTCTTCGCTCAAGCTGGGTTCCCGGCTGCGATGGTAAGGGTGGGGCGGCCCGCGGCGCGACGCGTGTCGAGCGCCTGCGCGAGCCAATCGGCGACGTCGGGCCACAGCACGGCGCCGGGCCGGCTGCGAAAGAAGCCCATGTGCCCGACCGGGCCGATGCCTGCCGCGCGCGGATCGATCTGGCGGCGTTCGACCTTCGCGCGGGTCAGATAGCTTACCAGCAGGCCGATCGCGGCCGGGTTCGCCCACGGATCGTCGTCGAAGCCGAGCGCGAGGATCGGCAACTGCTGCTTCGAGAAGCGCTCGGCCGCGCCGAGCGTCGGGTCGTCGAAGAAGTAGTGCGGCAGCGTCGTCCAGCGGCTCCATTCGCGGAACACGCCGGCCGGCAAATCCTCGCCGAGCCCGAGCCGCTTGCCGGGCACGTAGCCGAGCAGCGCGGACATCAGCGGGCCGAGTACGCGCAGGATCAGCCGCACCTTCAGGCGTTCGGCCGCCTGCGCGATCAGCCGCGTGCTGCCCGCATGCGCGGCGACCAGCACGGCGGCGCGCAGATGCGTCGTCGCGCCGGACAGCCCGATCGCGTGGCCGCCGACGCTATGGCCGACCGCGAGCAGCGGCAGCCCTTCGTACGTGTGCCGGGCCCACGCGGTCGCGGCGCCCACGTCGAGCTCCATCCAGTCGCGCATGCGGGCCCGCAGCGTGCGCAGACGCGCGGGCCGCGAGGCGCCGATGCCGCGATAGTCGTAGGTCAGCGCCGCGAAACCGCGTTCGGTCAGAAAGCGCGCGAAGCCCGCATACAGCCGCTCGGGCACGGCCGTGGCGGGATGGATCAGGACCAGCGCGCGCGGCGTCGCGGCCGGCGACCACAGCGTGCCGTGCAGGACATAGCCGTCGGCGGCGGAAAATTCGATGGGTTGGGAGGTCATGGCCGTCCTCGCTCGGGCAGTTATTTCGTATGCGAAATATAGTCCGCAATTTATTTCGTGCACGAAATATTTATCGAGGAATCATTCGAACTCCGTGGTCCGGCGGTCGGCGGCGCGCGTCGGGCAAGCGCACGTTATTCATAAAATATTTGCATCTTTGCATAGAAGAATATTGCGTTTGTGTCATGAAGTGGATCGACGTATCTTCACCGGTTCCATCCGTTCCGCCGGCCGTCGCGCAGGCGGAAAGAGGGCGCGCCGTCGCGCGGCCGTCCGCCAACCTTCCGGGAGATCATGTTGCTGAGCCGAATCGTCACGGCGCTCATGCTGGCGCTTGCCGCGCAGCCGGGCATCGCCAAGGACACCGTCACGCTGCGCGTCGGTGAACAGAACTACTTCAACATCCAGGCATCGATGGAGGCGTCCGGCGTGCTGAAGGACCTGCCTTACGCGATCGAATGGAAGCACTTTCAGGCCGCCGCGCCGGTCGCCGAAAGCCTGAACGGCAACGCGATCGACATCGGCTTCCTCGGCGATTCCGCGCTGCTCACGCTGGCCGCGCGCGGCGCGCCGGTCAAGGTCGTCGCGGTGTCGCGGCAGAGTCTCGACGGCGTCGCGATCCTCGTGCCGAAGCATTCGCCGGTGCGCACCGTGGCCGACCTGCAGGGCAAGACCATCGCGGTATGGCGCGGCGCCTGGAGCCAGCAGCTCGTGCTGCGCGCGCTCGAACACGCGGGCCTGCGCGCCGATTCGGTGAAGTACGCATACCTGATGCCGATCGATGCGACCAATGCGCTCGCGAACGGTTCGGTCGATGCGGTGTCGCTGTGGGAGCCGTTCGTCAGCACGCTTGCGTTGCGGCAGGGCGCGCGGCCCGTGACGACCGCACAGGGGCTGATGCCGGCGCTGAGCTTCGTCGCCGCGAACGAGCAGGCCGCCTCGGGCAAGCGCGCCGAGATCACCGATTTCCTGCGGCGCGTGGTGGCCGCGCGCCAGTGGGTCGACAGCCATCCGCGCGAGTATGCGGACCTGTGGGCGAAGCGCGCGAAGCTCGAGCCCGACGTCGCGTATCGCTGGCTCAACAACGCGAAGCAGCGCGTCGGCCCCGTCGACGAGACGGCCGCCAAAGATGCGCAGAACACGGCCGACTTCCTGCACAAGGCCGGCGTGATTCCCGCCGCGTACGACACGTCGAAGCTGCTCGACCGCTCGTATGCGGGCGCGTTCGCCGTGCCCGCGCAGAAGACGGCCGCCGCGCAATGACCGTGCGGCGATCGTCACGATTTCCGATCGACATACCCGAGGACATTCCGACATGCCAGTCGACATCATCGGCATGATCACCGCGACACCCGGCGCGGAGGTCGACGTACCGGGCGGCGCCGCTGTGCAGCCCGACTACGTGCGCCGCTTCGCGCAGGCGCACGAGGCCGCCGGCTTCGACCAGATTCTGGTCGGCCATTTCAGCAACGCGGCGGACGGTTTCATCGTCGCGTCGTTCGCGGCCGCCGCGACCGAACGCATCCGCCTGCTGCTCGCGCACCGGCCGGGCGTGATCGTGCCGTCGGCCGCCGCGCGGCAGATATCGACGCTCGACGTGTTCAGCGGCGGAAGGCTGGCGCTGAACGTGGTGTCCGGCGGCGACGATGCGGACCTGCAGCGCGACGGCGATTTCGTGCCGCACGATGCGCGCTACCGCCGCACCGGCGAATATCTCGACGTGCTGAAACGGATCTGGCTGGCCGATGCGCCGGTAGACCACGACGGCGCGTTTTATCGGCTGCGCGGCGCGTCGCCGGTCGTGAAGGGCGCGCAGCGGCCGCATGTGCCGATCTATTTCGGCGGCTCGTCGCCGGCCGCGCTCGCGGTCGCGGGCGAACACGCGGATGTCTACATGACGTGGGGCGAACCGCTCGACGCGGTGCGCGAGCAGATCGCCCGCGTGCGGGCCGCGGCCGCGCCGTTCGGGCGGGCGCCGCGCATCAGCGTGTCGTTCCGGCCGATCGTCGCCGATACCGAGGCGGCCGCGTGGGAGAAGGCCGAGGCGATTCGCGCGCGCGTGCGCGCGGCGCGGCTCGCGAACGGCCAGCCGATCGCCGGCCATGCGCCGCAGAATGCCGGCTCGCAGCGGCTGATGGCGGCCGCCGCACAGGGCGACGTGCTCGACGAGCGACTGTGGATGGGCGTCGCGAACCTGACCGGCGCGCGCTGGAACTCGACCGCGCTGGTCGGCACGCCCGAGCAGGTCGCGCGGGCGCTGGGCGCGTATTACCGGCTCGGCGTATCGACGTTCCTGATTCGCGGTTTCGATCCGCTCGACGATGCGCTGGCCTACGGGCGCGACCTGATCCCGGCGATTCATGCGCATGTCGCGGAACTCGACCGATATCGGGCGGCGGTGCCGGCGTAGACGAGCCTGCGCGCCAGTCGCGTGCCCCGGCATCGCCGTCACGGCATGCCGGGGCGATTGCATGGCGCGTTCAGAACGACGGCAACCCCGGCGGATTGGTCTGCGCCCGCGCGATCGCCTCGCTCTGCAAACCCCAGCGCGCGAGCGCCTGCCCGTAGCGGCCGTTGCCGATCAGCGCATTGGTCGCGATGGTCAGCGCGGGCGCGAGCCCGCTGCCGCGACGCGTCGCGATCGCGACATCGGCATTCGCCGGCCAGCCGGCATTGACGACGCCGACGCGGCGGATCTTGCCGCTGCGCGCGGCCTCGTACGCGAGCGACGCGTTCGGGTTCAGCTCCGCGTCCGCGCGGCCCGACAGCAGCGCGACGCGCGCCGTCGCGTCGTCGTCGAAATAGAGCAGCTCGGCCGGCTTGAGCCCCTGCGCGACGTTGCGCTTGCTCCATTCGAGCAGAATGCGCTCCTGGCTCGTGCCGGCGCCGGTGATGATCCGCAAACCCGCGATGTCCTTCGGCTCCGCGATCTTCGCGATCGGGCTGCCGATGCGCACGTAGAAGCCGTGCAGCCCGAGCCTGTAGGTCGTGAAATCGTATTTCTCCTTGCGCTTCTCGGTCACGCCGACGTTCGAGATCACCGCGTCGTACTTGCCGGACGTCAGCCCGAGCGGCCAGTCGGCCCATGCGATCGGCACCAGCACGAGCGTACGGCCGAGCGCGTCGGCAACGAGCTGCGCATAGTCGGGATCGGCGCCGACCACGGTGCGCGCGTCGGTCGCATAGGTCGATACGGGCGGCGCGTGCGGCGAGATCGCGACCGTGAACGCGCCGTCGCGCACCCAGCGGTAGCCGCTTGCCGCGCGAATGGCCGCGTCGTCGGGGCCGGCGCGCACGCGGCCGGCCTGGCGCGGGTCGAGGTCGGCCGTCGCGGCGGCCGCGCGAGCCGCACGCCACGGCAGGCCCGATGCCGCGACCAGCGCGGCCGTGACGAACTGGCGTCGATCGGTCATCGTCCGGCACCTCGCGAGTCGTAAGCGGCGCGCATCACAGCACCCGCGACAGGAACGCGCGCGTGCGCGCATGGGCCGGTGCATCGAGCACGGCAGCAGGCGGGCCGGCCTCGACGATGCGCCCGCGTTCCATGAACAGCACGTTGTCCGCGACTTCGCGTGCGAAGCCGATCTCGTGCGTGACGATCACGAGCGTCGTGCCCGAGCGCGCGAGCTCCTTGATCACGTCGAGCACCTCGTTGACGAGTTCGGGATCGAGCGCCGACGTCGGCTCGTCGAACAGCAGCACCTTCGGCCGCAATGCGAGCGCTCGCGCGATCGCGACGCGTTGCTGCTGGCCGCCGGACAACTGGCGCGGATACGCATCGGCTTTATCGGCGAGGCCGACCCGCGCGAGCAGCGTGCGCGCGGCGTGCTCGGCTGCGTCGCGCGTCATGCCGGCGACGGCGACCGGCGCTTCGACCAGGTTCTCGAGCACCGTCAGGTGCGGGAACAGGTTGAAGTTCTGGAACACCATGCCGACGGCGGTGCGCCGCTTCAGCACGTCGCGTTCGTTCAGCTCGTGCAGCACGTCGCCTTCGCGGCGATAGCCGATCAATTCGCCGTCGATGTCGATGAAGCCGTCGTCGACGCGTTCGAGATGGTTGATCGTGCGCAGCAGCGTCGACTTGCCGGAGCCCGACGGCCCGACGATCACGGTCACGCTGCCGCGCGGCGCGACGAACGACACGTTGTCGAGCACGCGCTGCATGCCGAACTGCTTCGACACGCCGTGCACGGCCACTTCGCCGCCGGAGCGCGACACGGCGGCCGCGGTATCGGCAGGCGTGCCGCCATCGCTTCGTGCACGGACGCTCGATGCCGCGCGGCGCGACGCGACACGTCGCCACAGCCCGCCGATACGCGCAAGCGCGAACGTGACCACCGACGGCGGCGGATTGCGCAACGCGCCGCGCGCATAGTGCCGCTCGACCTGCACCTGGATCGCGGACAGCACGGTCAGGATGATCAGGTACCAGACGGTCGCGACCATCAGCAGCGGAATCACTTCGAGGTTGCGGCGATAGATCACCTGCACCGTATAGAACAACTCCGGCATCGCGAGCACGTACACCATCGACGTGCCTTTCGCGAGCGTGATCAGGTCGTTGAACGCGGTCGGCAGGATCGCGCGCATCGCCTGCGGCAGCACGATTCGCGAGGTCTGCCGGCCGCGCGGCAGCCCGAGCGCGGCGGCGGCTTCGAGCTGCCCCTGGTCGACCGCGAGAATGCCGCCGCGGATCACTTCCGCGGAAAACGCCGCATGGTTCAGCGTGAGGCCGAGCACGGCCGCGAGGAACGGGCTGATGAGGTCGGTCGTCGGCGTGTCGAACCATACGATGTCGGTGAACGGCACGCCGAGCCGCACGTGCTCGTACAGGTAGCCGAGGTTGTTCAGGATCAGCAGCAGCACGATCAGCGGAATCGAGCGGAACAGCCACACGAAGATCCACGCGCTGGCGGACAGCAGGCGCGAACGCGACAGCCGGGCCAGCGCGACGAACGCACCGAGCACGAAGCCGAACACCGCGCCGAGCAGCGTCAGCACCAGCGTGCGCGCGAGCCCCGACAGCACCGGCGGCGACAGGAACCATTCGGCGAACACCGGCCAGCCCCATTGCGGGTTGCCGAGGATCGAATGCAGCGTGAGCGCGATCAGCACGAGCGCGAGCACGGTGCCGGCCGTGCGCGACCGGTGGCGCGCGGGTACGATCCGCACGCGCGTGCCGGGCGCGCGTGCGCCGGGGGAAGAGAGCGGCGGCAGCGCGCCGCCGAGGTGGGTCGTGTCGCTCATGTCGTTGGAGTCCTCGAATGGATCGATCGGCGGGCGCGCCGCGCGCGGGCGGCGCGGCGGCGTCAGGCGTGCGCTTCGGCGGCCGTTTCCCGTGCGGCGCCGGGCGTCGCGTAGCGGCTCGCCTTGCGCGGCAGACCGAGGTGATCGCGCAGCGTGACGCCGGGCAGGTCGTGGCTGTAGCGGCCGCGCGCCTCGAGCACCGGAATCACGAGTTCGACGAAATCGTCGATGCCCTGCGCCTGTACCGGAAAACCGAGGATGAAGCCGTCGCCAGCGCCGGCGTCGTGCCAGCGGATCAACTCGTCGGCGACGTGCTCGGCCGTGCCGATGAAGTTCGGGCGCGGCGTCGCGACCGCAAGCGCGGTCTCGCGCAGCGTCAGGCCTTTCTGTTTCGCATCGGCCTTGATCCGGTCGGTGGTCGAGCGGAAGCTGTTGCGGCCGAGCTCGCCGAGTTCCGGGAACGGCGCGTCGAGCGCGTACTGCGTGAAATCGTGGTGATCGAAATAGCGGCCGAGGTACGCGAGCGCCTCGTCGATCGTCAGCAGGTCGCGGATCGCCTGGTATTTGTCCTCCGCTTCGGCGGCCGTGCGGCCGACGATCGGCCCGACGCCGGGGAAGATCTTCACGTCGCCGGCTTGCCGCCCGTGCTCGATCGCGCTCCGTTTCACGCGCTGCGTGAACGCGGCCGTTTCCTCGATCGACGGCGAATGCGTGAACACGGCATCCGCGTATTTGCCCGCGAGGCCGATCCCGGTGTCGGACGAGCCGGCCTGGAAGATCACGGGCTGCCCCTGCGGCGAGCGCTGGATGTTCAGCGGGCCCGCGACCTGGAAGAAGCGGCCGCGGTGTTCGAGCGTATGGAGCTTGTCGCGATCGAAGAAGCGGCCGGTCGCGCGGTCGCGCACGAAGGCATCGTCGTCCCAACTGTCCCACAGGCCCTGCACGACCTCGAGGTATTCGTCGGCGATTTCGTAGCGCAGCTCGTGATCCGGGTGCGCCTTGCCGAAATTCTTCGCGGTGCCTTCGAGCGGCGTCGTCACGACGTTCCAGCCCGCGCGCCCGCCGCTGATCGCGTCGAGCGACGCGAGTTGGCGCGCGACCGTGAACGGCTCGCTGTACGACGTCGAGATCGTGCCCGCGAGCCCGATCTTCTTCGTCGCGACCGCGAGCGCCGACAGCACGGTCAGCGGCTCGAAGCGGTTCAGGAAGTGCGGAATCGACTTCTCGTTGATGTAGAGGCCGTCCGCGACGAACGCGAACGCGATGCCGGCGGCTTCCGCCTTGCGCGCGACGCCGATCGCGAAGTCGAGGTTGATGCTCGCGTCGGGCGGGTTGCTCGGATGCCGCCACGCGTTCATGTGGCTGCCTGCGCCTTGCAGCATCAGGCCGAAGGGGATCGATCGTCGGGTCGTCATGATGGGAGCGTCACGCGTTCTGGTCGGGGGAAAGGGAACGGTCGGCCGCGAGGGCCGCCTGCAACGGCGTGGTCGACAGCGCGCCGCCGAGCCACTCGGCCGACGCGAGCCGTGCCGCGTAGTCGGACACCGGCGAATCGATCACGAACGCATCGACGTCGAGGCGCCGGCTCAGCGCGTCGAGCGCGCGGTGCACACGTTCGGGCGTATCGGCCAGCACCGTCGGGCGCAGCTCGTCGATCCGGTAGTCGGACGCGCCGCTTTGCCGTGCGAATTCGGCGGCCGCCTGCGCGCTGGCGAGGTTGAAGCTCTGGCCGCCCGCGAACTGCAGCTTGAAGATCTTCAGTGATCCGATCAGTCGCTCGGCCTCGTCGCGCGTCGGCGCGGCGACGGCGTACAGCGCCACGAGCGGCTTCTGGCCGCCCGCGCTGCGGTATGCGTCGAGCGAGCGTTCGAGATTCGCGTCGTCGCCGTTGAAATGGCCCGCGTAGCAGAAGCGCCAGCCGTGGCGCGCGGCGAGCGCGCCGCTGTCCGGCGAGCCGCCGAGCAGGATCCGTTCGGGCAACTGCGGCGGCACCGGCATCGCGACCGCGCCGGCGAGCGGATGATCTTCGGCCACGCCCCAGCCGAGAAACGCGTCGAGCTCCGCGAGCTGCCCCGCGAAGTCGGGCTTGCGCGCCTTGTCGTGGAACCACTGCAGCGCGCGCGTGGTCAGCGGCAGCCCCCCGGGCGCCTTGCCGATGCCGAGATCGACGCGGCCCGGCGCGAGCGCGGCCAGCAGCTTGAACGTCTCGGCCACCTTGAACGGGCTGTAGTGCTGCAGCATCACGCCGCCCGAGCCGATGCGGATGCGCGACGTGCGCGCGAGCAGATGCGCGACGACGATCTCCGGCGCCGAGCTCGCGAAGCCCGGCGTGCCGTGATGTTCGGCGACCCAGAAGCGCGCATAGCCGAGCTGTTCGGCGCGTTGCGCGAGCGTCGTGGTGAAGCGCAGCGCGTCGGCGGCGTTCGCGCCGTCGGCGATCGGACTCTTGTCCAGCAACGAAAGCGAATAAGACATGGTGAGCGGCGTTCCTGCGTGAGCGTGGGTGGACGGTTGCGGGCGCGCGGCGCTCAGCTCTTCGGCAGCCCGGGCGGATTCGTGCGCGACTGGTCGATCGCTTCGGACGCGAGGTTCCAGCGGTCGAGCACCTGCCGGTAGCGGCCGCTCTTGATCAACCCGTTCAGCGCGACGGTCAGCGGCTCGGCGAGACCGCTGCCGCGGCGCGTGGCGATCGCGATGTCGGCCGTGCGCGGCCAGCCGCCGCTGATCGTGCCGACGAGCCGCGTCTTGCCTTGCTGCGCGCTTTGATACGCGAGCACCGAGTTCACGCTGAACACCGCGTCCGCCCGGCCCGACTGCACGGCGACGATGCGCATCGCCTGATCGTCGTAGTACTGGATCTGCACAGGTTTGAGCCCGTGCGCGACGTTTTCGCGGTCCCACGCGAGCAGGATCTTTTCCTGGTTGGTGCCGGCGTCGGTCACGATGCGCAGCCCCGCGACGTCCTTCGGCTCGTGGATCGCCTGGATCTTGCTGTCGTTGCGCACGTAGAAGCCGACCTGATCCTTGCGATAGGTCGAGAAATCGAACTTCTGCTTGCGCTCCTCGGTGACGGTCACGTTCGAGATCACCGCGTCGACTTTCCCCGATTCGAGCGCCAGCGGCCAGTCGGCCCACGCGAGCGCGACGATCTTCAGCTTGCGGCCGAGACTGTCGGCGACGAGCTGGCCGACGTCGGCGTCGAAGCCGATCACCGTGCGTGCGTCGGTCGCATACGAGCTGATCGGCGGCAGGCTCGGCGCGATGCCGATCGTCAGCGTGCCGGGTTCGGCGAACCTGAACGACGCAGGCACCGCGCGCTCGACCGCCGCATCGGCTGCGCCGCGCGGGCGACCGCGCTGCTCGGGGCTCAGGTCGAACGTCGCGGCGGACGCGGCCGTGACGGCGGCGAAGGCGCTCAGGCCGATCAGCGCGGTGGCCAGCGTGCGCACGGCACGGAATGAAAGCGGTACGGCTCGATGCATGAAAACGTCCTGTCGTGGAGGCGTGGAAAGCGGAATGGGCAACGTGAAAGGCGGGGCGCCGTGCGCTCAGCGCGGCAGCACCGGTTCGGGCACGGGTGCCCACAGGTCGGCCAGCGTCGACGTGCGCGACGGATCGACGAGGTCCTTGCCGAAACGCAGGTGGAAATACGCTTCGGGATCGATCGACGAGTCGAACAGCCGCGTATAGCCGGTGCGGTCGTACAGCGCCCACGCTTCGGGCTGGCGAAAGCCGGTCGTCAGGTAGAGGCGGCGGTAGCCCTGCTGCACGGCGCGCAGTTCGAGCGCTTCGACGACGAGCCGCGCGAGGCCCTGGCGGCGCAGGTCGGTGCGCGTCCAGATGCGTTTCAGTTCGGCGGTCTGCGCGTCGTAACGCTTGAACGCGCCGCCGCCGATCGTTTCGCCGTCGCGCAGCAGCAGCACGAACGCGCCGTCGGGCGGCGCGAACAGTTCGGCCGGGTAGCGCGCGAGCTCGTCGCGGGCCGACGCGCGGCTGTCGGGGCGGTACGCGTCGTAACGGGTCGAATACTCGTCGATCAGCGCGTCGATCAGCGGTTGCGCGCGGACGTCGAGCGGCGTCGTGTCGATGATGCGGTCGTTCGTGGCCATGGGCATCGCGAATGGCGCGCGATGCGGACGTTCCTGGCGGGGTGCGGGCACACGGCCCGTCCGGTCTGTTCCGTTATCGCGACGCGGTTGTCGTGATGGCGGCCGCTGTCGTGCTTCGTGCGAGGCAACCCGGCGCGCCGCCATGTTTCGAACACGTTAGCGGCGCGGCCGGCAAAGGCGAACGAAGCAATTTCGATAAGGATTTCGCGGGACGCGGAAGAAGGCTTGCAGGCGGAGTGGGGTGGGGCGAACGCCCGTGGCAGGGCGCCGTGCCCGGTCGACGTGTGGGCAACGCAGACGAGCGCCGCGGATCGGCAGCGTGTCGTCGCTTCGATGGCCTGCCGGTCAGGCCGATGCGGGGCGGGCTGTTCAGGATCGCGAGCGCCCGACCGCGATTCGCCGCCGCGAGGGTGGCGGCGGTTCTCCTCCAATCGTCGCGTCGGCGCGAAGCCCCACCGTCGCGGGGCGACGATCCTCGACGACGACGGCGTTCAGGCTGCTTCCTGACGAGTCGCGTCCTGCCGCTCGCCGCCCAGGCTATCGACGAGACTCGCCAGCATCCGCGCCAGCTCACCCGTCATCAGCGCGACGTCCGAGTCGAAGCGTTCATCGTCGTTCTGCGCGGTCGGATCCGCCGCTTCCTTGATCACATCGAGCGGCGTGACACGCTTGATCGTCAGCGACGGGGTCAGCACGAACGAGATCCGGTCATCCCAGGTCATCGCGAGCCGCATGCATTGTTTGCCGGCTTCGATGTGCCGGCGCATGTCGTTCGCTTCCAGCGCGTGGCCGACGTATCGCACCGTGGCGCCGCCTTCGCCGCTCGAGCGCAACTCGGCGTCCTGGTCCACGGTGAATCCGCCCGGCGCGTCGCCGGACAACAGCCAGTCCGTCATCGCGGCGACCGGCGAACGCGCCACCTGCACGCCCGCGAGCGGCAGCCCGTCGATCGATTTGACGAGCAGGCTCCGAACGTCGTCGGCGAGCGCCTGGGCAGCCGCGTCGATGACGAGCCAGCCGTTCGCCGCGTCGATCCACACGCGGGTATCGCGGCGAATGCTGAACGCGCGCGGCAGCAGTTCGTCGGTAACCTGTTCCTTGAGCTCGCGCAGTTGTTTGCGGCCAACCTTGAAGCCCTGCTGCTCTTCGACTTCGAGCGCACGCGCCTTGGTGACCTGATTGACGACCGACGCCGGGAGCAGCTTCTTTTCGGAACGGAACAGCAGCAGCATCTGCCGGTTGATCGAATACACGAGCGCGCCGTCGTCACGCGGCGATGCCCAGCCGACGCGCTGCATTTCGACGCTGCTGCCCGGCTGGAACGCGTGAGGCGCCAGCCATTTTTCCATCTGGTCGGGGGTAACGGCCCAAGGTGCCGGAAGACGATGAAGCTGAAGGTTCTTGAACCACATAGGCGTACGGGCAAAGCCCATCATTCTATCTGACGGCGCGACTGCCGGTCGGTTGCGGACAGTCGATGCCTCGTCCAAGATGGCGGCATTCCAGTCCGCTCCAGTCATTTCCACGACCTTGTCGCTCATGCATTGCCCCTATTGCTCCGCTGAACTCGTCATCGTCGCGGGAGGAGAACTTCGATGTGCATCGACGGGCGCACTTTTTAGCCACTCCGTTCGAATGCAGTTCGAAGCATTGAGAACCGGCGAAACGTCCGTTCAACCCTCTCGCGCCTGCACGGGGCGATGGTTTTGTCCGTGTTGTGGCGAACGGACCGACAATAGCGTTTGTTCCGGCTGCGGCATTGCGATGCCTGTCAGGTTGGCCCGAGAACTCATCGAGCTGAACCCACACGTTCCTCCGCCAATCTCGAGGTGATGGTCCGCTGGCACGAATGGAGGCCGAACGCTCGGGATCGGCATTCGGCATCGCGGCGAAGTCGGACGGGTAGCCGGCGAGAAAGAGAGCATCGACGGTTGCTTCGAGATTAATAACAATGGAAACCATTCCAACAACAGGAAAAAAACGATGATGACTCCCGGTGACGGCCTGACCAGCCCTGCACGGCTCCTGCGAATCGCGTCATGGGCAATCGCGATCGTCTTCGCGGTCTTTCTGAACATGCTCGGCAGCCTCGTGATCCGGGACATGGCGTTCGCTCCGAGCGGGGGGCCGCCGGCCGTCGAGCAATTCGCCGATGCGCCGGCAAAGGCGCGGCTCGACGCGGCACGGCGCCATCTGCTGGCGCAGCGCGACGCGCTTGCCGAGAAGGTCGACACGCTGGAAGTGGCGCGCGGCCGAGCCGCGAAGGAATACGCGGCCGAGAAGGAAAGTTTCCGCAACTGGCTGGCAACCCGCGCGGTGACGGGAGACGGTGCGAGCGATCCGGACCTTCTGGCGAGAACGCGCAAGCTCGATACGCTGCAGGCCGTGGTGGTCGACTGGCAGCATCAGATCGATGCGATCGGCGACCAGCAACGGGCGCTGACGTCGCAGCAAAATCAGGTCGACACGCAAATCGCCGAAGCGGACGCAGCGGCCGAACGGCGCTTCGACGAAGCAACGCGACGCTACGAGATGCAGGTGTTCGGGCTGCGGCTAGCGCTGACGTTACCGATCCTGCTGGTTGCGATCTGGCTGTTCATCCGCTACCGCAAGGCGCGCTACTGGCCGTTCGTGTACGGTTTCGGCCTGTTTGCGCTGAGTGCGTTTTTCATTGAACTGGTGCCGTACTTGCCGAATTTCGGCGGCTATGTCCGGGTCCTCGTCGGCATCGTGCTCACGGTATTCGCCGGTCTTTACATGATGAAGGCGTTTCAGCGCTATGCCGAACGCAAACGGCTCGAATTGCAGCAGGATCGGGGCGAACGCGCACGCACGATCGGATATGAAAAAGCCGTCCGGTCACTCGAGAAAAAGCGCTGCCCGTCGTGCGACAAACAGTGGAATCTCGGCGGCGACGATTCCACGTTCTGCGTACATTGCGGCTTGAGACTTTTCAATGCATGCGGCGAATGCGGGGGCCGGAATTTCTTCTTCTTCCCGCATTGCCATCGATGCGGCGTTGCGCAGGGAACTGAGTCGCCGGTGTCGTCCGACTGACAACCGGCGCGTATGCACCGGCGTCGGCTTGCGACGGTCGCGAACGCGCCAGTCGCTTGCGTCACTCGATGACACGCGGCGGCGTGGACAACTCCGCCAACTGAAACAGGCAATCTCCTCGCCGCACCTGCGCGGGCACGCGCTTGCACACCACCTCGCCGTCGCCGTTGAACCGGTGCAGCACCGGTTCGCGCAACGGCGTATCGGGAAAATGCACCCACGCGGCCGGCTGCCCGGCCTTCACCTGGTCGCCGAGTTCGACGAGCGGCTCGTACAGCCCGCGCTCGTACGCATAGACGAAATGGCGATCGCCGTCGACGCGCATGAAGCGCGTGACGGTCGGCGGCGCGTCGGGCACGAGCGCGCCGTGCAGCAACCCGATATAGCCGAGGTAATGCAGCAACCCGTGCCGGCCGAGCCGGATCAGCGACGGATCGGCCATCCCGGCGCCGCCGAGCTCGGTGACGATCGAGATCGCGCCTTGCCGGCGCGCGGCCGACGCCGAATGCACGGGATTCGGCGCATGCAGCAGCGCATTGTGCAGCCCGAACGCGTTCAGCAGCCCGTTGAGCTTCGCGGCTTCGTCCGCGTCGAGCGGATCGATCGCGAGCATGTTGCCGCCCTGGTACAGCAGCGAACTGCCGCCCGAGTGCAGATCGACCAGGTACTGCGCGCGCGACAGCAGCGCGTGCTCGATGTAGTGGGCGATCATCTGCGTCGGCGTGCCGGTCGGGTCGCCGGGAAAGCTGCGGTTCAGGTTGCCTTCGTCGAGCGGCGACACGCGCAGGCCCGCATCCGCCGCCGGAAAATTCGCCATCGGCAGCAGGATCAACTGCCCGCTGACCATGTCGGGTTCGATCTCGCGCATCAGTTGCGAGACGATGATCTGGCCTTCGTACTCGTCGCCGTGGTTGCCGGCCATCACGAGCGCGACCGGGCCGTCGCCGTTGCGGATCGACGCGATCGGGATCGGCAGCCAGCCGTAGGCGGAGCGGTGCACGGAGTGCGGCAGCCGCAGGTACCCCGCGTGCTTGCCCGGCGCGTCGAGATCGATTTCGCAGTGAATGGGATTTCGGTGTGAGGAGGAAGCGGTCATGGCAGCGTCGTTCGATGCATGGAATCTGCCATCTTATAGAGGAAACGAGCGCTGCGCGCCGCACCGGGCGCGTTCGGTGCCGAACGCCTGCCGCGTCGATCGAAATACGGCTCCCATTCCCGTTTGATCCGATCGATGAATGCCCGGGCGTGCAGCCGCCCGATGCGGCTGCGGCGTCGGGCATCGCCATACCGTGCGCGCGTTGGCGAGCGCATCGCGATCCGCCGGCGATCGATCTCGTGCTCCATCCGGATCGGGACGGCCCGCGTTCGTCTTGATCGACGACGATGCCCGCCGGACCGACGCGGATGTTGCAGCGATGAACGCATGCCGGCGCGCCGGCCGGCCGCATGCATACGTCGGATCTCGCGCCGCCCTTGTCGCGACAGGGGCGGCGCGTGCAACCGGGTTACCGGCCGGATGTTTCAGCTTCGAGACGTCCTTCTTCCCACAGGGCCCAGAAACGGCTGCCGGCGCGATACGGATTCGCGCGCCCCGCAGCGTGATCGGCGACGCCCTGGCGAAACGCGCCGTACAGCGTGAGCGGAGGATTGTCGACGCATGCGGCTTCGTATGCGGCCGGCATCCGGCGGTCGGATACGAGCCGGCGAATCAGCGACGCGCCGTCGATCACGGCCTGTTCGTCGATGATTTCGGTGCGTGCGAGGACGTCGACGGTATTCATATAGGCTCCCTGAAACGTGCTTTTCCCATCAAGGAGCAATAAGGGTGCCAGCCGCGAAATGCCGCGCTCGGCCTCGATCGTGCAGGCTTCTGCAGTCTTCTTCGGCGTGCCGGACGGCGATGTTACGGAACACGTCACGTGACACGCGCACACGCGGCGCCGCGTGCGAACCGGCAAAGCGTTTCGGCATCGAATCGTCGGGAGGCCGCGGCGGGTGCGCAAAAGGGATGCGCGCTGCGGCGCGCGCGTCGCCGGCTCAGCTTGCGGTGGCCGGCGCCATGCGGCGGCTGCCGCTCGAATAGAAGCAGTAGATGCCCTTGCCGGCCGACTTCGCGTCGTACAGCGCGCTGTCGGCCTGCCGGATCAACTCGTCGGGCGAGCCGTGCCCGTCGTCGAGCGCGATGCCGATGCTGATGCCGATGCAGACGGTCTCGCCGATCGACAGCGCATACGGCGCCGAAATCTGCCGGATGATCCGCGCGGCGAGGATCGAGCAGGCGTGCATCGTCGTGTCGTCGATCGCGACGACGAATTCGTCGCCGCCGATGCGTGCCGCAAGCTCGCCCGGCGGCAGCGTCTTGCCCAGCCGCTCGGCGACCTGCGTGAGCACTTCGTCGCCGGCCTGGTGGCCGAAGCGGTCGTTGATCGATTTGAAACCGTCGAGGTCGAGATACATGACCGCGAACGCCGGGCTCGGCAGCCGCGGCCGGCGCGCGAGCATCCGCTCGAGCTCCGCATGCAGTTCGTGGCGATTCGGCAAACCCGTCAGCGCGTCGTGTCGCGCGAGGTGCCGGATATGCTGTTCGGTCTGTCGGCGCGCGGTGACGTCCTCGACGATGATCACCGCGTTGCCGTCCGGCACGCGGTGGCGCGTCAGTTCGAGCTGGCGGCCGTCGGCAAGCGCGATGTCGAGCGGCCCGGGCGCGTGGCGGCTCAGCCAGTCGTCGCACTGCGCGGCGAGGCCGGCACCGCCGGGATCGATCGCAGCATGGGCGCCGAGCGCGGCGACGACGGCCGGAAGCGGCGTATCGAGCATGATCTCGCGCGGCGAGCCGAACAGTTGCGCGGTGCGCCGGTTCGCGACGATCACGCGGCTGTCGCCGTCGATCATGCACAGTCCGTGCGGCATGTAGGTGAGCGCGGCGTCGAAGCGGGCGACGAGTTCGGCGTTGCGCTGGCGCGCGGCGATCAGCGCGACGAGCACGCGATAGTGGCGTTGCACGACCGTGCGCATCGCCGCGAGATAGATCGCGAGCGGCGGCACGAGCAGCCACGCGCCCGGCCGGGGGGCCAGCAGCGCACCGACGCCGATCGGCAGCACGCCGAGCGCGACCTGCGTCATCGCGAGCCGCGGCAGCGCCGAATTACGCGACGCGATCCCGCCGAACACGCCGCCCGCGACCATCACGGACAGCGTGCCGAGCTCGACGTCGGCGGCCTGCACGCAGCCCATCGCGCCGAGGCCGAGCACGAAGCACGCGACCAGCGACACCGGCGCATAACGCATCGCCCAGTATTCGGCGCGATCGTCGCCGGCGTTGCGCCGCACCGCGTACGCCCGTGCGATCGACAGGCGCGCCACGAGCAGGCCGACGTCGGCGACGAGCCACGCGACGCACCACAGCTGCTGCAGCCGGAGCAGCGCGACGGCCGCGACGAAACCGCTCGCGAGCCCGGACAGCGCCATCGGACGCACGTCCTCGAACAGCGTCACGAGCATCGACGGACGCAGCGCGGCAGTCACGCGGTGGTTGCCGGAGGGGGGAGTGGCGAGAACGGAGTTCAGGAGAGATGCCCTGACTGCCATGGTTGTCGACCTCGACACGATGTCGCGATGGCTGGCGGCGCCCGCACGGCACGTGGCGGAAGCCCGGCCGAGCCGGATGCGCACGACATTACCATGAAAAACCGGCGGCGCGGGCCGGTCGGCGACGCCACGCGCTGCCTCGCGCGACGGTCGTCGACCATGGTTGGGGGCGGCTTGCGGATGCGTCGGCGCGAAGGCAGCATCGTTGCGAACGGAACGATGTGCGGATGGTCAGCGGCCGACCGGCGACCGCGAAGCCGGCGCGACGACATCCAGCCGCACGCAAGCGGCCAACGGGACCGCCCGCGCAGCCCGGCCGAGCTTCGTTATAAGAAATTCAATAAGTATTTCATGCGGGAAATACTATAGGCGATATATCAAAAACAATGCCAGAATGCGCGCCGCTCCGAACGCCGCGACACCCGATCGCCGTCCGAGCCGCCTCAGGAGGTTCCCCCCAATGAAAAACCACGGCCTGTCACGGCGGGGTTTTCTGAAAGCCAGCGTGCTGGCGGGCGTCGCGGTGTATGTCGCGCCCATCGGCAGCCGCGCGTTCGCGGCGCTCTTCGAAGAAAAACTCCTCACGCCCGTCAAATGGGATAGCGTCACCAGCATCCCCCAATTCCGCATCGACGGCATCGCGAAGGTCACGGGCTCGAAAGTGTTCGCCCGCGACGTGCGCGCCGCGGACATGCCGCACTGGCCGCAGCAGCAGTCGCACGCGCTGATCCTGCGCGTCACGCAGGCCGACCGCACGTACGAAGGCTTCGACCTGTCGCTGCTCGGCGACGAGCTGAAGCCGGACCGCGTCGTCACGGCCGACGATCTCGCGCGCGACGGCGTCGCATTCCCGGCGTTCTACGGCGACGACATGCTGTTGCCGGCCGGCAAGACGCCCGCGTATCTCGGCCATGCGGTCGCGATCCTGATCTATCACGACTTCGCGCGCTTTCGCTTCGCGAAGAACGCGCTGAAGTTCCGCGACGACGTGATTCGCTACGGCGCGGTCACGGGCCCGCTGGAGCGCGATCCGTGGGGCACCTTCCGTTACGTGCGCGTGGGCGGCAAGACCGCCTATGACGACGACGTCTATTCGAGCCTGAAGGACGCACCGATCTTCCCGAGCATGATGCGCAAGCACCTGCCGGTCTGGCCGGACGGCAAGGAACACGGCAAGCTCGACGAGCAGGGTATGTTCCTCGCCGGGCAGATCGCCGGCGAGCTCGACCGTCCGCCGGCCGACTGGCTCGTGTTCGACCGCGAATACAACACGCAGTCGGTCGATACGGCCGCGCTCGAACCCGACAACGCGAACTGCTGGTACGACGCCGCGACGCAGTCGCTGCATCTCGTCGTGCCAACCCAGTCGCCACTGGAAGTATCGGAGAACGCGGCCGCGATGGTCGCGAAATGCCGCTTCCCGGTGAAGAAGCTGTTCGTGCATCCGTGCTACACGGTCGGCTACGGCTCGAAGGATCACTTCAACGTGCCGTTCTACGGCCTCGTCTGCGCGCTGTACGCGGACGGCCGCCCGGTGCGTTTCGCGAACGACCGCTACGAGCAGTTCCAGACCTCGCTCAAGCGTCACGCGTTCAAGATGCGTTACCGGATCGCGGTCGATCGCAACACGGGCCTGCTGCAGTCGTTCAAGGGCGACTTCGAGGCGAACGGCGGCGGCCGCTCGAACTTCTCGCCGTCGGTCGCGATGGTCGGCGCCACCGCCGCGCAATCGATCTACTACTTCCCGAAGAGCGACCTCGCGGCGGTCGCGATCGCGTCGCGCGCGATCGACGCCGGCTCCGCACGCGGCTACGGCACGCTGCAGAGCATGGCCGCGACCGAGATGGCGGTCGACGAGATCGCCGCGCAACTGAACATCGACCCGATCGACTTCCGTCTGCGCAACGCGCTGCGTTCGGGGATGAAGAACACGCAGGGCGCGATTCCCGCCGGCGCGCTGCGCGTCGACGAAGTGCTGGAGCGTGCGAAGCAGCATCCGCTCTGGACGCGCCGCGCCGCGCGCAAGGCCGAATTCGAGGCCGCGCATCCGGGCAAGCGCTACGGCGTCGGTTTCGCGTGCGTGCAGAAGGATTTCGGCACGGGCGCGGAAGCATCGTTCGCGAAGGTCGAATTCGACGCGCACGGCAAGGTGTCGCTGCAACACACGGCCGCGGAGATCGGTACCGGGATGTCGACGTCGCAGGCCGTCGCGGTCGCGAAATGGCTCGGCCGCCCGGCGACCGACGTCCGCGTGGCCGTGACCGAATGGCCGGACCTGCCGATCGAGACGAGCGGCGATCCGTATCTGATGTCGCAGGCCGAACAGGACCGCCTGAGCACGAACCCGCGCTGGTCGCCCGGCTATGCGTCGCCGTCGAGCGCGACGAATTCGGCTTACTACTTCACGCACAGCACGCGCGAGGCCGCGCGCGCCGTATTCCGCTACGGGCTGTGGCCGGCCGCGATGTCGATCTGGACGCGCGGCCTGGGCGGCGGTCAGGCCGCGCCGTACACGATTCGTATCGAAGATGCGCGCTGGGTCGACGGCAAGCTGACCGCCGACGGCCTCGAGCCGTTGACGTTCGAGCAGCTCGCGAAGCAGGCGCATGCGCTCGGCCTGCCGACCGGCGCCGTCGTGCACGTGTTCAACCGCTGGCAGTGGACCGATGCCGAATTCGAGATCGGCGGCGCGCTCGAGCGTCTGCCGATCGACGGGCTGTCGCTGCGTATCGGCGCGCCGAAGACAGGCGCCGACGACGGCCCGTTGCCCGGCACCGCCGCACCGGCCGGCGCGACCGCGCTGCGCGGCACGCTGCCGCCGACCGCGAACGGCTATCGCGTGCTCGATCGCAAGCGCGTGTTCATCCCGCCGACGAGCCGCAACAACGCGGCCGTCACGTACTACACGGCGGTCGGCACGCTCGTCGAGCTGGCCGTGCACGAAGCGACCGGCAAGGTCGAACTGCTCACGCACCACTCGATCATGGAATGCGGCAACCAGATTTCGCCGCAGCTCGTGTCGGGGCAGTTGCAGGGCGGTCTCGCGATGGGCATCGGCCATGCGCTGCACGAGTACCTGCCGCTCTACGAGGACGGCCCCGGCAACGGCACGTGGAACTTCAACCGTTATCGGTTGCCGCGCGCGTCCGACGTCGCCGTCTGGACGCAGACGGGCGACGTGCTGCCGCCGCTGTCCGAAACCGATCCGCCCAAGGGTGTCGCCGAAGTGGTGATGATCCCCGTCGTCGGCGCGATCGTGAACGGCATCGCGCACGCGATCGGCCATCGTTTCACCGACCTGCCGGTGACCCCGCAAAAGATTCAGGAGGTGCTCGCATGACGACCGCCCAAACCGCGGCTTCGGCCGCGAGCGCCGGCGCGGCTGCGACCGGCGCTGCCGCACCGACCGCGGCTTCCGTCGCGTCGGCATCCGCGCCTGCCGCGCCGGCATCGGCACCGGCCGCCGTCGAGCGTCCGCTCGTCCGGTTTCAGCAGAAACCGCTGTCGGTGAACATCAACGGCAAGTCCGTCGGCCCGATGCAGGTGCCGGAAGGGCTGATGATGATCGAGTTCCTGCACGAGTACGTGGGTCTCACCGGTTCGCGGCTCGGCTGCGGGCAGGGGATCTGCCACGCGTGCGTCGTCATCGTCGACAAGCCGGACGGCACGAGCGAGGAGATGCGTACCTGCATTACCGGCGCGCACTTCTTCCACGGCCGTTCGATCCGCACGATCGAAGGCCACGCGAAGCGCAACGAAGCCGGCGAAGTGGTCGAGCTGTCGCCGATCCAGCAGAAGTTCCTCGAGCACTTCAGCTTCCAGTGCGGCTACTGCACGCCGGGCTTCGTCAACGCGGCAACCGTGCTGATCGAGCGCCTGAAGCGCGAGCCGATCGCGAAGGCCGACGTGGAGCGCACGATCACCGACGCGCTCGACGCACATCTTTGCCGCTGCACGGGCTATGTCCGCTACTACGAAGCCGTCAAGGACGTGATTTTGACGACGCCGGGACTCGTGAAGGACAGCGCATGAAACGCACATTCGCTCATCGTGTCGTGCGGGCCGCGGGCCTGCCCGCGCTTGCCGCGGCCTGCGCGCTGCTGCTCGCCGCCTGCGGCGGCCACGACGCACCGGCGTCGAGCGCGGCGTCCGGCGCCCCCGGCGCCGACCAGATCGCGCGCGGCCGCTATCTCGTCAAGGCCGCCGACTGTGCGGCGTGCCATACCGCGAAGGACGGCGCGCCGTTCGCCGGCGGCGCGGCGCTCGAATCGCCGTTCGGCACGTTCTACGGCTCGAACATCACGCCCGACAAGGATCACGGGATCGGCAACTGGAGCGCGGACGACTTCTACGCCGCGCTGCACGACGGCAAGGCGCCGGGCAAGCGCTTGTATCCGTCGATGCCGTACACGTCCTACCGGCAGCTCACGCGCGCCGACGCCGACGCGATGTACGCGTACCTGAAGACGGTCAAGCCGGTCGCGCAGGAAAACCGCGCGCATGCACTCAAGTTCCCGTACAACCTGCGCTTCGGCATGGTGTTCTGGGACATGGCGTTCCTGAAGGACAGCCTGCCGGATGCGTCGGCCGGGCAATCCGCCGACTGGCAGCGCGGCCGCTATCTCGCGGGCGCGCTCGGCCACTGCGCGGAATGTCACACGCCGCGCGCGTTCACGGGGCAGCTCGACGGCGCGAAGCCGTTCGCGGGGGCCGCGCTCGGCCGCGTGGCCGCACCCGACATCACGCCGGCCGGCCTCGCCGCGCGCGGCTGGACGGGTACCGACCTGCAGGCGTTCTTCGGCGTGGGCATCGCGCCGCAAGGCTCGGCGTTCGGCGAGATGTATCCGGTCGTGCACCTGAGCACGCAGTACCTGACGAAGGACGACCTGCGCGCGCTGTCGACGTACCTGCTCGGCGATACGCCGCCCGCACCGCAACCGGTGAAGCCGGTATCGGCCGATGCCGCGCAACTGGCCGCCGGGCGCTCGGTGTATCTCGCGGTCTGTGCCGGCTGTCACGGCTTCAACGGCGAAGGCAAACCGCACGTGGCGGTGCCGATGAACGGCAACTCGACGGTGCGGCAGGGCGATCCGCGCAACCTGCTGGTCGCGATGCTCGACGGCATCGACGAGCAGAAGTTTGCCGGCTTCGAAAACCTGCAGCCGATGCCGGGCTTCGCGCACACGCTGAGCGACGACGAGCTCGCACAGCTCGCGAACTACCTGCGCGCGACGTGGGGCGGCCAGCCCGCGAGCGTTACGCCGGCCGACGTGAAGGCGATGCGTTGAGTCGTGCCCGAGGGCGGGGCGTCGCGCACGAGGCAGCCGGTTTCCGGCGCGCGTGCGCGATGCGCCGCCCCGTTTTCCTGACGGTGGCGCGTCAGTAGCCGCCGCTACCGCCACCGCCTCCGCTGCCGCCCGAGCCGCCATACCGGCTCATGCCCGGTCCTTGCGACACGCCGCTGCCCGACGACGTACAGCCCGCCGACAGCACGAGCACCAGCGCCGCGATCAGTGCCGCAGCCAACGTTGCCGATTTCATTGCAATCTCCTTGCAGCGCGCAGGCCACAGGAAAGGCGGTTCGCGTGAACCGCGCGTCTGCGCGATGAGAAGACGTTTCGGCGGCGCCGTTATTCCATGCTTTTTGCGTATCGCCGCGGCGGCGACGCGTGGATCAACGATAGACGAGATCCGCGCGGCGGTTCTGCGCCCACGCTTCCTCGTCGTGGCCGAGCGCGACCGGCTTTTCCTTGCCGAGGCTGACGGCCTCGAGTTGCGTGGCCGGCACGCCGAGCGTTTCGAGCGCGCTCATCACGGCTTGCGAGCGGCGCTGGCCGAGCGCGAGGTTGTATTCGGACGTGCCGCGCTCGTCGGTGTTGCCCTGGATCAGCACACGCCGCGCCGGGTGGCTGCGCAGGTAGTCGGCGTGCGCCTGCAGCAGCGACTGGAATTCGGGCTTCACCGAGTACTGATCGAAATCGAAGTAGATGCTGCGCTTGGCGAGCGGGCTGTTCGGATTGTTCAGATCGTCGGCCGTCACCGTCGCGACGGTTTCGCTCGAGGGCGTCGGCGCCGCGCCGGCGTTCTCGGGCGTTTTCGCCGCGTTGTGACAACCGGCCAACAGTACGAAAGTTGCCAGGACCGCAATTCGGTTCATTTTGCTCATCGTTCGTCTCCAGCGGTTGACTGCATTGAAGCGTGGCGCGTGCCGTTCGCACGCAGCTGTCCGGCCGCCATGGCGCGAAAGGTCCGGCCCCGTTGCCGTGATGCAGGCTCGTAAGCCGATGGTGCGCCAGATGAAAGAATGTTGCGACCGGAACGCCGAATCGCGGCGTCGCTGCAAACAGATTAGGAAAAATGTCACAACGTGACCAGTTTCTTCGCATTTTTTGCGCAAACGCGACAGTCGGGAGGCATTCTTGCTTCCGCGAACGGTGTGCGGCATGCGTCGCATGCCACAGCGAAAAAGGCCGCGCACGAGGCGCGGCCTTGTCGGTACGGCGACGGGGAGCGGGTGATGCGGGAAGCACTCGCCGGACGCCGTCGGTCGTCCGCGTGACGCCGCAGCGCACGCGGCCTCGTCAGAACTTGTGCCGCAGCCCCAGCGCGACGACGGCCTGGTTGCCGTTCGCGGAAGGCGTCAAGGTCCAGACGGTCGCGTTGAACGCCGGATGGCCGTTGCCGCCGCTCACGCTCTGGTATGTGCCTTCGAGATACGCATCCGTGCGCTTGGACAGCGCATAGTCGGCCTGCGCGACGACCTGGTTCCATTTCGGGCGCGTCTGGCCCGTGCGGGTGTCGAAGCGGCCCATCGTGTACGTGTACGCGGCGGCGACGCTCAGCGCACGCGTGACGAAGTAGCGTCCGTCGATCGTGACGTTGTCGAACACCAGCGATTCGCCCTTCAGCGGCACGATGTTGCCGCCCTGGAGCACGCCCGTCACGCCGTCGGTGGTCGAATGCGACCACGCGGCGCCGACCGAGTGCGGCCCGAACGCATAACGCCCGGCCATCGCCCAGATCTGCTGGTTGCCGCCCGTGATCGTCGCCGAGCCGTCGACCGTGCTGAGCGCGCCGTCCGGGTTCGGCGCATTGCGGTCCCGGCTGATCTTCAGGTAGCCGGCGCCGAGCTTCAGCGGCCCGTTCTCATACGACACCCCCGTGCTCCACACCGCGTTGTTGGAGAACTGGCCGGCCGTGTTCGAGAACCCGACCATCGCGCCGAACCTCAGCCCGCGAACCGTCGGGCTCGTGTACTTCACCGCGTGGTTGATGCGCAGGTTGCGGTTCGAATCGTCGTTGTCGTACGGGTGGACCGCGAGGTTGCCGCCCCAGCCGGGGCCGGACGCACCGAGCGGCGTCACGAAATCGAGGATCAGGTCGTACTGGCGGCCGAACGACAGCGTGCCGGCCGTCTGCGAACTCAGCCCGATCCACGCCTGGCGGCCGAACAGGGCGACGCCTTTCTGCGACAGCTTGCCGGTGGTGCCCGAGAAGCCGTTTTCGAGCGCGAAGACCGCGGCCATTCCGCCGCCGAGATCCTCGCGGCCGCGCAGCCCCCAGCGCGACGCGTTCAGTGCGCCGCTCGTCATCGCGACGCTGTCGCTGCCGGGCGAGCCGGCACCGCGCGTGCGCTGGTTGGTCGAGAACGTGATCGAGGTGTCGATCAGGCCGTACAGCGTCACGCTGCTCTGGGCAAGCGCGACATCCGGCACGAAGCCGCTCAGGCAGGCGGCGATGACGGTCCCCGCGACGCGTGCGCCGGCGTGCTGGTTCGTGTGGAAGGAATGCATGGGTGTTTGTTGTTGGACCGGCCTGGCGGCCGATTGAATCGGGCGGCCATTATTGGAGATCTTTCGGCGGCCGATTAAGGCGTTGCACAGGAAAGGTCCTCTGCGGAATCGCTCGGAATCGTAATGCGTGGACTGCGGGGAAGCGGTCGGGAAGGGGGCGTGCGTGGCGGTGCGGGTGGTTCGGCGCGCCATCGCGCGACGGCGTGCCGAGCGCCTAGCGGCGGGCGATCGGCAGCGCCGCGTCGACGCCGCCGCTTCGATAGGCAGCACGAACGGCGTTCGTCCTCGCTTCGAGCGCTTCCGGTGAAATCCCGGGTCTCAGCCGCACGACGACGCGCGGCAACTCGGCCAGTTGATTGCGCAATTGCACGATCGACCGGCAGCAACGGCAGGCCGCCGATTGCGCATTTGCGGCCGATGCCGCTTCGGCAAGCTCGGCGGTCCATTCGACGCCGCGGTGGCGCCTGACCTCGTCGAGATGCGGCAGATAACGCGCGTCGCCCGACAACGCGATCAGCAGCGCGGCCCAGTGCGCGCCGCGCCAGCCATGCCGCATGTCGCGTGTCAGGTCGGCCAGCAGCGCGTCGTCCAGCGCGGACAGGCTTTGCTGGCACAGATAGTGGAAGTCGAGCGGCCGATAGCGGACATGCGGGTAGTCGCGCAGCACCTGTCGGAGTTCGACGCCGGTATCGACGGTGGCGGCGAGAAACCGTTCGGCAGGCGCCGGCCGGTTCAACTGCAGCGTCGGCACGCCGAGGAAAAGCCGGCCGATGTCGTCGGGGTGGTAGTGCATCGCGGAAGTCGGGGTGATCGCTCGGGTATGCCGTCCGGATCGCTCACTGATCGCCGGACATCAGCGCCGTGTAACGCCGCTGCATTTCGTCGGGTTCGACCGCTTCGATCGTATGCCCGATCAGCTAATCGTAACCGAACGGATCGCGAATCCTGCCCGAACGCTCGCCGTAGAACTGGTCCTGGGGCGCTCGCGTCACGCGCGCGCCGGCCGCGACGGCGGCGGCGATCGTCGCATCGGCATCGTCGACATGAAGATGGAGCGCCATCGGCGCGTTGCCGTCCGGGTCGAGCGCGAAGAGATCGTATTCCGGGAACTCGTCGGAGATCATCAGCGTGCATGGCCCGAGCTGCAATTCCGCGTGACCGATGCGCCCCGACGGCTCGACGAGCCGGAATTTCTCCTGCGCGCCGAATGCCTTCGCATAGAACGCGATGGCGTCCTCCGCGCGTTTGGCGCGTAGATACGGAAAGACTTCGCGAATCGCCATGATGCCCTCCGGTGGTGGTGTGGGTGTGGCTCGATCCTATCGCGCATTCGGCGCCCGGTCTTGAACGAAATTGACCGCCGCCAGATGGCGGCGAACGCCACGATGCACGCGTCAAACCATCTTCCGGCCGAATCCGCTGGAGTCGCTCTGCCCCTGAGCAGAATTCGTTCCGGTCGGAGGGGGAATTTTCGGCTCGCGAATCCCTGTTCCAGCCGATCGGCGCGGATACCGGCTGGACGCCGTGACCCTGAACCGCGAACGGACGCTTGACACAGCTCAATCGCAATCGCCTACGTGGCAATACAGTCGATTCCGGCGGCTGCGCGAAGCGGCGCGCGACCGTGTGGGGTACTCACGGCTTGGTCGGCACCTTCCGCGATACCGGCCTCGATCAACGCGTGCGGGATCGCTTCCGAAACCGGGCCGGATTCGAACGGTGCACGTGTCGTGACGCGCGCCGGAATCGCATCGAACAGTGTGCCGAGGGCCGCGTCGGAATAGCCGTCGTCGCAGATCCGGACCTACGCCGCCAGATCGGGGGCGACTTCGGACGGAACCGTGCCGATCGTATGGGCGAGCCCGGCGTGATCGAGCGCGACGCGCAGATTGAGCAACGCCGCCCCGCAACTGATGATCAACTCGCGGTCGAACGGATCGACCACGGGCAACGCGCGCACGCGGTCCGCGCACAACAAGATCGTGTTGCCGTCGACCAGGAAGCGCCACGGCTGGGAATTGTGGCTGGACGGCGCCAGCACCGCGTAGCCCACCAGCGACCTCGGATCGCGGTCGGAACGCGTGCTGGCGGCAAGCGGGGGAACGGATATCATCGATCATCTCCAGGTCGCCGCGCCCGCGGCGTCACTCACGCCACTTCATCGTGTCAGCAACCGTCCGGCGGCCGTTGACCCACGTCAAGCGTCCGTCACCGGACGGTGCACGCGCGACGGGCGGCGACTAGCCTGTGAAAGCGAAGCGCGCGAAGACGATCGCGCGGGGAGGGGGAACATGCTTGCGATGACGTTTGACGGCACGACGCCGCATTTGCGCGAAACGCACGTGCCGGACCCGTCGCCCGCGGCGGGTCAGCTGCTGATCGACGTGCACGCGTGCGGCGTATGCCGCACCGATCTCCACGTGGTCGACGGCGAGCTCGCGCACCCGAAGCTGCCGCTGATTCCGGGGCACGAGATCGTCGGCACCGTGCGCGGGCTGGGCGAAGGCGTGACGGGCTTCGCCGTCGGTGACCGGGTGGGCGTCCCGTGGCTGGGCTCGACATGCGGGCATTGCACGTATTGCACATCCGGCCGCGAGAACCTGTGCGACAGCCCGGGTTTCACGGGCTATACGATCGACGGCGGCTATGCCGAGCGCGCGGTCGCCGACCACCGGTATTGCGTGCATCTGCCGCGGCGCTATTCCGATCTGGAAGCCGCGCCGCTGCTGTGCGCCGGCCTGATCGGTCACCGAACCTTGCGCATGGCGGGCGATGCGCGCCGGATCGGCCTCTACGGCTTCGGTGCGGCGGCGCATCTGGTCGTGCAGGTCGCGCGGGGGGAGGGACGCAAGGTGTTCGCACTGACGAAGCCCGGCGACGCCGTGGCGCAGCAACTGGCGCTGTCGCTGGGCGCGGCATGGGCCGGCGGCAGCGACGAAGCGCCGCCGGAGCGGCTCGATGCCGCGCTGATTTTCGCGCCGGCGGGGGCGCTGGTGCCGGCTGCGCTGCGGGCACTCGACAAAGGCGGGATCGTCGTATGCGGCGGCATTCACATGAGCGACATCCCGAGCTTTCCGTACGCGTGGCTATGGGGCGAGCGCCGCATCGCGTCGGTGGCCAACCTGACGCGTGCGGATGCGGCCGCATTCATGCGGATCGCCGCCGCGACACCGCTGCGGGTCGAGGCGGTACGCTACGCGCTGACGGACGCGAACCGCGCACTCGACGACCTGCGCGGCGGACGCGTGTCAGGCGCTGCCGTGCTCGGTATGCACGACTGATCCGCTCGACGCCGCCGCGGCGCGGTCAGATTTGCCGCAGGCCGTCCGAATCGACGATCCGGATCTGCTTGCCTTGGGCCGCGACGAGCCCTTTGTGCTGGAACTTCGACAGCATGCGGCTGACCGTTTCGAGCTTCATCCCGAGATATTCGCCGATCTCGTCGCGCGTCATCCGCAGCACGAATTCCGCGGCCGAGTAGCCGCGCGCCTTGAAGCGGGCGGAAAGGTTCAGCAGGAACGCGGCCACGCGCTGTTCGGCGCTCATCGTGCCGAGCAGCAGCATCTGCGAGGATTCGCGCACGATCTCGCCGCTCATCATCTGATAGACGTGATGCTGCATCGGCCGCACTTCGCGGCACATCTGTTCGAGCTGACCGAACGGAATGATGCAGACCGTGCTGTCTTCGAGCGCGATCGCGTCGCCGTTGTGGCACCCGGCGTGCACGCCATCGAGCCCGAGCGACTCGCCGACGATCTGGAAGCCGGTGATCTGCTCGTCGCCGTCGCGATGCATGACGATCGTCTTGAACGAGCCGGTTCTCACCGCGTAGATGCTGTTGAACGCATCGCCCGAACGAAACAGCGTTTCGCCGCGCTTGACGTGGCGCGTCGTGCAGATCATCGCGTCGACGCGGGCGAAATCGTCGGGCGAAAGATCGGGCGGCATGCACACGGTACGCAACGCACACGTCGAACAGCGGGACGCGGCGCGCTTGGGCTGGTCCCACGGTTCGACAGGGCGCATCGGGATGAACGGGCGTAACGGCATGGTCGTCGAGACTTCGGCACTGCTCTGCATGATCGGCTCCAGTTCGGGGCAGCGGCGGTTCGCCGTCGGGCGGGATCGCGCCGGCCGTTGTACCGGCGGCCTCGGTTTCCGCCGCCTTCGTGTCGGGAGTGCCTGCCGGACGCGCCGCGAGACCGTTACGCCGGCCTCGACGACGACGCTGCGTTGGCTCCGGCTGGCACGCAGGGTTGTTTTTCTTGACGTCCAGTATGGATGTTGCGCGCCGTCAAGAAAATCAGCCGCAATTGAAGTTGCGGTAGGTGAGAGGGAAGTCTTGTAGGACGTTTCCTACAGGGGTGCGGCGACTTGTCGCGAGCCGCAGATGCCGCCGTCAGAGTTCGTCGGGATCCTCGAACAGCTTGTGGCGCATCGCGTAGCGCACGAGGGCCGTGTCGTTCGGCATCTGCATCTTTTCGAGGATCCGCGTCTTGTACGTGCTGACGGTCTTGACGCTGACGCACAGCGCCTGCGCGATTTCGGAAATCGATTCGCCGGTGGTGACGCGCCGGAACACGTCGAACTCGCGGTCGGACAGGCGCTGGTGCGGCAGGAGATCGGTCGGTTCGTTCAGGCTCTGCGCGAATTGCTCGGCCATGGTCAGGCTCACGTAGACGCCGCCGGCCGCGATCTTGGTCAGCGCGGCGACCAGTTCCGCGCTCGCGCTTTCCTTGGTCATGTAGCCCGAGGCGCCCGCGCGGAATGCGCGCACCGCGTATTGCTGCTCGGCGTGCATCGTCAGCACGAGGATATGCAATCCCGGTTTCTCGTCCTTGATCTGCTTGATGAGTTCGATGCCGTTGCGGCCGGGCATCGACAGGTCGAGCACGAGCACGTTCGCGGCCGTGTCGCGTATGAGCGCGATCGTCGACGCACTGTCCTGCGCTTCGCCGACGACGTCGAAGCCGCTTGCGTTCTGCAGGATGTGCCGTAGACCGTCCCGGACGAGCGCGTGGTCGTCGGCGATGAGTACCCTGATCATGACAGCACGTCTCCTTGCTGGATGGCGTGAAGCGGCAGCGCCATGGGGAGCGTGAACCGCGTTCCCGGCCGGCAGGCGGGAATTGCGATATCGCCCTGAATTGTGCGCGTTTTCCCGACGTTCGCCAATCGGGACCGATGCGTAAGGGGCGGCGCCGCGTGCTTGGCCCGCGTCGACGGAAAGGCGTGCGGCAGGATCGGACTGGCTTCACGAGCCCGTCGAACCGGGACGACATGACGCGCGTGCCATGTACCGAAGAATCTTTGCCGCACTCGACGGCAGCCGCAGCACGCGGCTTGCGCTCGACGAGGCGATTTCGCTTGCCCGCGCCGTGCGTTGCTCGCAGCGTCGCCGAATCGCTGGCGCACATCTCGGAGCGGCCGGTGCTGGTCGTACGGAAGGGGGCCGGGCGCGTGCGCAGAGATGCCGTGACGACGCGATTGCAATGACGGCGGTCGTCGCCGGAAGCGGGCAGCCCGCACGCGGCTGCCCGTTGTCATGCGCTCAGTGAGACAGCAGCACCGGCACCGTCATCGCCTCGAGGATCGTGCGGGTCGCGCCGCCGAGCACGCGTTCGTGCATGCGGGCATGACTGTACAGGCCCATCACCAGCAGATCCGCGTGCAGGTCGGTCACGCGGTTCAGCAGCGTCGCCCCCACGCCGACCGACCGCGTGCGCGGCGTGGTCGAGAACGACGCGCGAATGCCGTGCCGTTCGAGATAGGCGGCGACATCGACGCCCGGTGGCGTCTTGTCCGGATCGGGATGCCCGCGCGAGACCGTCTCGACGTTGACGAAGCGCGCGCGGGCGAGCAACGGCAGCGCATCGGCCATCGCGCGCGCGGCCTCCCGTCCGCCGTCCCAGCCGATCAGCACGTTCTCGCCGATCGTTCGCACGTCACCCGCGTAAGGCACGACGATCGCCGGGCGTCCGCCGCCCATCACGACGTCCTCGACGAAATGGCGCGCCACGTAGGTCGTGCGGTCGTCGGGATCTTCCTGGCCGAGTATCAGCAGGTCGGCGTGGCGCGCATGCAGGATCGCGGCCTCGGTCGCATTGCCGGCCGGCGCTTGCCATTCGACGCTGCGGCCGGCACGTTCCGCAGCCGTCAGGAATCGCTCTTCGGCTTCCTTGCGGCGCTGGTCGCACAGACGTTCGTAGACGGCCAGCTTCAGCGGTTCGTCGGGCCGCCGCAGCGGCTCGAAGAGATCCTGGCACACGACGTAGAGTCCGACCAGATGGGCATTCCAGCGTCCCGCGAGTTCGAGCGCGAGATCGACGCGCGTGGCGCAGCGCGCGCTGTCGTCGAGATGGACGAGCAGGGTCTTGTAGCTCATGACGGCTCCTTTTCGGTGGATGCGGCCGTGGCTTCGGCGGACGCTTTCGCTGCGGCGCTCGCCGGAATCATCAAGACCGGGCACCTGGCCTGACGCAGCACGCGTTCGGCCACGCTGCCGAGGAACAGGCGCTGAAAACCGCGCCGGCCGTGCGTGCCCATCACGATCAGATCGGCGTCGATCTCGCCCGCGAGACCGACGATCCGGTGCGGGATGTCCTCGCCTGCCGGCGCGACGTTGGAAATCCGCGGCGTGCCGGCGATGTCGCGCGCCCTCATGCGCCGTGCGGCGTCTTCGGTCACGCGTAATCCTTCTTCACGGAACGAGTCGACCAGGATCGACGGGTCGTATCCGTACATGTCGTAGGCCGGCACCAGAAAATCGACGACGTAGACGGGGGTCAGCCGCGCGCCCGTTTCCGCCGCGATATCCAGCGCGACGTCGAGTGCACGGGACGACGTGTCGCTGCCGTCGAGCGCAACCAGAATGTTCGAGTACATGGCATTTCCCTTGAACGGATGTGGACGAAACCATCATCGGCGCGTGGGGGCCGCGCGCGCTGATCTGGATCAAGCGTCCCGGTTGCCGCGTAGCACGCGCATCGCGGCACGCGCTGCGATCCACGCGTCGTTGCTTGGCTCGACGACCACCGTGACCGCGCTCGACGCACGCGATACGCCGTGTGCATTGTCCGCATTCGCGCGCGCGTCGAGCTCGATGCCGAGCCAGCCGAGCGATGTGCAGATCCGCTCGCGCAACGGCGCCGATTGCTCGCCGATGTCGGCCATGAAGACACGCATGTCGAGGCCGCCGGGCAGGGCGGTCAACGCGCCGGTCTCGCACGATCCGGTGGACATACAGCGCCAGCGCATCACACGCGAGCGGGCTCGCCGGCCGCCTCGCACGCGAGCGGCGCACGCGTACGCATCGACCGCATCAGTGCGACATCAGCACCGGCAGCGTCATCGACGCCAGCACCGTGCGCGTGGCGCCGCCGATCATCAGTTCGCGCCAGCGCGGATGGCCGTAGGCGCCCATCACGAGCAGGTCGGAGCCCGTTTCATAAGCGCGCGACAGGAGCGTGTCGCCGACCGACGCGCCGCTGCCGGTCGCGATGTCGAGCACCTTCACGTCGCGCGCGTGGCGCGCCAGCATCAGCGCGGCATCGGCGGCCGGAATCCGTGTGGGTGCGGATTCCGAATCGCCGTCGACCACGGCGACCACCGTCGTGCGCTTCGCATGCTCGAGGAACGGAAGTGCGTCGTGCGCGGCGCGAGCGGCTTCTCGACTGCCGTCCCACGCGACGAAAACCCGCTCGCCGACTGACGGAAATTCTCCCGTGTACGGCCAGAACAGCACCGGGCGGCCGGCGGACAACACGAGGTTCTCGGGAAACTGATCGTCGATATAGGTTTCGGGATCGTTCGGGTCGCTTTGGCCCGCGATCACCAGATCGGCGAGTCGCGCGGCGCGCGGCACGGCCACATTCGCGCGCTCGTCGGCGCGAACCCAGGTTGCCGGCACTTTTGCACGAGCGGTTTCCGCATGAAACAGACGCTCCAGCGCCGCGCGCCGCTCGTCGCGCGCTTCGCGATGCGCGCGGAAATAGTCGGCGGAACCGGCCATCACGTAGAACGAATGCGGCTCGGGTGTGTAGACCGCGAACAGCCCGGTGAGATGCGCGCCGAAGCGCCGGGAGAGATGCAACGCGAACTCGAGACGCGAATGTGCGCGAGCGCTCGTATCGAGGTGCACGACCATGCTTTTGTAGCTCATCGGAATCGCTCCATCGACGGGTGATCCGCCAGTGCAATCCAGTCTACGAAGCAGGGTTTCCACGCGCTTGACTCAGATCAACGGCAACGATGCGCGATACCCGCACAGTGAGGCGGTCGCGACGCCGAGGCCGCGCAAAGTGACGAGGCGGATGTCGATCCATTGACCCGATCGAAAGGGGAAGGCCGATGAGCCTGGGTGGCGCCGCCAGC
Organism: Burkholderia sp. MSMB1826; assembly: GCF_001526325.1. Taxonomy (NCBI): domain Bacteria; kingdom Pseudomonadati; phylum Pseudomonadota; class Betaproteobacteria; order Burkholderiales; family Burkholderiaceae; genus Burkholderia; species Burkholderia sp. MSMB1826. The sequence continues at coordinate 409,348 of NZ_LOYN01000010.1, forward strand.
GCGGGCATCGTCGTCGGCGCGCGCGTGCCGATCGTGCTGACGCGCCGCGCCGACGGTGTCGCCGTCCGGGTCGCATCCTGCGCGCTGGCCGCGTTGCTGGCGCGGCAACGGCACGCACCCGCGTCGATCGACGAACCCGCAATTTTTTCGATGGAGGAACGGCGATGAAAGCACTCGTGTACCACGGGCCGGGGCGCAAGGCGCTCGAGGAACGCCCCGAGCCGGAACTGCAGTCGCCCACCGATGCGATCGTCCGCGTCACGCGCACGACGATCTGCGGCACCGATCTGCATATCCTCAAGGGCGACGTACCGACGTGCGAACCCGGCCGCATTCTCGGCCATGAGGGCGTCGGCATCGTCGAGCAAGTGGGCGCCGCGGTCGAATCGCTGAAACCGGGCGATCGCGTGCTCATTTCATGCATCTCGTCGTGCGGCCGCTGCGAATACTGCCGTCGCGGACTCTATTCGCACTGCACGACCGGCGGCTGGATCCTCGGCAACCGAATCGACGGCACACAGGCCGAGTATGTGCGCATCCCGCACGCGCAGACGAGCCTGTACCGGATTCCGGCGGGCGCGGACGAGGACGCGCTCGTGATGCTGTCCGATATCCTGCCGACCGGATTCGAATGCGGGGTGTTGAACGGCAAGGTGCAGCCGGGCTGCTCGGTCGCGATCGTCGGCGCGGGTCCGATCGGGCTGGCCGCATTGCTGACCGCGCAGTTCTACTCGCCTGCGCAGGTCATCATGATCGATCCGGACGACAACCGGCTCGAGATCGCGCGGCACTTCGGCGCGACCGACTGCTTCGACGGCCGTGCCGGCGACCCGGTGGCGCAAGTGATGAAGTTGACCGACGGCGTCGGCGTGGATTGTGCGATCGAGGCGGTCGGCATTCCGACAACGTTCGAAATGTGCACGTCGCTGGTCGCGCCCGGCGGGGTCGTCGCGAACGTGGGCGTACATGGCGTCAAGGCGGACCTGCACCTGGAGAAGCTGTGGGACCGCAACATCTCGATCACGACGCGGCTCGTCGACACGGTCAGCACGCCGATGCTGCTGAAGACCGTGCGCGCCGGGCGTATCGACCCGACGCGCCTGATCACGCACCGGTTCTTGCTCGACGACGTCGAGCGCGCGTACGACACGTTCGGGCGCGCCGCGCAGACCCACGCATTGAAGGTCATCATCGAAGTCCGTTGACGGGCCGGTGGCGCGACGGGGACCGGTGCGCAACCTCCGATTCCCGCCGCGCCCGATCGGTGTCTCGTCGGTACCGTGGTCAGGAGGAAAGGGCAGCCGGCTCGCACGCATCGCCCGATTCGACCGCATCGAGATCGACGCTCTGCGCGTAAGTCGGTACTTCGCACGGCCAGTGCAATCGCTCCGAAATGCGCCGCCGCAATGCGTCGGCCGCTGCCGGCTCGCCATGCGTGACGAAGGTTCGTACGGGCGCGGGCCGCATCGTGCCGAGCCACTGGAGAATCTCCTCGTAGTCGGCATGGGCGGACAACGCGGCGATCGACTCGACCTGGGCGCGCACGCGCACGTATTCGCCGAGAATCTTGACGGTCGGCTCGTGCGCGGCCAGTGCCGCACCGCGCGTGCCGGTGGCCTGATAGCCGACGAGGGCGATCGTGTTGCGCGCATCGGGCGCGTAGCGGCTCAGGTGATGGAGTACGCGCCCGCCCGTCGCCATGCCGCTTCCGGCGATGATGACCATCGGGCCGTGGTGTTCTGCAATCGCCTTCGATTGCTCGACCGACCGGATCATCGTCGCCGCGTGGCCGAGCGCGTTCGCTTCCGAAAGCGTCAGCCGGTGCTCGAGGATATGGTGGCGATAGATTTCGGTCACGTCGGTCGCCATCGGGCTGTCGACGAACACCGGCACGCGCGCCATGCGGCCGGACGCCTTCAGTCGTGCGATGTAATGCAGGATTTCCTGCGCGCGGCCGACGGTGAAGCAAGGCATCACGACGACCCCGCCTCGCGCGAACGTCTTGTCGAGCAGCGTGGCCAGCTCGTTCTCGGGGTCCGATGCGGGATGCAGCCGGTCGCCGTAGGTCGATTCGACGACGAGATAATCGGCATGCGCCGGGGGCAGCGGCGGCTGCATGATCGGGTCGTGATAGCGTCCGAGGTCGCCCGAGAATGCGAGCACCTTGTGATCCCAGTGCATCACGACGCTCGCGGCGCCGAGAATGTGGCCGGCCGGCAGCAGGCGGAACGCCAGCCCGCCGCCGAGCGCCGTGCACTCGTCGAACGCGACGGGCTTCAGCAGGTGCAGTGCGCGTTGCGCGTCGTCCAGCGTGTAGAGCGGTTGCGCGGGATGATGCCTCGAGTAGCCGTGGCGATTCGCGAAGTCGGCTTCCTCTTCCTGCAGCCGCGCGCTGTCGCGCAGCATGATGTCGCAGAGTTCGGCCGTGGCTGCCGTGCAGTACACCGGGCCGCGAAAGCCTTCGCGCGCCAGCACCGGAAGATAGCCGCTATGGTCGATATGCGCGTGCGTGAGCACGACCGCGTCGAGCGTGTCGGGCGCAACCGGCAACGGGCTCCAGTTGCGCAGCCGCAGGTTCTTCGTGCCCTGGAACAGGCCGCAATCGACCAGCACGCGGGTATTGCCGTGCTCGATCAGGTATTTCGAGCCGGTCACGGTTTCGGTCGCACCAAGAAAAGTCAGTTTCATGGATCGCCTCGCGGGAGTGGACGGAGCAGTGAATCGATTACAGCGCGGATGCGTACGAAGCGATTGATGGAAATCAGGGATTGCAGTATCCGTGTCCCGGGCGGGCGAGGTTCGTCCGTCAGCGGTTGCGGCTCCGGTTTGACGTCGATCAACGCCCCCGGCCGGACGGCGACCCGATGGTGATCGTATACGTTGCGGCGATGTGTGATTTCGGCTTGCCGCGACGCTCGATGTACGCTCGCGTTGCCTCGAAGTAGCTGAACGTCGACTCTGTCTGCGTGAAGTGCAGCATCCTCAAGCGGCTCGTGGCGTCATCCACGCCCACCAGCAGCGTGCATTGCCATCCGGGAGCGAGTAAAGCTCGTTTTTGAGCGGCGCCAGATAGACCGCCTTGTTGCGGACCGCGCCTTCGTCACGAATCTTGACGTGCAAGGCGTCACAAAACAACGATTATTGTCTGCACTACACTGCACCGAGTCCCTGTCGACGGTCAGTATCCACCATGCCCGCCACCGCCTTGCAATTCGCACTGCTCGCCAAGCATCAGGAAATCGCGTCCCTGCGCCACCTGGCCGAGCAAATCGAATTGGTCGACCTGCTTGGCCGCCTGATCCATGCGCTGCAGCGCGAGCGCGGCGCCACCAGCATCTATCTGGCGTCGAGCGGCAAGCGCTTTGTCGCCGAACGCGCGGCTTCGCGCGGCGAATCGGCGCCGCTCGTCGCGCAGTTGCGCGCGCGCCTGGATCTGGAGCTGACGCCCGCGCGCGGCTCGACGTCGCGCCTGCTGTCGCTGATCGCCTGGGTGCTGCTCGACCTGGAATCGCTGGATGTGCTGCGCGAACAGGTCGACCATCTTGCGCTGTCGGCGCCGGATTCCGTCCAGGCGTTCAGTACCGTGATCGGCGGCCTCGTGGAGCTGATTTTCCAGTTTGCCGACAGCGCGGCGGATCCGTCGGTGTCGCGCACGCTGATTGCTCTCGTCCATGTCGTCGAGGGCAAGGAGGAGGCGGGACAGGAACGCGCCGTCGGCGCGCACATGTTCGCGGCGGGCACGTTTTCGGCGGACCAGCAGCAGCGCCTGCTGTATCTGATCGCCGCTCAGGAGCGCAGTCTCGAAGTCTTCGCGAGCTTCGCAAGCACGGCGCAAAACGCATGGTGGGAAAACCGCATGACGGAGCCGCACATGGCGGCGCTCGAGAAGCTGCGCCGCGTACTGTGCACGGCGCACGCCGGCGATGCACTCGATACCGCCCTGAGTGAAGCATGGTTCGACGCCGCGAGCGCCCGCATCGACGATCTCTGGCACCTTCAGATTGCGCTGACGCTGCAGGTGCAGGAAACGTGCAACGCGCGAATCGACGACGCGCACCGAACGCTGCGCGACTCCGAGCGCCTGATGGCGCATTTGCGAAACAATCCGCCCCCGCATATCCAGGCGCTCGCCCAGTTCTTCGCCGGCGATCCGTTGTCGGCGCGCGCGGCGGTTCACGAACTGCCGGGACGCCTCTCCGGCTCCGACCAGTGGACGCTCGCCAGCCTGAAATCCCTGCTGGAGTCGCAATCGGCACGATTGGCCGGCGCGGAGGTCGAACTCGACGCGGCACGTCGTGCGCTCTACGAACGAAAGCTGGTGCAGCGTGCGAAAAATACGCTGATGACGCGCTTCAGCCTGCGGGAGGACGAAGCGTATCGGATGCTGCAGAAAGCGTCGATGGACGGCAATCGGCCGCTTGCCGATATCGCGGAAGACGCGCTGACGTCGCCCGAGCGATTCGTCGACGAGCACGCGCAGCCTTCCGCGCGACGCCGTACGCAGCGAAGCGCGTCGCGGACACCGCACGACGACGGCACGACCTGACAGGAATGCACCGCGCTTCACGCACCGCGGCGGCGCCCGAAGCGCATGCACGAAGTGCAGTTTGCACCGCGCGAGTGCGATTCACTGCGTTCGGCTGCGGCATGCTCCCGCGGGCATTTCGCGTTCGGCCAGCCTGCATCGAGATATCTCCGTCACTGGTATGGAAATTGCGAACATTTCGGTCGTCGGGCTAATGGCGGCCTGACGATCGCGCCATGTCCAACCGTGGCGGCCGATTACGTGGATAACAGCGTCCGCGCCAGGCACTCGCATGTCGAGCGAGTGCCTGGCGCGTTTTTTTTCGTCCAACTTTACGAGCGCACACCATGGCCTACCTCACGCCCAACGAATTCGTCACCAGGATGGTCGACGCCGGTGAATCGAAACTGTCGATGTCGACCCGCGATACGCTGATTCGCGCGTACATGGCCGGCGCGATCCTCGCGCTCGCAGCCGCTTTCGCGGTCAGCATCACGATCAACACCGGCAACGCACTGGCCGGTTCGCTGCTGTTTCCGGTCGGATTCTGCATGCTGTACCTGCTCGGCTTCGATCTGCTCACGGGCGTCTTCACGCTCGCGCCGCTCGCGGTGATCGATCGCCGGCCCGGCGCGACCTGGGGAGGCGTGTTCCGCAACTGGACGCTGGTGTTCTTCGGCAATTTCGCGGGCGCGCTGACGGTCGCGCTGTTCATGGCGATCATCTTCACATTCGGCTTTTCGGAAGCGCCGAACGCAATCGGACAGAAGATCGGCGGTATCGGCGAAGCACGCACGCTCGGTTATGCGGCGCACGGCGCCGCCGGCATGCTCACGCTGTTCGTGCGCGGCGTGATGTGCAACTGGATGGTGTCGACCGGCGTGGTCGCGGCGATGATGTCGACGTCCGTACCCGGCAAGGTGATCGCGATGTGGATGCCGATCCTCGTGTTCTTCTACATGGGCTTCGAGCACTCGGTCGTGAACATGTTCCTGTTCCCGTCCGGCCTGATGCTCGGCGCCCACTTCACGATCGTCGACTATCTGCTGTGGAACGAGATCCCGACGGTACTCGGCAACTTGGTCGGCGGGCTGGTGTTCGTCGGCGCGGCGCTGTACAGCACGCACTACAAGACCGCACCGAAACGCGCGCCCGCTTCGCCGGTGGGTGTTGTTGCGCGCAAGGCCTGATCGCGCTGCGCAAGCCGCAACCGAATGCCGGCGAGGCACGGCGCCTGAACGGGCAGGGCGCCCACGTTTGGTTCATCAGCTTTTGCAGACCGACGGCCAGGTTTGTTTGGCGGCGCTGCGGTTTGCCGACGTTGCGCCAGATCCACGATCACATGCTCGACGTCGGCCTGCGTGATCTCGCGTTGCTTCTTCTTGAACGCCCCAGGTTTGCCGTGCCGTTCGATGTATGCCCGTGTTGCCTCGAAGTAGCTGAACGTCGACTCCGTCTGCGTGAAATGCAGCATCATCAACCGGCTCGTCGCGTCGTCCACATACACCAGCAGCGTGCAGGCCGGCGCCCGTTCCTCGAACCACCGATGATCGCTGCCGTCGATCTGGATCAGTTCGCCCAGGCACGCGCGTCGGGCTCGTGGCTGATACACCTTCGGCGGCCGCTGTCGACGCGGAATCCAAAGCCCAGCGTCCGTCATCAGCTTCCTGACCGTCTCCTTGGCCAGCCGAATGCCGTGGCACTCCCAGAGCTTCTCGCACGCCAGCGTCGGCCCGAAATCAGCGTAGCGCTCGCGAATAACGGTCAGGGCACGTAACGCCAGCCCGGCGTCGAGCTTGCGGTTGCCCGGCCGGCCGCGACGGCCCGAAGCTACGCCGCTGGCTCCTTGCTCTCGATATCGGATGATCAGCCGTTCCACCTGGCGCACGCTCAGGCCCAGCCGTTCAGCCGCACGCCCAGGCTTCAAGCCCGTGTCCACCACGGCCTGGATTACCTTGAGTCGATCAAGCTCTCGCATCGTCAGTGTCACCAATCCGGCTGGCTGCATGGTCGGCTCCCGGGCTTACTCAACGAGCCGTCCAGCATGCCAGCAGTCAAAAACACGACATCTGTAAATAGCCAGAACACGACATTAGGATATGGCTGCTACAACACAAACTATCGATAATTCACGTTATGTAAAATTAAAATGCCGTGGCTAATCGGTATGTCACTGCTTGTCCAATTCCCAAGAACGGCCTGATCCATCCGGCCAGTCCGATGCGCGACTAACGCACCGCATCCCTCGATTCCCGGGCAGCTCACAACGGTTCGTCCCGAGCGTCCCTTCCTCCTGTGTCCTTCATCCCGCGATGTCGGGCAGCGCTGTCGGCCCGTAGACCATCTGCGCGCGCCGGCTTGCTGTCAACGCATGCCCGCTCGCGGGCCCTTTCCCATCCACGAAATCACCGGAGCCCGTTCATGGATATCGATCGTCACCGTATCGGCGGCACCTTGGGGATCGCCGCATGTTCGTTTGCCGCCGCACTTTCTTTCGCCGTGCAGGCGCAAGGAGCGACCGCCTGCTATGCCGTCGACATGCGCGGTGGGCCGCTCTACGTCACGTCGGATGTGTTGCGCGAAGCCGCGCTCAGGGTCGCGGACGCGAAAGTCGACACTGTCGTCGAGCGTATGCCGCTGAGGCCGGAAGCGCCCCCGCCCGACCCGAAACGTTGCGACGGGGCGAACGATCACCTTCCTGCGGCCGGTCCCGACAACCGCAACTACTTCGGCAACGTCGTGAGCCCGTTGAAGTTCCTGCGTCTCGCGGCCTATCAATGCGCTGGCGCAGGAGGCCGGAGCCAGTTCTTCTCGATGAACGAGGCCATTTATTATCGCCAGTGCGGAGGCGGACAATACTCGAACTACATTCACTTCTGGGGACGAGCGAACGGGAACTCGAGCACGTGTTTCGCCAGCGACTACCCGACGATGTTTGCCAGGGCCGCCAAAGACAGGACGCCGGCGGATCTGCTCAAAGCGATGAAGACGGTTTACGCGGGCGGCCTGAGCGGAGCCGCCGCGAACGATCAGGCGCTCGGCAACGCGATGGCGGCGATCTTGATCGCCGAAAGCAATCGCGACTATCTCGTCAATCTCGAGAACTACATGCTGCTGGATCTGGCCGACCTGAAGAAGGCCACGCCGGAGCAAATCATCGGGGGCCACTGCGTGCCGAATGCCGACTCCTGCCAGAACCGCCGCGAGTCGCAGGACGGCAAGCACCCGCTCGCGTGGGGCGGCGCGCAGGAGACCATGATGGTGAACGGCTGGGGTCAGGCGGCCGGCGCCAATAGCCCCTTCGGCATGAGATTCGAAGGCCATCTGTCCGGCGAGTGGGCAGTCGCGAAAGAAAAGGTCAAAAGCGCGAAGGTCGCCGAATGCGGCAAGGTTCCGCCCGCCTACGGAGATCTGAACCCCGACCAGCAGAGCGCAGTGAGACGCGTCTTCGAGGATATTCTGCCGATCCGCTGAGGTTCGCCGTGGTCGACGCGCCCCCAAAAAAAACGCCGCCGCCCCGTGCCCGGAAGCGGCGGCGTCACGACGCTCAAGTCGTCGTCAGACGGCCATCACCGTCACCGACTTCGTGACGAGATACGGCTCCAGCGCTTCCGGCCCGCCTTCCGACCCGTAGCCCGAATCCTTCACGCCGCCGAACGGCATTTCCGGCCACGGCGTCGCCGGCTGGTTGATCCACAGCATCCCGACTTCGAGGCGCTGCGTCAGCAGATGCACGTTCGCGAACGCGCGCGTGAACGCGTAGCCGGCCAGCCCGAACGGCAGACGGTTCGCCTCGGCGATCGCATCCTCGAGCTTGTCGAAGCCGCGAATCGCCGCGACCGGGCCGAACGGCTCGTTGTTGAACACGTCCGCTTCGAGCGGCACGTTCGCGATCACGGTCGGTGCGAAGAAGTTGCCTTCCGCGCCGATGCGCTCGCCGCCGGTCTCGATGCTCGCGCCGACCTTGCGCGCGTTGTCGACAACCGACGCCATCGCGGTCAGCCGCCGCGGATTCGCGAGCGCGCCGAGCGTCGTGCCTTCGTCGAGGCCGTTGCCGACCTTCAGCCCTTCCGCATGCTTGACCAGCGCGCGCGTGAATTCGTCGCGGATGCTGTTGTGCACGAGGAAGCGCGTCGGCGAAATGCAGACCTGCCCCGCGTTGCGGAACTTCGCACCGCCGGCGGCCTTCACCGCGAGCGCGACGTCCGCGTCCTCGGCGACGATCACCGGCGCGTGGCCGCCCAGTTCCATCGTCGCGCGCTTCATGTGCTGGCCCGCGAGCGCGGCCAACTGCTTGCCGACCGGCGTCGAACCCGTGAACGTGACCTTGCGGATCACCGGGTGCGGGATCAGGTACGACGAGATTTCGGCCGGATCGCCGTATACGAGGCCGATCACGCCGGCCGGCACACCGGCGTCGACGAACGCGCGCAGCAGCGCGGCCGGCGATGCCGGGGTTTCTTCCGGCGCCTTCACGAGGAACGAACAGCCGGTCGCGAGCGCGGCGCTCAGCTTGCGCACCACCTGGTTGACCGGGAAATTCCACGGCGTGAACGCCGCGACCGGGCCGACCGGCTCCTTCACGACCGTCTGCTGCGCACCGAGGTTGCGCGGCGGCACGATCCGGCCGTACACGCGGCGGCCCTCGTCCGCGAACCATTCGATGATGTCGGCCGCCGACAGCACTTCGATGCGCGCTTCGGCGAGCGGCTTGCCCTGCTCCTGCGTCATCAACTGCGCGATCGTGTCCGCACGTTCGCGCACCAGTGCGGCCGCCTTGCGCATCGTCGCCGCGCGCTCGTGGGCGGGCACCTTGCGCCATGCTTCGAAGCCGCGCTGCGCGGCGGCGAGCGCACGGTCGAGATCGGCGATGCCCGCGTGGGCCACCTTGCCGATCGGCTTGCCGGTCGCCGGGTTCACGACGTCGATCGTCTTGCCGCTCGCGGCGTCGACCCACTCGCCGTCGATCAGCAGTTGCGTATCCGTATAAGTCACGTTAGCCATCCAGACACCCCTACATTGCGTCGATAAAACGCGCGCTGCCGCGAACGGCCGCGCGCCGGTTGACAGAAAAAGCCACGCTGCCGGGGCAGGCACGCACCGGGCGACATGGGCGGCAGGCACGGCGGCCCGCCATCGTTGCGCAGCATACCGCGCTCAGTGCGCGGCCGCCGTCGCCTTGCGGAGTTTCGCGACGTCCGCCGCCTGCACCGCCGGCGCGCCGTTGTTCCAGCCGGCGCGCATGAACGTCAGCACGTCGGCGATCTGCCGGTCGTTCAACTGGTTCGAGAATGCCGGCATCGGATAGGCGGACGGCACACCGCCGATCACGAGCGTGTCGCTGCCGTTCAGCGTCACGTTGATCAGCGACGACGCATCGGCCTCCAGCACGTTCGGATTGCCCGCGAGCGGCGCAAGCAGCGGCGCATAGCCGCGCCCGTCCACGCCGTGGCAATGCAGGCAGTAAGCGTTATACACCTTCGCGCCCGGATCGGTTGCCGGTCGGCCCAGCACGGCCTGCGTCGCCTTCGGAACGTAGCGGTACGGCGGCGCGCCCGTGCCGCCTGCCGCCGGCAGCGATTTCAGGTAGCGCGAGATCGCGGCCAGATCGTCGTCGGTCAGTTCCTGCGTGCTGTGGTTGATCACGCTCACCATCGAGCCGAACGCGGTCGCGTGCTGGTTAGCGCCGGTCTTCAGGAACTGCGCGACGTCGGCCTCGTTCCAGCGGCCGAGCCCGGTGTTGTGCTCGCCGGTCAGGTTCGACGCGAACCAGTTGTCGATCGAGGCGCCCGACAGGAACGCCGCGCCGCTTTCGTCGAGCGCCTTCTCCTGGAAGCCGACGCCGCGCGGCGTGTGGCACGACCCGCAGTGTCCGAGCCCCTGCACCAGATACGCGCCGCGGTTCCACATCGCATCCTTCGCGGGCTTGTCCGCGTAGGGCGTCGTGTCGAGGAACACCATGTTCCACAACGCGAGCGGCCAGCGCATGTTGAGCGGCCACGGGATGTCGGACGCCCGGTTCGCCTGCTTCACCGGTTCGACGCCGTGCATGAAGTACGCATACAGCGCCTTCACGTCGTCGTCCTTCAGCTTCGCGTACGACGGATACGGCATCGCCGGATACAGGTGGTGACCGTCCTTCGCGACGCCCTTGCGCAATGCGGCGGCGAAATCGGCTTCGGTATAGCCGCCGATGCCTGTCTCCGGATCGGGCGTGATGTTGGTCGTGTAGATCGCGCCCATCGGCGTGACCATCTTCAGGCCGCCCGCGAACGGCGTGCCACGTGGCGCGGTGTGGCACGCGACGCAGTCGCCGGCTTTCGCGAGATACGCACCGCGCGCGACGAGCGCGCTGTCGGCGGGCGCCGTCTGCGCGGCCTGCGCGACCGTGCCGGCCACCAGTGCGGACAGCGCGAGCAACGAGGCACGGAGCGCATTCAGGCTCGGGTTCAGGGTGAGATGTCGCATGGTCGTCCCCTCCCCTCAGGCCGTTTTCAGCTGGTTGCCGACCGGCAGCTTGCGCAGCCGCGTGCCGGTGGCCGCGAAGATCGCGTTCGACAGCGCCGCCGCGGTCGCGGCCGTGCCCGGCTCGCCGATCCCGCCCGGCGCCTCGCCGCTCTTCACCAGATGGACTTCGATCGGCGGCGTCTCGTTGATTCGCATCACCCGGTAGTCGGTAAAGTTGGTCTGCACGACGCGGCCGTCCTCGATCGTGATCTCGCCGTACAGCGCGCCCGTGATCCCGAAGATGATGCCGCCCTGCACTTGCGCCTCGATCGTGTTCGGATTCACGTACATGCCGCAGTCGACTGCGCACACGACGCGCTTGACCTGCACCTCGCCGCCGTCCACCGCCACGTCGATGACGATCGAGAAAAAGCTGCCGAACGCGTGCATGACCGACACGCCGCGCCCTTGCCCCTTCGGCAGCGACGCGCCCCAGCCGGCCGCCTTCGTCGCGACGTCGAGCACGTTGCGCGCGCGCGGCGTCTTGTCGAGCAGTGCGCGGCGGTACTGCACCGGATCGGTCTTGGTCTGGGCGGCCAATTCGTCGATGAAGCTCTCGACGACGAACGTGCTGCGCGTGGGCCCGACGCCGCGCCAGAACGCGGTCGGCACGTGGCGCGGCTCCTGGCGCACGTAGTCGACGAGCTGGTTCGGCAGGTCGTACGGCAGCTCGGCCGCGACCTCGACCGCGTCGGGATCGACGCCGTCCTTGACCGCGGGCGGCGCGAAGCGCGCGAGAATCGACGAGCCGACGATCCGGTGCTGCCACGCGACCGGCTTGCCGTTCGCGTCGAGGCCGGCCGAGATCGTGTCGTAGTAGCACGGCCGGTACATGTCGTGCTGGACGTCTTCCTCGCGCGTCCAGATCACCTTCACCGGTGCCGCGACCTGTTTGCCGACCTTCACGGCCTGGCCGACCATGTCGGTTTCGAGCCGCCGACCGAATCCGCCGCCGAGCAGATGGTTGTGCACGACGATCTTGTCCGGCGCCAGCCCGGTCAGTTGCTGCGCCGTGTCGCGTACGCGGGTCGGCACCTGCGTGCCGACCCAGATGTCGCAGCCGTCGCCGCGCACGTGCACCGTGCAGTTCACGGGCTCCATCGTCGCGTGGGCGAGCAACGGCTGTTCGTAGACGGCGTCGACGCGCGTCTTCGCGTTCGCGAACGCCTTGCCGACGTCGCCTTCCTTGCGCGCGACCGCGCCCTTGCCGTTCGCCGCCGCATGCGCGAGATCCGCGAAAAGATCCTTCGTCGACACCTTCGCGTCCGCGCCTTCGTTCCACTTCACGACGAGCGCCGACGCGCCGCGCTTCGCGGCCCACGTGTGATCGCCGACCACCGCGACCGCGTTGTCGACGCGCACGACCTGACGCACGCCGGGGATTTTTCTCGCGGCGGTGTCGTCGACGCTCGCGACCGTGCCGCCGAACACCGGGCTGTTCACGATCACCGCATACAGCATGCCGGGCACGCGCACGTCGAGCCCGAACTGCGCGGTGCCGTCGACCTTCTCCGGCGAATCGAGGCGCTTCGCGGGCGTGCCGATCAGCTTGAAATCCGCCGGCTGTTTCAGCACGACGTCCTTCGGCACCGGCAGCTTCGCCGCGGCGTCGGCCAACTGGCCGTACGATGCGCGCCGGCCGCTCGGCGGATGCTGCACTTCGCCGTTCGCCGCGCGGCAACTGGCCGGATCGACGTTCCATTGCTTCGCGGCGGCCGCGACCAGCAGCGTGCGCGCCGTCGCGCCCGCGCGGCGCAGCGGATCCCACGCGTAGCGCACCGACGTCGAGCCGCCGGTGAGCTGGCCGCCGAGCAGCGGGTCGAGGAACAGCTTTTCGTTCGGCGGCGCATGATCGAGCGTCACGCTCGACAGCGGCACTTCGAGCTCTTCCGCGATCAGCATCGGCAGCGCCGTATAGACACCCTGCCCCATCTCGACCTTCGGCATCACGAGCGTGACCTTGCCGGCGCGGTCGATCTGCACGAACGCGTTCGGGGCGAACACGCCGGGGGGCGCGGGTTCGGCTGCGTCGCCGCCGATCACCGAGCGGCGCGCATCGTCGCCCGCCGCCGGCAGGCTGAAGCCGAGCAGCAAGCCGCCGCCGGCCGCCGCGCCGAGCGACATGCCGAGTTTGAGAAACCCGCGGCGCGACACGCCCGCGCCGGCCCGACCTGCTTCGATCAGTCCACGTGACATGTCAGGCCTCCTTCGCGGCTTGTTTGACGGCCGCGCGAATCCGGTGATACGTGCCGCAGCGGCAGATGTTGCCGGCCATGGCCGCGTCGATGTCGGCATCGCTCGGATTCGGATTCGCTGCGATCAGCGCGGTGGCGGCCATCACCTGCCCCGACTGGCAGTAGCCGCACTGGACGACGTCGAGCTCGCGCCACGCCTGCTGGACCTTGTGGCCGGCCGGCGTCGCGCCGACGGCTTCGATCGTCGTGATCTTGCGGCCCGCGACGGCCGCGACCGGCAGCACGCACGAGCGCGCGGCAACGCCGTCGAGATGCACGGTGCACGCGCCGCATTGCGCGATCCCGCAGCCGAACTTGGTGCCGGTCAGACCGACGACGTCGCGCAGCACCCAGAGCAAGGGCATGTCGTCGGGGGCGTCGACCGAACGGGTTTCGCCGTTGATGTTGAGGGTGATCATTCAGCCTCCGGGGCCGTTGTATTGGGGAAGCGGCGCGAACGGGGCGTGCTGCGCCGTGAGGTCGTCGTCGCCGTTGCGTCGTGCGCAACGGCTGCCGCGCGGCCCGGGTGCGGGCGAGCCGCGACGGTGGTGCTGCATGCTTGCGTCGTTACTCGGCCACGTCGATGCCCGACAGCACCTTGATGACCGGCGGTGCGGTGAACCAGTCGGCCGACTTCGCACGGAATTCGCCGAAATACGGGCTCGCGAGGTGTGCGTCGAACGCCGCCTGGTCGTCGTAGATTTCGTACAGATGCAGGTTGGGCGAACCGTCCTGCTCGCGGAACAGGTCATAGCGCCGGTTGCCCGGTTCGGTGCGCGTCTTGGCGACCATGCTGCGCAGTTCGGCCTCGGCGGCCTGCGCGTGTTCGGGTTTCAGGAACAGCGAAGCAATCACGTGAAGCGCCATTTTTTCCACTCCTTTGAAAACGGAAACGAGCATGCCACAAGCCGGCGTCTCGCGACGCCAGCGTGCAGTGGCGGTCTGTCGCCGAGCGGGGATCAGGCCAGTTCGTCCGGGCCGACCCGCACGACGACCTTGCCGAAATTCTTGCCGGCGAGCAAACCGATCAGCGCTTGCGGCGCGTCGGCGAGGTCGGGAACGACGTCCTCGAGCGTCTTCACCTTGCCTTGCGCGACCCACTCGCTCATGTCCTTCAGGAAAGTCGCATAGCCGGTCGCATAGTGATCGAGAATGATGAAACCCTGCACGCGGATGCGTTTGCGCAGAATCGCGCCCATCAGCGCCGGCACGCGGTCGCGGCCGGTCGACACGGCCTTGTCGTCGTATGCCGCGTCGTTGTAATGCGCGATGATTCCGCAGACGGGCACGCGCGCATGGTCGTTCAGCAGCGGCCACACCGCGTCGAACACGGCGCCGCCGACGTTCTCGAAATAAACGTCGATGCCGTTCGGGCACGCGTCCTTCAGCTTGGCCGCAAACGCCGGATCGCGATGGTCGACGCACGCGTCGAAGCCGAGCGTGCCGGTCACGTACGCGCACTTGTCGGCGCCGCCCGCGACGCCGACCACGCGGCAACCCTTCAGCTTCGCGATCTGGCCGACCACCGCGCCGACCGCGCCGCTCGCGGCGGCGACGACCACGGTTTCGCCGGCCTTCGGTTCGCCGATCGTCAGCAGCCCGGTGTACGCGGTGAAGCCAGGCATGCCCAGCACGCCGAGCGCGTACGACGGATGCGCGAAGTCGCGGCCGAGCGGGATCAGGTCGCGCCCGTCGGACAGCGCATAGTCCTGCCAGCCGGCGCCGGCCACGACGAGATCGCCTTCGCGAAACGCCGGCAGGTTCGACGCCACCACACGGCTGACCGTGCCGCCGACCATCGGCTGGCCCAGTTCGGCCGGCGGCGCATAGGACGGCGCGTCGCTCATCCGGCCGCGCATGTACGGGTCGAGCGACAACCAGACGGTGCGCAGCAGCACCTGGCCGGCGCCGGGCACCGGCACGTCGCCGGTTTCGGCGCGGAAGTTGTCCGGCGTCGGTGCGCCGACCGGGCGCGAATTCAGGACGATCTGGCGGTTTGCGGTTTTGCTTTGCGGCATGTGAGCCTCCGTCAACGGGAATGAACGTGCTTCATGGGCACGCTCGGATCAGGGATGGACCAGCGGGAAGTGCGCGCCTGCGGCGGCGTCGGCGGTCGCGCCGGTGCGATTGCAGGCAGGCGGTTGGAACGATCGAGACAGCGTAACGCGGCGTGAGGCATTCGTCATAAACGATTGAGTAGACCAGTCGTCTAGAATCAAGGCAAAAAAAGGCGCGCCCATGCGCGCCCGGATTACGACTGCGCGCCGTCGCGCGGCGCGGCCGGCGGCAGGTTCAGCATGCGCCGCGTTTCGGCCATCGCCCGTTCGAGCGGTTTGCGGTCGCGGTGAATCTTTTCCAGCAGCGTCGCGCCCAGCCACAACTCGTACAGAATCGCGGCCGTGTATGACGGATCGTCCACGCCGCTCAGCGAACCGTCGGCGAGCCCGGCCTCGATGCCGCCCGCGAGCCGCTCGATGATCTGGCTGGTGCCGCGCCGCAGTACCGTGCGCATCGCTTCCGACAGATCCGACACTTCCGCGCCGAGCTTCACCGCGAGGCACTTGCCTTCCGGATCGTCCGCGCATTGCGTGTGCAGCCAGTTGCCCCAGTACGTCATCAGGCGCTCGGCGCCGGTGCCGGCCTGCTGCTCGAGCAGGTTGTCGAGATGCGCGAGATAGCCTTCGAAATACGATTCGAGCAGCGCTTCGCCGAATGCCTCTTTCGAGCCGAAGTAATGGTAGAACGAGCCCTTCGGGATGCCCGCCGCGGCGAGAATCTCGTTCAGACCGACCGCCGAAAACCCCTTGTGGAGCATGATCGGCTTCGCGATATTCAGGATGTGCTGGCGGACTTCGGCGCCTGAAGATGCATTCATGATGGCGTATGGTAGCAACGATTAGACCGGTCGTCTAGTAACGTCGAGCCGGCATGTTGAGCGGCACTTTACCCGATCCCCGTCGCGCGCCCAATGCCTTGCCAGCGCGCTTCTCGTCTGCCCGGGGCGTGCGCGGGCGGCGTGTCATCACGGCGAGTCGATCGCGCCGTCAGCGCGGCGCTTCGTCGGCACGCTTTCTCATGCGCGCCCGACGCTCGCTGCGTTCGGCGGCCGGAGCGCTCTTGACTCCGCGCAACGGCGGCCGGCGCACCAGCGCCGCCATCTCGCGCCTCACCGCATCGAGCTCGTTGCCGCGCGCCGCCTCGGCCGCCAGTGCGCCGTCGAGCTGCCCCTGAAGCACGCCGCAGCGATGCAGCGCGTCGCCGAGTTGCGCCTGTAGCGCGGCCATGTCTTTCCGCTGCTGCGCATCGCGTTGTTCCGCGCGCGACGCGGCCGCGTCGAGCTCCTTTTGCAATCGCGCGGCGGCGAGCCGCTCGCGATCGATCTCCTGAAGCGCCCGTTTCTCCGACGCGCGCAGGCGCTCCTCGGCGCGACCGGCGTCGTCGCGCAACCGGTCGAGCTGGGTGGTGAAATCCGCACGGGCCTCGGCGAGTGCACGATCGCCCTCCGCGTTGTCGGCCTTCAGGCGCTCGATATCCGCTTGCAGCGCTTGCCGCGATGCATCGTCCGCCGCCCTCGCCTGCTCCAGTTCCTGAATGCGGACCTGCGCGGCCAGCAGCGCCGCCGTGCGTTGCTCCAGCGCGGTTTCGGTACGGGCCAGATCGGCCTGCAACGTCGCGACTTCCGCGTGCGCCGCGGCCCGCTCGGCTTCGACTTCCGCGCGCAGCGCGTCGAGGGCCGCGGCCGCCGCGGTGCTCGAGCGGTTCCACAGTGCCGCGACGAGTTCGCCCGCTGCTGCCTGCAAATCGGCCGGCAGGTCCGGATGCTCGATGCGCACACGGCTTTTTTCCCGCAGCTCGGCCCAGAACTCGCCGAGGACAGCCGTCGGCGTGCTCATGCTGCCCTTGCGAACGAGCTGGTACAGGCGGTTCGCCGTCGGCGTGACGCCGAAGCGGAAGAACAGCAGCGCGCAGACTTCACGGTACAGCTCGCGCGTTTTCGGGAAGTCGGCCTTCAGGCGCTCGATTTCGGCGGTCAGGCGAGGTTCATCGGCGACGAGATCGGACATGGCGGGTTCTATCGAGAATTTTGATGAATAATATAACGTAAACCGTCAAATATCCAATCATCGACTGGTTTGCTTTTGACATTATTTCTATAATGTCGAGAATTTCTCGGTGGAAGACGAGCGAGTCCAGCCCTGCTTGTTACGGCGCGGTGCGATGCGGAATCAAAACGCTGGAATCCCCCTATTGGGTCATGGCCGCAGATTCACTCGCCGAGTGTCTCGGGGCATCCACTGGATCGGGACAACCGCCCTTCGCACGGCAGCCGGACAAGATCGCGCCACACGCGCGGCAACAAAACCCCGGCGTACGCGCAAGGGCGATACGAGGCGCGCCGCCCTCCAGCAGTCGGATGCCGCCTCCCAGAAGAAGTCGATCAATTGCCGCGTCAGGAGCTGTGGATCGACACGCGCCTTCGTTTGACCTGTCATTCGCGTGCCACCTTCGGCCGGTAACGTTCGAAGCCGCCCCGATTCCGACAAGCGAACCGACATGCAGCGCCCGTCGCGCGCCACGCCCCACGTTTACGCAGCCACGTCCCGCGTCCTCGCCGTCAGCCTCGCGATCAACCTGCTGCTGCTCGCCGTCGAGACGGCGGCGGCATGGTCCGCGCATTCGTCGGGGCTGCTCGCGGACGTCGCGCACGCCGCGATCGATCTTGCGGCCGATGCGCTGATCCTCGTCGCGTGCCGGTTCGACGCGCGCCTGCCGCCGGAGCGACGCCCGACCTACGAGCCGCTCGCACTCGCGGGCCTCGGCGCGTTGCTGGCCGCGACCGGCGCACAGATGATCTGGCATGCGCTGACCCGGTTCGATACGCCGCCCGTCGTGCAGCCGGGCGCGACCGCGCTCGCGCTGGCTGCCGTCACGCTCGCCGGCAAGGCCGTGCTGTCGTACTGGATGCTGCGCAAGGCGCGCGAGACCGGCTCCGCGCTGCTCGAGGCGAGCGGCTGGCACGTGCGGACCGATGCGCTGTCGTCGTTGCTCGCGGCGCTCGCGATGAGTGCGGCGCTGCTCGGTTTCGGCCGTCTCGACGATCTGGCGGCGCTCACGATCGGTGCGCTCGTGATCCGCACGGGCGCCGGGTTCATCCGGCGCGGCTATGCGCAGTGGCCGGCACTGGCCGATTGGACGAATCGCTCGACGCGTGGGTCGTGAACGCGGGTCGTCGCGCCGCTCGTCGATGCCTTCGATACGCGCGATCGAGTGCTCGGGATGAAGAAGAGGCTCGCCCCCGCGAGCCTCTTTTGCGTGATGTCGCCATCGGCATGGCGTGCTTGGCGTACCGATGCTACCGCCCACCCGAGCGGCACGACGCTCCCGGGCAAAATCCGCACGAGCGCCGCCGAGCGACGGCCGCGGCATACGGCATGGGACGGTTTCGCGCAATGGAGTATCGGGATGCCTTGCACGGCATCCCGCGATGCACACGTATGCTCCGCGGGCGGCGTGATGGGGCGATACGCGGGTGTCGTGCGCGACGACCGCAGGCAGGTTGACCGATCGGGCTCCGCGTAACAGGCTATTGCTTGTTTTTTGTCAATACAGTCTATGGTTTGTATTTTGACGATACATGCCATAGACTGTATTTTCAGATTACAAACGATCGCCTGTCATCTCGCGGAGCGCCCGATGGCCTTTCCTGTCCAGACCTTGACCCAATTGCGCCCGATCCTCGTCGGCTTCCGCAAATCCGCGGGACTCACGCAGGCGCAACTGGCCGCCCGCCTCGGCATCACCCAGCAATCTTATGCTCAGCTCGAAGCCAATCCGTCGGCGGTCAGCATCGAACGGCTTTTCAAGGTGATGAACGCGCTTGGCGTTCGCATGATGCTCAGCCTCGACGAGCGGGATGCACCGGCGGACGCGGCCGATTCGGCTTCCGCTGCCGAACCGGTGGCGCGCCGCAAGCCGGTCGCGAGCAAGCGCGGCACAACGGCCGCCACAACCCCGACCGGGGCCGCCGTCGGAACTGCGCGGAAGCGCCCGACAGCGACGGCTCGGGCCAGGCCACGCGCGTCGGAGCGGGAGGACTGGTGACGATGGTCGCACGCACCCGCAGCAACCGGCTCGACCTGTGGATGAACGGCATTCCCGTCGGCTACTGGGAAATCCGGCGCGGGGTCGAGCGTCTCGTCTACCTGCCGGACTGGCTCGACGATCCCCAGGGCCGGCCGCTGTCGTTGTCGCTGCCCTTCACGCCCGGCAACCAGCCGCACCAGGGCGCGATCGTGGCCGACTACTTCGACAATCTGCTGCCGGACAGCGAGCCGATCCGCCGCCGCATCGCGCAGCGTTACCGGCTCCGGTCGACAGCGCCGTTCGACTTGCTCGCGTCGATCGGCCGCGATTGCGTCGGCGCGATCCAGATGCTGCCGCCCGACGAGACACCGGTCAATCTCAACGGAATCGAAGGCACGCCGCTCGACGACGCAGCCGTTGCCGATGTGCTGCGCCACGCGACCGCCGCGCCGCTGCCCGGTCGCGGGGAACCGCACGACGACCTGCGCCTGTCGATTGCCGGCGCGCAGGAAAAGACCGCGCTGCTACGTCGGCGCAACCGCTGGCTGCGGCCGTCGGGCAGCACGCCGACGACCCACATCTTCAAGCTGCCGCTCGGGCGCGTCGGCAACATGCAGGCCGACATGCGCACGTCCGTCGAAAACGAATGGCTGTGCTCGAAGATCGTCGCCGCGTACGGCTTGCCGGTCGCACCGTGCGAGATCGGCCGGTTCGACGATCAGAAGGCGCTGATCGTCGAGCGCTTCGACCGGCGCCCGTCGCGCGACGGCTCGTGGATCCTGCGGCTGCCGCAGGAGGACATGTGTCAGGCGACCGGCACGCCGTCGGGAGCGAAATACGAAACGGACGGCGGCCCCGGCATCGAGACGATCATGGGCATCCTCGCGAATTCGGCCGACGCTTCCCGCGACCGGATGAATTTCTTCGTCGCAGAGCTCGTGTTCTGGGTGCTGGCGGCGATCGACGGCCACGCGAAGAACTTCAGCATCGCGCACCTGCCCGGCAATGCGTATCGCAGCACGCCGCTGTACGACGTGCTGTCCGCGCATCCGATCATCGGTACGCGCCGCAATCAGATCCCGCCGAGCCGCGCGCGCCTGGCGATGGCCGTCTGCGGGAAGAACCGGCACTACGTGATCGGGGAAATCCGGCCGCGCCACTGGATCGCACAGGGCCGGCGCGTCGGCCTGACCGAAGACGACGTGCGGACCGCGATGACGGCCGTCGCAGCACGGACGGAGCCCGCGATTGCCGAAGCCGCCGCGCAGATCCCGGCGGATTTTCCGGCGGACGTGGCAGACGCGATATTCGCGGGCATGCGTCGGCAAAGCCGTAAACTCGCGGCGGCCGACGCGGCGTGACAAATCGACCGGCCGCGACGGGCTGCCGGTCTTCGCCGCAATACTTCGACCCTCCGTCGACGGGCGGCCCTGGCAGGACCGAAGCGGCTACGCCGCCGCGGATACGGACATCGAACGCCCGCGCCGAACCGCTTGCCGGCCGCCGGCGGCTGATCGTTCAGCCGGCGTCGCGCGCGCGGGCGAGTGCCGCGAGGTTGCCCTCGCCGAACCCGTGGTGCCCCTTGCGCTGCACGATCTCGAAAAAGATCTCGCCCGGGCGGCGTTTGACGAACGTCTGGAAGAACAGCCTCGGCACGCCGTCGTCGCCGATCTCGCCGTCGACCAGCACCGCGCGACGGCGCAGCGCGTCGAGATCGACACCGTGCCCAGGCAGCCGCGCGTCGACGTCGTCGTAATAGCGTACGGGCGGCTCGATGAATTCGACGCCGTTCGCACGCAACGCATCGACGCACGCCAGGATGTCGTCGGTAGCCAGCGCGACGTGCTGCACGCCCTCGCCCGGATGGTCGGGCAGGTACGCATGCATCAGCTCGGTGCGCCGCGTACCTTCCTCGTAGACCGGAATCCGCACCGCGCCGCACGGCGACACCATCACGCGCGACTCCTCCGACACATGCCAGTGCGCGTCGATCTGGTGGATCTCGCGAAAATGCAGCAGGTCGTGGTAGAAATCCAGCCACTCCTGCATGCGGCCCGCGCCGACGGTTTGCGTGAAGTGGTCGACCTGCTGCAGGCCGACGCCCGCGCAATCGAGATCGGTATGCGCGGTCGCGATGTCGATCGGCCGGAAATCGATGTCGAAGATGGAGATGTCGCCGACGCCGCCGCGCTGGCCGTCCCGACCGCGCCAGCGGTCGACGAAATACAGGTGCGAATCGCCGATGCCCTGGATCGCCGGGATCCTCAGCTCGCCGACGCCCACCTTTTCGCCTTCGAACGCCCACGCCCCGAGCTGGATCGCGCGCTCGAATGCGCGCCGCGCGTTCGCCACGCGCAACCCGATCGCGCAGACGCCCATCCCGTATTCCTCCGCATAGCGCGCGGCGAACGAATCGGGCTCGGCGTTGATCAGGAAATGCATCTGCCCCTGCCGGTACAGCGTGACGTTCTTGCTGACGTGCCGCGCGATCGCCTTGAACCCGAACTGCTCGAAGCGCTGCGCGAGCGCTTCCGGCACGGGCGCCGCGAATTCGACGAATTCGAGGCCGGCCATCCCGAGCGGATTGGCGGCCGGATCGGCGACGGGCGGCGTATCGCTGGACAAGGGGTGGGAATTGCCGGGCATTCCAGTCTCCGGGGGCATGCTGTCGATGAGGGATTGTGCCCGTGGCGTGCGGCATGCGCGGCCGATGCGGCGGCCTCGCCTCCGCCCCGAACGGGCGAGTTGTCGATGCTGCAGATTTTAACCAGATCGTTCATTGCGGCACACCCCGGCCAAACGGCATATCGTCGCGCGGCCTAGTGCAAACCCGAAAAGCGTTCGATAATCGCACGGAATTGAACGATAATCGCGCACATTATCCGATTGGCCAATTGCCGCCGTGCGGCCCGCGCCCTATTCTCCGTTCACTCATCGACTTCAATGCAGCATCGGACGCGGCGCCGCCACGATTCCACGATGCGCCGTGCCAGGAGACATCGCCATGACCCCCACCTTCGACACCCTCGACGCCGCCGCCGGCGCCCGTGCGCGCAGCCAGGCCCGCAAGGCCGCGATCGGCAGCTTCGTCGGCGCCGTCGTCGACTGGTACGACTTCCTGCTGTACGGGATCGTCGCCGCGCTGGTGTTCAATTCCGAGTTTTTCCCGAAAGTCAGCCCGACGATGGGCACGCTCGCGGCGTTCGCCACCTTCGGCGTCGGCTTCCTGTTCCGGCCGCTGGGCGGCATCGTGTTCGGCCACTACGGCGACCGGCTCGGCCGCAAGCGGATGCTCGTGCTGACCGTGATGCTGATGGGGCTGTCGACGGTCGCGATCGGCCTGCTGCCGACGTTCTCGACGATCGGCTGGTGGGCGCCCGTGCTGCTGGTGCTGATGCGCGCGATCCAGGGTTTCGCGGTCGGCGGCGAATGGGGCGGCGCGGCGCTGATGGCCGTCGAGAGCGCGCCGAAGCAGAAGAAGGCGTTCTACAGCAGCGGCGTGCAGGTCGGCTACGGCGTCGGGCTCGTGCTGGCCACCGGCATCGTGTCGATCCTGAGCCATACGCTCGGCGAGGCGGCGTTCAAGTCGTGGGGCTGGCGCCTGCCGTTCGTGTTCAGCATCGTGCTGGTGCTGATCGGGCTCTGGGTGCGCAAGAACATGGACGAATCGCAGGAGTTCGTCGAGAAGGTCGAGCACGGCAACCGCAAACTGCGCCTGCCGGTGCTGGAGGCGCTGACGCGCCACCCCAAGGCGTTCCTGCTGATCGTCGCGCTGCGGCTCGCCGAACTGTTCACGATGTATATCGTCACCGCGTTCGCGCTCAGTTATTCGACGACGAACCTCGGCATGTCGCGCGATCTGTTCCTGAACATCGGCCTGCTGGTGGGCGCGGTGAGCTGCGTGACGATCCCCTGCTTCGCATGGCTGGCCGACCGCTACGGCCTGCGCCGCATCTACCTGATCGGCGCGCTGATCGGCCTCGCTTCCGCGGTGCCGTTCTTCGTCGCGCTGGAAGCTCGATCGATCGCATGGATCGTGATCTTCTCGATCCTGCTGGCGAACGCCGCGCACGACATGGTCGTGAGCGTCCAGCAGCCGCTGTTCACCGAGCTGTTCGGCGCCGAATATCGCTACAGCGGCGCGGGCGTCGGCTACCAGTTCGCGAGCGTCGTAGGCGGCGGGTTCACGCCGTTCATCGCGGTCGGTCTCGTCAGCCTCGCAGGCGGTTCGTGGCACCTCGTCGCCGGCTATCTGGCGTTCGGCTGCCTGATCTCGCTGGCGGTCGCCGCGCGGATGCGGGCGGCGCAATGACGTGATGAGCGCGTGGCCGACCCGATTCGCGGCCGGCCACGCGGCGGTCATTCGGCCGTGCCGGCCGGCATTCGACCCGCCGCATCGCGGGCGCGACGTCAAAGACTGTCAGTTACGCGCGCCGATTCCCCTTTTCCCCTCCGAACACTCCACGCCGCGTGCCGACCAATGGCATCATATGGGCCTACGTCAGTCACCGATACGCCCCCATATCATGTCGAATCTCATCGTCCACGGCGGCACTCCGCTGCGCGGGGACATCAAGCCGTCCGCGAACAAGAACGCCGTCCTGCCGATTCTGTGCGCCACCCTGTTGACCGATCAGCCGCTGCGCCTCGTCGGCGTGCCGGACATCACCGACGTGCGCAAGATCCTCGACATCTTCCGCACGCTCGGCAGCGACGTGTCGGTCGATTTCACGACGGGCCTGCTCGAGCTTCATCATCGCAACACGCAATTCGATCCGGCCATCCACCGGCTGCCCGAGGCGATGCGTTCGTCGATCATGCTGATTCCGCCGCTGCTCGCGCGCTTCGGCGTCGCACGCCTCGAGAACGACGTGAAAGGCTGCACGCTCGGCGTGCGCGAGATCGATCCGCACGTCGAGGTGTTCGAACGTTTCGGCGCACACATCGAGCACACGCCCGATTCGCTGATCGTCCGTACCGACGGGCCGCTGACGGCCAACGATCACTGGCTCGACTACGCGTCGGTGACGACCACCGAGAACTTCGCGCTGTGCGCGACGGCCGCGAACGGCACGTCGACGCTGATGAACGCGGCCTCCGAGCCGCACGTGCAGGAGTTCTGCCAGTTCCTCGCGATGATCGGCGTCGCGATCGAGGGCATCGGCACGTCGCGGCTCTGCGTGACGGGCGGCGGCAAGCTCGGCGGCGGCGAGTTCCGCTTCGCCGAGGATTTCCATGAAATCGCGACGTTCCTTGCGCTCGGCGCGATCACGGGCGGCGACATCACGGTGCGCAATTCGTCGCCCGAGCATTTCCCGCTGATCGACCGCACCTTCGCGAAATTCGGCGTCACCGTCACGCACCGGGACGGCTGGTCGCGCGCGGAGCGCGACGGCCCGCTGCGCGTGCGCCGGCCATTCACGCAGAACATCCTGACCAAGGTCGAGGCCGCGCCGTGGCCGTACCTGCCGGTCGACCTGCTGCCGATCTTCATCGCGCTCGGCGTACGCGCGGAAGGCAGCGCGATGTTCTGGAACAAGGTCTACGACGGCGCGCTCGGCTGGTCCGGCGAACTGTCGAAGTTCGGCGCGCACGTGTTGTTGTCCGACCCGCACCGGCTGATCACGTTCGGCGGACTGCAACTGACGCCGGCGCGCGTCGAGAGCCCGTACATCATCCGCGTCGCGATCGCGCTGCTGATGGTGGCGGCGAGCATCGAAGGCCGCTCGGAAATCATGAACGCGCTGCCGATCCGCCGCGCGCATCCGCATTTCGTCGAGAACCTGCGTTCGGTCGGCGCGAACGTCGAGTGGACGAGCAGCGAGTAAGGCCACGACGGATGCGGCGCGCGTAACGGTCGCGTCGCATCCGCTTCCCCATTTTTCCGGTTCGTCCGTCCTCAAGCAAACGGATTGCGCAATACCGGACCGCCGTCCACTTGCAAGCCGTCGTGCATGTCTTCGGTGTACAGATACTCGCACCCCTCGATCGAAGCAGTGGCCACGATGCATGCGTCGTAGAAGGACAGCCGATGCCACTCCGCCAGCCGCCGCGCGAGGTCGTGCGCATCGACGGTGAGCGGCACGACATGGCACAAACGCCTGATCGGCTCCAGAAACTCCCCGACCTCGCGCCACGGCATCCGCAGTTTGCGGTTGCAGACACTGGCGACCTCGTTCAATACCTGGACGCTGAGGGTTGGCCGCCGCAGGAACAGCGCTTCCGCACGATTTGCCTTGGTTTCGTCGTCGGACAGCAGATAAAGCACGACATTGCTGTCGACGAACGACTTCTCCGTCTCAATCCTGCTCATTCGCATCGTCCCGGCTGAACTTGAAATCGGCGGGCAACTTGCCCCTGAAGCGCCGCAGCCGCTCCAGAAGCTCGTCGGGCCTCGGCTTGCGGCTCACCGCGAAAACCCGGGGACTGTCGACCACAATCTCGATATCGTCGCCTTCGCGGAGTTCCAGTGCGTCAACCACACTGGCCGGAAGGCGAACTGCCAGGCTATTGCCCCATTTTGCGACTTGCATATGAGCCCCCATAGATATACGCGATAGATTGTATATCCATGGTGCAAGTCCGCAAGCTGGCCGAATGATGTAGTCCGCATACCAAGCATGTCGCAGTGCCTCGCCACTCGCGCGATAATCGCCCACTCCTGCGCGAACATCGCGCGCCACTGCCCGCCCGTGATGACAAAAAAACCCGATCTCGACCGACGCGACTGGATTGCCGGCCTCGAAAAAGGCCTGATGATCCTGGAGGCGTTCGACAGTCAGCACGCGCGCATGACGCCCACGCAGGCCGCCGCGCGCACCGGCCTCACGCGCACGGCCGCGCGGCGCTACCTGCTGACGCTCGAGTCGCTCGGCTACGTGTACACCGACGGCAAGCTGTACGGCCTTACGCCGCGCGTGCTGCGGGTCGGCTGGTCGTACTTCGATTCAGCGCGGCTGCCGCGCACGGTCCAGCCTTATCTGCAGCAACTGAGCGCGTCGCTGAACGAATCGGCGTACGTCAGCGTGCTCGACGGCTGGGAACTCGTGTTCATCGCCCGCAACGGCGTGTCGCGCGTGATGACGACGGGCTTCGTGCTCGGCGCACGCGTGCCGGCGCCGCTGACGTCGCCCGGTGTCGTGCTGCTCGCCCATCATCCGGATCGCGAGGCCGTGCGCGCGTGGCTCGACGAGACCGAGTTGCCGCCGTTCACGCCGCACACGATCACCAACAAGGCGCGGCTGCTCGAACAGGTCGACCAGGCGCGCGACGCCGGCTACGCGGCGATCGAGCAGCAGTTGCAGGTCGGCGTGCGCGGGATCGCGGTGCCGCTGAAGAACCGTCACGGCGAAGTCGTCGCCGCGCTGAGCACGAACATGCCGATCGGCGCGGAGACGAGCGACGCGGCCGTGAGGCGCGTGCTGCCGCATCTGCAGGAGGCGGCGCTCGCGATGCTCAACGTGCTGTAGCGCACCCTGCTCGCCGCGAACGGCCCCAGTGCAACGCCTGCAACCCCGCTACGTAACGAATAGCGCCCTGAGCCGCAACCGGCAGTCCGTCGGCCGGTTTTTGCCCTTCACCCGATCCGCCACCACCGCGGCAACAGATTGCGCACTTCGCGCCGCCGGTAACGGTCGTCGATCAGATGCACGACGCCCTCGTCGTGCTCGGTTCGGATCACGCGCCCGGCCGCCTGTACGACCTTCTGCAACCCCGGGTACAGGTACATGTAGTCGTAACCGTTGCCGAAGCGCGCATCCATCGCGCGCCGCATCTGCTCGTTGACGTCGTTGACCTGCGGCAATCCGAGCGTCGCGATGAACGCGCCGATCAGCCGCTCGCCGACCAGGTCGACGCCTTCCGAGAAAGCCCCGCCCAGCACCGCGAAACCGACGCCGCGGCCGGCCGCGTCGAAGCGCGCGAGAAACGCGTCGCGCTCGCTTTCGGCCATGCCGGGCGCTTGCGCCCACACGGGGACGTCCGGATGGCGCGTCTGCATCAGCGCGACCACGCGCCCGAGGTAGTCGAAGCTGCTCAGGAAGCCGAGATAGTTGCCGGGCCGGGCCGCGTATTGCGCGGCGATCAGGTCGGCGATCGGCTCGAGCGAGCGATCGCGGTCGCGCCAGCGCGTCGACACGTGACTCGCGACGCGCACCGTCAGTTGCTCGGCGCGGAACGGCCCATCGACGTCGAGCCAGCCCGTATCGCCGGGTAGCCCGAGCGTGTCGCGGTAGAAATGGAACGGGCTCAGCGTGCCCGAGAACAGCACGGTTGCGCGCGCGGCTTCGTAGCGCGGCGCCAGGAAACCGGCCGGGATCACGTTGCGCACGCACAGCGTCGACTGGACGCGGCGCCGGCGACCGGCCGTCGCGACGCCGTCGAGCGCGGGCTGCCGCGGGATCGGTTCGCCATGCAGCGTCGCGTCGAAGATCGATGCGCTGTCGAACGCTTCGGCCAGCACGCCGAACTGGATCGCCTCGAAATGAAAGCGCAGCAGCGCGTCGCCGTTCGCGCGCGGCGCGTCGGTCAGGTGTTCGCCGATCGCCGCGACGAGGTTTTGCACGGCCGACACGATCGGGCCCGGCACGTCGGGATAGGCCGCATAGCGCTCGGCCTGCGCGCGATTGAGCGTGCCCCACGCACGGGCCAGCCGGTCGAATGCCTTGCGCAGCGCCGCGGGCGCGGCTTCGCGCGCGGCCGTGAACGCGAACGGATCGAGCGACGCGCTGTACATCTTGCGGGCGCGGTCGAGCAGGTTGTGCGCTTCGTCGACGAGCACGCCGACGCGCCACTGGTTCTGCTGCGCGAGCGTGTGCAGCATCGCGCTGCCGTCGTAGTAGTAGTTGTAGTCGCCGATCACCATGTCCGACCAGCGCGCGAGTTCCTGCGCCAGGTAGTACGGACAGACGTCGTGCGCGAGCGCCGCGGTGCGCACGGTATCGCGATCGAGCAGCCCGGCCTCGATCGCCGCATCGCGCGCGGCCGGCAGCCGGTCGTAGAAGCCTTTCGCGAGCGGGCACGATTCGCCGTGACACGCGTTGTCCGGATGCTCGCAGGCCTTGTCGCGCGCGACGAGCTCCAGCACGCGCAGCGGCAGCGCGGGCGTGCCGGCGCCGAGCGTCGTCGCCGCTTCGAGCGCGAGCGCGCGGCCGGGCGTTTTCGCGGTCAGGAAAAACACGTGGTCGAGCTCGCCCTCGCCGCAGGCCTTCAGCAGCGGGAACACGGTGCCGAGCGTCTTGCCGATGCCGGTCGGCGCCTGCGCCATCA
Organism: Burkholderia sp. MSMB1826; assembly: GCF_001526325.1. Lineage (NCBI taxonomy): Bacteria > Pseudomonadati > Pseudomonadota > Betaproteobacteria > Burkholderiales > Burkholderiaceae > Burkholderia > Burkholderia sp. MSMB1826. The sequence continues at coordinate 437,965 of NZ_LOYN01000010.1, forward strand.
GGCAGCGTTCGTCGCGCGCCGCGCGATAGACGGCCACCGCCAGCTCGCGCTGGCCGCTGCGGAACTGCGCGTGCGGAAACGCGAGCGCGCGCAGCGCCGCGTCGCGTGCGGCGCGATGGGCCGCCTCGCGTTCGGCCCAGCCGACGAAGCACGCGCACTGCTCGGCGAAGAACGTCGCGAGCGTGCCGGCATCCAGCGTTTCCGTCAGCACGGTCTCGCGCTCGGACACGATGTCGAAATACACGAGCGCGACGTCGATTTCCTTCAGATCGCGCGCATCGCACATCAGGTGCGCATAGACCTTGGCCTGCGCCCAGTGCAGCGCACGATGATTGGCCGGCATCGCGTCGAGGCTGCCGCGATAGGTCTTGATTTCCTCGAGCCGGTTCGCCACGGGATCGTAGCCGTCTGCGCGGCCGCGCACGGTGAGCGTGCCCCACGTGCCCGTCAGCGCGATCTCGGTTTCGTAGCGCGCGCCGCGCTTCGACGTGACCGCGCCGTGGCCGGCGATGCCTTCGAGCGCGGTCGGCACGGGCGTGAAGCGCAGGTCGAGATCGCCGCGCCGCGCGGTGAATTCGCACATCGCCCGCACCGCGACGACGTAGCTCATGCGGACAACCCCGCCGCTTCGGCGTGCGCGGCGGCCCCGACGGCCCACTCGACGTCGACGACGCGCACCGGCATGCGGTGCGCGATGCAGTAGGCGAGCCAGCGTGTCTGGTTGTCCTGCAGCCGATCGCCGGGGCCCTTCACCTCGATCAGCTCGTAGCGGCGTTCGTCGGGCCAGAAGCGGACGAGATCGGGCAGGCCGGACCGGTTGCTGCGGATATCCGCGAGCAGGCGCGTGAACCATAGCCGCAGATGCTCGGGCGGCAGGCAGGCGAGCGCTTCGTCGAGCAGCGTGTCGGTCAGCACGCCCCAGAACACGAACGGCGATTGCAGCCCGGCCTTCGTCGCGAAATGCCGGCGGATCGTGTCGCGGTACGCGCCCGAATCGAGCTGCGCGAAGCATGCATCGAAGGCCGCCGCGCGGCGCACGGCGAAATCGGGCGCGTGCAGATCGGCCGGGCCGCGCTGGAACGGGTGAAAGAACGCACCGGGCACGGCCGCGAACACGGGCTCCCAGCACAGCAGCCCGAACAGCGAATTGATCAGCGTGTTTTCGACGTAGTGGACCGGCGAAGCCGGCTGCGCGAGATGATCGCGCACGGCGAATTCGACGCTGACGGATGCGTCGGGACGCGCCAGCACGAGCGTCTCGCGCGGCACGTCGGCGGCGGCGGCCGCGCGTTCGACCCGCTGGCCGGCCCGGCGCTGCAGGCGCGGCAGCATGCGCTCGACGCGCTGACGTTCCTCGTCGCTCTCGAAACCGCCGCGCGCGTCGAGCGCCAGCGCGAGCGCGTCGTCGTCGCGTCCGCAGCGTTCGAGCACGCGGATGCGCCGGTGGCGGCTGCCGGGCCACGCGCTGCGGGTATACGCGTCGAGGGCGGTGCCCCAGTCGGCACGGCGCTCGCACGCCTGGCCGAGCGCGAACAGCAGCTTCGCGCGGCGCGTCGCGAGCCACGGCTGCGCACAGCCGACGGCGTCCAGCGCGCGGATCAGGTCGTCGAACGGCAGATCGTCGGGCCATGCATCGAGCGCGTCGCGGCACATCTGCAGCGCGAGATACGCGTCGACGTCGCCACGCTGCTGGAACGCGCGCGACGACGGCGCGATCGGCACGCTTTCGTACTGAAACACGCCGAGATCGGCGAGCACGAATTCGCTCCAGTCCTGATGCAGATTGCCGAAGAACATCAGCCGCAGCCGGTCGCACAGGGCGCCGACCGTCACGCGCAGTACGCGGTCGTCGGCCTGTGCGCACCACGCGTCGAGCGGTTGCGCGACGTCGTGCGCGGGGCGCAGCCGGTCGAGCCAGTCGGCCTTGCGTTCGCCCGCATGCGCGGCGAGCGACGGAAAGATGCGCATCAGCTCGGCCTTGGTCGACAGCGCGAACAGCTCGTCGAGCGTGAGCGGCGGCGCCGGATCGACCCAGCCGAGGGCGACGAGCGGCGCGGCGGCGTCGAGCGTGCAGCCGATCTCGTCGTACACGAGCTTGCTCGCGCGGAAATCGGACCCGTTGCGCATCAGCATCCGCACGAGCAGCGCCCGCGACGCCTGCGGCAGCGTCGCGAACTGCCGGACGAACGCGTGCTCGTGCGCGTCGAACAGGTCGTCGTAACGCTCGCCGAGCCAGGCCAGCGCGCGTTCGAAATTGGTCAGGTAGTAAAACGCCGGAGGCGTCGGCGAGGCAGGCGTCACGGGGATCGATCACTGTACATTTGTACAGGTCGCAATCATATCAAATATGACGGGCGATGCCGCACCCGGCACCGCCCTCCCGCTATCCGGCTTCGATCCGGCCTCGGTCAGAACTGGTAATTCACCGACATGTCGAACACGCCGTTGGTCGACTGCTGCGTGATCGGGCTGCGCGCCGCGCGGCCGACGAGCTGCTCGATCGCGCCGTCCATCGTGACGAACCAGTGCTTGTTCACGAACCACACCATCGTCACGCCGAGGCCGGCCGACTTGATCCCGGCCCCCGACGAGTAGGCCGGCAGCCCCGAGCGCGCGGCCGCGCCCTGGTTCACGCCGAACCAGCTGTTCATGTAGCGAGAGTCGGCGAACGACACGGTCGGCCCCGCGAACCAGAAGAAGTGTTCGTTGCTGCCGGGCATCGGCATGTAAGCGGAGAAATCGCCGGTCCAGCCGTTCGACCCGCCAATGCTGCGCCGGACGTCCGCACGCAGCACGAGCGGGAAATCCTTCGAGACCACGTAATCGGCGGCGAGCTTCATCACGGGTGCCGCGTTGATGTTGTCGAGGCCGTTCAGGTGGCCGAGATCGTCGGCCGAACGGCGCCCGAGGTCGTAGCCGACCGCCAGGCTCACGCGCCAGTTCGGCCCGCGCAGCACGTTCGCGCCGAGGCCCTCGCCGGTCGACAGGAAGAACAGGTCGCGATAGCGGATGTCGAAATTCGGGCCGCCCATCACGCGATAGCGGTCGGAGCCCGCGTAGCGCGGCTGCAGCGTCATCGCGGCGCCGACGCTCACCTGCCACGTGGGAATATTCGGATCGAAGAGTTTCTGGAGCGGTACACCCGCCGTGTACTGCCATTCGCCGAGCGGCGAAGGCGTCTGGGCCGACGCGTCGCGCGCGCCGGCGGCAAGCGCTGCGCATGCCGACAGGCCGGATACGAACCGGCGTGCGCCGGGCGACAGCAACAGGCGAGCAACAGTGGTCAAGGCGGTCTCCGTCGGCTGCACGAAACGAACCTGAAGGAAAGCGCGTCGCGCTTCAGCGGCTGCAACAGTCGGCAGCCCGCTGCGCGAACGTAGTGTGCGCTGAATTAACGGACATCCTACGCGACACGCGTGCGGACGCAAAGCGCCCGTTGTGGACGGGCACTTTGCCGGGATCCGGCATGCGCCGGCGGATGATTGCGGAATCAGAAACGCTCGACGTGATAGTCGCCGGCGAGCGCGGCCGGGCTGCGCGTCGACATCATTCGCGAGAATCCGTCCGCGAGCCGGCCGAGCGCCAGCTGTTTCTGGCTCGCGTCCCAGTGCGTATAGGTGTCGTACGCGGCATCGTCGAACGAAACGGTGACGGCGACCGGGCGGCCGCTGGCGCGAAAGCCGATCTGCAGCACGCCGCCCGGCAATTCCTCGATGTGATAGTGCAGCGAACGCGATTCGAAATAGCGGCCCAGTACCTGAGCGATCGCGCGCTTGTCCGGCGATTGCACGTGAATGTCCATGACGGTCCTCCTTTCAATGTTCGCGCGGCCGGTGGTGGCGCACTGCCCCCGTCCGGCGTCCGCATCGGCGGCGGGTTCGACGGCGGATCGCCTTGCGGCAGCCCGTCGGGCACGGGCGGGTCGACCGGGTCGTCGTGCCCGGGCGGCGGCGGATCCGGATCGACGTCGGGTGTCGTCGGTTCGGGGCGGTGCAGCATGGATGGCGTATTCATGTCACTCCTGCGCGACGGCGCGCGCATGTCGATGGCGAAGCGAGCCCCCGCAAGCGTCGTGCCCGCTGTCGCGCCGTGCCCCGTGGCCGTGGGATTCAGTCGTCGTAGGCGGCCATGACGAGCCACATCGTGCGCCCCTCGGCACGCAGTTGCACGGCAAGCGCGAACGGATCGGACGGTTCGCATTGCGCGACGAGCGCCTGCTGCGCGCGCTCCGGGCCGTCGTAGACGGTGTCGTTCAGCTCGCGTACTTCGTCCTTGCCGTCGAACATGCGCCGCTCCGGCCGATAGACCCGCGATTCGCGCTTCCACGTGTCGAAACGCTCGCGCACGTGGCCGAAATCGCCGCCGCATACGTTCGCGTCGTAACGTATCCTTTCTTTGGCTGCATTCATCACGATGTCCTCTCGTCCATACCGGCCCCGTGCACGTCGTACCCGCATGCCCGGCCGGTTCTCGCGGTTTGCAAGCGCCGTGCCGCGGCCGTCGCGGGTACGGCGCTTGCGCCTTCTCATCGACAAGGAGGTTCGACCATGACCGTTCACGACCCCGGCCGCCGCGACGCCGTGTCACCGGCTGCCGGACTGCTCCGGCTCGCCACGTCGCGTCCGCCGTCCGAAGACAGGACGGAGGAGCGTATCGACGAAGGGCTCGAGGAGACGTTCCCGGCCAGCGATCCGCCCGCCGTCGGCGGTGCGACGCGTATCGACCCCGCCAAGCCGTCCGGCGAGCGCGAACGGCGCGCGCCGCACGTCCCTTCCCCGCCCCGCGATCACGGCTGACGGCGGCACCCGGCACGCGCTGCGTGACAGCGCACCCGCGCGCCGGCCCACTCAGGAGCGATCGATGAAAGTCCTTGAACGCAGATGGCATGAAGTAAGCGGCGCGGCCGGCGTCGCGGCGCTGGCCGCGATCGAAAGCGCGGTGGTCCTCGCAATCGTCACGATGACGGGCATCGGCCACTGACGTCCCGCGCCGACGGCCGCGGCTGTCGCCGTGGAAGATGTACAAGCAGGCTGGCAAATTTCTCCGTCGCCGGCTATCCGGCGCAAGCCCGTCATCAGCGTGCAGAGGCCTTGGGGCCCGACGTGTGCGCGTCGCGCGGCACGCGTGGTGCTCCCGCGTCGTCCCCGCTCACGAAGGAGACGTCCATGTATCGCGTCAACGAGATCATGTCGCGCGACGTAGTGTGCGTCGCGCCGACCGACACGATTCGCCATGCCGCCGAATTGATGCAGCGCTTCGACATCGGCGTGCTGCCCGTTTGCGACGGCGCCGAACTCGTCGCGATCGTGACCGATCGCGACCTGGCGGTGCGGGCGCTGTCGCGCGGTCATTCGCCCGACACGCCCGTGCAGGCGGTCGCGTCCAGACCCGTGCAATGGTGCGTCGAGGACGACGGCGTCGGCGATGTCCAGCAGCGGATGGCCGACGTGCAGTTGCACCGCTTGCCGGTGCTCGACCGCCATCTGAAACTGGTCGGCATGGTGTCGCTCGGCGACATCGCGACGCGCGCGGGCGGCCCGGCGCGCGACGAGCTGGCCAACACGCTCGAGGACGTATCGCTGCCGCGCCGCCGCTGACCGGCGTTCCCATCCATCATCCCGCGCGGCCTGCCGCCCGGGCGCAATGCCCGCGCAACGAACTTGCGCGCGGGCCGGGTTGCCGCTTCGATCAGGAGGTTTTCGATGACAACGGACAAACCGTCGCGCGACGCCGCGCGCATCGTCGGCACGAAGCCGCATACGGCCGTGGGCGGCCCGGGTCCCGACGTGATGGCCGCCCGCACGCTCGAAGGCGATCGCGTGCTGACGCTGGACGGCGCCGACATCGGCAAGGTCGCTCACATCATGCTCGACGTGCGCGCCGGACGGATCGCCTATGCGGTCGTGTCGTCGGGCGGCCTGCTCGGGATCGGCGACAAGCTGCTCGCGGTGCCGTGGAACGCGCTGGTCCTCGATGCCGAGCGCGAATGCTTCGTGCTGCCGGTCGACACGGCGCGTGTGCGCGAGGCGCCCGGCTTCGACAAGAGCCGGTGGCCCGCGATGGCCGACCCCGAATGGGCCGAAGCCCTGCATGCGTACTACGGCCGTTCGCCGTACTGGCTGATCGAGGAAGGCGAAACGGCGCTCGATTCGCCGCCGTACGAGGCGTCGCCGGGCGGCCCCGAAGACGGCACGCGGCAGCACTGAAGCCTGCCGGCCGGCAAGCGGTTCACTGCGCGGCGGCCACCGCCTTCGCGAGTTGCCGCGCGGCGCTCAGGTGCGCGTTCAGCGTCGGCAGCGTGCGGGCCGCGAATGCGCGAAGCTGCGGGTCGCGACCGTCTTTCGCTTCGGTTTCGTAAAGCCGGACCGCCGCTTCGTGCGCGCGAGGCCCCGCCAACGCCACGTACGCCGTATCGAACGCGGGCCCGTTCTTCGCGCGCAATGCCGTCACCGCCGGATCGACGAGCATCCGCGTCTGGACCGGTACGCCCTTTTGCGCGCCGATGTGCCGCAATTCGTCCGCGATACGCGCATGGTCGTCGACCATCCGGCGGGCGAAGGCCTTCACCTGCGCGTTCGACGAGCGATCGAGCGCGAGCTGGCCGGCCTGCCGTTCCACCTTGCCGATCATGCCTGCCTTGTCGACGAACTCTGCGTCGATGCCGATCGGCCGCTGGGTCATGCCGGCCTCGTCGGCGGTCGGACCGGGGCGCACGACGCCCGGCGCGACCTGCGCGGACGAAGCAGGCGGCGCCTGCGCACGCGCGAGCGCGAACGTCAGCGCGCCCACGGCGGCAGTCAGGACGATTGCCGCCGAGCGGCGCCCGCGTTGCTTCATCCGGTTCGGTTTCGTCATCTGGCCTCCGTATCGGACAACGGAGCGGGCCGTCACGCGGGACGATGGGCCGACGTGAAGAAATCGGTCCATTCGCCGTTGCGCCATGCGCCCTCGGTGCGCTCCACCGATAGCGCACCGGCGGCGAGCATCGTCCGCTCCGCGAACGCGATCGTGCGCCGCGTCACGTGCGCGGCCAGCACGACGCCGTTTTCGCATTGCTTCAGCGCGCCATGCCCCTCCGGCGCATCGCCGCGCATCCGGCCGAGCGCGCCGCACAGCGCGCCGACGTACCCGCCGACGAGCGGCACGCCGATCCACGCGAGCGGGGAATGAAGACCGCCCAGATAGAGCAGCGCGGCCCCGGCGAGCCCGACGATCGCGCCGATGGCCACGCCTTCCAGCGCGCCGATGCCGCCCGGCCGCGCGGCGGAGTCCGCATAGACGTCGCCGCCGAGCCAGAACAGCGCGTGCTGTCCGGGCGGATTGAGAAAGAAGACCTTCACGTCGTCCCGATGCATGGCGTGGCCGCGCAACTGCTCCGCGCAGCGTTCCGCCTGCTCGAGCCGCGAGAAACGGCCCGCGATGATGGTGTCCATGTCGAACCTCCTGCCCGGTGACGCGCAGGACCGCGGGCGCGCGACGCCCGATCGGCCCGGCGCTGGCCCGCGCATCACGTTACTTCCGGCGGATCTGCAGCTTGTCGCGCACGCCGCTCACGCCGCTGACGTCGTGCGCGACGCGGATCGCGGTCGCGCGTTGTCGCTCGTCGGGCACGTTGCCCGTCAACTCGACCACGCGGTCGCGAACCTGCACGTCGATGTCGCCGGAGGCCAGGCCGCGTTCGGCGACGAGCGCGGCCCTGACGCGAGACGCGAGCGTCGCATCGCGGATCTGCCCGCCGACGGCCGACGCCTGGCTCGCAAGCTTCGCACGGGTGCCCTCCTCGGCCGATGCGTAGCGGGGTGTCGCGATCCATGCACACGACAGCATCAGTATGCTCGCGATCGGCACGACCGGCGTCCTGCGTCCGGTGCGTGCCGGCGCGTTGCCCGTGCCGTCGCGCCGCGTGCTTTTCGTTGGGTCCATCGCGTCTCCTTTCTCGTATGCGGCCGGACGGCCACGCGACCGCGCCGCGTATGCGTCGGGGTATGCGCCGCTACCGCTCGCGCGGCTTGCCGTCGCCCACGTCGTCCGGCACGACGTCGACGATCACGCTCGCGAGCGTCGGCATGTCGACCGGCTTGCACAGATACGCATCGAACCCGGCGGCCATCACCCGGCGCCGGTCGGCCTTGCCTGCATGCGCGGTCACCGCGACGACCGGCAGATGTTCGCCGCCGTTCGGCAAATGCCGGATCCGGTCCAGCAGCCAGTAACCGTCGCCGTCCGGCATCGCGAGATCCGACAGCACGACGCTCGGCTGCTGCCGCTCCACCGCGTCGAGCGCGTCGTGCCCCGACCGGGCGGTCGATACCTGCGCGCCCATGGTTTCGAGCGCTGCCGCGAGACTGGTCCGCGACGTCGCGTCGTCGTCGACCACCAGTACGCGCTGGCCGTCGAGCGCGACCGTATCGGCCTTGTCCTTCGCCCGCGACGGCTGCTCGACCGGATCGTCGGTGTCCCAGCCCGCGGGCAGCGTCACCGTGACGGTCGTTCCGCGCCCGGCGCCCGCGCTCGTCGCGACGACCTCGCCGCCGTGCAGCTGCGCGATGTTGCGCACGATCGACAGGCCGAGCCCGAGGCCGCGCCTGGGAGACGTGAACGCACCCTCCGGCCGGCTGAACGTATCGAACAGGTGCGGCAGGTATTCCGGCGCAATCCCTTGCCCGGTGTCGGAGACCGACAGCCGCACGCGCTCGCCCGCGCGGGTCAGCGACACGTCGATCCGCCCGCCCGGCGGCGTGAACTTGATCGCATTCGACAGCAGATTCGACAGGACCTGGCGCAGGCGCTCGCCGTCCGCCGGGATCACGCAGGCCGGCATCGCATACGACGTCGACAGCACGAGCCCGTTCGCCTGCGCCGTCGCGTCGAGCTCGCGCGCGGCGTCGCGCACGATCCGCACGAGATCGACCGGCACGCGTTCGAGGCGCAGCCGGCCGGTCGCGAGGGACGATGCGTCGAGCAGATCGGCGACCATGTGCGACAGCGACCGCGCGCTGCGATCGATCGCGTCGACCGCCTGCTGCGCGAAGCCCTGGCCGTCGGCGTTGCGCAGGACCTCGACCCAGCCGTAGATCACGTTCAGCGGCGTGCGCAGTTCGTGCGACACCGTCGCCAGCAGCTCGTCCTTCAGCCGGTTCGACGTGTCGGCCTGCATGCGCGCGTCGCGTGCGCCGCGCAGCGAGCGAAGGTTGTGGCGTTCGTTGCGGCGGCGTTCGCCCGCTTCGCGCAGCGTCAGCGACAGGCCCGCGCTGCGGCCCTGCGCGTCGACGATCGGCGAGGCGACGAAGGTGGCGCGAAAACGGCCGCCGTCGCGACGCACGCACAGTACGTCGAGCGGCCCGACCGGCTCGCGCAGGTCCGCGAACGACGCGGGCACCGCATGCCGGCGCAGCCAGCGCGGCGCGATCATCGTGACGAGGTCGCGTCCGTTCGCCTGGGCCGTATCGATGCCGAAGATTCTTGCCGCGGCCGGGTTCCAGCTGGTGATCCTGCGCTCCACGTCGGTCCCGACGATCGCATCGGGCGACGCATCGACCACGCGGCGCAGGAGCTCGGTGTCGAACCCGTCGGCGACGGACGACGGCTCGCGGTGCGGCGGGTACGGACCGCCGTCGTCGTCATCGATCTCGCGCAAACGATCGTTCGCCAGCAGCGGCTTCACCGTCGTCACCAGCACGCATTCGACGAAACCGATCGCGACGAACGCGCCGGCTTGCGCGAGCAGCGTCGCCAGCGGCGCGTCGCGCCACCACAATGCGGCGATCACGCCGACGCTCGCGGCGGTCGCGACAAGGCCGCCGGCGAGCGACGTCAGCCATGCGGCGGCGGCCACGCCGGCGTAAAAAGGCAGCGGCGCAAACGGCGCGTGCTTGCCGACAGCCTGAATCGCCCACGCCTGCAGCGCGGACGCCACCCCGACGGCCAGCACGATCCATGCACCCTGCCGGAGCAGCTCACGGGTCATAGTCCTCATTGCATCCTTGCATCGCGCCGGCTCCCGTCGGGTGCGGGGGGATGCCGCGTTTCGACCATCCGGCATCCCGTCGAGCGCGCCGGGCGAGCAGGAACGCGCCAGCAAACGACGTACCCGACGCTGGCCGGGGGGCGCGTGCGCGGCAACGCATGGCCGCGCCCTATGCCTGCATCGGCGGCGGGCCGGACAGATGCGGGGGGCGGCATCGCCGCGCGCACCGCCGCACCGTATCGACGACCGCTTTTTTTCATCGGATGTCTGTAAAAAAGTGCGGGTCGCAACGCGGACGCGGCGTCGCGTCGACGGCGCGCGAACGGCCCGATGGCCTGTTTCTGTCGGTCATGTCGCGCACATTGGAATTTTCTATTCCGCGGCACCTTCGCCGTCGTTTCGCTGTCGATGATAAATATTGCAATCAACGGAACCTGCGATGCCGTTTTTCAAAACGGCCGCCAATGCCTATGGGTGAATCCGCAAACCGGACGAAGCAGCGCGCGGACAGTCGCCGGCTGTCCGGCCGGTCCGCCGCGATGCGCACGCTGCTCGGCCGTATCGAGAAAATCGCGCCGACCCGCGCGAGCGTGATGATTGCCGGCGAAAGCGGGGTCGGCAAGGATATCGTCGCGCGGCGGCTGCACGATCTCAGCGCGCGGCGTGACGGCCCGTTCGTGCCCGTGAACTGCGGCGCGATTCCGCCCGAGCTTGCCGAGGCGCAATTGTTCGGGCACGAGAAAGGCAGCTTTACCGGCGCGACCACGCAGCGCGAAGGGTTCTTCGAAGCCGCGCGCGGCGGCACGCTGCTGCTCGATGAAATCGCGGAAATGCCCGCGGCGCTGCAGGTGAAGCTGCTGCGGGCGATCGAGTCGAATACGATCGTGCGCGTGGGCGGCACCGAACCGATTCCGCTCGACGTGCGGTTCGTGTCGGCCACCCGCCACAATCCGGCCGACGCCGTGCGCGACGGCCGGCTGCGCGAGGACCTGTTCTACCGGCTCGCCGCATTCGCGATCTACGTGCCGCCGCTGCGTCAGCGCGACGGCGACGTCGAGACGATCGCGCAGGAATTCATCGACACGCTGAACGAGCGGCATCGCTCGCACAAGCGGCTGACTGATGCCGCGATCGCCGCGTTGCGCGCGTATTCGTGGCCAGGCAACGTGCGCGAACTGCGCAACACGATCGAGCGCGCGTACCTCTTGTCCGACGAAGGCATCGAGATCGCGTTGCCGAAGCAACCGATGCCGGCCGTCGACAGCACGTCGGAAGGCGCGATGGCGCTGCCGCTCGGCGCGACGCTGCACCATGCGCAGCAGCGCTTCATCGTGGCGACGCTGCGTCACTTCGACGGTAACAAGCCGCGTGCGGCCAAGGCCCTCGGCATCAGCCTGAAGACGCTCTACAACCGGCTCGCGCTGATGCGCGACCAGGGCGGCTCGTGAGCATCGCGGCCCGCAGGCTCCGGGCCGCCGGCCGCGTCAAGCGACCTTGAACTGCCCGACCGTCGTGGCCAGCGCGTTGGCCTGCGACTGCAGCGCGGTGGCCGCCGCGGTCGACTGTTCGACGAGCGCCGCGTTCTGCTGCACCATTTCGTCGAGCTGGCTGACGGCGCGGTTCACTTCCTGGATGCCGCGCGTCTGCTCGTTCGCCGCGTGCGTGATCTCGGAGATGATGGTCGTCACGCTCGACACGTTCGACACGATCTCGCGCATCGTGTCGCCGGCCTGGCGCACCTGCCCCGATCCGGCCGACACGCTCGCGACCGTCGATTCGACCAGCACCTTCACTTCGCGCGCGGCCTGCGCGCTGCGTTGCGCGAGGCTGCGCACTTCCTGTGCGACGACCGCGAAGCCGCGGCCCTGTTCGCCCGCGCGGGCCGCTTCGACGGCCGCGTTCAGCGCGAGGATGTTGGTCTGGAACGCGATCCCGTCGATCACGCCGATGATGTCGCCGATCCGGCCCGACGCTTCCTCGATCTTCCCCATCGTCGCGACGACGTCCGACACGACCACGCCGCCGTGCGACGCGATCCGCGACGCGGCCGCCGCACGTTCGTCGGCCTGGCTCGCGGCTGCCGCCGACTGGCCGACGGTCGCGGTGATCTCTTCCATCGACGCCGCGGTTTCCTCGAGGCTCGCCGCCGCCGATTCGGTACGCGACGACAGGTCCTGGTTGCCCGCCGCGATCTCGTTCGCGGCCGTGCGCACCGATTCGCTCGCATCGCGGATCTGGCGCATCACGTCGTTCAGCTTGTCGACGAAACTGTTGAACGAGCGCGCGATGTCGGCAACTTCGTCGCGGCCGTCGGCCGGCAGGCGCTGCGTGAGGTCGCCGGCGCCCGAGCCGATCGCGGCCATCGCCTGACGCACCTGCGACAGGCGGCGGAACGCGGTCGCGGTGAGCGCGCCGATGATCAGCGACGCCACGCCGACGATCACGATCAGCGTCATCAGCGACGCGGTCAGCAGCGAACGCATCCCGGCCGTCGCTTCGGCCTTGTCGAGCAGCACCAGCGCGTACCAGTCGGTGCCCGGCACCGGTTTCGCGCGCACCAGCTTCGCGTCGCCGCCGACGCCGACCTCGACCGGCGAGCTCGCCGCCGCGATCGATGCAACCCCCAGCGCGCCGAGTTCGGGCGATACGTCGGCGACCGGCTTCAGCGTGAGCTTCGCGTCCGGGTGCGCGACGACGTGGCCGCTGCTGTCGATCAGCATCCCGAAGCTGGCCGGCGTCGGACGGATCGACTTGACGTTGGCGATCACGCTGTCCATCGACACGTCCGCGGCGACGACGCCCTTCAGCGCGCCGTCGCGCAGGATCGGCACCGCGAACGTGACGACGAGGTTGCCCGTGCCGGCATCGACGTACGGCGGCGTGACGACCGGCTTGCCGGCCTGCGCGGCCTGCTTGTACCACGGCCGGCCGGTCGGATCGTAGTCGGGCGGGATGCCGGTCGGGTCGGAGAAGTGGAACGTCTTGTCGGCGTAGCCGGCATAGACGTTCGTGAAGCCGCCGGCCGCGGCCATCTGCTTGAACACCGGCAGCGGATCGGGCGTTAGCGCGGCATCCTGCAGCGACGCGATCATCCGGCTGCGGGTGGCGACCCAGTCGGCGATTCCGACCACGTGGCCGCTGGCGACCGAGGTCAGGTTGCGGTCGATCGCGTCGTCGTTGTACGAGCGCGCGATGAAATAGTTGATCAGCGTCGTGGCGACGAGCGCGAATACGACGATGGCGACGCACGCGGCGAGGATGCGGGCGCGAATGGACGAGAACATGGCAACGACTCGGTAAGGGAGCGGGAACGCCCGGTGGACGAATTCACCGGGTAAACGGCAAATCGCGCCGCTTACTTGAGGTCGTTGTGACAATTCGTTGAAACGTATGACGAAACCCGTCGGCGACCGTCGGCGGATCGTCAGGATGGCCGGGTTCGACCGGCGTGCGTCGCGCCGGTCCCGGCGCCCCGGCCGCTACCTGCTACAGCCGATGCCTCGGACGCGGATCGGCGTCCGCGGGCGTGTCATCGGCCCGGGTGTCGCGATCGAAATCGTCCTTCTGGCGCATCCGTTCGCGCAGGTGCCGGATCGCGAATACGTGGATGTAGTCGTGCACGCGCGCATCGGACGACAGCGCGCGCACTTCGTCGTCGAGCATCGCACGCAGCTGATCCGCGCCGATCGCGCGCCGTTCGGCGGCTTCCTTGAGTGAATCGAGCAAATTGTCCTTGGACATCGACAGACTCCTGACGGTCGAGGAACGAAAAAGATGACGGTACCGGAAGCTTAAAGACTGGATAGACGCGCGGCGTACGATGCGCCGACGCGTGTTTGCGCACGATCAACGGCACGTTGCGTGCCGCCGTGTGGATCCGTTTCCGAATCGTCCGCGCAGTGTTCGCGGTGCACGTGGCCCGCGAACGTCACTGAAACCCTGCCACGCCCCCCGAGGCGCGGCACTGGCGACGGGCAGCGGTGGAACGCCGCACGACGCCGATGCAGTGGGGAAACTTAGACCGTCCGAAATCATGCGTCAAGCGCGCTGCCATTCGTCGGACGAACGCGTCGGATCGGCCGATCCGACGCCGCGCGTGTCAGCGGATTCCGATACGCGTCGCGCAATTTCCTGACAGCGACTTCAGCGCGCGCCGCTTGGCAGTGCGCCCTCGCCACACGATACTGATCACATGAACCAGGCGTTCATACCGGACATCGCTCAGCCGGCCGTCGAGCCGGCGCGCGGGGTTCGGCGCAGGAGACCAACCATGGCACATCGCAACTCACCGGGCCGGGACGGCCAGCGGCGCGCGTCGGGCAACGCGCGCGCCCTGCTTTCGGCCCGCACCGCGTCGGCCGGCATCCGTCCGGCCGACGACCTCGACATCTTGCTCGCGCTCGCACGCGAGGCCGGATTACTCGTCACGCTCGACGGGCAGATCGGCCGCGAAAAGTATCAGAGCGTCGTGGGGTCGGTCCTCGCTTTGCAGCGGTTCGCCGCGGCACTCCACGCGCGCCACGCGGCCAACGCACCGGCCGGCTCGGAGCCGCGTCGCAAGGCCCGCCCCGGCTGGCCGCATGCGAATCGTTTGCGCAACCGCACGTGCAGCGCAGCATGCGCACCGCTCCATGTCGTGCGTCCGCATGCACGGGTACGACGCGGCACAGGCCGCCGGCACGACCTGCGATCGATTCTTCGTACGCTCTGACCGGCGCACGGAAACGACGCGCGGCACCGGGCCGCGCAATGGTTGCGCGCACGATGGCGCGCCGCTCGACGCGGCCGCCTTCGACATCATTCCTGCGAGGAGGTGAATTCGACGGGGCCACGCGGAAAGCGGACGGGGTGACTTGCACCCCGCCCGTCCTCCAAGGCAACCGTCGGTTGCCTACCCTCGTGCCAGAGAGTTCCGGGTCGGATGACGCGCCGGACAAACACGCGGCGCCGCTCCTGAAAACGATGTGACGGCGGCGAGTGCGGCAGCGTTCGCTTCCTGCATGCAGGCGCGGTCGGGAATCGCACGTGCACGACGGGCCAGCCGCATCGCCGGACGTTTCGTCACTGTCTCACGCGATGTGCGCTGCGTTTCTGATGCAGGTCAATCCAAACCCGCTTCGAGCGCGACGGCGCCGAATTCATTCCGCGCTACGCACCAGCAGCACGGGCACCTGTGCGAGATGCGCGACGCGCCGCGCGACGCTGCCGATCAGCCAGGCGGCGATGCCGCGACGGCCATGCGTGCCGACCACCAGCAGCTCCGCCCGCCAGTGCACGGCATCGCGCATCAGCGCATGGGCCACGTCGTCGCTGGTCGGACGCGTTTCGACGATGCCGCGCTTGGTCGGATTGCCCGTCGCATGGAGCAGCGGGCCGACCTTCGCGAGCGCATCCTCGCCTTCCGCGCGGTACGCATCCTCGAGCGCGCGCACCGGCACGACGTCGGTCAGACGAACCGCGCGATCGATCACGTATGCCGCATACAGCAACGTTGTCGGCGCCGCGAGGCCGAGCCCGACGCTTACCGCGTGCAGCGACGGCTCGCTGCCGTCGACCGCGAACATCAGCCGCTGCAGCGCGCCGTCCGACGGCCGTGCATACGTGCCGGGCACGATCAGCAGCGCACAGCGCGCGCGTTTCGTCAGCGTGTCCGACATCGCGCCTTCGATGAGCCGCAACAGCCCGTGGTGCGGATTCGCGCCGATCGCCAGCACGTCCGCGCGCCACGTCGACGTATCGTTCACCAGTGCGTCCGCCACCGAGCCGCCCGTGACCGACGTATCGACGACCGTTCGCTCGACGTCGACGCCGCTGTCGGCGAACAGCGCCGCGATCCGCTCGCAGGTGGCGTGCGCTTCGCGCATCATGTCCTCGCGCGCCGACGTCAGCAGCGCGTCGATGCGCGGAATGTCGGGCAACACGAGGCGCGGATTGTCGATCGCGCACATGATGCGCAATCGCATGCCGGGACGCAGCAGCGTGCGCACGTAACGTGCGGCGGTCAGCGATTCGGGCGTCGGATCGACGGCCAGCGCGATCCGCGCGAGCGTCGGGATGGACTGGGCAGGCTGCATGGCGAAGGTCTCCGTGCGTGCACGTCGTCGCCGAACGACGACGGGGGCTTCGCGCGGCAGCGGCGTTGCCGCGTCGAACCGCTGCCGTGGCTGCAGGATCGGCGGGCCGTCACGCGAAGCGCGGACAAGCAATGCGTTCGTTCAGCATAGGCCGTCCGGCCCGCGCGTGCATGATCGCGATCAACGATCGCGCGGCCCCTGACTGCGCCGCTTACGACTTCGTCGGCATCGACGCGGCCGGACGGTTCGCGTAGAACAGCGCGTACGCGATGCCGAGCAGCACGATCCACACCGGTCCGATCACGAGCGCGACGCGCGTATCGGGCGTGAACGCCATCAACACGACGACCAGCACGAGAAAGCCGAGCGCGACGAACGAACCGAGCGGATAGAACGGCACGCGGATCGGCAGGCGCGCGATCTTGTCGGCCGACAGCGTGCGGCGAAAGCGCATCTGCGCGATCAGGATCACGCACCACGTCCAGATCGCGCCGAACGTCGATACCGACGTGAGCCACGTGAACACGTGCTGCGGTGCGAGATAGTTGAGCAACACGCCGATCAGCAGCAGCGCGACCGACACGGCCACGCCGTACACGGGCACCCCGCTGCGGTTCACGCGACCGAGCGCGGCCGGCGCCTGACCCTGCTGCGCGAGGTTGTAGAGCATCCGCGCGGTGCTGAACAGGCCGCTGTTGCACGACGACAGCGCCGCGGTCAGCACGACGAAGTTGATGATGCCCGCGGCGGCCGGAATGCCGAGCCGCGAGAACGTCATCACGAACGGGCTGCCCTGCGTGCCGATCCGGTCCCACGGATAGAGCGACATGATCACGAACAGTGCGCCGATGTAGAAAATCAGCACGCGCCAGAACACCGAATTCACGGCCTTCGTCAGCGACTTCTCCGGGTTGCGCGCCTCGCCGGCCGTGAGGCCGAGCATCTCGACGCCGAGATACGCGAACATCACGATCGGCAGCGCGGCGATCACGCCGTCGATCCCGTTCGGCATGAAGCCGCCGTGCGACCACAGGTTCGAGATGCCAGTCGCGATACCGCCGTTGCCGATGCCGAACGCGATCATCAGGCCGCCGCCGACGATCATCAGCACGATCGTGACGATCTTGATCAGCGCGAACCAGAATTCGAATTCGCCATACAGCTTGACCGCGATGAAGTTCACCGAGCCCATTGCCAGGAGCGCCGCGAGCGCCCAGATCCAGTTCGGCACGCCGGGGAACCACATGTGCATGTAGACGCCGACCGCCGTGATTTCCGCCATGCAGGTGACGATCCAGACGAACCAGTAGGTCCAGCCGGTCAGGTAACCCGCGAGCGGGCCGAGGTAGTCGCGCGCATAGCGGCTGAAGGCGCCGGCGACCGGGTTGGTGATCGCCATCTCGCCGAGCGCGCGCATGATCAGGAAGATCGCGAGGCCGCCCAGCAGGTAGGTCAGCAGGATGGCCGGGCCGGCCGTGCGGATCGCGGTGGCCGAGCCGAGGAACAGGCCGACGCCGATCGTCGCGCCGAGCGCCATCAGGTTGATGTGCCGTTCTTCCAGCCCGCGGTGCAGTTGGTCTTCTGGTTGTTTCAAATTCGTCTCCTGGCGGCCGCGAGCGAACCGCCGTCATTGTGTCGATGACAATGCGCGACCGCTCATGCCGATTTCGGCAGCCGAAAACGAAATAATCCCCGTTGTCGATTTCCGAATGAGAAACGACACGGATGCCGCGTCAATTCGGTTGGAATTGCCGCGGATTATCCGTATTTCCCGGAACAATCCGGATATACGGATAGGGCCTTTCACGGAATACACCCGGCCGACCCGCGCGACGCGGCTGTGCGCGTGACGAGCGGCAACGGGATTTCATCGCTTTCGGCGCGAACGAACGCGCGTCGAAGGTGCGCAATCGAGCGCACGCAATATGCAGGCGGGATTATAGGGAGGATCGGCGGTTTCATGCCAGGCGATTTTTGGGAAAATCGCCGTGGGTGAAAGCAGTGATTGAATTCGAATGCGCGAGGCGGACGCACATTCTTGAGTTCAGACCTCGATATACGAGACCGACGGCGACGCCAACAGCTTCGGCGGCGTCGGAGATGCGCATCGACTGAGGTCGTCGCTGAGGGCTTTGCTATCACCGGCATACACGAAATCGTCGCCGATCTGTTCGCGAATGCAGGCCAGTTTCGCCGCCCCCTTGAGATTCATGTCGCCACTGGTAGCGATGACGCGATCGAAAAGGCCGAGATGCCGCTCACACGCTCAGCGATACCGGCAACGCTGGCTGCATCACTTCGACAACGTCGCCCGCACCGTATACTCGCCGTTGAGCCCACCCTGCTCCGGCCGCACGAAATACCGCGACGAATCCAGATCAGCCGGCAGCGGCTCGACCGGATAACCGTGCTTTTCCCACGCATCGAGGCCGCCCTTCAGCGCCCGGATGTTGTGGATCATCTTCTTGCGCTGCATCTTCGCGATCAACCGCTTCGCGGTCGCCTCGTTCGGGCACACGCAATAGACGACGATCGGCCGTTTCAGCACTTCCGGATCGAGCAGGTCCGGCGAATCGAGATCGACCGGCACCGCGCCGGCAATCCGGTACGGCTCGCGTTCGCGAATCGCCTTCGGACGTGCATCGAAGATCAGCGGCGGTTCGTCGGACGTCATCATCTCCACGAGCTGCGGCGGCGAGATGCGCACCTGCGCGAGATAGCGGCGGAACTGCACGCGACGCACCCAGCGGTACAGCAGGAACGTGATGAAGATCGCGAGAAGCGCGTCGAGAATCGTGCCGCCGCTCGCACGCACCCACAGCACGAACTGGACGATCTGGTCGTGAATGGCCGCGCCGCCGATCAGCCAGAACGCCGCCCACAGCGACGCGCCCGCCAGATCCCAGAACAGGAATACGCCGATGCCGATCGCGGTCGTGCCGAGCAACGGCGCCGACACGAGCCCGAGGCCCGGCAGGAATTTCGACAGCACGAGCAACGGCGCGCCGTACCTTTCGAATACGTTACGCGCGAAACGCAGCGTCGTGTCGAGCGACAGCGAGAAGCGTACGAGGCCGTTCAGCAGGCGCCGGCCGCGCGTGCGGCCCATGAAGAACCAAAGGGAATCGGCCAGCATCGTCGCGCCGATCGCCGCCGCGAACATGCTGACCCAGGACGCCTGCCCCATCGCCGCCATCGTGCCGCCGAGAATCAGCATCGGCACGGCCGGCACCGGCACGCCGAGCTGCGTGATCAACACGCTCGCGAACACGGCCCACGGGCCGAGCGACGGTGGAATAGCGATGGGAAAGTGCCACACGGCGGCGCTCCTGGAAGACATGCGGGCCGCGCGACAGGGCCGTCGGTACGGCGGCGCAACGGCCGCCGCGGCACGTCCGCGATCGACCGATGCATCATGCGCATTCTAAACGGGTTTGTCCGCGCTCGCGCGGAACACCGGCCGGCGGCGCGGGCTTTGCGCGCGGCGTGACGCGACCGTGACGGTCACACGTCGGAGCGCGGCGCGAGTTGGGCGACATGTTCCGCGTAGTCGGGAAACTCGGCCGCCAGCGCGGCCGCATCCGCCAGCTCGAATTCCGCGAACTCGAATCCGGGCGCAACCGTGCAGCCGACGAGCGCGACGTGCTGCGGCGACGCGCAGCGCGCGCCGAACCAGCTTCCGGCCGGCACGACCGTCTGGAACACGGTGCCCGGATGGGTGAGCGGGTTGCCGAGCCGGTGGATCGTCAGCCCGTCGCGCGCGTCGAGCACCCACACTTCGATCGGATCGCCCGCGTAGAAATGCCAGACTTCGTCGGAGCGGATGCGATGCCACGACGAATACGCGCCGTCGCACAGCAGGTAGTAGATCGCGGTCGACGCGGCACGCGGCGCGCCGTCGGCCGGGCGCACGACCGACTCGGTCGCGCGGTAGGTTTCACGGAAATAGCCGCCTTCGGGATGCGGCTGGAGGTCGAACTGGCGAATCAGGTCGGTCGCGGAAATCGGCATGGCAGATGACGTCGGTAAGGGAGAAAACCGGCATCCGGCCGACCGTCCGATCGCGATTCGATTCATGCGCCCGGGTGCCGCCGGATGCCCCTGCGTCGATCGTCGCGGCCATGCGCGCGGCGATCGAGCGGACACCGGCCGATGCTGCCAGAACTGCATGCCGTGATGCAACTGCGGACGGGCAATCGCGCATCGGCGATGCGTATCGACGAGGCTCACCGCGCTGTGTTGGGCGACGCGACGACGCGGCACACCCGCTCGCGCAAGACGCCCGGGATGCCGTGCGGCAGCGCGCCAACTGCGCGCGCTGGTGCCGCATCGGCCCGCCGTACATTGCCGTACCGCGCCGGTCACGCAGCCGCCGACGTGCCCGCCTCGTCGTGCCGAACCAACAGCACCGGCCGGTCGGCTGCACGCAGCAGCGATTCCGCCACGCTGCCGAGCAACAGCCTGCGCAGGCCGTGCCGCCCGCTCGTACCCATCACGATCAGGTCGGCGTCGGCTTCGGCCGCGGTACGCATCAGCACCGTCGCGATGTCCTCGCCGTACGCGTCGAGCGCGCGCACCGTGCCTCGCACATGCTGCTGCGCGAGCATCGCTTTCGCTGCGTCGAGTACCGGCGTCGCCACATCGGTCGCGGCGACATCGCCGTCGCGCTCGGCGGCGAAGCCGGCGTCGACGTCGACGAGCTGCGGCCGATGTTCGACGACGTACGCACACGTCACTTCGCCGCCGGACGCCGTCGCGATCCGGATCGCCTCGTTCAGCGCGAGACGTGCGCTCGGGCTGCCGTCGAGCCCGACGAAAATCCGCTTGTACATGGTCCGTCCCTCCGACCGGGCGGCGTCGCGCGTTGCGCAACGACGGCCCGTCATCGCAAGCCGGCCCGGCGCCGGCTTGCCTGTCGAACAGTCTGCCCCACGTGCTGGCGCGCGCGTTGACGCGCGTCAACCGCGGCCGGCGCGCCCGCTGGTTCACGCCTTTGCCGCAATTTCAACCGACCCCATTACAAAAAACGTGTAAAACGCGCACAATTTCATCTTGAAAATAATCGTTGGATGCAGCCGGTGCGAGTTTCCCCCGGTTTTGCCGCGCTGCCCGAGTGCCCCGGGTAGTCCGAACAACAGAATGGCCATCGAATGACCGCCAGTGGAACCCCGACGCGGGACGCCCGAGGGCCCACGCGCCTTCAGATCATGTTACGCCAGCCACTCGCGGCCGGCGTCGTTACGCTGTGCGCGGGCGCGGTGCTGTCGCTCGGTGTCGCGCTGCTGGTGCGCGAGCAGTGGCAAGGCGCCGTTCACACGCGTTTCGAACGCCGCACGACGCACGTGACCGCGATGCTGCGGCATGAACTGCAGGCCGGCGCCGCCGTGCTCGAAGGCGCGCGCGGCGCGTTCGGCCTCGTGCCGGACATGACGCCCGGCCAATGGCGCCGGTATGCGGAGACGCTCGATCTCGACAGCGGCCGCTCGCCGGTGCGGCAGATCGGCTATGTGCCGCTGACGCCCGCCGCGCGCGGCGCGCTGGCCGGCACGAAGCCGCTGCCGGCCGATGCGCTCGCGGCAGCGACGCTCAGCGCCCCCGCGTCGAACGCGCCGGTCGTGCGCTTCGGCGCGTTCGACGCGGCGCCGCTCACGCGTGCGCTGCGGACTGGCGATATCGCGCTCGGCGTCCACCCCGCCGACGACGACACCTCCCGCGACGCACGCACCCTGACGCTGTTCCTGCCCGTGACGACCTCGCCGCTGGCCGCCGCCACGCCGTCCGGCACGCGCGAAGCCGGCGCCGACGGAATGCTGTTCGCGGCGCTGAGCCCGCGGCGCCTGGTCGAGCGCGCGCTCGACGCGGAACGCGGGATCGATCTGCGGATGACCGCCGGCGGCGATTCGCGCGCGATCGTCAGCGTCGAGACGACGACCGACGAAGCGTCGGCGTCGCCCGACCTGATGCGGCGCACCGACGTGCTGAATTTCGGCGGCACCCCGCTGACGCTCGCCTATTCTGCGGACGGCCGGCCAAGCGCGACCGGCGCGCAGCGGGCGGCCGGCACGGTGCTCGCCGCCGGGCTGATCGCGTCTTTCGGGTTCGCGGCGCTCGTCCATGCGCTGCTGCGCGGACGCGCCGACGCCGGCGCGAGCAGCCGCGGCATCCTCAACGAGGCGCGGATGATGGGCATCATCCGTTCGTCGATGGAAGCGATCATCACGATCGACGAAAAGCAGACGGTCGTGATCTTCAATCCGATGGCCGAACAGGTGTTCGGCGTGTCCGCGATGGAGGCGATCGGCGCGCCGCTGTCGCGCTTCATTCCCGAGCGGTTCCGCGCCGCCCATGCGAAGCACGTCGACCAGTTCGGCGTGACGGGCGTATCGGAGCGGCAGATGGGCCGCCAGCGCGTGCTGTTCGGGCTGCGGGCCAACGGCGAGGAATTCCCGATCGAAGCATCGATCTCGCAGATCCGCGACGCGTCGGGCAAGCTTTATACGGTGATGCTGCGCGACATCACCGAGCGGCAGCGGGCCGAGAACGCGCTGAAGCAATCGCGCGAGGAATTGCGCGAATTGTCCGCGAACCTGCAGAACGTGCGCGAAGAGGAAAAAACCCGCATCGCGCGCGAGCTGCACGACGACCTCGGGCAGCAGCTCACCGCGTTGAAGATGGACCTGTCGGTCGTCGAGCAGCAATTGCGCATACCCGGCCGCGCGCAGCCCGACGAAGGCGTGCAGATGCATCTGCAAGGCATGCGGCGGCTGATCGACGCGACGGTCGCGTCGGTGCGGCGCATCGCGGCCGACCTGCGGCCGGTGATGCTCGACGATCTCGGCCTCGTGCCCGCGATCGAATGGCTCGCGAACGATTTCACGAACCGCTACGGGATCGATGTCGAGCGTCACATCGAAACGGGCGGCCTC
Organism: Burkholderia sp. MSMB1826; assembly: GCF_001526325.1. Taxonomy (NCBI): domain Bacteria; kingdom Pseudomonadati; phylum Pseudomonadota; class Betaproteobacteria; order Burkholderiales; family Burkholderiaceae; genus Burkholderia; species Burkholderia sp. MSMB1826. The sequence continues at coordinate 460,932 of NZ_LOYN01000010.1, forward strand.
ACGTTCACCAGTACGGGCGCGACCACGCTGTTCCGCATCGTCCAGGAAGCGCTGACGAACGTCGCGCGTCATGCGGATGCGACGCGCGTGACGTTGCGGCTCGACATCGAGGAAGGCTTTTGCGTGCTGCGCGTCGCCGACAACGGCCGCGGCGCGGCGCCCGGCGGTCCGGCCCACGAGGACAAGTCGTTCGGCCTGATCGGCATTCGCGAACGCGCACACATGCTGGGCGGCACCGTGACGATCGACACCGCGCTCGCGCGCGGCTTCTCGATTACCGTCGCGTTTCCGCTCGGCACCGTTCAACAGGACACGCTCATCACATGATCAAGGTGCTCATCGCCGACGACCATACGCTCGTACGCGACGGTCTGCGGCACATCCTCCAGAACGCCACCGGGTTCGAGGTGGCCGGCGAAGCCTGCGACGGCCCGTCGACGATCGCGCTGGTGCGTGCGACGCCCGCGCAGGTGCTCGTGCTCGACCTGTCGATGCCGGGCCGCAACGGCGTCGAGCTGATCAAGCAGATCAAGGACGAAAAGCCCGCGCTGCGCGTGCTGGTGCTGACGATGCACGCGGAGCAGCAATACGCGGTGCGCGCGTTCCGCGCGGGCGCGTCCGGCTATCTGACGAAGGAAAGCGCGAGCGCGGAGCTGGTCGGCGCGGTCGCGAAAGTGGCGTCGGGCGGCGTCTACGTGAGCCTCGCGATGGCCGAGCAGTTCGCGCAGAGCCTGAACGAGCCGGCCGAGACGCTGCCGCACCAGCGGCTGTCCGACCGCGAATTCGACGTGTTCCGGCGGATCGCCGCCGGCCAGACGCTGACCGAGATCGCGAATGCGCTGTGCGTGAGCGCGAAGACGGTCAGCACCTACAAGACCCGGATTCTCGAAAAGATGCAGATGCCGCACGAAGCGGCGCTCGTGCGTTACGCGATGCGGCACAAGCTGCTCGACGAAACGGACGACGTGTAACGGCGACGTGTAGCCGGCGTCGGGCAGGCCCGCTCGGGCCCGCGCGTGATCGTTACTTCGCGGGCACCGGGCACGCGAGGTCGCCGTCCTCGCAGGACAGATAGCCCTTCAGCGTTTCGGTACGCGCTTTCGTCAAATCGTCGAGACAGGTCGATACGACCATCGGATACGCACTGCCGCCCTCGGCATTCGCGCTCGAGAAATGGCATTCGGCATCGCGGTACGCGATCCACGCGCGCTGTGCATTCACGAGCTTGTCGGCAAGCGGCCGCGCGTCGCGCAGGCGCGCGGTGACGGCCTGGTAAGTCCGGTTCAGTTCCCCGTCGGATTGCTTGTACGCGCGATCGGCACACGCCGTCATCGCCGCCTGATCCGTCGCGTCCGCGCAATTCGCCTGCGCATGGGCGACGCTCGCCACCAGCGCCAGCGAGCCCAGCAGACCGGTCAAGACACGCATGGATGCTCCTTGTTGTTCGTTGAAGTCGGGAACCCGGTGCCGTGCAGCGCCCCGTGTGGATGGGCCGCGCTACGCGCGGCGACGTCGACCGCGATGCTAGCGCACGCGCGGCGGATTGTCAGCGGGGTGCCGGGCTGCAGTCGAAGACTCGCTCGGGAACGATTGCGCATGCATCGCGATCACGGACTCGGGTGCTACGGGTGGTCGTGGTCGATTGCCCGCGGATCTTGCTAGAACGAACCCATGGGAAGAGACCTCCCCGCGTCGGCGAATATCGGATTGCCCCGCCGACGATTTCGCTCGTCGTCTGCGCCGGATCGCTGAGCTTCGCATCATGGAAAAGCCCGCACCCGGAACCGAACCGAGTGCGGGCTTTCTCGATACGACGTCAGCCGCGGCCTTCGGGGCCGCGAAACGACGGCTGGTTTAGTGGCCGAAGTACACCGACGAGCGGTCGCTCACGGCCGGTACGACCGCGCGCTGGCCCGACTGCGACGTCGCGACCGGGTTCGAACCGTAGCCGGTTGCGTCGGCTTGCGCGCCGGCGTTCTGCGCGGCGGCGATCTTGGCCTGGGCGGCCTGGATGTTTTCCGGATAGTTCATCCAGTCGTTCGGGTTGTAGCCGGCCTTTTCGAGCTGGACCAGCTCGGCGCGCACTTGCGCGCGGGTCAGCGGCTGCTGGTTCGATTGGGCAAACGAGACGACCGGTGCGGCCACCAGGGCGGCCAGTGCAACTGCCTTGATCAGCGATTTCATGATGCGTTACCTCCGGGATTGTTTTGTCAGGCGCTTCCGACTCGATGTCGTTGCGCATGAGTAGAAGTCTAGGAGGCTCGACTATCAGGGTAAATACTTAAATCGCAAATTCACTGTTGACCGAAACCGTACAATCGAGCGGGAATAAGTCGTTTCGTCAGACGATTATCGCCGCCTGCGCGCCAAATGCCGCGACACGGCTTCGTTACTGCGAAGCGCCGGTCGCATCGGGCGCGGCCGGCGCCGACGGAGCCGGCACGGCCGAAGGGGCGACGCCGATACCGGCGCTGCCTCCACTTGTCGCACTGGCGCCTGCTGGCGGCGGCGCAAGCTGCGGCTGCGGCTGCAGTTGCGATGCGCCCGCCGACAGCGCGGCGGCCGACGCGGCCACTTCGGACGCCGGCACCCATTCCTCGACGATACCGCCGGATGCGGCATCCGGCGCCGATGCGGCGGATGCCGCCGACGCCGCCCCCTCGTCGGCGTCGGCCGGGCGCTCGATACGCTGCGTCCTGACCGGCGCGGGCGCCTTCTTCGGCTCGGGTGGGAACCACGTGTCGAACAGGTCGGTCGCGCGCTCGCGCAGCGACGCGAACCAGCCCGGCGACGGCTCGGTATCGAATTTCGCCTTCGTATCGACGATCCGGGCGCGCTGCGCGCGCTGGAAGAAATCGCCGACGATCGGCAGCGCGCTGTGCGCGCCCTGCCCCCAGTAGTCGCTGCGCAGCGTCACGCGGCCGTCGTCGAATCCGACCCACGCGCCGGCGACGAGGCCCGGCTGCATCAGGATGAACCAGCCGTCCGCGTTGTCCTGCGTCGTGCCGGTCTTGCCGGCCACGTCGCCGCGGATGCCGAAGCGCGTGCGGATGCTGCCGCCCGTGCCGCGCGTGACGACATCGCGCATCACGTCGAGCAGCATCTTGTCGGTTTCGGCATCGAGCGCGCGCTCGGGCGGCGCCGGTGCGTATTCGGCGAGCACGTCGCCCTGGCGATTCTCGATGCGCGTGACCATCTGCGGCTCGACGTACAGCCCGCCGTTCGCGATCGTCGCGTACGACGCGACCATTTCCTTCAGCGTGACCGGGCTCGTGCCGAGCGCGAGCGACGGCACGCGTTCGAGCGGGCTTTCGCGCACGCCCATGTCGCGCGCCAGCCGCGCGACGGCGGCCGGGCCGACCTTCTCCATCACCTGCGCGGTGATCCGGTTGCGCGACAGCGCGACCGCGTCGCGCAAGGTCATCGGCTTGCCCGTCGGCGGCACGTCGTCGTTCGGCCGCCAGATCTCGCCGCCTTTCAACGGGATCTCGACCGGCTGGTCGATGAACGTGTCGTCCGGCTTCATCCCGCTCGCAAACGCGGCGCCATAGACGAACGGCTTGAACGTCGAGCCCGGCTGGCGCCGCGCCTGCGCGACGTGGTCGAACGGCTCGCGGGTGAAGTCGCGGCTGCCGACCCACGCGCGGATCTGCCCGTCGCGCGGATCGATCGCGAGGAAGCCGGCCTGCACGTCGGTCTTCGCCTTGCACAGCGCACGCAGGAAGCCGCGGTCGGCCGCGAGCAGCTTCATCGCCGCCGCGTCGTCCTTGCCGGCGTCCTGCGCGGCCTTGTACTCGGGCGATTCGCGCATGAAGGTGCGGAACACCTCGTTGTCGGTGCCGCAGCCGTCGCGGCCGCTCCATGCGTTGTTCGCGATGCCCTGCAGCTGATTGCCCTGCAGCGTGAGCGCCTGCGTCGCCATCTGCTGGAGGCGCGAGTCGATCGTCGTGCGCACGATCAGCCCATCCGAATAGATGTTGTAGTCGTTGCGGTCGGCCCACGCGATCAGCCATTTGCGCAACTGCTGCGCGAAATGCGGCGCCGGCCCGGGCGGCTCCTTCTGGCGTTCGAAGTCGATACGCAGCGGCCGGCGCTGCAACTGCGCGAACTGCGCGGGCGACAGCTTGCCGTACTTCACCATCTGGCCGAGCACGGTGTTGCGCCGCTGCAGCGCGCGCTCGGGGTTCAGCACCGGGTTGTAGTAGCTGTTGCCCTTCAGCATCCCGACGAGCGTCGCGCTGTCGAGCACGTCGAGTTCGTCGGCCGACTTGTCGAAATAGGTGCGCGCGGCCATCTCGACGCCGTACGCGTTGTACAGGAACGGCACCGTGTTCAGGTAGGTCTCGAGGATCTGGTCCTTGCTGTAGACTGCCTCGATCTTCAGCGCGGTGATCGCCTCCTTCACCTTGCGCGTGAGCGTCGGCGCGCGGCCGATCTCGTCCGGATACAGGTTGCGCGCGAGCTGCTGCGTGATCGTCGAGCCGCCCTGGCGGCTGCCCGAGAACGTATGGAGCGCGGCCGACGCCGTGCGCTTCCAGTCGAGGCCGTGGTGCTCATTGAAGCGGTGATCCTCGGTCGCGATCAGCGCGTCGACCATGTGCGGCGAGATCTGCTTGAGCGGCACCCATTCCCGGTTCGACGGCTTGAATTCGGCCAGCAGCTTGCCGTCGGCCGACAGCACCTGCGCCGGCTGGTCGACGCGCGCCTTGCGGATGTCGCCGATGCCCGGCGTAAACGGAACGAGCACGATCACGTACGCCGCGAACAGCGCCGGCACGGCGGCGGCCGCGAGCAGCACGCCGCGGCGCGTCGGGTGGCGGACATGGTGCCACGCGGTGGCGGCGAGGGGCTTGACCCGCGCGACGGCGGCGGCCGCGACAGGTTGGGCGCGCGCGACCCATCTGGCACACAAGGCACGCACTGACGACACGTTTCGGCGATTCACGCGGGTGGAGCTCGGCTGAAAAGGCTGCATCGTACCAAACTCGCGCGGCCGCCCGACCTGCGGCGGCGTCGGGCCGGCGCACGTGGTGCCGCTTCGCGACGGCGCCGACGCAAAAAAGGCGCGCGCTCCGCGACCGGAACGACGCGCCAAACCTGGTACGACAACCTGAACGCCGCGCAACGAGGTCGCGATGAGGACGCGACGGCGGCGCGACCGGCGCTGCGGCTCAGCGCACGAGAAATCCGTACGTGAGCGGATCGCGCTCGTCGACGATCCAGTTCGCGAACCCGCAGATATGCGCGCTGCCTTCCACTTCCGGGATCACGGCCGGGATGTCGCCGACCGTCGTTTCGCGCAGCACGCGCCCCTTGAAGACCGTACCGACGATCGATTCGTTGACGAGCGTGTCGCCCGCCGCGAGCAGCCCGCGCTGGTAGAGCTGCGCGACGCGCCCGCCGGTGCCGGAACCGGTCGGCGAGCGGTCGACCTCGCGATCCGCGAACACGCAGCAGTTCGCCTGCGTCGAACCCGCGTGGCGCGGCGCGTTCGCGATGATCGTGCCGTAAATGTGGTTGATTTCCGGGATCTCCGGATGCACGACCGGATACTTCACGTTCGCGGCCGCCTTCACTTCCGCGCCGAAGCGGATCAGTCTTTCGACGGCCGATTCGCGCACCGGCAGGTCGAACGGCGCGCCGTCGACATAGAAATAAAACGCGCCGCCATACGCGATGTCGCCGATCACGGTGCCGAACGACGGCGTGTCGACCGACACGTCGCGCCGCCAGATGAACGACGGCACGTTGACGAAGCGCACGGGCCCGGCATGTTCGCCGTCCCATTTGACGAAAGCCTCGATGAAGCCGCACGGCGCGTCGATGCCGACCCGCGTCTCCGGCGCCGTGCGCTGCACCCAGCCGAGTTCGACCGCGGCCGTCGACAATGCGATCACGCCGTGGCCGCAATGGTCGCTGTAGCCTTCGTTGTGCACGAAGATCACGCCGAAATCCGCATGCGGCGACACGGGCTCGGTCAGGTAACCGCCGTACATGTCGGCATGGCCGCGCGGCTCGAACATCAGCGCGCGGCGGATCTCGTCGGCGTTCTCCTTGAGCCACGCGCGGCGCTGGACGATCGTGTCGCCGGGCAGCCGCGGCAGCCCGCTCGTGACGATGCGGAACGCCTCGCCGCCGGTGTGGACTTCGACGGTGGAAAGGGATCGGGAAATTTTCATAGTCGATCGAATGCGTTGAAACGAAGGACGGCGGCGCGGCCGCCGTCCGGCGGCGGGCGGTGCGGCGATTACTTCGCGTACGGTGCGGGCAGCCCGTTGCGGATCACGTAGACGGTGGTCGGCGCGCCTTTCAGGTCGCCGTTCGCGTCGAACGAATAGGTGCCCGCGACACCCGCGTAGTTCGACTTCGCGAGCTGCGCGATCAGCTTCGCCTTGTCGGTGGTCGTGCCGGCCTTGACCATCGCGTCGGCGAGCAGCTTCACGCCGTCGTAGTAATTGACGCCGTAGACCTGCGTATCCGTGTGATAGGCGTCGTGGTACTTCTTCAGGAATTCGCGGCCGGCCGGTGTCTTCTCGAGCGCGACACCGCCCTGCGCGCAATAGACGATCGATGCCGCCTCGCCCGCGACCTTGCCCATGTCGGCCGAGCAGATGCCGTCGCCGCCGAGCAGCTTCGCGCGCAAGCCCCGCTGCTTCATCTGCTTGGCCATCGGCGCGCCCTGCGCCGCATAGCCGCCGAGGAAGATCACGTCGGGGTTGGCGGCCTTGATCTTGGTGAGAATGCCGAGGAAATCGGTGGCCGACGAATTCGTGTATTCCTGGTCGACGATCTTGATGCCGTTCGCCTTCGCGACGTTCATGAACTGCTCGGCGACGCCCTGCCCGTACGCGGTGCGATCGTCGATCACGGCGGCGGTTTTCGCGTTCAGCGTCTTCGCGGCGAACGTGGCCATCGTGCCGCCGAGCTGCTCGTCGCTCGCGCCGATCCGGAAGATGTTCCTGAAGCCCTGCCGCGTGAGCGCCGGGTTCGACGCGACCGGCAGGATCGGCACGCCGGCGTTCGCATACACGCGCGAGGCCGGAATCGCGACGCCCGAGTTGTACGGCCCGAGCACCGCGACGACGCCCTTGTCGACGAGGTTCTGCGCGACCTGAACCCCGGCCTTCGGATCGGCCTGATCGTCGTCCGAAACCAGTTTGAACGTAACGGTCTTTCCGCCGACCTTCACGCCGGCCTTGTTGAGTTCGTCCACCGCAAGCCGCGCGCCGTTTTCGTTGTCCTTGCCGTTGGCGGCCTGCGGGCCCGTCAGCGGCGCCGAATGGCCGATCGTCACGACTTCCTGCGCGTGCGCGGAAGTCAGCGCGCCGACGGCAGCAGCCACCGAGAGCGCGGTCGTGAGGTGTCGCATGATGTCTCCTGATTGGTTTTGTGTGAAACCAATGTAGGACATGCGTGGTCACACCGCAAGCAATTTCAAAATAATTTCGGACATTTTGGTCAATTTAAAGACCAGATCGGCCCGCACTCGGACGTGCTACTTCGGCGCGATATCGCGCCGCACGCGGCGAATGTGCTGTTCGACATAGAATGCGGCCGCATCGGCGTCGCCGGACACGATCGCCTCGTAGATCAGCCGGTGTTCGGACACGTAGAGCCGGATCCGGCCCGCGTCGTAGATGCCGTCGTCCTTCAGCCGCTTCCACAGCGGTTGGTCCATCGTCTTCGCGACTTCGTCCGCGATCTTCACGATCAGCGCATCGCCGGTCATCAGCGCGAGCTGTCGATGAAACAGCCGGTCGCTCTCGTTCCACAGCGCGCGCTGGTGCGGATCGTCGACGTCGGTGATGGTTTCCATCTGCGCGAGATAGCGCTCGGCGCCGGGGTCGGCGCGGCCATGGGCGGCGGCGAGGCGCGCGATCGCGGGCTCCAGGATCAGCCGCACGTCGAGCGTCGACGTCGGGCTGAAGTCGGCCTCGGACGCCGTGTGCGCGTCGCCGCGCTGCGCGAGCACGTCGAGCGGCGCCGCGACGACGTAGGTGCCCGAATTGCGCTTCGTGAACACGAGCCCTTCGTTCTGCAGCGCGCCGAGCGCTTCGCGCACGGCCGGCCGGCCGACCTGGAACAGCGCCGCGAGCTCGCGCTCGGACGGCAGCCGCGATTCCGCCGCGTAGCGTCCCGCGCGGATCTCGTCGCGGATCTTTTCGGCTACCTGCTCGTAGATCTGCAGCGGCCTGAAACCGCCTTCGAGTGAGTCGGGACGCGCGGACATCATCGTATGGCTCCTGCCCGTTCGGGGCGTGGATCTGGAATGGGTTCGCACTATACCGGAGCGGCGCGGCCAGTGCGGCAGCGGCGAGCCTTCTGGCCGGATATTAGAACCAAAATCCACGACGCGCTTTATTTTCTGGGTTGCCGGCGCGCCAGCAAGTGGTATAGATTCGATCCACACTGCCCGGTGTCACGGTATCCGGCAGACCCGTGGCGGGCGCGGCATGCGTCCGCCGTTCACGCTCACCGACGCCCACGACGTACACGATGACCGCCTCTTCCCCGATTCCCGTTTTCGACGCAGCCGACACGGCCGCCCTGCTCGACTACCCGGCGCTGCTCGCCACGCTCAGGCAAGCGGTCGTCGAGTATGCGGCGGGCGACATCGTCAGCCCCGAACGCCTGGTCGTGCCGCTGCAAGGCGGCGGCGTGATGCTGTCGATGCCGTCGAGCGCCCACGACCTGGCGAGCCACAAGCTCGTGAACGTGTGTCCCGGCAACGGCGCACGCGGGCTGCCGACGATCCTCGGCCAGGTCACCGCGTACGACGCCGCCACCGGCGCAATGCGCTTCGCGCTCGACGGCCCGACCGTCACCGGCCGCCGCACGGCGGCGATCACCGCGCTCGGCATCCAGGCGCTGCATGGCGCCACGCCCCAAGACATCCTGCTGATCGGTACCGGCAAGCAGGCGGCCAATCACGCGGAAGCGCTCGCGGCGATCTTTCCGGAAGCGCGCCTTCGCGTGCGCGGCACGACAGCGGACAGCGCGGCTGCCTTCTGCGCCGCTCACCGCACGCATGCGCCGCGACTCGCGCCGCTCGACGGCGACGCGGTTCCCGATGCGATCGACGTGGTCGTCACGCTGACGACGAGCCGCACGCCCGTCTACCGCGAAGCCGCGCGCGAAGGCCGGCTCGTGGTCGGCGTCGGCGCGTTCACCGCGGATGCCGCCGAGATCGACGCGAGCACGGTGCATGGCAGCCGGCTCGTCGTCGACGATCCGGCCGGCGCGCGCCACGAAGCCGGCGATCTGATCGTTGCGCAGGTCGACTGGCGGCACGTCGCGTCGCTCGCCGACGTGCTGAACGGCACGTTCGCCGGCGGCGGCCCGCTGCTGTTCAAGAGCGTCGGCTGCGCCGCGTGGGACCTGGCCGCGTGCCGCACCGCGCGCGACGCGCTGGCCGCGCGCCGCGCCGGCTGACCCGGACGCGCGATCGTTCGCGCGGCATCGCGTCGCCGGGCCACGCCGGCGGTTTCCCGTACGCGGTGTAGGAAACGCCCTACACCGTGTCGAAGCGGCCTACACGAAGTTCCAATTCGGCCGATTCCAATTTCGGCGGCGCAACACGATACTGCCGGCATGAATGCCAGCCTGTCACCCGCCGCGCTCAGGGTGTTCCTCGTCGATCACGCCGTCGCCGTCCGCCGGCGGATCGCGCTGCTCGTCGGCGCGATCCGCGGCGTCGTCGTCGTGGGCGAAGCGGAAGACGGCCACGACGCGTGGACGCATATCCGCAGCAGTCGCGCGGACGTGGTGATCGTCGACGTGCGGCTCGCGGACGGCAGCGGCCTCGACCTGATCGGGATGCTGTCGAAGGCCGCGCCGCGCATCGTCACGATCGTGCTGACGAATCACTCGGCGCCGGCATTCAGGGAGGCATGCGCGACGGCGGGAGCCGACTATTTCTTCGACAAGACCGTCGAATTCGACGCCGCGTGCCGTGTCATCGAATCCCTGGTGCACGCGCGCGTGCACCGCCCCTGACGAGCCGGAGCGACTCATGTCCACCGCCAACGCCTGCGCCGCCGACGTGTCCGTCGTATCCCGGCCCACGATTGCCCTGCGCCCGGCCGCGCGCGCCGACGCCGTCAAGCATCCGGCCGCCCGCTGCTCGGCCTGCGCGATGCGCTCGATGTGCCTGCCGCCGCACCTGACGGCCGCCGAATACGGCCGCCTCGACGCGATCATCTGCACGACGCGACAGATTCGCCAGGGCGACGCGCTGTTTCGCACCGACGATCCGTTCCAGAGCATCTATGCGGTGCGCGCGGGTTCGTTCAAGACGGTGATGATGCATCGCGACGGCCGCGAGCACGTGACGGGCTTCCAGATCGCCGGCGAAACGCTCGGGATGGACGGCATCGGCGGCGGCCAGCACTGCTGCGACGCGATCGCGCTGGAAGACAGCGTGGTGTGCATCATCCCGTTCGGCGCGCTCGAAGCCGCGTGCCGCGAAATGAAGCCGATGCAGCACTTCCTCTACCAGATGCTGAGCAGCGAAATCGTGCGCGAATCGAGCCAGATGCTGCTGCTCGGCACGATGTCGGCCGAGCAGCGCGTCGCGCATTTCCTGCTGAACCTGTCGTCGCGGTTCGAGGCGCGCGGCTATTCGGCGACGGAATTCAACCTGCGGATGACGCGCGAGGAAATCGGCTGCTATCTCGGGATGAAGCTCGAAACCGTCAGCCGGATGTTCTCGCGGTTCCATCGCGAAGCGCTCGTCGAAACGCGCGGCAAGCGCGTGCGCATCATCGACGCGCAAGCGCTCGCGCAGGTCTGACGTACGGGGGCACGACGGCCGGCGCGGCATTACCGGATCGCGTCGCCCGCCGCCACGTCGCGCAGCGCCGCCGTTGCGGCGCCCGCCTGCCACGCGATCAGCGCCTGTTCGGCCTGCGCGAACGCGCGGCGCAGCGCATCGTCCACGTCGGCGCCGACGCACGGCGGCAGCGATCGGCGCACCGCGCCGTGCATCGTCAGGTCGAGTCGCACGTCGTACAGGCACGCCCCATCGGCCGCCATGCGCGATTCGATCGCGAGTTGGCAGCCGTCGATCCACGCGCGAAACCGTTCGAGCCGCACCAGTTGCGCGCCGGCTTCGGCCTCGAGCGCTGCCGAACCCGTGAATCCGAGGCAGGCGATCTGCATGCCCACGCCCATGTCGTCTCTCCTGACGGGGCCGCCCGCTCGTCGACCGCCTTGCATGTGCCGGCCGCCTCGCGATGCGGCGGCACGGGTGTTTCCCGCGGCGCGGCGCGCATGTTTCGATCGCGGCCGGCCGGTCGTCTGCCCGCGCTTCGCCGCGCGGACCTGTTCATACGTTGAAGGTCTGCGACGCCTTCATCTCGATCCATGTCATGCCGGCCCGCAACCCTTCGATCATCGCCTCGCGCTCGGTCGGATACGCGTGGCTGTGCTCGAACGTATGATGAAACCGCGCGGCGCCGGCGCCGTGCTCGACCGACACGCGGCAGCGGAACTCGCCCGATTCGCACGGGCGAGTCTCCACTTCGACCGACCAGTCGCGTTCGTGAATGTTGCCCTGCAGTGTCATGCGCCCTCCTGCGGTATCAGCCTTCGAGCCGGAAGTGCCCGCTGTGCAGCAGCACCGGCCGGCCGCCGATTTCCTCCAGCATTCGTCGTGCCATGGCCTCGATGGCCGGCCGGTGCGCGTCGAATGCGCTCAGCAGATCGCGTTCGAGCAGCGAGCGCGCGCCGAAATGGTCTTCCAGCGCCTCGGCGGTGACCGCGCACTGGACGCAACGCCCGTCGACCAGCGCGGAAAACGCGACGACCAGGTCGCGCGCGCAGTATTCCGGCGGCTCGGGTGGGAAAGTGATGTGCATCTGTCGGCCTGTCATCGTCGCGATGGCTCCATGACGAGAGCATAGTGGTGCGCGCGACCGCGCGCTTGACCCACGTCAACCGGTTCGCTGCACCGCACGATCGCGGTGCGGCCGCCCGACGCCGCTTCAGCCCGCGTCGGGCTCGATCGCCGCGCCGCGCTCCGCGAGCAGCTCGCGCAGCACGCTGCGGTGGCAATGGCGCTCGTCGTCGCAGTAGCAGCCGATCGAGAACGCGGTGGTCGCCGACAGCGCGGCCAGCAGGTCCAGCACCTTCGCCGGATCGCCGTGCGCCATCTCCGCGCGGAAGTGGCGCTTGAACGCCTTCCATTCGGCGTCGGTTTCGGCGGCCTGTGCCAGCGCGACGAGCTCGGGGCTCGGCGACAGCGTCGGCAACCATACATCATAGTAGTTGCGTGACGCGAATTCCGCTTTCGGTACGCCGCGCGGCGGCCGCCGCACCGTGCCGATCCGCAGGCCTTCGCCGGCCGCACGCGGCGTGCCGAGCTGGATGATCCGGATGCCCATGTCGCTCCTCTGTCGTGCATGCGTTCCCGTGATCGTACCGCCGCGCCTGCGCGTACGTCAGCCGGGCACCGCACATGACGGCTGCCCAACAAAAAACCGGCTGCTCCCGCGACGGGATACAGCCGGTTCCGCATCGTGCGCGGCGCGCCGCCGCGCCGCGTTCAGACGCCGCTCTTCAGCACCTGGCCGATCGCGTCCGCGACGATGCCGACGTTCGAGTCGTTCAGGCCCGCGACGCACATCCGGCCCGAGCGCAGGATGTACACGCCGTGCACCTCGCGCAGCGCGTCGACCTGCGATTCGGTCAGGCCCGTGTACGTGAACATCCCGCGCTGCTTCACGTAGCGTGTGAGCGCTTCGCCGCTCACGTGGTCGCGCAGGCCGTCGTGGATCGACTGGCGCATCCGCGCGATGCGGCGGCACATCGCCGACAGTTCCTCTTCCCACTGCTTGCGCAGCGCCGGCGTGCCGAGCACGGCCGCGACGACCTTCGCGCCGTAGGTTTGCGGGTTGCTGTAGTTCGAGCGCACGGCGCCGGCCAGTTGGCCGAGCACGCGGTCGGCCGCGGCCGCGTCTTCGCAGACGACGCTCAGGCCGCCCACGCGCTCGCCGTACAGCGAGAAGTTCTTCGAGAACGAGTTCGCGACGAGCGTCGGCACGCCGCGGCGGGCCAGCTCGCGCACCGCGAACGCGTCCGCGTCGAGGCCCGCGCCGAAGCCCTGGTACGCCATGTCGACGAACGGCAGCAGCCCGCGCGCCTCGATCACGTCGATCAGCTTCTCCCACTGGCCTTCGTCGAGATCGACGCCGGTCGGGTTGTGGCAGCACGCGTGCAACAGCACGATGCTGCGCGCCGGCAGCGCGTCGATCGCCGCGAGCATCGCGTCGAACTTCAGGCCGCCCGTCGCCTCGTCGTAGTACGGGTACGTGTTCACCGTGAAGCCGGCGCGCTCGAAGATGAAACGATGGTTTTCCCAGCTCGGGTCGCTGAGCCACACCTGCGAATCCGGGAAATAGCGCTTCAGGAAATCGGCGCCGACCTTCAGCGCGCCCGAGCCGCCGAGCGTCTGCAGCGTCGCGATGCGGCCGGCCGCGCGGGCCGGGTGATCGGCGCCGAACACCAGCGATTGCACGGCGTCGCGGTACGCGGCCAGGCCGACCATCGGCAGGTACGGCTTCGGGCCGCTGTCGCGCTGCAGCGCGGTTTCGGCTTCGCGCACGGCGCCCATCACCGGAATCCGGCCTTCGGCGTCGAAATAGATGCCGATGCTCAGGTTGACCTTCCGATCGCGCGGATCTTTCTGGAAGTTCTCGTTGAGCGTCAGGATCGGGTCGCCCGGGTACGCGTCGATGTGTTCGAACATGGCTTGAGTCGTTCTCGTTTGGAAGAAGGGTCGGTCGTGGCCTGCGTCAGCGGGCGGAAACGCCGTCGTGCACCGCAAAGCCCGCATTCTTCTGACGGAAGCGATACCCGATCGCGAGCACCGCGAGCCATACCGGGATCAGGTACACCGACAGGCGGAGATCCGGCGTCAGGTACATCACGACGAGAATGCCGGCCATGAATGCCAGGCACAGGTAATTCGTGAAAGGATAGCCCAGACTGCGGAAGGAAGTCTTCTCCCCGGCAGCCTGCTTGGCCTGGCGGAACTTCAGGTGGATCAGGCTGATCATCGCCCAGTTGATGATCAGCGCCGACACGACGAGGCCCATCAGCACCTCGAACGCCTTGCCCGGCATGAAGTAGTTGACCAGCACGCACACGCCGGTCGCGAGCGCCGATGCGCCGAGCGCCGCGAGCGGGATGCCGCGCTTGTTCACCGAGCACAGGACCTTCGGCGCGTTGCCCTGCTGCGCGAGGCCGAACAGCATCCGGCTATTGCAGTACACGCCGCTGTTGTAGACCGACAGCGCGGCCGTCAGCACGACGACGTTCAGCACGTTCGCGACCAGGTTGCTGCTCAGTGCATGGAAAATCAGCACGAACGGGCTGCCGCCGCTGACGACCTTCTCCCACGGATACAGCGACAGCAGCACGGCCAGTGCGCCGATGTAGAAAATCAGGATACGGTAGATGACCTGGTTGGTCGCGCGCGGGATGCTGCGCTTCGGATCGTCCGCCTCGGCCGCGGTGATGCCGACCAGCTCGAGCCCGCCGAACGAGAACATGATCGCGGCCATCGACATCACGAGGCCCGACACGCCGTTCGGGAAGAAGCCGCCGTGCTGCCACAGGTTCCGCACGGTCGCTTCCGGCCCCGCGTGACCGCTCGCGAGCAGCCAGCCGCCGAAGCCGATCATCCCGACGATCGCGGCAACCTTGACGATCGAGAACCAGAATTCCGTCTCGCCGTACGATTTCACGCTGGTCAGGTTGACCAGGTTGATCGCGACGAAGAACACGAGCGCCGACACCCAGGTCGGCACGCCCGGCCACCAGTACTGCACGTAGATCCCGACGGCGGACAGTTCGGCCATGCTGACGAGGATGTACAGCACCCAGTAATTCCAGCCGGACAGGAAGCCGGTGAAGTGGCCGAAGTACTTGTTCGCGAAATAGCTGAACGACCCCGCGACGGGCTCGTCGACGACCATCTCGCCGAGCTGGCGCATGATGAAGAACGCAACGATGCCGGCCACCGCATAGCCGAGCAGCACGGACGGGCCGGCCATCTTGATCGTCTGCGCGATGCCGAGGAACAGCCCCGTGCCGAGCGCGCCGCCGAGCGCAATCAGCTGGATGTGCCGGTTCTTCAGCCCGCGCTTCAGGCCGTCGCTCTCGTTTCCAGAAACCATGTCTTCTCCACTCTGTCCGCCTCCGCCTGACGCGGTGCGGCGCGCCTCGGTGTGCCGGGCGCTGTTTTGCTGTGCCGGCGGCCGTTCGTGGAGCCGCCGAGTTGGGGGACTGCAATTCTCGCGCGGGGCGTCCGATTCGCGTCGGCGGGCGGCCAGATCGACCGCCGACTCGTTGCCCACGCCGCATTGCTGCGGCCGCACACGAAAATCCGGCGTCAGTTTAGCGTTGCGACGGCGAAATCGGGTTGCGTAACCCGCTCATGCAAACCCTACATTATGAGATAAGATTGCATCCAGGAGACAGATGAGGAAACAAAAATGCCTGAACCGGTCCTCGATCGCATCGATCGCCATTTGCTGTCGGTGTTGCAGGAGAACGGCCGCGCGTCGAACCTCGACCTGGCGAAGGCGGTCGGCCTGTCGCCCGCGCAGACCTTGCGGCGCCACCGGCGGTTGGAGGAGATCGGCGCGATCCGCCGTTACGAAACGCGGCTGTGCCCCGATACGCTCGGCTTCGGCGTCACCGCGTTCGTGCACGTGACGATGGAGCGTGGGCATATCCGCGATTTGTCGAAGTTCCAGAAACTCGTGTCGGATCTCGCGCAGATTCAGGAATGTTTCTCGGTGACAGGCGACATCGACTACGTGCTGAAAGTCGTCGCGCACGATCTGAAAGGGCTGTCGACGTTCCTGCTCGAAACGCTGATGCGCATTCCCGGCGTGAGCGGCGTGCATTCGAGCGTGTGCCTCGACGAGATCAAGTGCACGAGCGCGATGCCGGTGGAAAGCTGACGCGCCCGGCGCGCAGGGCCGATGCGTTCAGCTCGCCGCCTCGAACGCACCGATCAACAACGCTCCCGCCGCAATCACCGCGCAACCGGCGGCCCGGCGCGGCGTCAGCCGCTCGCCGAGGTAGATGCGCGCAATCAGCGCCGCGAAGACCACGCTCGTCTCCCGCAGCGCCGACACCGGCCCCATCGGCGCGCGATCCATCGCCCAGATCACGATGCCGTAGGCGAGCGCCGCGAACACGCCGCCGCATGCGGCCTTCGCCGTCTCGCCGACCGCCTGCGTCAACCGCAGCGACCCCGCCCGCAGCCTGTAGTACGCGGCCATCAGCGCGCCCGTCAGCACGAACATCCACGCGGTATAGCCGACCGTGCTGCCGCTCTCGCGCACCCCGATTCCGTCGACCACGCTGTACGCGGCGATCGACACGCCCGTCGCGAACGCGGTCGGCAGCACTTGCGTCATCCGGTGTTTCGCGCCGCGCCGGCGTTCCAGCCCGATCGCCATGATGCCCGCGCAGATCAGCACGAGCCCGCATTGCGCACCGACGTTCAGGCGCTCGCCCGCGAACGCCGCCGCGCCGAGCGTGACGAGCAGCGGCGCCGTGCCGCGCGCGACCGGATATGCGGCGCTCAGGTCGCCGTGTTCGTACGCGCGGACGAGCAGCAGCGTATAGACGACGTGGATCACGGCCGACGCGACGACGCACAGCCAGCTCGCCGGCGCGATCGGTGCGGCAGCCGGCAGGAACAGCAGCGCGAACAGCCCGATCGCGATCTGCAGCACCGTGGCCGAACGCAGCCGGTCGCCGCTGCTGCGCACCAGCGCATTCCATGACGCGTGCAGGAACGCCGCGCACAGAACGGCGAACAGAACCGGAATCGGCACGCTGAAAACCTCCGCTGGCGGGTCAAGCTGCGCGATACCGCGCGGCAGGCGTTCATCGTATGAATGCGTCACCGGATTGTCAAAAAGGCGACCAACGGCCAGCCGTAAAAGATTCGGCCGCCTCCTCCGGTCGCCCGCCCCGCGCCGCGTGCGCCGAACGCGGCCTGCACGCTGCCCCATGTGACACGGAGGTTGCAGGCGGTCCACCCCTTTCCGTTCTCTTTCGCCCCGCGCCGCGGCGTAATGGAATCGATACCACGGCGCAACCGTCGCGAAAACACTCCGTCCCCATATCTTCATACGCAACTGGTCCAATGCGCGTGCTCCCTCACGAGCTTCGCGCCGAACCGACACGGCGACGGGGCCGTTCTCCACCATCGAAGCCCTTACCCTGGAGTTTCCCGATGTTCCGTCAAGCCTTGCTCGTCACTGCCTGCGCAGCCGCAGCGCTGGCGCTGTTCGCCTGCGGCGGCAGCGACGATTCCACGCCGGCGCCCGCCGTGTCGTCGCAGGATGCGCTGCAGACCGCCACGCCGATCAAGCACGTCGTCGTGATCTACGGCGAAAACATCTCGTTCGACCACTACTTCGGCACCTATCCGAACGCGACGAACCCGTCGGGCGAACCGGCGTTCACCGCGAAACCCGGCACGCCGACGCCGAACGGCCTGACGGGCACACTGCTCACCGCGAACCCGAACTTCACGAACACGGCCAACGGCACCGACGCGGCGAACCCGTTCCGCCTCGACCGCACGCAGGCCGCGACGGCCGACCAGAACCACGCCTACACCGCCGAGCAGCAGGCCGAGGACAACGGCCTCGCGGACCTGTTCCCGAAGTACACGGGCAAGGGCTCGTCCGGCGGCGCCGGCGCGTTCGGCACGAAGGGCCAGGTGATGGGCTACTTCGACGGCAACACGGTGACCGCGCTGTGGAACTACGCGCAGCGCTTCGCGATGAGCGACAACACGTACACGACGGTCTACGGCCCGTCGACGCCGGGCGCACTGAACGTCGTGGCGGGGCAGACCAACGGGATGCAGATCGTCAAGACGTCGAAGCAGCCGTCGACGCTCGCCGCCAGCTCGTACTACATCAACGACGGCCAGGGCGGCTTCACCATGATCAACGACGTCGATCCGGGTTTCGACGTGTGCTCGAGCACGACCGACCAGGCGATGATGTCCGGCAAGAACATCGGCGACCTGCTGAACGCCGCGAAGATCACGTGGGGCGGCTTCATGGGCGGCTTCAACCTGTCGACGACGAACGGCAACGGCACGACGGGCTGCGCACGCAGCACGGTCGCCACCGCCGTGAACGCCGCGACCGCCGACTACATCCCGCACCACAACTGGTTCCAGTACTACGCGTCGACCGCGAACCCGCAACACACGCGCCCGAGCTCGATCGCGGCGATCGGTTCGAGCGTCGAGGCCGACGGCAAGACCGCCGAACCGGCGAACCACCAGTACGACACGGACGACTTCTTCGCCGCCGTGAAGGCCGGCAACTTCCCGTCGGTCAGCTACCTGAAGGCGCCGGCCGCACAGGACGGGCATGCCGGCTATTCGGATCCGCTCGACGAGCAGGCGTTCGTGACGAAGGTCGTCAACTTCCTGCAGCAGCAACCGGACTGGCAGAACACGGCCGTGATCGTCACCTATGACGATTCGGACGGCTGGTACGACCATGTGTACACGTCGCCGACGCACGCGTCGTCGGACCCGGTCGATCAGCTCAACGGCGCCGGCAAGTGCGGCACGGGCGGCACCACCGGCGTGAACGGCGCGACCGTGAACGGCCGCTGCGGCCCGGGCGTGCGTATTCCGCTGGTCGTGATCTCTCCGTATGCGAAGCAGAACTACGTCGATCACACGATGCTCGACCAGTCGTCCGTCGTGCGCTTCATCGAGGACAACTGGCTCGGCGGCCAGCGTATCGGCGGCGGTTCGTTCGATGCGACGGCGGGCGACCTGCGCAACCTGTTCGACTTCACGTCGAAGCCGAACACGACGCCGCTCTATCTCGACCCGACGCTCGGCACCGTATTGAGCGCCGCCCCGTCGATCTGACCGTCGCGGCCTGACCGCATGGCCGGCGCATGGCGATGCGCCGGCCGTTTCCATTTCAACGCGCCGCTTTGCGCGACACCCGTTTTTCGACCGACAGCATGACAGCTCGCCCCGCGTTTCCGTCTCCCGATGCCGCCGGCACGCCCGCGCCGCGTGCCCCTTCCCGCCTGCTGCGCCGCACGGCATTCGTGCTCGGCGCGGCCGCGATCGGCTATGGCGCGTTCGCTATCGCGTTTCCCGCGCGGGTACCCGCGGCGATCGGCACCGTGGTCGCCGACTGGACCGGCGCGAACCCGCATCCGGTCGTGCTGCAACGGCCCGCCGCGCAGCCGCTGTCGGCGGTCGCGCAGCTCGGGCGCGCGCTGTTCCACGATCCGTCGCTGTCGGCGTCGGGCAAGCAGTCGTGCGCGTCGTGCCACAGCCCCGATCATGCGTACGGCCCGCCGAATGCGCTCGACGTGCAGCCGGGCGGCCTCGCGATGACGCAGCAGGGCTATCGTCCGCCGCCGTCGTTGATGTATCTGTACCGCCAGCCGAATTTCAGCATCGGCCCCGATGCCGGGGAAAACGACGCCGCGCCGAGCGTCGCGCAGCAGGCCACGGCGGCGGCCGGCGTCGTCAAGGCGCAGAAGGTGGCCGGCACGTCGGCCGCGCCGCAGCTCGTGCCGCAGGGCGGGATGTTCTGGGACGGCCGCGCCGACACGCTGCAGCAACAGGCGTTCGGCCCGCTGCTGAATCCGGTCGAGATGGCGAACGCGAGCGTCGACGACGTCGCGCACAAGCTCGCGCAGTCGTCGCATCGCGCGCAACTGGAGCAATTGTTCGGCGCACGCGTG
This sequence comes from Burkholderia sp. MSMB1826, assembly GCF_001526325.1. Taxonomy (NCBI): domain Bacteria; kingdom Pseudomonadati; phylum Pseudomonadota; class Betaproteobacteria; order Burkholderiales; family Burkholderiaceae; genus Burkholderia; species Burkholderia sp. MSMB1826. The sequence continues at coordinate 480,702 of NZ_LOYN01000010.1, forward strand.
TTCGACAGCCCGCAGCTCGCGGTGTCGGAGGCGATGTTCGCGATCGCGCGCTACCAGGTCGAGGATCCGTCCTTCCATCCGTACGACAGCAAGTACGACCGCTGGCTCGAAGGCCGTGCGCGCCTCACGCAGGCCGAACTGCGCGGGCTGCGCCTGTTCAACGATCCGGACAAGGCGAATTGCGCGGGCTGCCACTTGTCGAAACCCGGCAAGGACGGGCTGCCGCCGATGTTCACCGACTACCAGTACGAGGCGCTCGGCGCGCCGCGCAACCGCGCGCTCGCGCAGAACCGCAACCCCGCGTTCTACGATCTCGGCGTGTGCGGGCCGTTCCGTGACGACCTGAAGGACCAGACCCAGTACTGCGGGATGTTCCTGACGCCGACGCTGCGCAATTCGGCGACGCGCCACGTGTTCTTCCACAACGGCGTGTTCCACACGCTCGACCAGGTGATGGCGTTCTACAACGAGCGCAGCATCTCGCCGCAGAAGTTCTATTCGCGCGGCGCGGACGGCAAGGTCGACGAATACGACGACATTCCGCCGAAATATCGCGCGAACGTCGACGTGACCGATGCGCCGTTCGATCGCAAGCCCGGCGACAAGCCCGCGATGACGGCTCAGGACATCAAGGACATCGAAGCGTTTCTCGGCACGCTGACGGACGCGCCAGCGCAGCACTGAGCGCCTGCCGGGCGTCGTCAGGACAGGCTGTCGAGCAACCGATACCAGGCGACCCCGGCCGCGATATAGAAGCGCTGCAGCCCGTGCAACGGAATCGGCCGGATCGGCGTGACGCGGAACGGCAGCGGCAGTCGCGCATCGCCCGACAGATGCGCGGCCAGATGCTTGCCGAGCGTCGTCGCCATCGCGATGCCGCGGCCGTTGTAGCCGAGCGCGATCGTCACGCCCGGCGCGGGCTCGTGCACGTGCGGCAGGAAATCCGCAGTGATGGCGACGCGCCCTGCCCAGCGGTATTCGAACCGGACGCCCTTCAGTTGCGGATACAACAGCGTCGTCGCGCGTTCGAGGTGACGCCAGTCGCTCGGCGCGCGCGGGTCGGCGAACGGGCCGCGGCCGCCCATCAGCAAGCGCCCGGCCGCGTCGCGGCGGAAGTACAGCAGCAGACGCCGCGCATCGGATGCGACTTCGCCACCGGCGAGGATGTCGCGGCCGAGCGCCGGCGCGAGCGGTTCCGTCGCGACGATGAAGCTGTTCGCGGCGATCACCGACTGGCGCAAGCCGGGCCACAGCCCGTCCGTGTAGCCGTTGGTCGCGATCACCACGCGCTCGGCCGACAGCGTCGCGCCGCCGGACGTCGCGATCCGCCAGCGGCCGTCGGCGCGTGTCAGCCCGACGGCGCGGGTCGAGCCGTGCACGACCGCCCCGCTCGCCTGCACGGCGCGCACGAGGCCGCGCGTATAGCTGAGCGGCTGCACGCTGCCCGCGCGCCGGTCGATCCAGCCGCCCGCATACGCCCGCGTGCCGAGCCGTCGCGCGACGTCGTCGCGGCCGAGCACGTCGACCGGCGCGCCGCGCGCGGCCCACTGCTGCGCACGACGTGCGACCGTGTCGAGCATCGCGGCGGTCGGTGCCGGCTGGATCCAGCCGTGACGGCGCGCATCGCAATCGATGCCGTGGCGCGCGATCAGGTCGAACACGGTATCGGCGGCGCCGCCGACGAGGCCGGCAAGCTGCTCGCCGGCCTCGTCGCCGAACCGGCGAACGAGTTCGTCCGGGTCGTATTTCAGCCCGGGAATCACTTGCCCGCCGTTACGGCCCGATGCGCCCCAGCCCGGCTGCGCGCCGTCGATCACGCGGACGTTCACGCCGCGTTCGGCCAGGTGAAGTGCGGTCGACAAACCCGTGAATCCGGCGCCGACGATCGCCACGTCGCACGACGCGGACGCGTCGAGCGCGGGCGTATCGGGCGCCGGCGCGGCGGTCGCCGCCCACAGCGAATCCGGCCACCGTGCGTCGGGCCATCCGGGTGTCGCGTTCGTTGCGCTCATGTTCGATCCGGGTTGTCCGCGCCGTCCGACGCCAGCAGGCGACGGAGGAATTCCTGCGTGCGGGGATGGGTCGGCTGCGTGAGCACCTCGCGCGCCGGTCCGCTTTCGCAGATGGTCCCGTCGTGCAGGAAACACACGCGATCGGCCACCTCGCGCGCGAATGCCATCTCGTGCGTGACGACCACCATGGTCATCCCGTCGCGGGCAAGCCCGCGCATCACGCCAAGCACTTCGCCGACGAGCTCGGGGTCGAGCGCCGACGTCGGTTCGTCGAAGAGGATCGCCTGCGGCTCCATCGCGAGCGCGCGTGCGATCGCGACGCGCTGCTGCTGCCCGCCCGACAGTTCCGACGGATACGCGTTCATCCGGTGCGACAGCCCGACCTTGTCGAGCAGCGCGCGGGCCTGCTCGCGCGCTTGCGCGACCGGCCTCCGTCGCACGTGCACGGGCCCTTCCATCACGTTCTCGAGCGCCGTCCGGTGCGCAAACAGGTTGAAGCGCTGGAATACCATGCCGACCCGCATCCGCAATTCGTGGATCCGTTTCGAATGCGCGTCGACCTTCACGCCGTCGATCGTGATCGACCCTTCGTCGTAGGTCTCGAAACCGTTGATACAGCGCAGCACGGTCGACTTGCCGGACCCGGACGGCCCGATCAGGCACACGACTTCGCCCGGCTGCACGTCGAGGCTCACGCCCTTCAGCACCGCGTGCTGCTGAAACCGCTTGTGTATCGAATCGATCCGGATCATGCGTCTCTCCTCAGTGCGAGCCGCTTGCCGAGCCGGTTCACGCCGAACATCAGCGGCAGGCCGAGCGCGAGATACAGCAGCGCGACGAGCGTGTAGACGCTCATGTTCTGGAACGTCGACGACGCGATCAACTGGCCGGCGCGCGTGATTTCCGCGACCGTGATCGTCGACGCGACCGACGAATCCTTCAGCAGCATCACCAGCGTGTTGCCGTACGGCGGCAGCGCGATGCGAAACGCCTGCGGCAATACCACGCGCCGCATGATCATCGGGCCGCGCATGCCGATCGCGTGCGCGGCTTCGATCTGGCCGCGGTCGATCGCCTCGATGCCCGCGCGGAAATTCTCGGCCTGATACGCCGAATAGGCGATGCCGAGGCCGAGCACGCCGGCCTGGAACGCCGACAGCTGCACGCCGAGATCGGGCAGCACGAAGTACATGTAGAACAGCTGCACGATGATGGGCAGCCCGCGGATCACGTTGACGATCGTGCTGCCGGCCGTCGAGACGGCGCGATGGCGCGACACCTTCAGCAGCGCGAGAATCAGCCCGAGCACCGAGCTGAGCACGAACGCGCATGCGGTGATCTCGATCGTGACCACCGCGCCCTTCAACAGGATCGGCAGGAAATCGATCGCGTTCTGAAAAAACATGAGGTCTCCTATGCGATGGCCGGACGGCCCGCCGCCGCGAATGCCCGCGACGTGCGGGCGATGCCGGTCGGGAATCGAATGCCGACGCTCAGCTCATGTGCCACTTCTGCAGGATCTGCTGCAGCGTGCCGTCGCTCTTCATCTTGCGGATCGCGCCGTTGAGTTGTTCGAGCGTCGCGGTGTCGCCCTTGCGTACGATGAAGCAGACCTGCCCCTTCACGACGCTCTGGTATTCGGGCACGAGCCGCACCTGGCGATTGACGCCGTGCTCGATCTGGTACGCGACGATCGGCTGATCGGCGAAGCCGGCCTTGATGCGCCCGAGCGCGACGTCGCGCATGATGTCGGCAATCGAATCGTAGGTCCGGACTTCCTTGAAGATGCCCTTCTTGTTGAGCGCATCGACGAACGCCGTGCCGACCTGCGCGCCGACCACCTGGTCCTTGAAATCGTCCATCGACGTATAGCGGCCCGGATCGTCGGCCTTCACGATCAGGCCTTCGCCGAACGAGTAGACGGTGTCGGAGAAATCGACGACCTGCTGGCGCGCCGGCGTCTTCAGCATCGCGGCCGAGATGATGTCGATCTTCTGCGTGGTGAGCGACGGGATCAGCGCCGAGAACACGGTCTGCTGCACGTCGACGCGAAACCCGGCCGACTTCCCGGCCGCGGTGATCGCATCGACCATCATCCCCTGGATCGAATTGCTCTTGACGTCGAGAAACGTGAACGGCACGCCGGTGGCCGTCGCGCCGACCTTCAGCGTGGGCTCGGCCGCCACGGCGCTCGCCGAGACGGTGGACAGTGCGATGCAGGTGGCGAAACCGGCGGCCAATGCGCCGAACCGCTTGATGAACGGAACCATGGTGACTCCTTCTCGAATAATCCGGGCGCCGGCCGGTCGCTGATCGACACTGCGACGATGGTCCGATCTTAAAACGAATCAAAAACATCGCAAATAGATTTTTGCGTATCGATATTCGATACGATATGATGCAATATCGAATCGATCCCACCCCGCCGCCATGGAAACGTCGCCCGACCAAGCAAACGATCTGCTGTTCAACCAGTCGCTGGAAAAGGGGCTGAACGTGCTGCGCGCGTTCAGTGCGAAGCGGCGCACGATGACGCTGGCGGAAGTGGCCGACGCGGCGGGAATGACGAAAAGCTCCGCGCAGCGGATGGTCTATACGCTCGAGAAGCTCGGCTACATCCGCAAGCATCCGGTCACACGGCGCTACCAGCTCACGCCGCACGTGATGCGGATCGGCTTCAACTATCTCGCGGCCGATACGTTGATCGACGTCGCGAATCCGTTCCTGTCCGAGCTCACGAACCTGACCGGCGAAACCACCAACCTCACCGAGCCGGACGAGGATGAAATGGTGTACGTCGCGCGTTTCGTGTCGACCAAGTTCGTGCCGATCCACATGCCGATCGGCAGCCGTATCCCGATGTACTGCACCGGCTCCGGCCGCGCGTTCCTGAGCGCGTTGCCACCGGAAGAAGCACATGCGCGGCTCGACGGCATGGCGCGCACGCCGCATACGCCGCGCACGGTCACGGCGCTCGACGATCTCGTCGCGTTGCTCGACGGCGCGCGGCGCGAAGGCTACGCGACCAACCAGGAAGAACTGTTCATCGGCGACATGTCGATCGCGGCGCCCGTGCTCGGCAGCCAGGGGCAGCCGGTCGCGGCCGTGCACGTGGTCGCGCCGACGAGCCGCTGGACGTTCGACGACGCGCGCCGCAGGCTCGCGCCGGCGGTAATCGACTGCGCGCGCGGGATCAGCAATTCGATCCGGACGCTCGAATAGCGTCGGCGAAACGGCACGCGGCGCGCCGTTGCATCGCGCAACGGCGTTCGATCGCTACTGCGGCTTCGGCGGATGCTCGGCCGGTAGGTACGGTTCGGCCGCGATACGAGTTGCTCCGCCCCCTCGTTTTCCCCGATCTCGTTCGCCTTGACTCCTGCGCACCGATCGATAAAACTTCGCCCATCGCCAGTGTGATCACAGATCGCAGATCAAACCCAGGAGAACCCCGCCTTGCCGCCTCGTATCGTCCCGCCCGCACTGAAAGCCATCGAACAGGAAACGATGGCCGACAAGGTCTACCAGCAACTGCGCGAAGCGCTGATGAGCGGCCGCTTCGCGCCTGGCCAGGCGCTGAGCCTGCGCAGCGTCGCGGAGGCGGTCGGCTCGTCGACGATGCCCGTGCGGGCCGCACTCACGCGGCTGCGCGCCGAACGCGCACTGGTCGACGGCCCGAACCGCGCGCTCGTCGTCCCGCCGATGACGCTCGACACGCTCGACGAGCTGCGCGACGTGCGGATCGCACTCGAAGGCTGCATCGCCGAGCGCGCGTGCGCACGGATGACCGATGCGCAGATCGCGGCCGTGCGCAAGACCTGCGAGACGATGCAGGCGCACGTCGAGGCCGGCCGCTCGCGCGCCTATCTGCAAAGCAATTTTGCGTTCCACAGCGCGATCTACGCGCACGGCGCCAGCGAAAACACGCTCGCGATCGTCGAGAACCTGTGGATGCGCGTCGGCCCGTTCCTCAACATGGTCGCGCTCGACATCCCGCACATGCGGCGCTCGATGGACGCGCACCGCGCGATCGTCGATGCGCTCGAACGGCGCGACGGCGCCGGCGTGCGCGCCGGCATCGCGCTCGACATCGGCGGAGCCGCGCACGATCTCGCCGAAACGCTGCGGGCCGAACAGACGCCGCGAACCGCGAACGCGAAGCCGTAGCGGCCGCTGGCCACGGCCGGCCTTTGCACGAGCGGCCGGCCACCCCACTAGATCAACGATGGAGACAACCCGGCATGACAGCTTCCGACCTGCTGAAACCCTATGACGGCCTGCGCGTCCTCGTGACGGGCGGCGCGTCGGGCATCGGTCTCGAAATCGCCCGCGCGTTCGCCGAATGCGGCGCGCGCGTGCACGTGTGCGACGCGTCGCAGGCCGCGATCGCGGCGCTCGCCGATCGGCCGCCGCACGCCGCGACGAGCGCGATCGGCGCAACGTTGGCCGACGTATCCGATCCGGCGGCCGTCGACCGCGTGTTCGCCGACATATCGGCCACGCTCGGCGGCCTCGACGTGCTGGTCAACAACGCGGGCATCGCCGGCCCGACCGGCGGTATCGACGAAATCGACCCCGTTCAATGGGAACAAACGGTCGCGATCAACCTGAACGCGCAATTCCAGTTCGCGCGCCGCGCGGTGCCGCTGCTGCGCGGGTCGAAACACGGCGGCGCGATCATCGCGCTGTCGTCGGTCGCCGGCCGGCTCGGCTACGCGTTCCGCACGCCGTATGCGGCCACCAAATGGGCGGTGGTCGGCCTCGTGAAGAGCCTCGCGATCGAACTCGGGCCGCTCGGCATCCGCGTGAACGCGATCCAGCCCGGCATCGTGCGCGGCCCGCGGATGCGCCGCGTGATCGAGGCGCGTGCGCAGCAGCTCGGCATCGGCTACGACGAAATGGAGAAGCGCTATCTCGAGAAGATCTCGCTGCGGCGCATGACCGATCCGGCCGAAATCGCCGCGACCGCGCTGTTCCTGTGCTCGCCGGGCGGACACGGGATCACCGGGCAGGCGATCTCCGTCTGCGGCAACGTCGAAGTGCTCTGACGCCTCCTGCATCGTTCATCGAAAGGAATCCATCCATGGCAAACGCTCGCAAAGTCATCATCACGTGCGCGCCGACCGGCGCGATCCACACGCCGTCGATGTCGCCGTACCTGCCCGTGACGCCGCACGAAATCGAAACGGCCGCGGTCGCGGCCGCGCAGGCCGGCGCGGCGATCCTCCACTTGCACGCACGCAACCCGTCCGACGGCAAACCGACGCAGGATCCGGCCGTGTTCGCCGAATTCCTGCCGCGCATCAAGGCGCAGACCGACGCGGTGATCAATCTCACGTCGGGCGGCAGCCCGCACATGACGGTCGACGAACGGCTGCAGCCCGCGGTGCATTTCCAGCCCGAGGTCGCGTCGTTGAACATGGGTTCGATGAACTTCGGGCTGTACCCGATGCTCGAGCGCTTCCGCGAGCTGAAGCATCCGTGGGAGCGCGAACATCTCGAGAAAAGCCGCGATCTCGTGTTCAAGAACACGTTCGCCGACATCGAGACGATCCTCACGCGCTGCGGCGCGAACGGCACGCGTTTCGAATTCGAGTGCTACGACATCTCGCATCTGTACAACCTCGCGCACTTCGTCGATCGCGGGCTGGCGAAGCCGCCCTTCTTCGTGCAAAGCGTGTTCGGCCTGCTGGGCGGGATCGGCGCGCATCCGGAGGACCTGATGCACATGCGCCGGACGGCCGACCGTCTGTTCGGCAGCGATTACGTGTGGTCGATCCTCGGCGCCGGGCGCAACCAGATTCCGCTCGCGACGATCGGCGCGGCGCAGGGTGCGAACGTACGCGTCGGGCTCGAGGATTCGCTGTGGATCGCGCCGGGCAAGCTCGCGGAATCGAGCGCCGCGCAAGTCCTGAAAATGCGTCAGGTGCTCGAAGGCCTGTCGCTCGAGATCGCGACGCCGGCCGAGGCGCGCGCGATGCTCGCCCTCAAGGGCGGCGACGCGGTGAATTTCTGAGCGCCGGCTCGCGCCCGCAACACCCGTATCCGCAAGCGCAGTGACGAGGCGCCGGCCCGAGCCGGCCGGCGCCAGGACGCCCTTGATCGCCCCGCTCCGTTCGAGCGCCGCCGGCGCGGCTCCGTCGTCTGCCCATCCGCTGCCTGCACCGCAGCGGCATCTGCCGAACGCGGCGCGCCGTGCTTGCCGTGCGCGCCGGTTCGCCCTTACCGGAGTCGTCCGCATGTCCACTCATCACGCTCAGGCCCTGTCGTCCGCCGCCGGCGACGCGAACGCGTCGCTGAACCGGCTGCTGTTCCGCAAACTCATGCCGCTGCTGATCGCCGCGTATGTGATCAGTTTTCTCGACCGCACCAACATCGCGTTCGCCAAACATTCGATGGGCGTCGATCTCGGCATTTCATCGGCCGCGTATGGGCTCGGCGCGGGGCTGTTCTTTCTCACCTACGCGCTCTTCGAAATCCCGAGCAACCTGATCATGCATCGCGTCGGCGCGCGCTTCTGGATCACGCGGATCATGATCACGTGGGGCGCGCTGTCGGTCGCGATGGCGTTCGTCGGCGGGGAGACGTCGTTCTACGTGATGCGCCTGCTGCTCGGCGCGGCCGAAGCCGGGCTGTTTCCCGGCGTGATGTTGTATTTGACGTACTGGTTCGGCCGCGAGGAGCGTGCGCGCGCCACCGGCTATTTCCTGCTCGGCGTGTGCATCGCCAACATCGTCGGCGGGCCGCTGGCCGGCGCGCTGATCGAGCTCGACGGCACGCTCGGTTTCCACGGCTGGCAATGGCTGTTCGTCGTCGAAGGCATTCCGGCGATCCTGCTCGCGTTCGTCGTCTGGACGCGCTTGCCGGATCGGCCGAGCGCCGCGCCGTGGCTCGCCCCGGAAACCGGCCGCGCGCTCGAGCGCAAGCTGGCCGCCGAACAGGATGCGGGCGTCGCCGCGCACGGCGGCCACGCGTTCGGCGCCGCCCTGCGCGATCCGCAGATCTGGCTCGCGATTTTCGTGTACTTCTGCCACCAGTTGACCATCTACACGGTGATCTTCTTCCTGCCCGGCATCATCGGCGCATCGGGACGCCTCTCGCCGGTCGCAGTCGGGTTGTTGACGTCGCTGCCCTGGCTCGCCGCCGCGCTCGGGGCAGCGACGCTGCCGCGCTTCGCGCGCGAGTCGCGTCACGCGCGCCGCATGCTGTGTGCGGGGCTGGTGGTCATGGCGGCCGGGATGATCGGCGCCGCGCATGCGTCGCCGTTGGCGGGACTGCTCTGCGTGTGCGTGGCCGCGTCCATGTTCTTCGTCGTGCAGTCGATCGTGTTCACGTTTCCGGCTTCGCGGCTCGCCGGCAGCGCGCTGGCCGGCGGGCTCGGGCTCGTGAACACGTGCGGGTTGCTCGGCGGCTTCGTCGGGCCGACCGTCATCGGCGCGATCGAACAGGCGACCGGCAATGCGAAGAACGGGCTGACGCTGCTGGCGGCCGCACTCGCCGTCGCGGCATGTGCGAGCCTCGCGTTGCGTCACGGACACGAGCGCGCCGACGTGCGCTCGCGCGACTGAAGCCGGACGAAACTCGAGCCGGCGGGATGCGGGCACGTCGCCGCCGGCATCCCGCCCCGCTTCGTCAGAACAGATACATCCCCGCGACGAACACCACGCCCGAGAACAACAGCGTCGTCACGCAATAGCCCATGATGTCGCGCACGCCGAGGCCCGCGATCGCCAGCGCGGGCAGCGCCCAGAACGGCTGCGCCATGTTGGTCCACGCCTCGCCGTACGCGATCGCCATGGCCGCCTTGCCGAGATCGGCGCCGAGCGCCTGCGCGGCCGGCATCACGAACGGCCCCTGCACGACCCAGTGGCCGCCGCCCGACGGCACCGCGAAATTGATCACGGCCGAACTCAGGAACGCGAGCAGCGGGAACGTGTGGACGTTCGCGATATCGACGAACCATTTCGTGATCACGCCCGCGAGCCCGGAGTGATCCATCAGCGCCTGGATGCCCGCGTAGAACGGGAACTGGATCATGATCCCGGACGCGCCGCGCGCCGCGCCGGCCACCGCGCGCGCATAGGCCATCGGCGTCCGGTGCAGCAGGATGCCGGCCGCGAGGAACGCGAGGTTCACCGTGTCGATGTCGAGCGCGAAGCCCTTCTGCGCGAAACGCAGCACGAGGAACGCCGCGCACAGCGCCGCGACGACGATCGACAGCGCGCGGCTCTCCTCCATCCGTTCCGCGAACGTCGCGTCGGGCGCGAGCTTGCGCTCGACGCTCGGCGGCTCGGCGAGCAGCGCCGGATCGACGCTGACGACGTCGCCCGGCTTCGGCATCATCATCCGCGCGAGAAACGGCAGCATCACGATCAACCCGATCGTGATGAACGCGTTGTAGCCGGTGAAGATCGTGTCGGACACCGGAATCAAGCCGATGGTCTTTTCCATCGGATTGCCTTTCGTGGCCGCGACGAGCGGGACCGAACCCGACAGCCCGCCGTGCCAGCTCAGGAAGCCCATGTAGGCGGACGCGACGAGCAGCCGGTAGTCGCTGCCGGCCACGCGGCGCGCCACTTCGCGCGCCAGCATCGCGCCGAGCACGAGGCCGAAGCCCCAGTTGATCGCGCAGGCCAGCGCGCCGACGAACGCGACGAGCATCACGCCTTGCCCGGGCGTGCGCGCGGCGCTCGCGAGCGCGACGAGCAGGCGCCGCACGGGCGGCGAACTCGCGAGCGCGTGGCCCGTCACGAGGATCATGACCATCTGCATCGAGAACGCGAGCAGGTTCCAGAAGCCGGAACCCCACATCGTCGTGAGTTGCACGGGCGTGTTCGGCGTGAGCCCGAACGCAAGCGCGAACGTGACGATCGTCAGCAGGATCGCGAAAATCAACGGGTCGGGCAACACGCGGTGAACCACCTGCGTGAAGAAGCGGGAAATGCGCTGGATCAACTTGAACTCCTCGTTTCCTGATAGGGACATCCGCGCGTATCGTTGTTGGTTGAGGCGCGGAAACGCGCGGATTCTTGCACAGAACCGTATTGCTTGCGTTGATGCCCCTGTCGGGAATCGGGGCGGTCGACTTCGGCAGGCTATCGAATCCGTTACATGACCGCGACCGGCTCCGAAGCGAGGCAACCGAGGGAAGAAGCCAATGGTGTGTATCGCTGCAGACTGGAATTCATGAAGGACGTGCGCATGCAAAAGCGCCCGCCTGACTGCGGATCAGGCGGGCGCCTCCTGCGGCGATATTCGTCTCGTCGTGTGTCACGCGAATCTCGACGGGTCAGCGAATCAAGGCTCCCAACGTCCGCGCTCCATCGCTTCCTCCATCATTCCGAGTGTCAGTGACCGCCCCCCCAGCGTCTCCCTCGCCTCTGGGCTGAACGGGGATTTGACGACTGTCGCGAGAAACGAACCGATGCCGAGCTTCGCGGACGGATAGTAATAATGGAGGTCGAACGCGGACAAATCGACGCCGAATGTCGCACCCCATTGCCGAATGATTCTGTCGATGTCGTTCGGTTCGAGATCGAGATCGTGATAAAGATCCGTGTCCCGCGACAGTTCGATGCGATCGATCTGGAACCTTGCGACGTCAGTCGCGATGAACGCTTCGAGGCGTTTCCACGTGTCAGCCATATAAGCGATCCTCGGGCTTCACCATGCCGTTGTACGCGCCGATCGTACGACAAGTGATCAACGCGACGTCCGTCGCCAGAATCACCCAACCGACTCCAGGAATCGCCCGCCCGACGAATGCGCCGATATTCTGCGTCAACTTGATGCGCAACATGATCAGGCTCCTGAATGAGGTAACGGTCGGCAAAATCCGGTGCTTCAATTCGTATGGCAGCAGCCGACGCGAAACGACGGACGCGATGGACGTGCCCTTGACCGCGTTCGCGAACTTGCCTCGCGTCGGGATAAAGCGCTGACCCAACAATACCATCGCGACGCCGACCGCATCATCCACCCCCAATGCCTTGCCAGTCTCTTCGATAAAGATCAGGAAGAACAGTGCTTCGCGGCTCAAACCCTCGTGAATGCCGTATCTGTACGTGCTCGCCATTTTTTCTCTCATAGTTTGAATTTGAACGAGCGGAAAAGGCTAGCGTGAGTAGCGGAGGCGAAACAACGGACTCACCGGCAGATTGCCGCGACAAGCGTCTGCCCGGATGTGATTGGCGGATCTCGTGCAGATGCTGTGAAGTACCGCGTGGCTTGCGCTTCGGGCTGTCGCAGCCTCATCTTGCGCACGAGTGCGCCACGGCGGCGACAGGCATTTGAACAGATGCAGAGTGTCAATTTTCAGCGGATCGCCCACCTTCTGGCCGCTCATGCATATCAACGCCCCACCGTCGCCGACGTACTCGCGGTCGCAACCTTGCGCCCCCGCCGCTCCGCCAGCCGCTGCGCGCCCCGGTACGCGACGAGCGCCCCCGCCACGGCCAGCAGCATCGGCACGAGGCTGTCGTGATTCGCGCGCGTGAATTCGAGCAGCAGCACGACGGCCGTGATCGGCATCTGCATCGACGCGGCAAGAAACGCGGTCGCGCCGATCAGCGCGCATCCGCCGAGCGATGCGCCGGGCCACACGATGCTCCACAGTCCGCCGAGCACGACACCGAGCAGCGCGCCGTTCGCGAGTCCCGGCGTCAGCAGCCCGCCTTCCGCGCCGGCCCGCAGGCTGCCGGCCTCGATCAGCACCTTCAGCACGAGCAGCGCCGCCGCGAGACCGATCGTCAGCGTGCCGTCGAAACCGAGCGACGCCGGGCCCTTGCCGTTGCCGAGCAGTTGCGGAAACTTCGTCGCGAGCACGCCGATCACCGCGAAGTTGAGCAGCGCGAACACCGGCAGCCGCCAGTCCTTCGGCGCGTTCGCCCGCGCGCGGGTCGTGAGCCGCACGAAACCGTACGCGGCGACGCCGAACAGCGGCCCGCAGACGATCGACCATGCGACGAGCGGCGTGCTCGACACGAACGCCGGCACCGCGTACTGGTGTTCGTTGCCGAGACCGATCCATGCGACGACCGCGGCGATTGCGGACGTCACGACCGCTGCGACCAGCGCACGCCATTCGAACGTGCCGAGCAGCACCTCCAGCACGAAGATCGCGCCGCCGAGCGGCACGTTGTAGACGGCCGCGAGCCCCGCGCCGGCGCCGCACGCGACCATCAGCCTGCAGTCGTCGGGCGTGAGCCCCGCCGCATGGGCAAACCGCCCGGCGAGCAGCGCACCGATCTCGCGCGGTGCGACTTCGCGGCCGAGCGGCGAGCCGAGCGCGACGGTGACGATCTGCAGCAGCGCGTGGACCGTCGTGCTGACGAACGGCATCCGCGGATCGGCCGCACGCACCGCGCGGCGGATGCCGACGAGTGGCCGGCCGTATCGGTAAAGCGCCCACCAGCCGCCGCCCGCGACGATCCCGCACACCACCAGCACCGCGAGCCGACGCAGCGGCTCGGCCCCGGTCACGCCGCTGAGGAAGCTCTCGGACCCGATCACGTGCGCGACGTCGTAGCCGTACGCGACGTGCTGGATCGCATGCAGCAGCAACGCGAGCAGCATGCCGCCGAGACCCGCGCCGATGCCGGTCAGGATCGTGACGACGGCCATGCGCGCGAACGGGCTGACGGGCGGCGACGAAGCAGCGGGAGCGGACGGAAGATCGAAGCGCATGGGGTCGGTGAATGGGATCGAAAAGACGGCGCGCACGGTGCACGCCGTCGCCAGGACCGCATCGTAGGCCCGCGCCTATCATGAGACAAACGTATTTTTCTGATCAACTCATGCATTTTCCGAATGCACGAACGCCGGCGGCCCGCGATGACCGCCTGCCGCATCAGTCCGGATAGGTCAGGCGTTCCGGTTCGCGCCGCATGATGACCTTCCCGTGGCGCATCGACAGCGTGGCCTTCGCCTGCCTGCGCACGGCTTCGTAGTCGCTGTCCGCGTCGAGCACGACGAGATTCGCCGGACGCCCGACCGCGATGCCGTACCCGTCGCCGAGGTGCATCGCCGTCGCGCTATGGTCGGTCACGAAGTCGAGGCAGCGCTGCAGATCCTGGTAACCCATCATGTGGCAGATATGGAGGCCCGCATCGAGCACGCGCAGGATGTTGCCGTTGCCGAGCGGATACCACGGATCCTTGATCGAATCCTGCCCGAAGCACACGTTGAGCCCGGCACGGTCGAGCTCCGCGACGCGTGTGACGCCGCGCCGCTTCGGGAACGTGTCGAAGCGCCCCTGCAGATGGATGCTCTCGGTCGGGCACGAGATGAAATTCAGCCCCGCCCGCTTCAGCAGCCGGAACAGCTTCGAGCAGTACGCGTTGTCGTACGAACCCATCGCGGTGGTGTGGCTCGCGGTGACGCGTGCGCCCATGCCGCGCACGCGCGCCTCTTCCGCGAGCACTTCGAGAAAGCGCGAATGCGGATCGTCGGTCTCGTCGCAGTGCACGTCGACGAGGCAGCCCGTGCGTTCCGCGAGATCCATCAGGAAGCGGATCGAGCTGACGCCCTGCTCCCGCGTGTTCTCGAAATGCGGAATGCCGCCGACGACGTCCGCGCCGAGCTCGATCGCCTGCGCCATCAGCGCGCGGCCGCCGTCGAACGATTCGATGCCCTCCTGCGGGAACGCGACGATCTGCAGATCGATCAGCCCGCGCGCCTCGTCCTTCACCTCCAGCATCGCCTTCAGCGCGGCGAGCGTCGGATCGGTCACGTCGACGTGCGTGCGCACGTGCTGGATCCCGTGATCGCGCAGCATGCCGATCGCCGCATGCGCGCGCGCCTTGGTGTCCTCGTGCGTGATCGTCGCCTTGCGCTCGGCCCAGCGCTCGATGCCCTCGAACAGCGTGCCGCTCATGTTCCACGCGGGTTCGCCGGCCGTCAGCACGGCATCGAGGTGGATATGCGGTTCGACGAGCGGCGGAATCGCGAGGCGGCCGCCGCCGTCGATATGGTCAGGGTTCGTCGACGCGATCGGCGCGGTTTGCGCATCGATGCGCGCGATCCTGCCGGCATCGATGCCGATCGTGAACAGGCCGTCGCGGCCGCGCAAACGTACGTTGAACAGGTTCATGGAGAGGCCTCTTGTCGTATGCGTGAACACGACCGCGCGATCTGCGCTGGCGGCCGTGCGGTCCGGGCGACCAGTATGGAGGAAAGCGGCGACGCGCACACGTGCCGCGCATGTTGCATCGACACGACAGCCGGGCCGCGCCGGACCGAAGCCGCGTGCCGGCCGCCAGGCAGAAACCGCCGGCCCGGCGCGCACGCGCGTCGTCGTGTCGGTTTTGTGAACGACTCTTGCGGGATCAGGAACGGTGCGCTCGCGGCCGCTGCGTCCTTGCGCGCGCCGCGCATTCCTATACTTGCGCCGAACTTTGTTTCCAGTCCCACACGCAGGAGCTTCACGATGAAAAAAACCCTGATCGCCGGCGCGTGCGCCGGCGCCCTGTTCGCGCCGCTCGCCCACGCGCAAAGCTCGGTCACGCTGTACGGCCTGATCGACGCCGGCATCGCCTATACCAACAACGTGAACGGCGCGTCGCAGTGGCGCATGACGACCGGCACGATCAACGGCAGCCGCTTCGGCGTGCGCGGCGCCGAGGATCTCGGCGGCGGGCTGAAGGCATTGTTCGTGCTCGAAAACGGCTTCAACGCGAACAACGGCGGGCTCGGCCAGGACGGCAAGCTGTTCGGCCGGCACGCGTATGTCGGCCTGAGCCGCGCCGGCTACGGCACGCTGACGCTCGGCCGCCAGTACGACACGATGGTCGACTTCGTCGCGCCGTTGTCCGCGACGTCGGGCGATTTCGGCGATACGGGCTTCGCGCATCCGTTCGACAACGACAACCTGAACCACTCGCTGCGCATCAACAACGCGGTCAAGTACACGAGCGACACGATCGCGGGCTTCAAGGTCGGCGCACTGTACGCGTTCTCCAACTCGGCGAACTTCGGCGCGAACCGCGCATACAGCGTGGCCGCGAGCTACACGAACGGCCCGCTGAAGCTGGCCGGCGCGTACCTGCAAATGAACGGCACGAAGGGCTCGACGAGCGCGAGCCCCGGCGCGACCGATTCGGCCGAAGCGAAGAGCCTGAACCAGGGCGGCTGGTCGATCGGCTCGGACCGCATGCGCACCTACGGCGGCGGTGTCGGCTACGTGTTCGGCCCGGTGACCGCCGGCTTCGTCTACACGCGCTCGCAGTACGACAACACGGGCGCGTTCGGCTCCAGCGGCCAGATCGCGTTCAACAACTACGACGTGAACGTGCGCTATGCGGTCACGCCGGCCGTCAGCGTCGGCGCGGCCTATGTCTATACGGACGCCAGCGTGTCGAATCCCGACAGCAAGCATGGGACCGCCCCGAAATGGCATCAGGTCGACCTGCAGGCCGTGTACAAGCTGTCGCGCCGCACCGACCTGTACGCGGAAGCGATGTTCCAGCATGCGTCGGGCCGCGGCTATCAGGCGTTCATCAACACGTCGGGCGGCGCATCGGGCACGGCGAACCAGGTGGTCGGCACGATCGGCATGCGCACGCGGTTCTGATCGGCGTCGCGCGGCGCCGCCCTCTGCGCGGCGTCCGTGTACACGGCGTCCGTATGCACGGCGCCCGTATGCACGTCGCCCGTATGCACGTCGCCCGTGTGCACGGCGCCCGTGTTCGCACACGGGTTCGGTCGCCGCGGGCGACGCCGCCAATGTTGTTCCTTCTGGAACGCAGCCCTCCTGGAATCGGGGTGTTTTCGCGTGGAAGCGCTGCGTAGACTGACGTCGAAGGTCGGAGCCGCGCATCGCGTGCGGCGTGTCGATCTGGCCACCCACCCCGTATTCAGGAGAACCACGTGAAATCGCTCGTCGTTACCGCGGCCGCTGCCGTCCTGCT
The DNA here is from genome assembly GCF_001526325.1 of Burkholderia sp. MSMB1826. NCBI lineage: Bacteria > Pseudomonadati > Pseudomonadota > Betaproteobacteria > Burkholderiales > Burkholderiaceae > Burkholderia > Burkholderia sp. MSMB1826. The sequence continues at coordinate 497,617 of NZ_LOYN01000010.1, forward strand.
TGCCGCACCGGCCCTGTCGTTCGCCCAGCAGGCGACGTCGCCGGTCACGCGCGCGCAGGTGCTGCAGGAGTTGATCGATCTCGAATCGGTCGGCTACAACCCGGCGCGCGGCGAAGTCGGCAACTATCCGGACGACATCCTCGCGGCGCAGGAACGACTGCAGGCGAAGCGTCTCGCCGAGCGCAAAGCGGCGCAGGCCGCGTACGGCCCGGCCGGCGAGCCGGCAACCGAATCGGGCGCAGCGGTCAGGCCCGCGCCGTGACGGCGCGCGTCGCTCGCATCGCGCATGCTTGGCGAGCGACGCGTATTCGGCATGGAAATGAAACGACCTGCCGCGCGCCGATGCGCACGGCGTTCAGGCGGCCTGCGGTTCGCGGTCGATCGCGTTCAGCATCTCGACGTCGCGCGCGATCATCGCCGGCACCTGGGCGCGCAGCATCTCGACCCAGGTCCGCACCTTCGCATCGACGAAGCGGCGCGACGGGTACAGCGCATGCACGTTCATCTTCTGCAGGATATGCGCGGGCAGCACACGGACGAGCGTGCCGTCCCGCAGTGCATCGATCGCCGAATACAGCGGCAGCATGCCGATGCCGATGCCGTCGCGGATCGCGAGTGCGAGCGATTCGGCGGTATTGGTCTGCACCGGGCCGGCGACGCGAATCTGCTCGACGCCATCGGGGCCTTCGAGCACCCATTCGTGCGTCGGGAATGCCGGCGTGCACAGCGTCAGGCACGCGTGCGCGGCGAGATCCTGCGGGCGCGCCGGCACGCCGTGCCGTTTCACGTAATCGGGCGATGCACACAGAATGCTGAACGTCGAGCCGAGCAGGTGCGACACGAGTTCCGAATCGGGCAGCGACGACGCGGTGACGACGGCCATGTCGCTCGTGCCGTCGAACAGGTCGGGCATGCGCTGCGACAGCGACAGCTCGATCGATACGTCCGGGAATTGCGCGTGATAGCGCGTCAGCGCGGGCAATACGTAGTGGTGACCGACGCTCGCGAAGCTGTGCATGCGCAGGACGCCGGCCGGGCGTTCGTGCGCGCAGCTCGCCTCCTCTTCGGCACGGTCGACGTCGGCGAGAATCTGGCGGCAGCGCCGCAGATAGCTTTCGCCGGCCGACGTGAGCGCGAGACGGCGCGTCGAGCGATTCATCAGACGGGTGCGCAGGCGCGCCTCGAGCTCCGACACCGCGCGCGACATCGCGCCCGTCGTCGAATTCAGCGATTGCGCGGCGGCGGTGAAGCTGCCCGTCTCGACGACGCGCGAAAACACCCGCATGTTTTGTAGGGTATCCATTCCTGTGAACGACCTGTAGCGGAGCCGCCATTTTCCTCCACGGGATGCGACAGATTGTTACTTCGGCTGCAACTATCGTTTCCCCGCAACGGCGTTAATGCGCGCGCGCCGCGCTCCTACAATCGGCGCCTCCCCAGTCGAACGGGCCGTTCGGACGCGCCGCGGCACCGCGCCGGCCCCCTCTTTTCATGAAGCCACAACCTGCGATCGAGCGACCTTCCATCGAACCGGCACGATGGAGCGCGTGGCTCGACCCGCTCGGCAACGCGGCGCGCGACTGGGCCGCGACCGACGGGCTGATCTGGCTGCACCTCGCGAAAACCGTGCTCGCGGCGCTGCTGGCGATGGGCATCGCGATGCGTCTGGAGATGTCGCAGCCGCGCACCGCGATGACCACCGTGTTCGTGCTGATGCAGCCGCTGTCGGGCATGGTGTTCGCGAAGAGTTTCTATCGCGTGCTCGGTACGGCGGCCGGCCTCGTCGGCGCGCTCGCGCTCGGCGGGCTGTTCGCGCAGCAGCCCGAGTTGTACATGGCCGGCATCACGCTGTGGATCGGCGGCTGCATCGCACTCGCGGTGCGCAACCGCCATTTCCGCTGGTACGGCTTCGTGCTCGCCGGCTACACGGCCGCGCTGATCGGCCTGCCGGCCGTGATGACGCCGCAGACGCTGTTCCAGTCCGCGCTCACGCGCGCCGCGGAAGTCGCGCTCGGCATCGCGTGCTCGGGCGCGGTCAGCGCGCTGATCCTGCCGCTGAGTTCCGCGAAGGCGCTGATGCGTTCGTTGAGCGCGCGCCACGCGACGTTTGCCGCGTTCGCCGCCGGTGCGCTGTCGGGCAACGTCGCGCGCGGCGATTTCGAGCGACGCTTCGCCGATTTCGTCGACGACATCGTCGGCTTCGAAGCCAACCGCGCGTTCGCGTCGTTCGAGGATCCGCACATTCGCGCGCGCAGCCGCCGGCTTGCGCGACTGAACAGCGAGTTCATGAACGCCTGCACGCGGCTGCATGCGCTGCACCAGCTCGTCAAACGGCTGCGCGCGAATCGCTCGGACGCGGTGCTCGACGCGCTGGCGCCGCACGTCGACGCGCTCGCGTTGCGCTTCGCCGCGTTGCGCGACGAATGCCGGCGCGGCCTCGCACCGGCGACCGGCGCATTGCTCGAACTGCGCCGCTTTCACGGTGCGTTGCCGAAGGCCGCGCGCGCGTCGCGGCGGGTGATCGAGGACCATGCGGCGGGCGGCCTGCTCGACTTCGATACCGCGATCGAGCTGCTGTACCGGTTCATCGCCGAATATCTCGGCTACGTCGACACGTACGCGTCGCTCGACCAGGACGATCACGCGTTCGAGCGCTCGGTCACCCATTACGCGGTGAAAACCAACGCGTTCTTCGTCGGTTTCGCGTTCCTGCGCACGGTGGTCGCCGTCGGTGCGATGAGCGCGTTCTGGATCGCGTCCGAATGGCCGAGCGGCTCGCTCGCGGTGATCGCCACCGCGATCGCATGCGCGCTCAGCTCGACCTCTCCGCGCGCGCCGAAGTTCGTCGCGCAGATGGGCGTCGGTGCAGCGTGCGCGACCGCGGTCGGCTACCTGTTCCTGTGCTACGTCTATCCGAACATCGACGGCTTTCCGCTGCTGTGCGCGGCGCTTGCGCCGGTGCTCGGCCTCGGCGCGTTTCTCGCGATGCGGCCCGGGCTGTCCGGCTACGGAATCGGCTTCGCGGTGTTCTTCTGCCTGCTCGCAGGCCCCGACAACGCGATCGCGTATACGCCTGAAGTGCTGATCAACAACGGGCTGGCGATCGTCGTCGCGATGCTCGCTTGCGCGCTCGTGTTCGCCGTCGTGTTCCCGACGCACATGCGCTGGCTCACCGGCCGGATCGCGCACGACTTGCGCCGACAGGTCACGCTGGCGTGCGAAGGCGCGCCGGACGGCCTCGCGCAGCGCTTCCAGTCGAGCACGCACGACCTGATGGCGCAACTGCGGACGCTGCTGGTGCGCCGCACGCGGCAGCAGCGCGATGCGCTGCGCTGGATGCTGTCGACACTCGAAGTCGGCCACGCGGTCATCGACCTGCGCGACGAGCTGCACGCATTCCGTGCATCGAAACCGCCGCAGACGCTGCGCTGGACCGGTTCGATCGATGCGGTGCTGCTCGAACTGCCGCGCTTCTTCGACGATCCGACGCCCGTTCGCCATGCGCGCACGCTGAAATCCGTGAATCTCGCGATCCGCGCGGCGCAGCATGCGCTGCAGGCGTGGTACGCGGTGCCCGACGCGCGTCGCAACATGCAGCGAATCGTCGGCTGCCTGCATTTCATGCGCAGCGCGCTGCTCGACAAGGACGCGCCGTTCAATCGGCATCGTCATTGATGAATGGGTGCATGCGCAACGGGATCGTTGTTCCGGATGGAAATAAGCTCTCCACCCGCGGCGATTAATCTTCAAGCAGTGCGAGCTTATAGTTTCCTCACTGCCAGCGAGACTGGCACTCACCCAGGAGAAACAAAATGAAGCCGCTGCACCTCGCCCTCGTTGCCCTGTCGCTCGCCGCTGCCGTCGCCCACGCGCAGCCGGCGCCGGCAGACGCCGCACCGCAACAGGCGAACCGCGCCGAGGCGATCAAGGCCGCCGGCCGCGTCGATCGCGCGCAATCGAAGCAGGAAGACCCGAACGCCTGCGTCGGCCCCGTCAGCTTCTGCAACATCTACTTCGGCAGCTGAGCATGACGTCGCGTCGTCGCGGCCAGGCCCGCATCGCCCGCACCGCACGCATGACGTGCGCGGGCGGACGGCGGTCCGGCCGATCGCCGCATTGCCGGCCTGCTCCCCGCCGCTTCGATTGAAGCGGCGCTTGCCGTTTCAGGCGCCGCGCCCCGGCCGCCAGCCCACTTCGCGCAACGCATCCAGCAAGCGCGCCTGCCCGAGTCCTTCGACCCGCGCCCCGCGGGATTCGACGTCGCCGCCCGCGACCAGCGCATTCACGATCGCCTCCTCCACCGCTTCCGCCGCCGCGACGAACAGCGCGGAAATATGGTCGTTGTTGACCATCCGCACGTCGGCGGTCGGCGTGCCCTTGCTGCCGTAGTTCGCTGCCGGCAAGCCGTCGTTACCGGTTGCGAACGCAACGAAGATGTCGCCGCTCGAATCCTCGGTGCCGCCGCCCACGCGGGCGAGCCCGACGCTCGCGCGCTGCGCGAGACGCGTGCATTGATGCGGCAGCAACGGGGCGTCGGTCGCGATCGTGACGACGATCGAGCCCATGCCGGCTTCGCCTTTCGCCTCTGCGTCGTGGAACGGCGAATGCACGTGCCGCAGCACTTCGCCGACCGGGTAGCCGGCCACGCGCAGCATCTCGCGCACGCCGTAATTCGCCTGCACGAGCGCGCCGACGGTCCAGCCGCCCGCGTCGCTCGCCAGCACGCGCGACGCGGTGCCGATGCCGCCCTTGAACTCGTGGCAAATCATGCCCGTGCCGCCGCCCACGCCGCCTTCGGCAACCGGCCCCGACTGCGCGGCGTCCAGCGCGCGCTGGACGTGTGCGGCGTTCACGTGCTGCCCCCAGATGTCGTTCAGCAGTCCGTCGTAGGTTTCCATCACGACCGGCATGCACCAGTACACGCGGCCGGCCGCCGCTTCGCGTTCGTTCGCGACGAGCGCGTCGCGCACCGCACCGACGCTGTGCGTGTTCGTATAGGCGATCGGCGTCGTCAGCAGGCCGGCTTCGCGAATCCATTCGAGCCCGGTCGCGTCGCCGTTGCCGTTCAGCACGTGCACGCCCGCGAAGCACGGCGAATCGTGCGCGGCGCCCGCGCGCGGCTCGACGACGGTGACGCCGGTGCGGACCGACGCGTCGCCGTTCTCGACGCTCAGCGTGCAATGTCCGACCCGCACGCCCGGCACGTCCGTGATCGCGTTGAAGCGGCCCGGCGTGCCGAGTCCGATACGGATACCGAGATCCCTCGTGCGCATGATGCGATTCCTCCCGTCTTTCAATGGTTCGGTGTGTCGATGGTACAAGGTGTCGACCCGGTGCTCAGAGCGCGCGGAACGCTTCGCTGTGGCGCGCCCAGGCCACGTACATCACGAGTGCCGCGACCAGCAGCCCCGCGATGATGATCAGGTCGGTCGACTTCGTCGCCGTCGCCAACGTCGTGACCAGCGTATACGCGGCGCCCGCCACCGCGACGAGCGGCGTCGCGGGCCACAGCGGCATCCGGTAGTGATGCTCGACGTCGCGACGCACGAACCGGCTCGCGAGCGCGGCCAGCCCGACGACGAGATAGATCAGCAGCAACAGGTCGACCGTAAACGCGGTCAATTCGTCGAGGCTCGACACGAACACGAGCCCGGCCGACGGTATCGCGAGCGCGAGCGTCGCGAGCCACGGCGATTCGAGGCGCGGATGAATCGTCGAGAACGCGCGGTTGCAGGTGCGCGACCAGAGCGCGTGCCGGCCGCTGCTGTACAGCAGGCGGCCCATCGTGATCACGATCGCGATGATCGCGTTGAACACCGACAGGAAGATCCCGCCGCTGACCACGCGCGACACGGCCGGATTGCTCAGCGAGCGCACGACGTAGCCGATCGGATCGGCACTCTTCGTCAGGTCGCTCAGCGACGGCGCACCCAGCACGATCGCGGTGAGCGGAACCAGTTCGACGACGAGGATCACGAGCAGCGAATAGATCACCGCCTTCGCGACGTTGCGATTGCCGCCGCGCAGGTCTTCCGCGAGATAGGCTGCCGAGCCGAAGCCGTTGTAGCAGAAGATCGCGGTGCCGATCGCGGGCACGATGGCCGCGAGCGTCGCCGGCACGAGCGCATTGCCGCTCGCGACGACCGGTGCGATCAGCACGTCGGCGCCGCGGTGCGGCGACCCGAAACCGAGCCCCGCGATCAGCATCAGCACGCCGATTTCGACGACCAGGAACGCACCGGTGATCCATGCGTTCGTCTTGATGTTCAGCATGCCGAGCAGATAGCTGAGCAGCACGATCGTCAGCGCGACCGACTGGTTGCCGAAGTGCGTGCCGAGCGCGTTGTTCAGGTACGGCGCGGCGCCGCTCGCGAGCACGGCCGGGATGAACACGCTGACGGACAGCACCGTGATGAAGGTCAGGTAGCCGGGCAGCGTGCCGAACACGCGCTTGGCCATCACGTATTCGCCGCCCGCGCTGCGGTGCGCGGCGCTGAGTTCCGCATAGCAAAGCGCGAACGCGAGCGCGAGCACGCCGCCGAGCACGAACGACAGCACGGCGCCGCTGCCGGCCTGCTGGATCGCGAACGGCGCGATCACGAAGATCGAGCTGGCCGGCGTCACGCCCGACACGGTGATCATCACCGCATCGCGCACACTGAGCGTCTGCGACAACGCGCGCGGCGCGTCTTCCGTTGCAGGCGCCGCTTGCAGGCTGCCCGTCGATTCCGACATCATCGCCATTTCGTTCTCCTGTCGCTCCTATCCTGCGTATTTTTGAACACCCATACTCGGGCCCGATTGATTGCGTGGCAGTCTAGGAAGCCAATTTCAGGACCGCTATTCCCCCTTCGTGTTACGCCCTTCCGGTGGTGGTATGGATCGTCTCTTTTCCGAAATCGCGATGCACCAGGCGCTTGGCCGCGCAATCGATCATCTCGGCCAGCCGCGCTTCTGGCGGTTCCTCGTGCTGCTGCTCAACGAAATGACGCCGTTCGACAACGCGCTCGCGACCGCGATCGGCCGCGACGGCGTGCCGCTCGTACTCGACGAATACGACACGGGCGGCACCGACGCCGCGTCGCCGGTGCCGCTTTACCTGAATGGGTTATATCTGCTCGATCCGTTCCTGCAGGCCGCGCACGACGGGCTCGCCGACGGCTGCTACCGGCTCGAGGAAGTCGCACCCGACCTGTTCCGGCAGAGCGAGTATTTCCTGAGCTATTTCCGCGACGCGGTCGGCGACGACGAGATCCAGATTCTCGTGCGGCCGAACGCCGACACGCTGCTGTCGCTGTCGCTCGGCGCATCGACGCGCTTCGACGTCGAGCCGCTCGGCAAGCTGACGGCCGCGATGCCGTGGGTGATCGCGACGATCCGGCAGCATTGGCGGCTGGTGGGCGACACCGCACGCGCGACGCCCGACGCGGGCCTCGGCGCGCGCGTCGAGCAGGCGCTCGCCCGCTTCGGCGCGGGCGTGCTGACCGATCGCGAGATGGCGATCGCACGCATGGTGCTGCGCGGCAATTCGTCGAAGGCGATCGCCGAGCGGCTCGCGATCTCACCCGAAACGGTGAAGGTGCATCGGCGGCACCTTTACGCGAAGCTCGGGATCGCGTCGCAGCCGGAACTGTTTTCGCGGTTCATCCAGGCGTTGGGCGAGGACGACGCAGCCGGTTGAGCGGAACGCACGCCGGCACACGCCCTGCGTCGCCGCCGACGGCCTAGTGGCCGAGCAGCTTGGCGCCGACGAAATCGGCCACGCGCTGCTGTGCGTCCGCGCGTGCGGCCGGCTCCGTGCCCGTAATCGGCACGACGCCGGCGCGCGTCGTGAACGACGCGATCGCGTGCACCGGCATGTTCGGCCAGTCGAAATCGTGATACGCACCCGGATACGCGTGGAAAGTCGCGTCCGTGCCCGGCGCGACCGAATCGAACAGCGTCTTGCAGGCGGCGTACGGCGTCCACACGTCGGCCTCGCCGATCAGCACGAGCAGGGGCACGGGGCTCTGCCAGGCGGGCCCCTGCGCGTTCGTGTTGCAACTGGCCGGATAGAACGCGACGGCCGCGCGGAAGTCGCCGTCCGGCAGCGATGCCGGCCGGGCCGGGCTGGACGCCCGGATCGCGTTCAGCACCGTGCCGCCGCCCTGCGACCAGCCGAGTACGCCGATCCGGTCGGGTTGCACGGTATCGAGCGTCTGCAGATACCGCAGCGCGCCATACGCGTCGAACGGCCGTGCCCGATAGATGTCGCCGACGAAATGCGCGGGCGCGCACATCTCGCCGTGACCGCGCGGCGTGAAGCTGTCGACTTCGAGCACGGTGACGCCGGCCGCGTTGAAGCGTTCGGCCCAGTCGCGATCGCGCGCGTAGAGCTTGCCGGACCTGGCGAACATCCCGCCGCAGCCGTGCAGAAACACGAGCGCCGGATGGCGGCCGGCGCCGGGCGCGGGAAACAGATAGCCGTCGAGCATCGTCGTCGAGCTGTCGGTCGACGGGAAGTGGACGACGGTCTGCGCACCGGCGATCGCGGAGGCACACCCCAGTAACATCGCCGTCAGCAACTTGCGCATCGGTCGCTCCCGCGTGGTCGGATGACACGACAACGGCAACGGGATGGCCGCGGTTGACACACCCCGGCGGGCGTCCCTTCGCGGGCGGCGCGCGACTGCGTTCACCTGCCCGATTCGATGAACCCGCCATCCGGCGCCGGATGCGGCACGTACCAGCCGAAATACACTTCGGCCTCGACGATCCGGCCATCGCGAATACGCAGCCGTTCGGCATTGCGAAACCGCCGTCCAACAGTCGTGACGGCTTCGTACACGACGAACACGTATTCGCCGTGCACGGCGACGTCGACGAATTCGAAACCGGCGAGCATCGCGCTGTTCGGCCAGCAGCGTGCGAGATACGCATCGCGGTCGAACCGGTTGTCGAGCGGGCTCGTGAAATGGAAATCCGGCGCGATCAGCGCTTCGATCGCGTCGCGGTCCTTGTCGACATACGCGCGATAGCTGGCGCGCGCAACATCGCCTGGGTCCTGAAGCATCGTCGTCACCTCCCGGAAGGATCGGCGCGCGCCCGGCTCGCGCTGACGAAGATATTCCGGCGGAACGCGCGCGATGTCATCCACGCAAACCCGTATCGCGGTCGTTGCCCCCGCAACGCACGCGCGGCGCGGGCTCGGGGCTCGGGGACGGATGCCGAATACCCGGGCACATCGGCGATCGTCGTGCCGTTGCGCAACGCCTGCACGCCGCCGATATGCCCCCCGATCTTCTCGCAGCGCCGCCAAAAACCGCCTATCGTGAATGAGGCGCCCCGTTTGTCGCCATTCGCCCCCGGCATCGCTCGCGCGGACGGGCGGTCGGCGACGGCGCCGTGCTCCGGCACCATTCATCGCGATTCCGGCGCACGCTCGCCCGTGCGCGATCGCGGCCGCCCACCGGACCATCAGGAGGCACTCATGAAAGCCGCGCTGCTCGTCAGCTCCGCCCTGCTCGCCATTGCGTCAGCTTCGGCCACGGCCCAGGGATCCATCACGAAGGAAGAAAACGGCGCGCTCGTCGCCGCGAACGGGATGACCGTCTACACGTTCGACAAAGACAAACCCAACGCCGGCACCAGCGCCTGCACGGGCCCATGCGAAACCCTCTGGCCGCCGTACAAGGCCAGCGCGACCGACGTGCCGGTCGGACCCTACACGATCGTCAAGCGCGACGACGGCAGCCCGCAATGGGCGTACAAGGGCAAGCCGCTGTACTTCTTCTCGAAGGACATGAAACAGGGCGAGCGCAACGGCGACAACTTCAAGAACGTATGGCACGTGGTCGCGCCGTAAGCCTTCTTGCGCCGCGTTCCGCGCATATCGACCGGACGTGAAAAAGCCCGCCCCGATCGTCGATCGAGGCGGGCCTCGGCGGCCTCGCACGCCGCACCGGCTGCATGCAAGCGGGCGCGCGTCGCGTCAGCGATTCGACGGGAAGCTGAACACCGTCCCTTCGCGCACGCCGGCCGACGGCCAGCGCTGCGTGATCGTCTTGCGCTTCGTGTAGAACCGCACGGCATCGGGGCCGTACGCATGCAGGTCGCCGAACAGCGAACGCTTCCAGCCGCCGAACGAGTGGTACGCGACCGGCACCGGCAGCGGCACGTTGATGCCGACCATGCCGATCTGGATGTTGTCGCTGAAGTAGCGCGCCGCTTCGCCGTCGCGCGTGAACAGGCACGTGCCGTTGCCGTATTCGTGCGCGTCGATCAGCGCCATGGCCTCGTCGAGCGACTTCAGCCGGATCACGCCGAGCACCGGCCCGAAGATCTCGTGCTGGTAGATCGGCATGCCGGGCTTCACGTCGTCGAACAGGCACGGGCCGAGGTAGTAGCCGCCGTCATGGCCGTCGACCTTCACGCCGCGACCGTCGACGACGAGCGTCGCGCCCGCCGCCACGCCCGCTTCGACGAAGCCCGTCACCTTCTCGAAATGCTGCTGCGTGACGAGCGGCCCCATGTCGACGCCCGCGCCGTTGCCCGGCCCGACCTTCATCTTCTCGATCTCGGCCTTCAGCCCCGCGACGACCTGGTCGCCCGTTTCGTCGCCGATCGCGACGACCAGCGGAATCGCCATGCAGCGCTCGCCGCACGAGCCGTACGCGGCGCCCATCAGCGCGTTCACCGCGTTGCCGATGTCGGCATCCGGCATCACGACCGCGAAATTCTTCGCGCCGCCGAGCGCCTGCACGCGCTTGCCGTGCGCGCAGCCGGTCGAATAGATGTATTCGGCGATCGGCGTCGAGCCGACGAAGCTCACGGCCTTCACGCGCGGATCGGCCAGGATCGTGTCGACCGCTTCCTTGTCGCCGTTCACGACGTTCAGCACGCCCGGCGGCAGCCCGGCTTCGAGCGCGAGCTCGGCCATGCGCAGCGTCGACGACGGCGTACGCTCGGACGGCTTCAGCACGAACGTGTTGCCGCACGCGACGGCCATCGGCCACATCCACAGCGGCACCATCACCGGGAAGTTGAACGGCGTGATGCCGGCCGCGACGCCGAGCGCCTGGAACTCGCTCCACGAATCGATCGCGGGGCCGACGTTCTTGCTGTGCTCGCCCTTCAGCAGCTCGGGCACGTAGGTCGCGTATTCGACGTTCTCGATCCCGCGCTGCAGCTCGCCCATCGCATCGGCGAGCACCTTGCCGTGCTCGGCCGTGATCAGCGCGCAGAGTTCTTCCGCGTGCTCCTCGAGCAGCGTCTTGAAGCGGCTCATCACGCGGGCGCGCTTCAGCGGCGGCGTGTTGCGCCATGCCGGGAACGCGGCCTGCGCGGACGCGATCGCGGCTTCGACGGTCAGCTTGTCGGCGAGCGCGACGCTCTTGTGCGATTCGCCGGTCGCCGGGTCGAACACCGGCTGGACGCGGCTGCCGCCGTCGACGCGCTTGCCGTCGATCAAGTGGCCGACGGTGGAGGTCACATTGCTGTCGTGTTTCATGTTCGTTGCTCTTTCGTGAATTCGGTTGTCGCTGCGGGCGAGCCGCGGCTCAGTCCACTTCGTTCAGTGCGTCGGACAGCGCGTTGACCAGGTTGTCGATCTCGCGCTTCTCGGCGATGAACGGCGGCGCGAGCTGGATCGTGTCGCCGCCGTAGCGCACGTAGAAGCCCTTCGCCCAGCAACGCATCGCGATCTCGTACGGGCGCCGCGCCGGCTCGCCCGGCAGCGCGGCGATCGTCAGGCCGGCGGCCAGCCCGTAGTTGCGGATGTCCGCGACGTGGCGCTGCCCCTTCAGCCCGTGCACGGCCGCCTCGAAATGCGGCGCGAGATCGCGTACGCGCGCCACCGCGTCTTCCTTCACCAGCAGGTCGAGCGCCGCGACGCCGGCCGCGCAGGCGACCGGATGCGCCGAATACGTGTAGCCGTGCGGGAACTCGAGCATGTACTCGGGGCCGCCCGCGGCCATGAACGTGTCGTAGATCTCCTTCGTCGCGATCACGCCGCCGAGCGGCTGCACGCCGTTCGTCACCTGCTTCGCGAAGTTCATGATGTCCGGCACCACGCCGAATGCGTCGGCGCCCGTCATCGCGCCGGCGCGGCCGAAGCCCGTGATGACCTCGTCGAAGATCAGCAGGATGTCGTGCGCGGTACAGATCTCGCGCAGGCGCTTCAGATAGCCCTTCGGCGGCACGACCACGCCCGCCGAACCCGAGAACGGCTCGACGATCACGGCTGCGATGTTCGATGCGTCGTGCAGCGCGATCAGCTCGAGCAGCCGGTCGGCCAGCTCGGCGCCGTGTTCGGGCATGCCGCGCGAGAACTTGTTCTCGGCCAGTTGCGTGTGCGGCAGGAAATCGGCGTCGATGCCCTGACCGAACAGCTTGCGGTTCGGCCCGATCCCGCCGACCGAGATGCCGCCGAAATTCACGCCGTGGTAACCCTTCTCGCGGCCGATCAGACGCGTTTTCGTGCCCTTGCCCTTCGCGCGCCAGTATGCGCGGGCCAGCTTCAGCGACGTGTCGGCCGCTTCCGAGCCCGAGCCCGTGAAGAACACGTAGTCGAGGCCGGCCGGCGTCAGTTCCTTGATCTTGTTGGCGAGCTCGAACGATTTCGGATGGCCGAACTGGAACGCCGGCGCGTAGTCGAGCTGCGCGACCTGACGGCTCACGGCCTCGACGATTTCCGTGCGGCCGTGACCGAGGCCCGTGCACCAGAGCCCCGACAGGCCGTCGAAGATCTTGCGGCCTTCGCCGTCGGTGTAATACGCGCCCTTGCCGGACACGATCATGCGCGGATCGGCCTTGAACTGGCGGTTGGCCGTGAACGGCATCCAGTGCGCATCGAGCCACGCGGCGTCGGTGCGAAGGTTCGTGTCGTCGTGCTGGGCGGTGGTGATGTCGGTCATGTCGGTCGGCGCGGCGCGCCCCTCCTCCTCGTGATGATGTTGCACATTGTCGGGACGACAATTAGTCTTTTGAATATCGCAATATCAATGTTCACTTGCTCGATCATGCAAGCAAAGAAACCGAAGAGCCGCGCGCTGCTCGGGCAGCTCAGCGACATGGATCTGCGCCTGCTGCGGGTCTTCAAGGGCGTCGTGCAGTGCGGCGGGATGGCGGCCGCCGAACTGGAACTGAATATCGGCATCTCGACGATCAGCCGGCACGTGAAGGATCTGGAAACGCGGCTCGGCCTCGTGCTGTGCCGGCGCGGCCGCGCGGGCTTCACGCTGACGCCCGAGGGCCAGACGGTCTACGAGGAGACGCTGCGGCTACTTGCCTCGATGGAGGCATTTCGCAGCAGGATCGACGGCATTCACGACAAGATGGGTGGAGAACTCCACATCGCGGTGTTCGACAAGACGGCCACCAACGCGAATGCCCGGCTCGGCGACGCGATCCGCCAGTTCGCCGACGAAGCGCCCGACGTCGCACTGAACCTGCACGTCGCGTCGATCAACGAAGTCGAGCGCGGGGTCATCGACGGCAGTTACCAGGTCGGGATCATTCCCGTGCACCGCAACTCGGGCAGTCTCGTCTATTCGGCGCTGTTCGACGAACGGATGCTGCTGTACTGCGGCCGCCAGCATCCGCTCTTCGATGCGCCGCACGGCAAGCTCACGTGGACGACGATCCGCAACCATGCGTTCGCCGGGCTCGGCTTCCATTCGCCGAACATGGAGCTGAGCCATCGCGCGAAGCTCACGCGCAGCGCGACCGCGTCCGACCAGGAATCGATCGCGACGCTGATCCTGTCCGGCCGCTATCTCGGCTTCCTGCCCGATCACTACGCGGAGAGTTTCGAAAGCAAGGGGCTGATGCAGCCGATCGCGCCGCACCGGTTCAATTACCGGTGCCGGTTCGTGAGCTTGCTGCGACGCTCGCCGCAGCCGTCGCGGGCCGCGCTGCTGTTCCAGTCGTGCCTCGACGCCGCGCATGCGGCAACGCGGCCGGCGGCATAGCGGCGGCGTTCGGTTCGATCAGGCCGCGCCGTCGCCCGCGCGCGGCGCCCGCTTGCGTGCGACGAAATGGGTCGCGACGAGCGCCGCCGCAAAACCGGACGCCGCACCGACCCCGAGCGCCCAGCGCGGGCCGAGATGGTTCGCGACCCAGCCGGCCACCGGCGCGCCGATCGGCGTGCCGCCGAGCGCGACCGCGAGGCGCAGCGCCATCACGCGCCCGCGCATCGCCGGCTCGGTGGACAACTGCATCAGGCTATTGGTCGAATTCATGAATGTGATCGCGGCGGTCCCGGTCAGCACCAGCGCGGCGGCGAACGACCAGTAACCGGGCGCCAGCGCGGCGAACGTGCAGCCGAGCCCGAACAGCGCCGCGCCGATCCACAAATGGCGGAACCGCGGCTGCTCGCGGCGCGCGGCGAGCAGCGCGCCCGAAATCGTGCCGACCGCCATCATCGACGACAGGAAACCGAACCCGCGCGCATCGACGTGGAACACGCTCGCGGCCATCGTCGAAATGAACAGCTGGAAATTGAGCCCGAACGTGCCGATCAGGAACAGCATCGCGAGAATCGCCGTCAGGTCCGGCCGGCCCCACACGTAGCGGAACCCGTCGAGCAGGCTGCTGCGCGAGCGATTTGCGCGCACGTTCGCGCGCAGCTCGTCTTCCCGAAGCCGCGACAGCGACGCCAGTACCGCGAAGAAACTGAGCCCGTTCGCGAGAAACGCCCAGCCGGTGCCGACCGATGCGATCAGGAAGCCCGCCGCCGCCGGACCGACCATCCGCGCGGCGTTGAACGACGTCGAATTGAGCGCGACCGCGTTCGCGAGCTCGCGGTCGCCGACCAGTTCGGCGACGAAGGTCTGCCGCACCGGCGCGTCGAACGCCGATGCGCAGCCGAACAGGAACGCGAACACGTACACGTGCTCGAGCCGCACCGCGCCGGTGACCGTCAGCACGCCGAGCACGAGCGCCAGCGCGCCCATCAGCGCCTGCGTCGCCATCAGCAGCTTGCGCTGGTCGTAGCGGTCGGCCGCGTAGCCGGTCCACGGCAACAGCAGCAGTTGCGGCCCGAACTGCAGCGCCATCACCGTGCCGACCGCCGACGCGTCGTGATGCGTGAGCTGCGTGAGGACGAGCCAGTCCTGCGCGGTACGCTGGATCCACGTGCCGATGTTCGACACCAGCGAGCCGATCGCCCACACCCGATAGTTGAAGCTGCGAAGCGAGCGGAACACGCCCGCGGCCGGCACGCTCATCGCCGCTCCCGGTCGGGCGCGTTGCCGCCGTGCAATGCGCCGAAGTGCCGCGCGAGAAACAGGCCGAGCAGCAGGATGCCGAGCCCGAACGCCGCCGCGTCGGCCGTGACCTTCAGGTCGAAATCGCCGACCCGGCACACCAGCACATAAGCGATCGCGAGATTCGCGACGCCCCACACCACGTTCACGGTGGACGACGACAGCCCGCGCCCGGGCGGATGCGCGAACGGCGTCTGGAACGGCTCGCCGCGCAGCCCGCTGACGAGATGCGGCACGGCGTTCGCGAGAAACGCGCCGCCGAAGAAGTACGACACGAGATGCAGAAGGTTCATGTACGGGCCATCCTTTCGGCGAGCGGGTCGATACGGTTTACGGACGCGCCGGGTCCTCGAATTCGGCGAGCCGCTGCAACAGCTTCACGGCCGCCGCCAGCTCGGCCTGTTCCACCGCCGACAGTTGCGCGTGCAGCGCGCGAAACAGCCAGTCGTCCTTGGCCGCGCGGTTCGCTTGCAGCACCTTGCGGAAACCGGGCGTGAGCGCGATCAGCGTCTGCCGGCCGTCGCCGGGGTCGGGCGCGCCGGCGACCGCGCCGAGCGCCTCGAGCGTCGCGACCGTCACGCGCATCGACTGCGGGCGCACGCTTTCGGCACGCGCGAGCGCCGACACGGTCGCCGGGCCGTCGCGATCGAGCCGCAGCAACACCGATTTCTGCGAGGACGTGAGGTCGTTCGGATGGGTCTGCTCGCGCATCCGCCGCATCAGTTTGCCGACCGAGATGCGGAGTTCGCCGGCGAGACCGGCCAGCGGGAGCGTGTCGGGAGGGGACGATGGCGGGTTCATGAATTCAAGATAGCACATCGACAGCTAAACTGTACAGTTTGACTGTCTATTTCGGCGCGTAAGGATCGGCCCGTCGCGCACGGGTTCGGCACGAGGCCGTCCCCGCTCGGCCGCGCGATCCGGCTCTGCGATAATGCGGGCTTCCCGTTTTCGCTCCGCCTTCCGCCATGACGCAGCCGTCCGCCCCGCTCTCCACCGACCTGCCGCCGATCTCGTGCCTGCCCGGCGATGCGCTGCCGTGGCTGCCGATGAGCGCCGACCTGCCGGGGCTCGCGATCAAGTACCTGCACATCAATGCGGCCGAGGACACGCTGACCGCGCTGCTGAAGATGCCGGCCGGCGGCACGCTGCCGCGCCACCGTCACGACGGCGAGGTGTTCGTCCATACGTTGCAGGGTGCGTGGCGCTACCGCGAATACGACTGGGTCGCGCACGCCGGTTCGACGGTGCTCGAACCGGCCGGCTCGGTGCACACGCCGGAAACGCTCGGTACGCCGGGCGAGGACGTGATCACGCTGAACGTGATGCGCGGCGATCTCGTGCTGCTCGACGACGACGGCCGCGAAACGGCGCGCGAGAATTGCCGCGTCGCGCTGCTGCGCCAGCGCAAGCATGCGCGTACGGCGCCGGATGCCGCCACGGCGTTCGTGACGCGGTAAGGCAGGCGGCGCGATCCGCATCGGCCGCCCCCGTCCCGCGTGAGCGGGGTCCGGTACAGGTTTGCCCCCGCCGGCTCGCCCCCGTCACCGGAAGCGCCTGAAAAACCGCCGAATATCGTCGGCCAGCAAGTCCGGTTCCTCCATCGCCGCGAAATGGCCGCCGCTCGGCATGTCGGTCCACTGCGCCACGTCGAATACGCGTTCGAGCCAGCTGCGCGGCGGCCGGCTGATCTCCTTCGGAAAGCGCGCGAACGCGACCGGCACCGCCACGCGCTGCCCGGCCGCGAAGCGCATCGGCTGCAGCCGGTTCTCCCAATACATCTGCATCGACGAGCCGATGCAGGCGGTGAACCAGTAGAGCGATATGCCGGTCAGCAGCGTGTCGTGCGAGAAACGGCGCGCGACGTCGCCGTCGCAATCGCTCCACGCACGGAATTTCTCGGCGATCCATGCGGCCAGCCCGAGCGGCGAATCGTTGAGCGCGACCGCCAGCGTCTGCGGCTTCGTCATGTGGACGTGCGCGTATCCGCCTTCGAGCGCCGCCCAATCGCCGCGCTGCTTCAGGAACGCCTGCTCGTCGTCGGTCGGCGGCAGCGCCGCATCGATCGGCGGGTCGTAGTTGCCCGGCAGGTAGTTCAGATGGATGCCGTCGACCACGCGCTCGTGCCGCGCGCCGAGCGCGATCGACACGCCCGCGCCCAGATCGCCGCCCTGCGCGCCGAACCGTCGGTATCCGAGGCCGGCCATCAATTCCGCCCAGCAGTCGGCGACCTGAAGCGCCGACGTGCCGGGCGCCGCCGGTGCGGGAGAGAACAGGAAGCCGGGCAGCGACGGCGCGACGATGTCGAACGCGTCGTCCGGATCGCCGCCGAACGCGGCCGGATCGCACAGGCGGTCGATCAGCGCATGGAATTCGAATGCGGAACCCGGCCAGCCGTGCGTGACGACGAGCGGATAGGGTTTCGGCCCCGTACCGCGCCGATGCACGAAATGCACGCGCCGCCCGCCGACGTCCGCGACGAACTGCGGCAGCCGGTTCAGCGCGCGCTCCGCCGCGCGCCAATCGAAGCCGTCGGCCCAGTACGCGGCCAATTCGCGCAGCCACGCGCCGTCGACGCCCTGCTGCCACGGCTCGGCGGGCGTCAGGTTCGGCGGGCGGGTGTCGCGCACGCGCCGACGCAAATCGTCGAGCGCGTGCTCGGGGATCGCAATGTCGAACGGTTCCGTGTGCATGGTGTCTCCTTCGCGACGAACGTCGATGGAGATTCTGCGCGATTTTGCCGGCACGCGTCGGACGGCGCCTGCTGCCCCGCCGGCTCGTCAGCCTGCTGCCGGCGCGTCCGCCCGCGCATCGCGCCGCAACGCCTGCGGCGGCACGCCGAACCCGCGCACGAACGCGTCGCGCATGTGCCGGCGATCGCGAAAACCGTTTTCCTTCGCGATCACGTCGAGCGGATGACGGCTCTGTTCGATCATCAGCCGCGCCGATTCGAGCCGCAGCCGCTCGATCGCCTTCGCGGGCGACTGCCCGGTTTCGAGCGTAAACACGCGGCTGAACTGGCGCGGGCTCAGGTGGACGGCCTCGGCCAGCGCCTCGACGGTCAGCGCGCGACCGAGATTGCGGCGCGCGTAGTCGAGCGCGTTCTGGATCCGGTCGGATTTCGGCGCGAGATCGAGCATTTCCGAATGCTGCGACTGGCCGCCGGCCCGGCGCTGATGCATCACCAGCTTGTGCGCGACCGAGCGTGCGGCGTCGGCGCCGAGGTCCTTTTCCACCATCGCGAGCGCGAGATCGAGCCCGGCCGTCATTCCGGCCGACGTCCAGACCGGGCCGTCGACGATGAAGATCCGGTCGTCCTCGACGCGAATCTCCGGGTAGAGCCGCTGCATGTCGCGGCCGAACGCCCAATGCGTGGTCGCGCGACGCTGTGCGAGCAGCCCGGCTTCCGCCAGCACGAACGCGCCCGTGCAGATGCCGGCAATCCGCCGCGCATGCGCGTTCGCGCGGCGCAGGTAAGCGACGACGCCGAGCGGCGCCGGCGCGGCGAGCGGATCGTTGACGCCCGCGACGATCCACGTATCGACGCCGAGCCGGCCGCGCAGCGCACGCGTGGCGACCGGCAGCCCGAGCGACGAGCGGACGTCGCCGCCGTCGACCGAGTAGTTGGCCATCGCATAGAACGGCGTATCCAGCCCCATGTTCGCGTACTCGAACACCGACTGCGCGGCGAGCGCCATGATCTGAAAGCCGTCGCTGATCAAGAAGCCGATTCGGTGCATGTGCGTTCTCCGGTCGCGTGCCGATGGGCCCGATGTCCGGAATCATACCCATCTACGTCATTTGTGTCGCAACGCTTCGAGGCCAGAATGCATTCACGCCATCCGGCCATCCTCAGCGAAACGGAGTACATCATGACGCAAGCACATCGCGGTACCGCCCTCATTACCGGCGCATCGTCGGGCATCGGCGCCGTCTACGCGGATCGCCTCGCGCGCCGCGGCTACGACCTGATCCTGGTCGCGCGCAGCCGCGACCGGCTCGGCGCCCTCGCCGACCGCATCACGAACGACACGCAGCGCAGCATCGAGATCGTCGACGCGGACCTCAACGACCGCACGGCGCTCGCCGCTGTCGAAGCGAAGCTGAAACAGGACGCGAGCATCACGCTGCTCGTGAACAACGCCGGCATCGGCACGCATGCGCCGCTGCTCGACAGCGACGTCGACGCGATGACGCGGATGATCGACCTGAACGTGACCGCGCTCACGCGCCTGACCTATGCGGCCGTGCCCGGTTTCGTCGCACGCGGCCACGGCGCGGTGATCAACATTTCGTCGATCGTCGCGATCTCGCCGGAAACGCTGAACGGCGTGTACGGCGGCAGCAAGGCATTCGTGCTCGCATTCAGCCAGTCGCTGCATCACGAGCTCGCCGACCAGGGCGTGCAGGTACAGGCCGTGCTGCCCGGCGCGACGGCCACCGATTTCTGGCAGACGGGCGGCCTGCCGCTCGAGCACCTGCCCAAAGAGATCGTGATGAGGGCGACGGACCTGGTCGATGCGGCGCTGGTCGGGTTCGATCGCGGCGAACTCGTGACGATTCCGTCGCTGCATGCGGGCGACGAATGGGAGGCGTACGAGGCTGCACGCCGCACAATGGCGCCGCATTTGTCGGCGGATACGCCCGCGCCGCGCTACGCGCCGGCTCGCTGAGCGCACGCCGGACCGCCGGCGGCTCGTACTGTTGCCGCGGTCCGGGATCGACACGATATGGCGGAAGAACACGAACGGCACGATCCGCGCGCCGATGCGGCGCTACAACGCGTCGCCGGTCGCGCCGTCGCGTCGCGCGCGGCGTGAGCTTGCAGACGGGCTTACCTCGCTCGTCTCCTCGACGGATTCCGGTGCAGACGGGGGATGAACGCCGATCGCCGCCGCCCGCGGGCGACGACCGGCCCTTGCCCGTTCAGCCGCGCCGCGGGCCTTCGCCCTTCACGCCGACCGTCAGCGCCACGCCGCTCGCGACCAGCAGCGCGGCGAGCAGATACACGGCCAGATCCATGCTGCCCGTGCGCGTGCGGATCATCCCGATCACCCACGGGCTGACGATGCCGCTCGTGATCCCGATGCTGCTGATCAGCGCGATCCCTGCCGCGGCCGCGTTGCCGGACAGGTAGCGGGTCGGCACGGCCCAGAAGATCGGCAGCGCGGCGAAGATCAGCGTCGCCGCGATCGACAGGCAGACGAGCATCGCCGCGAAGCTGGGCAGGTGCAGCGTCAGCGCAGCGAGCGCGAGCCCGCCGCCGATCGTGCAGCACGCGAAGTGCTTGCGGCGCTCGCCGGTGCGATCCGAGCGGCGCGCGATCAGGATCAGCCCGACCGCCCCCACCGCGTTCGGCACGACCGTATAGAGGCTCACGGCGACGACGTCGGTCACGCCGAAGTCGCGGATCATCAGCGGCATCCAGAAGTTCAGCGTCAGCGACGCGCAAGTCAGCGAGAAATAGACGAACGCGAACAGGTACACGCGCGGGTTCGCGAGCGCGGCCATCACGCTGCGCCCGTCGTGCGCGCCGCCGTGTGCGCGGCCTTCGGCGCACAGCGCGGCGACGCGCGCCTTTTCGTCGGACGTGAGCCACGCGGCGTCCCGAGGCCGGTCGACGAGGCACGTGAACGCGGCGAATGCGAGCAGGATCGCCGGCGCGCCCTCGATCGCGAACATCCACTGCCAGCCGTGCAGCCCGAGCACGCCGCTCATGTCGCGCATGATCCAGCCGGACAGCAACCCGCCGAGCACGCCGGCCACCGCGACGCCCGCGAAGAACACGGAGATCGCCGCCGCACGCCGGTTCGCGGGAAACCAGTAGGTCAGGTACAGCACGATGCCGGGGAAGAAGCCGGCCTCGAACACGCCGAGCAGGAAGCGCAGCACGTAGAAATGCGCCGGCTGCGACACGAACATCATGCCGGTCGACGCGATGCCCCACTGCAGCATGATCCGCGTGAACGTTCGGCGCGCGCCGAACCGCGCGAGCAGCATGTTGCTCGGCACTTCGCAGCACACGTAGCCGACGTAGAACACCGCGGCGCCGAGCCCGTACATCGCGTCGCTGAAGCCGAGATCGTGCTTCATCTGCAACTGCGCGAAGCCGATGTTGATGCGGTCGAGAAACGACACGACGTAGCAGAGGAACAGGAACGGGACGATCCGCCACGCGATCTTGCGGAACAGCAGCGCATCGTTCGATGCGGAAGTCGGCGCCGAAGCGCTCGCGTGCGCGAGCGTCGCTTCGGCGGGAAGCGATTGGGGCATGTCTCTCTCCAAACGGGCCGCGCGCCGTCGAGCGCGCAGCAGTCTCCGAGGGCGTGCATGCGCCCTGCTTTCTTGTGAGACCGGATACGGTTGCCGGCACCGCGGCGCGATGCCGCCGCGAATGCCGCCACCCTCAGAAAAACGGCGATGCGGTCATGTGAACGCCGCCCCGCCGCCGTGCGCCGTTCAGTCCTGCAGCGCGGCCCACATTTCCTTGTCGCGCTGCGCGGTCCAGATGCGCGGATGCGTGATGCCGCTCGCTTCGTCGAACGCGCGCGACACGTCGAACGGCAAACAGTGCTCGTAGATGAACACGTGGCCGAATTTCGGATCCATCGCTTCGCGCGTGAGCGCCATCGCCGCCTTCAGGTCGAGATTGCGCTCGACCGCCTTGCGGCCCTGCGCGAGCAGCGTCGTGACGAAATCCTTCGTGTAGTCGAGGCCCTTGTCGACCTCGGCCGGATTCAGCAGCGCGGGGCCGCGGCCCGGCACGAGCTTCTCCGCGCCGAGCGCGCGCAGCGCCTCGAGCGTGGCCGGCCACTGTTCGAGCTGGGCGTCGCCGCAATAGCACGCGGCGTCGTATTCGACGAGGTCGCCCGAGAACAGCACCTTCTGCGACGGCAGCCACACGATCGTGTCGCCCTTCGTGTGGCCCGAGCCGACGTGCATGATCTTCACTTCGAGCTTGCCGAGGAACAGCGTGATCTCGCGCTCGAACACGAGCGTCGGCCAGGTCAGGCCCGGCACCGTCTCGACGCCGGCGAACAGGCGCGGAAAGCGCTCGATCTCCGACTTCATGTCGGCCTCGCCGCGCTCGACGATCATCTCGTACGTGCCGCGGCTCGCGATCACGTGCTGCGCGCCTTCGTCGAAGTACGCGGACGCGCCGAGCACGCGCACCGCGTGGTAGTGCGACAGCACCACGTGCTTGATCGGCTTGTCGGTCACGCTGCGGATCTTCGCGATCAGGTCCTGCGCCATCGCGGGCGTCGCGGTCGTATCGACGATCAGCACGCTGTCGTCGCCGACGATCACGCCCGAATTCGGGTCGCCTTCGGCCGTGTACGCGTATGCGTTCTCGGACAATTGCGTCCAGGTGACTTTCTTCTCTTCCAGATCGGCTTGGGAGGCAAATGCTTTGGCCATTGTGCGTTCCGTGGCTTCGAGCCATGTGTTGAGGGGAATGAGCGGATCATCTGCCCGCACCGAATATTTGTCAATGACAAACATGCTTGTTATTGTCTAATTCGGGTAAACCTGCGGGCTGGCGCGGGAAATGGCGTCGGATACCATGCGGGGTTTCGTCAACGGAAGAATCATCGCGTGCAGAACCACGAAGTCAGCGCGGACGATGCGCCGCCCAAGGCGCAGCGCGGTATCCAGAGTGTCGAGGTCGGCGGCCGGCTGCTCGACGCGCTCGCGCGCCGGCGCAAGCCGCTCGGGCTGTCGGAGCTGGCCGCGGCCGCCGATCTTTCCACCGCGCAGGCGCACACCTATCTCGTGAGCCTGACGCGGCTCGCGCTCGTCAAGCGCGATGCGATCACCGGCAACTACGAACCCGGCCCGCTGTCGCTGCGGCTCGGGCTGATGTCGATCGAGCGCCAGCCGGCCTACCGCGCGACGCTGCCGCACGCGGCGCGGCTCGCGGAAACGGTCGGCCTGAGCGTCGCGCTGTCGGTGCCGGGCGTGCTCGGCCCGACGATCGTGCGCATCGAGCGCGGCGGCTATCCGCTGCACATGAACCTGCACGTCGGTTCGGTGATGTCGCTCGACACGACGGCGACCGGCCGGGTGTTCCGCGCGTTCGGCGACGCCGCGCAACTCGACGCGATGGCGGCCAGCCAGGCCGGCGCGGGCGGCACGCTCGCCGGCGCCGACAGCGCGTCGGGCGCGCCCGACGGCGATACGCAACACGTCGACCTCGACACGATTCGCCTGCGCGGCATCGAACGCAGCATCGACCGGCCGAGCCCGGGCGTCAGCGGGATGTGCGTGCCCGTTTTCGATACGCACGGGCGCCTGCAACTCGCGTTGACGGTGATCGGTTCGACGGGATCGATCGATGTCGACTGGGACGGCCCGATCGCGGCGGCCTTGCGCGACGCGGCGCGGCAAGCCACCGCGTCGCTCGGCGCCGCGCGTGCGGAACCGGCGCCCGCGCCGGCGCCGGGCGCCGCGCGCGTCCCGCCCGCGCTGGCCGACGACGCGAAAGCCCAGCGCGGAATCCATGCGCTCGACAGCACCGGCGAGCTGCTGCTCGCGCTGGTGTCGGCAGGTCGCGCGCTGCCGCTGCGCGATCTCGCGACGGCGGCCGGCATGCCGGCCGCGAAGGCATTTCCGCATCTCGTCAGCCTGCAGAAGATCGGCCTGCTGAGCCGCGACGACGCCGGCTGCTTCGACGGCGGCCCGCTCGCGCAGGCGCTCGGCCTGATCGCGATGCAGCGCGTGTCGCCGACGCGCGACGCGGAAGCCGAGATCGTCGCGCTCGCCGGCGCGACCGACATGAGCGTGGCCGCCGCGACGCTCGGGCCGCTCGGGCCGACCGTGATCCGGCTCGAGGAATCGGCGCGGCCGCAGCACGTGAGCCTGCAGGTCGGCACCGTGATGTCGCTCGTCAATACGGCGATCGGCCGGATTTTCGCGTCCGGCATGTCCGACGACGTGCTGGCCGACCTGCTCGCCAACGAACCCGTGCGCCTCGCCGGCGCGCCCGCCGCACCGGACGACGCGGCCTTCCGCGCCCGGCTCGCGGCGATCCGCGCGGACGAACTCGATTTCGCGTTCGACGCGCCGGTGCCGGGCATCGGGACGATTGCCGCACCCGTGTTCGATCACACCGGCAGCATCCGGCTCGTGATCGCGATCATCGGCTCGTCGCGCGGCTTTCCGCGCGGGCCGGACAGCGAGCTGGCGCAGACGCTGCGGGCCGCGACGCGGCGATTGTCGTGGCGCTTCGGATGGATCGGCCGGTAATCGCGCCCGTTCCGTACGCTCGAATTCCTTTTTCCTCCACGTGCATCCTTGCCGGCACGGCCGCGTCGCGGCTGTCCGGCACGCCTGCGCCGCCGACGTTCATGTTGCGTAGCAGCAACAGGAATTGTCAGTAATTCTCATATAACGAAATCGCATTTCACAAGACGGCAGCCCTTCGCTATGATTAGGGTTATCCCTAATTCGCCACCTACATGGGGCTTCGTCATGCAAACGTCTAATGTCTCCGATCGTTCCACCCAATCCGCTGGCTGGCTCGCACGCGTGGGCGAGCTGTTGGCAGAAGCCTGGGCACTGCATCTCGCGAACTGCGAAGTCATCGCCGAAGCACACGCGCGCCTGCCGCGCTGAGCCGACTGCCGGCCGCTCGATGCGCTTGCGGTGACGCACGCCGACAGCGGCCGTTGCGCCGGGCAACCGGCGGTCGCGCCGGTCAGCTGGCAAGCGGCCGGGCTCGTCCCGGCCGAATACGCTCGCCACGCGGCGAGCGTTTCAAGATCGTATCGAGGCCGTGTTTCAGGCCGGGTTCGGCCCGATATCGGCGCCGATTGATACGGATTGCCGCCGGCCGCATGCCTCGGCCCAAAGCCGTTCCCGGCCGGCCCGCGATCGTGCCCGGCCATCGCGGACGGAAGATTCTTCCGTTTTCGCGTGTTCGCCGGCCATCCCGCCGGCGAGCCGTCGCCGTCGGCCGTTCGCCGGTTTCGTCCGCGCCAGCGCGTCGCCGCCAACGCCCGCCGTTGCAACGACGGCCGCGCGCGCGGCTCCGCTCCGTCACACCTGAATCGAAGGCACGTCCTTCATGCACCGCAGCGCGAACATCGAGCGGCTGTGGCGGATGCTCGAAATCCGGTACAGCTTTTCGCGCAGGAAGCGCTCGTAGCCGGCCGTGCCGTCCACCGCCACCTTGATCCAGTAGTCGTACTCCCCCGACACCAGATACGCCTCGAGCACCTCCGGCAGCGCCGCCAGCTCGGCGCCAAAGCGCGCCAGCGCGTCGTCCTCGTGGCGATCGAGCGTGACTTCGAGGATCACGATGTCCGCGTAGCCGAGCTTGCGCTGGTTGACCAGCGCGACATAGCCGTCGATGTAGCCGTCGAGTTCGAGTTGTCGCGTGCGGTTCCAGCAGGCGGTGGTCGACATGCCGATCTGTTCGGCCAGTTCGGCGTTCGACAGACGCGCATTTTTCTGCAATGCACCGAGGATCTTGCGGTCCTGATTGTCGAGCGTTTTCGGCGTGCGTTCGCGGGTAGCCATGACAGGAAGAATCTTCTACTGAAAATCGGCATTCTATCTGAACAGGATTCCGGTTTCAGGTCCATTTTGCTGGAAAACAGGAAGCCTTTTAACCGGGCCGCTTGATACATTTTCTCCATGCCTGCTGGCCGGCACGCTCCCCGCGATACCCGTCGCAGCGGGACGCACGGCCGCAATCACGAGTTGCGGTGCCGGCCCGCAGGCATGCGATTCCCCGCCGCCCGCACGCCTATCCGACCGCGTGCGGGGCCGGTGCCTGCGTCCCCGTTCCTGCCTGTCCGTCATGTCGTTCAAGCTTTATCTGTCGTTCCTCGCCGCTTCCGTCGTCCTCATCTACGCGCCAGGCCCCGTCAACCTCCTCACGATGAACCAGGCGCTGCGCACCGGCTGGCGCCGCGCGCTGCCGTGCGTGTGGGGCGGCACGCTCGCCGTGCTGCTGCAACTCGCGCTGACCGCGCTGTGCCTGAATTCGCTGGTCCACCTCGACGAACACGCGCTGACCGCGCTGCGCTGGGCCGGCGCCGCATATCTCGTCTGGCTCGGCGGCAAGCAATGGCTGAGTCGCGCGCCAGGCGGTGCAGCCGGGGCACCGGCCGACGCCGGCGCCGGAACGGCGAGCGCCGCGCCGGACACAGACACCGGGCGCGCGCTGTTCTGGCGCGGCGTCGCGACTTCCGGGCTGAATCCGAAGACGCTGCTGTTCTTTCCGTCGTTCTTTCCGCAGTTCATCAGCCCGAATGCCGACTGGAGCCTGAACCTTCAATACCTGCTGCTCGCCGCGACGTTCGCGCTGCTGTTCGCGGGCGGCGTCGCGTCGATGGCGCTGTTCTCGCATCGGCTGAGCCGCGCGTTGCAGCGGCCGGCGCGCATGCGTGCGATGAACCGCGTGACGGGCGGGTTGCTCGTCGGGATGGGCGCGATCATGGTCGGCTGGAATTGAACGGCCGCGCGGACGGTCGGGCGCGTGAGCGTGAGCGTGGCCGCGCCCCGCACGGCTGCGGCCGTTGAAACCCGACAACGTGTTCTCGCCGCAACGGTTCGCCCGCACGGCTTGGCGACGAACCGGTCGAAAAATCGACGATTCCGAACCTGCCGTTCGGCACGGCCGATGCCGCGTTGATGCCGCGCGCCGGGCGATCCCGGGGCCGTGTGACCCCGGCCCGCCGCCGCGCGGCCGGTACAATCGCGCGATGTCCGAATTGCTCACCTACGGCGGCCTGTTCGCCGTGTCGATGGTCGCTGCGACCCTGTTCCCGCTGCAATCCGAAGCCGTGCTCGCCGGTCTGCTGCTGGCCGGGCGCGAGCCTGTGTGGGCTTTGGTGCTCGTCGCGAGCGTCGGCAATGTCGCCGGCTCGGCGATCAACTGGGCGCTCGGCCGAGGGATCGAGCATTTCCGCGAGCGCCGCTGGTTTCCGGTCAAGCCGTCCGCGCTCGCGCGCGCCGAGCGCTGGTATGCGCGCTACGGCCGCTGGTCGCTGCTGCTGAGCTGGGCGCCGGTGATCGGCGATCCGCTGACGATGATCGCCGGCGTGCTGCGCGAGCCGCTGCCCACGTTTCTCGCGATCGTGACGATCGCGAAGGTCGGCCGCTATCTGGCCGTCGCGTGGCTCGTGACGCACTGAAGCCGTCCGTCATCCCGTTGCGCGGGTCGAGCCGACGCATGCCGCCGCCGTGCGCGCGCCGCTAAAGAATTCGCCGAAACTGCCGATGACCCGTCGACAAGCGGTGACGCGTGCGTTCCGCCCCCTCTCTCCCCACTCAGGATCCCGTATGAGATTGACCCAATTGGGCCGGGTGAGCGTCGGTACGCGTCTTGCCGCGCTGGCGTGCGCGCTCGTTGCACTGCTGTTCACCGTTTTCGCGTGGGCGCTCGCCCATTTTGCCGGCCAGCAACTCGCCGACGAGGCGCACGCACGGATCGCCGACAAGGAGCAGTCGATCGGCGCGATGGTCGAACTGTTCGACAAGGCGCTGTCGGCCGAAGCGACACGCGCGATGACGCTGTTCGCGAGCTTCCTGCCGGCCGATTTCGCGCTCGATCCGGCGCGCACCGTCGACATCGGCGGCGTCGCCGCGCCGACGCTGTCCGCCGGCGGCCAGCCGCTCGACCTCGACTATTCGATTCCCGACCAGTTTCTGAAGAAAAGCGGTGCGATCGCGACGATCTTCGCGCGCGACGGCGACGACTTCGTGCGCATCACGACGTCGCTGAAGAAGCAGGACGGCGCGCGCGCGGTCGGCACGAAGCTCGACCGCGCCGGCCCCGCGTACGCGCCGCTGGTCGCCGGGCGCAGCTATACCGGCCTCGCGAAGCTGTTCGGCCGGCCGTACATCACGCAGTACAAGCCGGTGACCGACGCGACCGGCCGCGTGATCGGCGCGCTGTTCGTCGGCCTCGACATCGGCGCCGAGCTCAAGCTCGTCGAAGACGGCATCCGCTCGCTGAAAATCGGCGACAACGGCTACTACTTCGTGCTCGATGCATCGCAGGGTCCGTCGCGCGGCGCGTTCGTCGTGCATCCCGACGCGGCGGGCCAACCGGCCGACGGCACGCGCGCGCCCTACGCGCAGATGCTCGCGGCCGGCCAGGGCCGGCTCGCGTACACGTCGACCGACCCGGCTGCGCACGACCGCGGGCCGACCGCGAAAGTCGTGTCGTTCACGACGATTCCGCAGTGGCAATGGCTCGTCGGCGGCATCGCGCTCGACGACGAACTGCTCGCCACCATGCGCGCCACCCGCAACCGTTTCCTGATGATCGGCGCCGTGCTCGTCGCGGCGTTCGCGACGCTGTTCGTCATCGTCGTGCGGCGCGTCGTGAGCCGGCCGCTGGAAGCCGCCGCACGCGCGTCCGAGCGCTATGCGGCGGGCGACCTCAGCGTGCGTATCCGCGACGGCGCGAACGCGCACGACAGCGCGGGCAACGACGAGATCGGCCGGCTCGTGCAGGCCGTCGACGGGATCGGCGACGGCCTCGCGCGAATCGTCGCGCAGGTGCGCAACAGCGCGGCCGACATCGCGCACGGCACGGTCGGCATCGCGGCCGGCAGCGGCGACATCGCCGCGCGCATCGCGACGCAGGCGAGCAGCGTCGAACAGACGGCCGCGAGCATGGAGCAGATCACCGCCGCCGTGCAGCAGAGCGCCGAGCATGCGGCGCAAGCCAACGCGCTGGTCGCGGACGCATCGGCCGCCGCGACGAACGGCGACGCCGCGGTGCAGCGCGTGGTCGCGACGATGGACGACATCGGCCGCGCGACGCGCCGGATCGCCGAGATCACCGACGCGATCGAAGGCATCGCGTTCCAGACCAACATCCTCGCGCTGAACGCGGCCGTCGAGGCCGCCCGCGCGGGCGAACACGGCAAGGGCTTCGCGGTGGTCGCGGCCGAGGTGCGCGCGCTCGCGCAACGCAGCGCGGCCGCGGTCAAGGAGATCGACACGCTGAGCACCGAATCGTCGACGACGGTCGAACAGGGTTACCGGATCGCGGACGCCGCGCGCGGCACGATGCGCGACATCGTCGCGCGGGTCGACCAGGTCCGCACGCTGATCGGCGAGATCAGCGCCGCGTCGCGCGAGCAATCGACCGGCATCGAGCAGGTGAACCTGGCCGTCACGCAGATCGGCGACGCGACGCAGCAGAATGCGAGGCTGATCTCGGACGCCGAGCGCGCGGCCGTCGCGTTGCGCGACCAGGCCGCGCAACTGTCGGAGGCGGTGAGCGTGTTCCGGCTGGCGCGCGGCGCGTAATCTCGCGATCGTCGACGCGCGGCGGCGGAAAGCCCGCCGCCTGCTTCTACTTCTTCTCGCCGGCCAGATCGATCGCCTTGTCCGAGCCGACCGCATGGCGCAACTGGAACTTCTGGATCTTGCCGGTCGACGTCTTCGGCAGCTCGCCGAAGCGCACGGCCTTCGGCACCTTGAAGCCCGCGAGCAGTTGCCGGCAGTGCGCGACGATCTCCTCCTCGGTCGCGCTCGCGCCTTCGCGCAGCTCGACAAACGCACACGGCACCTCGCCCCATTTCGGGTCGGGCATCGCGACGACGGCCGCCACGGCGACGGCCGGATGGCGGTACAGCGCGTCCTCGACCTCGATGCTCGAGATGTTCTCGCCGCCCGAGATGATGATGTCCTTCTTGCGATCCTTGATCCGGATATAGCCGTCCGGCATCAGCACCGCGAGATCGCCGGTATGGAACCAGCCGCCGCGAAACGCCTCGTCGGTCGCCTTCGAGTTCTTCAGGTAGCCCTTCATGCAGATGTTGCCGCGGAACATGATCTCGCCGAGCGTTTCGCCGTCGGCCGGCACCGGCGTCATCGTGTCGGGATCGAGCACCGTCGCGCCCGCTTCGAGGTGATAGCGCACGCCCTGGCGCGCATTGAGCCGCGCGCGTTCCTCGTCGGACGCCGCTTCCCAGTGCGACTGCTTCGCGCAGACGGTCGCCGGGCCGTAGACCTCGGTCAGCCCGTACACGTGCAGCAGGTCGAAGCCGATCTCCTTCATCTTCGCGATCACGGCCGGCGCGGGCGCCGCGCCCGCGACCATCGCGTGCACCGTATGGTCGATGCCGTCGCGAAGCTCGGCCGGTGCGTTCGCGATCGCGCTCTGCACGATCGGCGCGCCGCAGTAGTGCGTGATGCGCTCGCGACGGATCAGGTCGAACACGGTCTTCGCGTCGAACTTGCGCAGGCACACGTTCACGCCCGCGCGCGCCGCGACGGCCCACGGGAAACACCAGCCGTTGCAGTGGAACATCGGCAGCGTCCACAGATACACCGCGTGCTTCGGCATGTCCCATTCGAGGATGTTGCTGATCGCCGCGAGATACGCGCCGCGATGGTGGTAGACGACGCCCTTCGGGTCGCCCGTCGTGCCCGACGTGTAGTTCAGCGCGATCGCCTCCCATTCGTCGGCGGGCGGCGTCCATGCGTAGTCGGGGTCGCCGCCGGCGACGAACGCCTCGTAGTCGGTCGCGCCCGCGAAACGGTCGGGATCCGCCGGCATCGCGTCGGCCACGCTGACGATCTTCAGGCCCGGCACCTCGAGCGCCGCACGGCGCGCGACTTCCGCGTATTCGGTGTCGACGATCAGCACCTTCGCCTCGCCGTGACGCAGCATGAACAGCACCGACGACACGTCGAGCCGCGTATTGATCGTGTTCAGCACGGCGCCGGCCATCGGCACGCCGAAGTGCGCCTCGACCATCGCCGGGATGTTCGGCAGCAGCGCCGCGACCGTGTCGCCGCGTGCGACGCCGGCCCGCGCGAGCGCACTCGCCAGTTGCTTTGCCCGCGTATGGGTTTCGCCCCACGTGCGCCGCACGTCGCCGTGCACGATCGCCGTGCGCTCGCCGTAGACTTCGGCCGCGCGGACCAGAAAATCGATCGGCGTGAGCGGGACGTAGTTGGCATCGCGGCGGCCGAGCCCGGCCTCGAACATCTGCGTCATGATCCTGTCTCCCGTGTTCTGTCGACCGGGGCGCCTGCACCCCGGAGCGTTTTGATGTGGTTCAATTGCCGACAGCCTAACGGGCGCTATTGTGAGCCGTCTGTCGTCGAAACGACAGAGTGCCGCTCGAGCGCTGCGCGTTATCCCTATCCTCGCAAACCCGCACCCATGCACGACCACCCCGACGCGGCCGCCGACCCGGCCGACACGCTTCCCGAACCGGGCCCGCTGCCGCCGCTGGCGACGCTGTTCGGCCAGTGCGCGTGGTTCCGCACGCTGGCGCCCGAACACCAGGCGCTCGTGCTCGCCCAGTCGCACGTCGAGCAGTGCGAAGCCGGCGACGTGATCGCGCACCGGCTCGCGCCGTCCGCATACTGGATCGGCGTCCATCGGGGGCTGCTGAAGCTCGCGATCTTCAACGCGTCGGGACGCGGCTGCACGTTTTCCGGCGTGCCGTCGGGCGGCTGGTTCGGCGAAGGCAGCGTGATCAAGCGCGAGCGGCGCAAGTACGAGGTCGTCGCGATCCAGCGCTCGACCGTGCTGTTCGTGCCGGTCGACACGTTCCATGCGCTGCTCGACACGAGCCTGCCGTTCACACGCTTCGTGATTCATCAGTTGAACAACCGGATGGGCGAATTCATTGCGTCGATCCAGAACAGCCGGCTGCTCGATGTCGACGCACGGGTCGCGCAAGCGCTCGCGCAGCTCTTCAACCCCGCGCTGTACCCGGATACCGGCCCGTCGCTGTCGATCTCGCAGGAGGAACTGGGGATGCTCGTCGGCGTGTCGCGCCAGCGGATCAACCAGGCGCTGCAGCAGCTCGAGAAGCTCGGCGCGTTGCGGCTCGCGTACAACCAGATCGACGTCGTCGATCTCGACGCGCTCGCCCGCTTCGGCATGGAGCAGCTGTGAGCGCCGCCCGATGCGCGAAACCGCCGCCATCGCGACCGCGCATTTCGTCCGCGGAATCGGCCGACGGCCGGCGCGCCCCAACCTGACGATTCAGCCAGTTTCGCGACAGTAACCCGTGCCGGGCCGACGCCTATCATTCGGGTTCCCTTCACCGACGCCCGATCACCGCCTGTTCCGCCGCCTCCATGTGGATCGTCAATCTCGCGCTCAGGCGCCCCTACACGTTCATCGTCATGGCCATCATGATCGTGCTGGCCACCCCGCTTGCGCTGATGCGCACACCGGTCGACGTGCTGCCCGCGATCAATATCCCGGTGATCAGCGTGATCTGGAATTACACCGGCTTCTCCGCGACGGAGATGACGAACCGCATCACGTCCGTGCATGAACGGATCCTGACGACGACCGTCAACAACATCCAGCACGTCGAATCGACGTCGCTGCCCGGCATCGCGGTCGTGAAGGTGTTCCTGCAACCGGGTGCGAACGTGCAGACGGCGATCGCGCAGACGGTCTCGTCCGCGCAGGCGATCGTGCGACAGATGCCGCAGGGCGCGACGCCGCCGCTCGTGATCACCTATTCCGCGTCGAGCATTCCGGTGATCCAGCTCGGGCTGTCGAGCAAGACGCTCAGCGAACAGTCGCTCGCCGACATCGCGCTGAACTTCCTGCGCCCGCAACTGATCACGGTGCCGGGCGTGCAGATTCCGTTCCCGTACGGCGGGCGCACGCGCGTGGTCGCGATCGACCTCGATCCGCAGGCGCTGCTCGCGAAGGGCCTGACGCCGGCCGACATCGTCAACGCGGTCAACGCGCAGAATCTCGTGCTGCCGACCGGCACCGCGAAGATGGGCCAGACCGAGTACCGGATCGACACGAACGCGTCGGCCGATACGGTCGCCGACATCAACGACCTGCCGGTCCAGACCGTCAACGGCGCGACGACCTACCTGCGCGAGGTGGCGTCGGTACGCGACGGCTTCGCGCCGCAAACCAACGTCGTGCGCCAGAACGGCCAGCGCGGCGTGCTCATCTCGATCCTGAAAAGCGGCGACGCATCGACGCTCAAGGTCGTGTCGGACCTGAAGGCGCTGCTGCCGAAGG
Organism: Burkholderia sp. MSMB1826; assembly: GCF_001526325.1. Taxonomy (NCBI): domain Bacteria; kingdom Pseudomonadati; phylum Pseudomonadota; class Betaproteobacteria; order Burkholderiales; family Burkholderiaceae; genus Burkholderia; species Burkholderia sp. MSMB1826. The sequence goes on from NZ_LOYN01000010.1 coordinate 530,851, forward strand.
TGATCCCGACGCTGCCCGAGGGGCTCGCGATCACGCCGCTGTTCGACCAGTCGGTGTTCGTCGATGCGGCTGTCCAGGGCGTGATCCACGAGGCGCTGATCGCCGCCGTGCTGACCGCGATGATGATCCTGCTGTTCCTCGGCAACTGGCGCAGCACGCTGATCATCGCGATCTCGATCCCGCTGTCGATCTTCACGTCGCTGATCGCGCTGTCCGCGCTCGGCGAGACCATCAACATCATGACGCTCGGCGGCCTCGCGCTCGCGGTCGGCATTCTCGTCGACGATGCGACCGTCACGATCGAGAACATCGAGCGGCATCTGCATCTCGGCACGCGCCGGGCCGCCCCTGGCGTGCCGAGCAGCCCCCTCGGGGGGCAGCGACCGGAGGGAGCGTGGGGGTCGTCGTTCGGCACCAACCTGCACGACGCGATCCTCGAAGGCGCCGGCGAGATCGCGGTGCCCGCGCTCGTGTCGACGCTGTGCATCTGCATCGTGTTCGTGCCGATGTTCTTCCTGACCGGCGTCGCGCGCTTCCTGTTCGTGCCGCTCGCCGAAGCCGTGGTGTTCGCGATGCTCGCGTCGTACGTGCTGTCGCGCACGCTGGTGCCGACGCTCGCGATGCTGCTGTTCCGCCCGCAGCAGGCGAGCACCGGCTCCGGCCATTCCACGTCGCGCTTCGCACGCATTCATCACGCGTTCAACGCGGCGTTCGAACGGCTGCGCGCGTGGTACATCGTGCTGCTCAGCATCCTGCTCGTGCGCCGCCGCTTTTACGCGCTGTGCTTCCTCGGCTTCTGCGTGGCGTCGACGGGCCTCGTGTTCGTGCTCGGCCGCGACTTCTTCCCGAACGCCGATTCCGGCAACATCCGTCTGCACCTGCGCGCGCCGACCGGCTACCGGATCGAGGAAACCGCACGCCTCGCCGACCAGGTCGAGCGCGTGATCCGCGCCACCGTGCCGCCCGACGAGCTCGGCGCGATCGTCGACAACCTCGGGCTGCCGGTGAGCGGCATCAACCTGTCGTACAGCAACGCCGGCACGATCGGCACGCTCGACGGCGAGCTGCTGATCGCGCTGAAGCCCGGCCACCGCGCGACCGGCCACTACGTGCAGACGCTGCGCACGCTGCTGCCGCAACGCTTCCCGGGCGTCGAGTTCTTCTTCCAGCCGTCGGACATCATCACGCAGATCCTCAACTTCGGGCAGCCGGCCGCGATCGACGTGCAAGTGCTCGGCAACGATCTCGCGAGTAACATGACCATTGCGAGCAACCTGATGAAAAAGATCAGGCAAATCCCCGGCGCCGTCGACGTGCACGTGCTGCAACGCAACGACGAGCCGACCCTGCTGGCCGACATGGACCGTACGCGCATGCAGCAGCTCAATCTCTCCGCCCAGAACGTCGCGCAGAACATGCTGATCTCGCTGTCGGGGAGTTCGCAGACGACGCCGTCGTTCTGGATCAACCCGCGCACCGGCGTCCAGTACCCGCTGCAGATCCAGACCCCGCAATACAACCTCTCGTCGGTCGACGACCTGCTCGGCACGCCGATCTCGGCCGGCGGCCGCACGGGCATGCCGCTGCAACTGCTCGGCAATCTGGTGCAGGTGCGCAGTGCCGCGAACCCGGCCGTGATCACGCACTTCAACATCCGCCCGGCGATCGACGTATACGTGAGCGTCGAGGGCCGCGATCTCGGCGCGGTCGCGGGCGAGATCGACCGCATCGTCGCGGACGCGCGCGCGACGCTGCCGCGCGGCACCAGCCTCGCGATGCGCGGCCAGATCGAGACGATGCGCACGTCGTATCTCGGCCTCGGCGCGGGCGTCGCGATGGCGATCGTGCTCGTCTATCTGCTGATCGTCGTCAATTTCCAGTCGTGGCTCGACCCGCTGATCATCGTCAGCGCGATGCCGGCCGCGCTCGCCGGCATCGCGTGGATGCTGTTCGTCACGGGCACGCACCTGAGCGTGCCCGCGTTGACGGGCGCGATCATGACGGTCGGCGTCGCGACCGCGAACAGCATTCTCGTCGTGTCGTTCGCGCGGCAACGCCTCGCGGACGGCGCGCCGCCGCTCACGGCCGCGCTGGAGGCCGGCGCGACACGGATCCGGCCGGTGCTGATGACGGCGCTCGCGATGATCATCGGGATGGTGCCGATGGCGCTCGGCCTCGGCGAAGGCGCCGAGCAAAACGCGCCGCTCGGCCGCGCGGTGATCGGCGGGCTGCTGTTCGCGACCGTTTCGACCTTGCTGTTCGTGCCGCTCGTGTTCGGCGGCGTGCATACGCGGCTGGCCCGGCGGCGCGCGCGCCGGGCCGGACACTGACTTTCGCCCCACTACCCGGTTGAATTGGTTGAATTCATGGAAGAGAAACATCACAGCGCCGTCGGCATTCAGGTGGACGAACACGGCATGCACCTGCCGGCGCGCGCGTCGGTGTCGCGACGCGCGCGCCTCGTCGCGATCGTGATCGGCGTGCTGCTGGCCGCCGGCGCCGCGCGTACGCTCATCGTCAACGGGCTGAACCGCAACCGGCTCGACGCGGTCGCCGCGCAGAACACGCGCCAGTACGTGAGCGTCGCGCATCCGGTCGACGCGGCCACCGGCGGCAAGCTGACGCTGCCCGGCACGCTGCGCGGCTTCGTCGAGGCGCCGATCTATGCGCGCGCGAGCGGCTACGTGCTGCGCTGGCATGCCGACATCGGCGCGCACGTGAAGCAAGGGCAAACGCTCGCCGAACTCGACACGCCGGAACTGAACCAGGAACTGGCCCAGGCCACCGCGCAGCGCCAGCAGGCGCAAGCCGCGCTCGCGCTCGCGAAGACGTCGTTCGACCGCGCGCAGCAGTTGCGCCAGCGCGATGCCGTGTCGCAACAGGAGCTCGACGACCGGCAAGGCGCGTTCAACCAGGGCGCCGCGAACCTCGCCGCGGCCGATGCGAACATGCGCCGCCTCACCGAGCTGAAGGGCTTCCAGCGGATCGTCGCGCCGATCGACGGGATCGTCACGCAGCGCAACGTCGACGTCGGCGATCTCGTCAATTCCGGCAACGCGGGCCGCTCGCTGTTTTCGGTCGTGCAGGCCGACCGGCTGCGGCTGTACGTGCAGGTGCCGCAGGCGTATGCGCAGCAGGTGAAGGTCGGCCAGCACGTGAGCGTCGCGCAGGCCGAGCTGCCCGGGCGAACGTTCGACGGCACGATCACGCGCACGTCCGAGGCGATCGACGTCGCGACGCGTTCGCTGCAGATCGAGATCACGCTGCCGAACCCGGACGGGCGGCTGCTGCCCGGCGCGTACGTGCAGGCGACGCTGCCGATGACGCCGGTCGGCCGCCTGCAGGTGCCGGCCAATACGCTGCTGTTCCGCGCCGAAGGCCCGACGGTCGCGACCGTCGATGCAAACGGCCATGTGCATCTGAAAGCCGTGACCATCGCACGCACGATCGGGCAGACGCTCGAAGTCGACGGCCCGCTGACGCCGAGCGACCGCCTCGTCGAAAACCCGAGCGACGCGCTCGCGAACGGCGACACGGTCGTCGTGCAGGCGGCGCCGGCCGCGAAGCCGGCATCCGCGGTCGCCGGAGCGAAGTCGTGAGCGCGATACGCACGCGCCTGTGCCCGGCCGCGATCGGCGCCGTCGCGATCGTCGCGGCGGCCGCCCTCGCCGCCTGCACGGTCGGCCCGGATTACCGGCGCCCGGCCGTCGACACGCCGGCCGCGTGGCGGCTCGACCCGGCCGACGCGTACTGGCATCCGGCCGCGCCGGCCCGCGCGCCGCTCGATCCGGCCTGGTGGACCGCGTTCGGCGACGCACAGCTCGACGCGCTGGAGACCGACGCGCTGCGCAACAACCAGAACCTGAAGGCGGTGGCCGCGCGCTACGACCAGGCGAAGGCGACGCTCGCGTCGGTGGCGTCCGCGCAATATCCGGCCGTCGGCCTGAACGCGAGCGGCCAGCGCTTCAAGATCTCCGCCGACCGGCCGCAGACCAACTACGCGACGAAGAGCATGTCGACCGTGCAGAACGAGATCCAGGTCGGCGCGGCGGTCAGCTACGAACTCGACCTGTTCGGCCGCGTGCGACGCGGCGTCGAAGCCGCGCAGGCCGGCTCCGAGCAGGCGCGCGACGATTTCGCGAACGCGCGCCTCGTGCTGAGCGCCGATCTCGCGTCGAGCTATTTCGCGCTGCGCGAACTCGACACCGAGATCGACGTGGTCAAGCGCTCGATCGAGCTGCAGCAGAAGGCGCTCGACTACGTGAGCGCGCGCCACGACCTTGGCGCGGTGTCGGGCCTCGATCTGTTGCAGCAGCGCGCGCAGCTCGACGCGACGCGCACGCAGGCACAGCTGCTGATCCAGCAGCGCGCGCAGGTCGAAACCGCGATCGCGACGCTGGTCGGCACGCCGGCCCCCGCCTTCTCGCTGCCGCCGCGCGTGGTGCCGATCAACGCGCCCGCGCTGCCGACCGGCATGCCGAGCGACCTGTTGCAGCGGCGCCCCGACGTCGCGTCGGCCGAGCGCGCGATGGCCGCCGCGAATGCGCAGATCGGCGTCGCGCGCGCCGCGTATTTCCCGCGCATCGCGCTGTCGCCGGACATCGGCTGGGACGCGACGCGCTTCGCGGGCCTGTTCACCGTGCCGGCGCTGCTGTGGTCGGTCGGCGGGTCGCTCAGTCAGCCGCTGTTCGAAGGCGGCAAGCTGAAGGCCGGCGTCGATTTCGCGCAGGCCGGCTACGTGGCCGCGCAGGCCAGCTACCGGCAGACCGTGCTCACCGCGTTCCAGGAGGTGCAAAATGCGGTGACCGGCCTGTCGGTGCTGGCGCAGGCGGCGCAACAGGCTTCCGCGGCCGTCGACGACGCGCGCAAGCTTGTCTCGCTCGCGCAGGACCGTTACGCGGGCGGCCTGACGCCGTTCATCGACGTGCTGACGGCCCAGCAGCAGTTGCTGACGAGCGAACGCCAGGCCGTGCAGATCCAGGGCCAGCGCGCGGCGCTCGTCGTGTTTCTCGCGAAGGCGCTCGGCGGCGGCTGGGACGGCGGTGCGGCGAACGACCCCGCGCCGTCCGACGTCGCGTCGGCGGCCCCGCAGCGCAGCGCGGGCGTCGGCCCTTGACCCGCCCTTAACCCGGTTACGCGGACAACGAACATGAAAGTACTGATCGTCGAAGACGAACCGAAAGTCGTCGAATACCTGAAGAGCGGCCTGACCGAGGAAGGCTGGGTCGTCGACACCGCGCTCGACGGCGAGGACGGCGCGTGGAAGGCCGTCGAATTCGATTACGACGTGGTCGTGCTCGACGTGATGCTGCCGAAGCTCGACGGCTTCGGCGTGCTGCGTGCGTTGCGCGCGCAGAAGCAGACGCCCGTGATCATGCTGACCGCGCGCGATCGCGTCGACGACCGCGTGCGAGGCTTGCGCGGCGGCGCCGACGACTACCTGACCAAGCCGTTCTCGTTTCTCGAACTGATCGAACGGCTGCGGGCGCTCACGCGCCGCGCGCGCGTGCAGGAATCGACGCTGATCTCGATCGGCGACCTGCGCGTCGACCTGATCGGCCGCCGCGCGACCCGCGACGGCGCGCGGCTCGATCTGACCGCTCAGGAATTCCAGTTGCTCGGCGTGCTCGCGCGGCGCAGCGGCGAGGTGCTGTCGAAAACGACCATCGCCGAACTCGTGTGGGACGTGAACTTCGACAGCAACGCGAACGTCGTCGAGACGGCGATCAAGCGCCTGCGCGCGAAACTCGACGGCCCGTTCGCGGACAAGCTGCTGCACACGATCCGCGGCATGGGCTACGTGCTCGAGGCGCGCGAGGACGGCGACGCGGAGAAGCACGCATGAAACGCTCGATCGCCCTGCGCCTGTCGGCGATGTTCGGCATCGTGTCGCTACTCGTGTTCACGCTGGTCGGCTGCGGGCTGTTCGTGATGATGGAGCGCCAACTGCTCGCCGAGCTGCGCGCGACCATCGACACGCGCGCGAAGGTCGCGCAGATGATCGTGTCGCATGCGACAACAGCCGCGCGCGGCCGCCTGATGCAGGAAAAACTCGCCGACCTCGAACCGCCCGACGGATCGACGCGCTATCAGGTCGACAGCCTCGACGCCGATTTCCGCTTCGGCCATCCGGTCGACGGCGTGCCCGACGGCAAACCGTTCGGCGCGTTCCAACAGTACGCGCTCAACAACAGCAGCTACAACGTGATGACGAAGACCATCGCGATCGCGGGCAGCGGCGAGCGTCCGGACGTGAAGCTGATCGTCGCGTCGTCGTGCGAGCGCACCCAGCGGATGCTGCGCCGTTTCGCGTGGACGCTGGCCGCGCTGATCGCAACGGCCACCGTCGTCACGCTGCTGTTGAGTCGCGCGGTCGCGCGCTTCGGGCTCGCGCCGCTCGACCGGCTGTCGCAGGACGCGGCAAGCGTGAGCGCGACGAACCGCCGCCAGCGGCTGCACACCGACGCGCTGCCGACCGAGCTGCGCGATCTCGCGACGTCGTTCAACGGCGCGCTCGAACGGATCCAGCAAACCTACGCACGGCTCGAAGCGTTCAACGCGGACGTCGCGCACGAATTGCGTACGCCGATCAGCATCCTGATCGGCCAGACCCAGGTTGCGCTGACGAGCCGCGATCGCTCGGTCGAGCGGATGCGCCAGACGCTGCAGTCGAACCTCGAGGAATTCGAGCGGCTGCGCGTGATCATCAACGACATGCTGTTCCTGTCGCGCAGCGACCGCGGCGAACGCGCGACCGACCTGAAGGACGTATCGCTCGCCGACGAGGTGCGGCGCATGCTCGACTTCCTCGAAATCCCGCTCGACGAGGCGCAGTTGCGCGCCGAATTGCACGGCGACGCGCGTGCGGCCGTCGATCCGTCGCTGTTCCGCCGCGCGATGACGAACCTGCTGATCAACGCGATCCAGCATTCGGCGCCGGGCGCGACGCTGAACGTGACGATCACGCGCCGCGACACGCTCGTCGAGATGGCCGTGTCGAACCCCGGCGAGCCGATCGACCCGGTGCGGCGCTCGCACGTGTTCGAGCGCTTCTACCGGCTCGAGGAAGCGCGCGCGAACAGCAAGGAAAACCACGGGCTCGGGCTGTCGATCGTCAAGGCCGTGGCCGAGATGCACGGCGGCGGCGTGTTCGTCTCGTGCTCGGGCGGCGTCAACACGTTCGGCTTCTCGGTGTCGACGCAGCCCTGGTCGGGCGGGCCGCCGCGTCCGGCCGACGCTGTCGGCCCGGCCGATCCCGCCGGTGCCGCCGATTCGGCCGATCCGCGCGGCGCGCAGCCGGCGCACGCGCCGCGCGCGTTGCACTGACGGCGGCCGCGCGCCGCCGAGGGCAGTTTTCTTCAATACGGGCCGACGCGGCGCCCGTAGTCTCGATGCGACTTTCGACATGTCGCATGGAGACACCCGATGAGCATGCTGGTTTCGATGGCCGCGTTCGCGCTCGCCTCGTCGATCACCCCCGGTCCCGTCAACATCGTCGCGCTCAGCGCGGGCGCACGCCACGGTCTCGGCGCGAGCCTGCGCTACGCGGCCGGCGCGACGCTCGGCTTCGTCGCGCTGTTCCTGCTGATCGGCCTCGGCCTGCACGCGGCGCTCGCGCGCTGGCCGATGCTGACGACGGCCACGCAGTGGTCGGGGATCGCGTTCCTGCTGTACATGGCGCTGCGGCTCGCGCTCGACGACGGCCGACTGTCGGCCGAGCCGGACGTAGCCGGCCCGTCGGCCGCGGCGGGCGCGGCGATGCAGTGGCTCAATCCGAAGGCATGGCTCGCGTGCGTGGCCGCGATGGGTGCGTACGCGGCCGACGGCGATCGCGCGCAGATCTGGCAATTCGCCGCGCTGTATCTGGTGATCTGCTTCGCATCGATCGCATGCTGGGGCTATGCGGGCGCGTCGCTGCGGCACCGGCTCGCGAACGCGCGACGCATGCGCGTGTTCAACCGGCTGATGGCGTTGCTGCTCGCGGGCAGTGCGCTGTTTCTACTCGACGTGTAGCGAGCTGGCCGCGGCTGCATTCAGCGCATGGCGCTGCGGTACTGCCCGGGCGTCGCGGCCGCGATCCGCCGGAATGCGCGCTGGAAATGCGCCTGGTCCGCAAAGCCGGCGTCGAGCGCGACTTCGGCGATCGGCCGGCCGCGGCGCAGTTCGGTGCGGCCGTACTGCACGCGCCGATCGATCAGGAACGCGTGCGGCGTCATCCCGTAACGCGCATTGAACGCGCGGATCAGGTACGACGGCGACAGGTCGGCCGCCGCGCAGATCGCATCGAGCGTGACGGCCTCGCGGCAATGGGCGGCGATGTAGTCGGCCGCGCGCGCGAGCTTCGCGTTGTCGTCGCCCGGCCGCGAATCGGGCAGTTCGCGATCGAGCGCGCCGTGCAGTGCCGTGAAGAATTCGACCGCCGCGCTCTCCTTGCCGAGCGCGTCGATGCCGGGCGACACGAGCGTGCGGTAGAAGCCGCCAAATTGCGCGAACAGATCGCCGCGCTCGGTCAACTTCGGCGAAAATCCGTGAAAATCGCGGTTCGGATCGCGGCCCAGCGCGTGCTGCAGGCGCGCGAGCCACGGCACGTCGACATAGACCATCCGGTACGCCCACGCGTCGGGGCCGTACGGGTTGCATGCGTGCACCTGCTCCGGATCGATGATCACGAGCACGCCGCGCCCGACGTGTGCGTTCGTCGCACCGTTCACGTACGTGCTCGTGCCGCCGACGATCGCGCCCACCGAAAACGTGTCGTGCGTGTGCTTCGCGTAGCAGATCGCGCGCCCGTCGTCGACGGTGCGCGCCTCGATGAACGGCAGCGCGGTATCGCGCCAGAACGGCGACGGTACGGCGGATCGGTTGGCAATGCGGCTCACGCGGCGGGCTCCCGGGTCGGACGACGAACGCTCACCGTACAAGACTGTGCAGCGCCGCGCAACCGCCCCGCCGGCTTCGACGTTCGGCGCGATTGCACGCGCGAAACCGATCGCGGCACAATCCTGCCCCGCCGAAGCTTCGACACAAGATGCGGAGCATGTCGCGCTGACGCGATAACAGCCCCCGCCCTCGCTTGCAGGCATGCCGCCTGCTCGGGCGCTCGAGTCGAGAGGATCGGCTTCGCATCGACGCCGCGGACACGCTCGCGACATGGCCGATCGACCGGAATTTGCCTAAGCTTTGAATTCCGTCCGCCGCGGCACGCGCGGCGGTTCCCGTTCACTCTTCCCCCGTCACGCTCATGCAGATCGATCTGAAAGGCAAGACCGCGGTCGTCACCGCTTCCACCGCCGGCATCGGGCTCGCGATCGCCGAAGGGCTCGCGCGCGCCGGCGCGCACGTCGTCGTCAACGGCCGCAGCGATGCGTCGGTGCAGTCCGCGCTCGAGAAACTGCGCGACGCCGTGCCCGGCGCAGGCTTCGACGGCGTCGCCGCCGACCTGTCCGACGCGGCCGGCGTCGCGCGCGTCACGCAGCACACGCCGGATGCCGACATGCTCGTCAACAATGCGGGCATCTACGGCCTGAAGGCGTTCTTCGACATCGACGACGCCGAATGGGAACATTATTTCCAGATCAACGTGATGTCCGGCGTGCGGCTCGCGCGGCATTACCTGAAAGGCATGATCGAACGCAATGCCGGGCGCATCGTGTTCATTTCGTCGGAATCGGGCCTGAACATCCCCGTCGACATGATTCATTACGGGTTCACGAAAACCGCGCAGTTGTCGATCGCTCGCGGCCTGGCGAAGCTTGCGGCCGGGACCCGCGTGACCGTCAATTCGGTGCTGCCGGGGCCGACGATGTCGGAAGGCGTGCGCGCAATGCTGAAGGCGCAGGCCGACGAAACGGGCCGCAGCATCGACGACGTCGCAGTGGAATTCGTGCGCAGCGAGCGCGCGAGCTCGATCATCCGGCGACCGGCGACGACGGAGGAAGTCGCGAACCTGGTCGTGTACGTCTGCTCGCCGCAGGCGTCGGCGACGACCGGCGCGGCGTTGCGCGTCGACGGCGGCGTGGTCGACACGATAGCGTGACGGCAGCATCACGCACTCGCGCGGCGCGCGGCCGCCGCTCTATCGCGACGCGCTCTTGCCCGCCCGAAGCGCGCCCTTGCGATCGGCGTCCATGCAGGTATCGAAGCCGTACTGCGTGACGACGCCGGCCTTGTCGAACACGACGAAGTACGGCCGGTGATCGTTGCCGTGCTCGATGAAGTAGTTGTAGCAGACGCCGCTGCCGTTGCGGACCATCCAGACGCTGCGCGGGTTGCCGGCGGCGCGGACGACGTCGGCGCGCGTCGCGCCGTGCCGTGACGCGGCCCGCGCAAGCGGCGTGCGCGAATACGAGAACGGCAGCCACGAGTCGAACCACGCACAGCCATGCAACATCAGGCAGCTGGCGGCCAGGGACAGCGTCGCTGCGGGACGGGACATCGAAATCAATCGCATGCTCGGGAAATCTGCTGCGCCGTACCGGCGTGATCGAAAGCCCCATGCTACTCGACCTTTGGGTCCGGATCGAAAAGAAATGTAGAGATCTTTATCCGGATCTCTGCATTTGCGCGTCTTCGCGGCGACGGCCGAATCGTCATCGATCGTCGCAGACGATGCGCCGGTGCGCGCGCATCCGCGCCGCTGCACCGGCGCATCGACCCGTGCAGCGGCATGCGCGATCAGGCGATCCATTCGGTCCACAGCATCGTCAGCACCGTCATCAGCGCAGGCCCGACGAACAGCCCGATCAGGCCGAACGTCTCGGCGCCGCCGAGGATGCCGAACAGCACGAGCAGGAACGGTAGCCGCGTCGACCCGCCGATCAGCACCGGCCGCACGAAATGCTCGGCGACGAACACGACGACGAACCCGAGCGCCGCCACCACGACGGCCCACATGGTCGCCCCCTGCACGAACAGCCAGAGCGCCGCGCCGCAGAACACGACCGGCGCGCAGAACGGCAGCATCGCGGCGACCGCCGTGACGAGCCCGAGCAGCGCGGCGTGCGGCACGCCGGCGAATGCGTAGGCGACGCCGAGCAACGCCCCCTCGCCGAGCCCGACGACGACGAGCCCGGTCACCGTGCCGTACACGGCCGCGACCATGCGCTCGATCAGTTCCGCGCCGTTGCGCCCGAACGCGCGCCGCGCGCCCTGCAGCAGCGCGCCCGACAGCTTGTGGCCGGCGCGCAGGATCACGAACAGCGTGACGAGCATGAATCCGAATTCGAGCAGCACATGCGCGAGCTTCGTGCCGAATTGCCGGCCGAACGCGAGGAATTTCTCGCCGTTGACGCCATGCATCGCGGTGGCCGCATGCAGCGGATGGCCGAGATTGGCCTGCCACCATTCGGTGATCTGCGCGGCGCCGTACGGCAAGCGGCCGACCACGTCAGGCAGCGGAATGCCGTTGTCCTGGACCGTGCGCAGCCACTCGCGCAGGTCGTGCGCCTGCGCGATCGCCTGGGCCGTCGCGACGGCCACCGGCAGCACGACGAGCAGCGAAATCGCCGCCGTGATGACGGTCGCGATCAACGTCGGCCGATCGCGGAACAGCCGGTGCGATTCGAAGCGTTTCAGCAGCGGCCACATCGCGATCGCGATCACGCAGGCCCATGCGATGGCGGGGATGAAGTCGCGGATCACCCACAGCGCGAGCACCAGCAGCGCCGCATACAGCGCGACGCGGGCGATCTGCTGCGCGCGCGGCCGCGCGGCGGAATCGTGAGACGACGGGACATGTGCGCCCATGGCACCTCTGTCGAAATGAAAAAATGGCGGCTCGCCCAGGCAACCGGCCTGGACGAACCGCCATTCTATCCATCGGCGCCGGATCGGCGGCCCGCGCGATGCGCGGGCCGCCCGGCGCGACGTCGACGCGCCCCGCTCAGGCGGCCTTGTCGGCGATCCGGTAGCGCTCGAGCCAGTGCGCGTACGGCGCGGGCAGCGTCCACGACGGACGCTCGACGCCGAGCTGCTTGGCCGCGTAGTACGGCCAGTGCGGGTCGGCCAGGTGCGCGCGGCCGACCATCACGAGATCGAGCTGCGCTTGCTCGATCACGCGGTTCGCCAGTTGCGGCGTGTCGATTCCCCACGCGGACGACACCGGCAGCCCGGCCTCGCGACGCACGCGCTCGGCGATCGGCGCGAGAAACGCGGGACCCCATGGAATCTGCGCGGCAGGCGTCGAGAAGCCGATCGACACGCTCAACATGTCGAGCCCTTCCCGCTTCATCCGCTGCGTGAGCGCGATCGACTCGGCGAGCGTCTCTTCGTCGCGGCCGTCGTATTCGATCACGCCCAGGCGCGCGGTCAGCGGCAGATGCTCGGGCCAGACCTTGCGAACGGCCGCGAGCGTGTCGACGAGAAAGCGGCCGCGGTTTTCGGCCGAACCGCCGTATTCGTCGGTGCGCTGGTTCGAATGCACCGAGAAGAAGCTCTGGCCGAGATAGCCGTGCGCGAAGTGCAATTCGAGCCATTCGAAACCGAGGTCGCGCGCACGCCGCGCCGCGGCGACGAAGTCGGCCTGCACGCGGGCGATGTCGTCGTGCGTCATTTCACGCGGCACCTTCGGCAGATGCGCACCGAACGGCACCGCCGACGGCGCGATGGTCTGCCAGCCGCGCGGATCGCCGTCGGCGATATGGTCGTCGCCTTCCCACGGGCGGTTCGCGCTCGCCTTGCGGCCTGCATGCGCGATCTGGATGCCGGGCACCGCGCCGGCCGCCTTGATCGCCGCGACCGACGGCGCGAACGCGTCGGCCTGCGCGTCGTTCCACAACCCCGCGCAACCCGGCGTGATGCGCCCTTCCGGCGACACGGCCGTCGCCTCCGCGATCACGAGGCCCGCGCCGCCGCGCGCGATGCCGGCCAGATGCACGTGATGCCAGTCGTTGACGACGCCGTCCTCGGCGACGTACTGGCACATCGGCGGCACCGCGATGCGGTTGCGCAGCGTGACATCCTTGAGTTTGAACGGTTCGAACAGGGCAGACATCCACGACTCCTTTGCTGGGTTCTACGAAACGGATGGGATGCGCGGTGCGGAGCGCACGGCGCGACGATGCGGGCCGTCGGCGGACCGGCTGCGCCCGACGACGGCAAGGAAACGGCGCCGGCCCGGCCGGCGCCATGCGCTTAGCGGTGGCCGAGCTTCGCGAGCAGCGCCTCGGCCGCGGGCGCCGACGACGCGGGGTTCTGCCCGGTGATCAGCAGCCCGTCGGTGACGACATGCGGCGCCCAGTCGGCACTGCGCTCGAATGCCGCGCCGTTGGTCTTCAGCATGTCCTCGACGAGGAACGGCACGACTTCGGTCAGCTCGACGGCCGCTTCCTCGCTGTTGGTGAAACCCGTCGCGCGCTTGCCGCGCACGACCGACTCGCCGGTCTGCGGGTTCTTCACGTGGCGCAGCACGCCCGGCGCGTGGCAGACCGCCGCGACCGGCTTGCCGGCCGCGAGCATGCGCTCGATCAGGCCGATCGAATGCAGATCCTCGGCGAGATCCCACAGCGGGCCGTGGCCGCCCGGGTAGAACACGGCGTCGTAGTCGTCCGCCGACACCTCGGCCAGCTTGCGCGTCGACGCGAGTTCGGCCTTGGCCGCCGCATCGGCGTCGAAGCGGCGCGTCGCGTCGGTCTGGGCGGTCGGATCGCTGCTCTTCGGGTCGAGCGGCGGCTGGCCGCCCTTCGGCGACGCGAGCGTCAGCTCGATGCCCGCATCCTTGAACGTGTAGTACGGCGCGGCCAGTTCCTCGAGCCAGAAGCCGGTTTTCTTGCCGGTGTCGCCCAGCGCATCGTGCGAGGTCAGGACAACCAGAATCTTCATGATCGGACACTCCTTCGAAAATGAACGGGGAACGGGGCCGCGCGTCCGCACGGCGCGCCTGTCGGTTAGTCACCCAGCGGGCGGCAACGTGCGATCCATTCGTCCGCATGCGATATACGCCTATTAGACCAGTCGTCTAGAAGCAGCCGAAATAAAACGACGGCGTCCCGCTGCATGAACCTGCCAGGAACGTCGCCGCATTCACGAGGACGGATGATATCCCCGGATTAGACCGGTCGTCTAGAAGAACGCGTATTCGCCCCTGCCATCGTCATGGCTTTTTCGACGGAGCGCCAGTCCGGCATCGCCATCGCCGCCTCCCGCCGTCCCGCCGTCCCGCCGCCCTGCCGTGCGCCGGCCGCCGCCGGCTACCCGCGCAACGGACCGTCCGTATCGCCCGCCTCGATTGCCGGCGCTTCGAGCAGCTGATCGCACACGCCGTCGTCCAGCAGCCGCAGCATCAGTTCCGCCAGCGTGCGTCCCGATGCATGCCCGGTCGGCTGCATGACCGCCGTGACACGGTACGGATGCGCGATATCCGGCGGCACGCCGTCATAGACGATCAGCGACATGTCCGCGCCCAGGCGCAATCCGCTGTCGACCAGCGCGCGAAACGCGCCGCCGCCCGCGATGTTGTTGTCGACCAGCAGCGCGGTCGGCGGCTCGGTGTGCGCGAGCAACGCCCGCGCCGCCTGCAGCCCGCCGTCGTGCGTAAACGGGCACTCGACGAGCAGCGCCGGCTGCGTGTCGATACCGGCTTCGCGCAATGCCGACAGATAACCGGCGCGCCGCTGCGCGGCGAAATTCAGCGTCAGCGGCGCGCTGATCATCGCGATGCGCCGATGCCCGAAGCCGATCAGCCGGCGCACCGCGTCGCGCGCGCCCGCCTCGTTGTCGAAGTCGAACCACGCATACGGGCCGGCCGCCTGCGTGCGGCCGTACGCGACGTACGGAAACGCGCTCGCCCGCAGGTACGCGATACGCGGGTCGTCCACCAGCGTGCGCGCGACGATCAGCCCGTCGACGAGCTTGCCGTCGACGATGCGCCGATAGGTGTCCAGTTCCGCGTTCGGTCGCGCCGACGCGATGATGAAATCGAGATTGCGCTCGGCGAGCCGCTCGGTGATGCCCGCGACGACTTCGCCAAAGCGCGGATCGCCGAGATCGCCGGCGCCGAACGGGTAGACGATCCCGATCATGTCGGCCCGCCCGGTCGCGAGCCGGCGCGCGGTCGGATCGGCCACGTAGCCCATTTCCCGCGCGGCCTTCGCCACGCGCTCGCGCGTCGCCTCGCTGACATCGTCGTAGCCGTTCAACGCACGGCTGACCGTCGTCCGCGACAGCCCGAGCGCGTCCGACAGCGCCTTCAGATTCACCTTCCCCGTCACCGTCATCCCTCGCAGTCGCCGATCCGCCCGGCCGCCCGAACACTCGGACGCGCCGACCGGGTAATTATTTCCATTGGGTAATGATTACCGTCAAATAAATATCTTTTGCGTTCCAAACCGGTTTGAAATAGCATCCAAACCGGTTTGGACATCGATGCCCACTCAGCCGTTCACTTTCAACTATCCAGGAAACGACGACGAGATGACATACTTTCCCCTTTTCCGCCCGACCGCGGCCAAACGTTTGCTGCTCGCTGGCGGCGCACTCGCCGCCTTCGCGTCCGTCGCGCACGCGCAGTCCAGCGGCACGGGCGCGCCGATGCCCACGCCCCATACGCAGCAGGCCTACGATCCCGAAGGCAATTTCACGATGCGCTGGACGCGGGCGGACATCCGCCAGATCGTCGCGCAATCGCATACCGCCGGCGCCGACAGGAATTCGCTGCCGCAAGCGCTGACGATGCCGGACATCCCGCAGGATTTCCCGCTGATCAACTCGAACGTGTGGGTATGGGACACGTGGCCGCTGGCCGACCTGCGCGCGAACCAGCTCAGCTACAAGGGCTGGGAGGTGATCTTCTCGCTCACCGCCGATCCGCACGCCGGCTACACGTTCGACGACCGTCACGTCCACGCCCGCATCGGCTTCTTCTATCGCCGCGCCGGCATCCCCGCGTCGCAACGCCCGGCGAACGGCGGCTGGACCTGGGGCGGCCACCTGTTCCCGGACGGTGCGAGCGTCAAGGTGTTCGGCACCGCACCAATGACCAACAACGCCGAATGGTCGGGCTCCGCGCGCCTCACCAACGGCGACAACGTCAGCCTCTACTACACCGCGACGTCGTTCAACCGCTCGGCCCCCGGCGGCGCCGACATCACGCCGCCGCAGGCGATCATCACGCGCGCCGACGGCCACATCCACGCCGACGACAAGCACGTGTGGTTCACCGGCTTCGACGATCACAAGGCGCTGCTTGAACCGGACGGCAACTACTACCAGACCGGCCAGCAGAACACCTACTTCTCGTTCCGCGATCCGTTCGTGTTCACCGATCCCGCCCATCCGGGCAAGACCTACATGGTGTTCGAAGGCAATACCGGCGGCCCGCGCGGCGCACGCACCTGCACCGAGGCCGATCTCGGCTATGCGCCGAACGATCCGAACCGGGAAGATCTCAACGCGGTGATGAATTCGGGCGCAGTGTATCAAAAGGCCAACGTCGGCCTTGCGGTCGCGACGAATCCGCAACTGACCCAGTGGAAGTTCCTGCCGCCGATCCTGTCGGCGAACTGCGTCGACGACCAGACCGAGCGTCCGCAGATCTATCTGAAGGACGGCAAGTACTACCTGTTCACGATCAGCCACCGCACGACGATGGCGGCCGGCGTCGACGGCCCGGACGGCGTGTACGGCTTCGTCGGCAACGGCATCCGCAGCGACTTCCTGCCGCTGAACGGCGGCAGCGGCCTCGTGCTGGGCAACCCGACCGACTTCTCCGCGCCGGCCGGCGCACCGTATTCGCAGGACCCGAACCAGAACCCGCGCGAATTCCAGTCGTATTCGCACTACGTGATGCCGGGCGGGCTCGTCGAGTCGTTCATCGATGCGATCGGCCCGCGCCGCGGCGGCACGCTCGCGCCGACGGTGAAGGTCAACATCAACGGCACGTCGACGGCGGTCGACCGCACGTACGGACGCGGCGGCCTCGGCGGCTACGGCGACATCCCCGCGAACCTGCCGGCGACGGGCGCCGGCCACGACGGCGGCCCGGGCACCCGTCCGTAACGGCGGCGGCAATCAGGACAACCAACGATAACGATCGTCTCTGAAGGTACGAGGTTCAGGAGGCGCGTATCGCGCGTGTCGCGTGTGCGCCTCCTCTTTTTTATTTCGACTTTTCTTTCGACCATCGCGCATGCCGCCGTTGCAGCCGGCCTGCGCCCTCCTTTCCCGCTTCGTCCGACGAAGCGCCTGGCCCCGCATGAAATCGACGTCTTTTCGCTGTTCCGTCCGCCTCGTCCGGCTGCTGCTCGTCTGCATGGCCTGCACGCAGGCCGCCGCCGCGCCATGCCACACGCCGGCCGAAAACGGCACGCCGCAATGGCGGCCCGCCCTCCACTACACGCCGCAGCGCAACTGGATGAACGACCCGAACGGGCTCGTCTACGAGAACGGCCGCTATCACCTGTTCTATCAGTACAACCCGCTCGGCAACGACTGGGGCAACATGTCGTGGGGCCACGCGATCAGCACCGATCTCGTCCACTGGCGCGAGCAGCCGGTCGCGATGCGCGCGAACGCCACCGAGGAAATCTTCTCCGGCTCGATCGTCGCCGATACCCTGAACACGTCCGGCCTCGGCAAACCGGGCCACACGCCGCTCGTCGCGCTCTATACGAGCGTCTACAAGCCCGGCTCGGGTCACGCACCCGGCATACAGGCCCAGTCGCTCGCGTACAGCCTCGATCGGGGCACGACGTGGCAGCCGTACGCGCACAACCCGGTGCTGACGCTCGATCCGGAATCGAAGCAATTTCGCGACCCGAAAGTGTCGTGGTACGCGCCGGGCGGCTACTGGTTGATGACGACGGTCGTCGCCGATGCGCAGGTCGTGAAGCTCTATCGTTCGGACGACCTGATCCACTGGTCGTTCCTGAGCGATTTCACGCTGCCGGACGTGCCGCATGCGGGCGCGCTGTGGGAAATGCCCGATCTCGTCCCGCTGCCGCTCGACGGCGATCCCCGCCGCATCAAGTGGGTGATGATCGTCAACGTGAATCCGTGGTCGATCGCCGGCGGCTCCGGCGCGATGTATTTCGTCGGCGACTTCGACGGCCGCACGTTCGTGCCCGACCGCGTCGCGCCGAGCGGCTCGGATCCCGCGCAATTCCGCTGGGTCGATCACGGCGCCGATTTCTATGCGGCCGGCACGTTCTCCGGCGCGCCCGGCGCCCGGCCGGTCGCGATCGCATGGATGAGCAACTGGGATTACGCGGCAAAGGCGCCGACCGCCCCATGGCGCGGCGCGACCACGCTGCCGCGCGAACTGTCGCTGAAGACGATCGACGGCGAGCCGAGACTCGTCGTCGCACCCGCCGCCGCCTTCGACGCATGGGCCGACGGCCGGCCCGCCGTGCATGAAGGCGACGTCACGGTCGACTCCGCTACCCGGGTGCTGTCGGCCGCCACGCGCGGCGTCGTCCAGCGCATCACCGTGACGATCTCGCCGCAGCGTGCCGCGCGCGCGGGGCTGATCGTCCGGCGCTCGGGCGACGGCTCGATCGGCACCCGGATCGTGTACGACACCGCGAAGCGCACGCTGACGCTCGACCGCTCGCAATCCGGCGAAGCGAATTTCGTCGGCACGTTCAGCCGCGAGCACATCGTCGATCTGCCGCTCGAACACGGGCAACTGCGGCTCGAGATCGTCGTCGATCGCGGGTCGGTCGAAGTCTTCGCGAACGGCGGCCGCGTAGCGCTGACGGACCTGATCTTTCCGCCGCTCGATGCGGATCGCGTGGCCGTGTTCGCCGAGCAAGGCCGCGCGACGTTCGCGGGGTTGACGGTGACGCAACTGGAAACCGGCGACGCCGCGCGCGGCGCGTGTGCATCCCGCTAGCGCATGTGACGGGGGCCGCTCGCCCGGCACCGTATCGGCCGGTGACGTCCCCGTCCGCGTCGCCCCTCAGAGCAAGCCCATCCCGCCCGACGCGATGATTTCCGCGCCGACGATGAACGCGGATTCCGGCGCGCTCAGGTGCAGCACCGTCGACGCGATTTCGTCCGGCGTGCCGAACCGGCCGATCGGAACGAGGCCCTTGATCTTGTCGGCCGTCTCGTCGAGCGTCGCCGCATCGAGCCCGAGCTTGCCGTACAACGGTGTCTGCACCGGCCCCGGGCTGACCACGTTCACGCGCACGCCGTGCGGCAGCAGTTCCGTCGACAACGTCTTCGCGAACGAATTGACGGCCGCCTTGCTTGCCGCGTACACCGACGAACCCGGCATCCCGATGTGCGCGTTGATCGAGCCGTTGATCACGATCGATGCGCCGCGGTTCAGCAGCGGCACGAGCGACTGGATCTGGAAATACGCGCCCTTCACGTTGGTGTTGAAGACGAGGTCCCACATCGCTTCGTCGCTGTCGGCGAACGGCGCGAGTTTCGCGACGCCCGCGTTGACGAATACCGCGTCGAGCCGCACGCCGGCGGCGGCGATCGCGTCGGCCAGCGCGCGGGCCGACGCGACGCTGCCGGCTTCGTTGCGAATCGCCCGCGCCTCTTCGCCGAGCGTTCGACGGGCGGCTTCCAGCGTGTCGGCGTCGCGCCCGGTGATGATGACTCGCGCGCCTTCGGCCGCGAATGCGCGGGCGGCCGCCAGGCCGATGCCGCTGTTGCCGCCCGTGACGAGGACCGTCTTTCCTTCGAAGCGTTGCATGATGTTCTCCTGTGAACCGGTGAGTTGACCGTGAGCACAGGATGCGCGCGACGCGCGGCGTTGCCGTACGACCGGCGCGGCGAACATGTTCGAAAACGTCGAACATGTTGAAGCGAGCGCGCTCAGCCGACCACGTCGATCCCGTCGAGCAATCGCCGCGCGAGTCGCGGCTCGCGCAGTCGCTCCAGCCACCATTGCAGCGCGCGACCGTCGCGGTCGCCGTGCCACGCGACGTACAGCAGATTCGGCTCGCGCGGATCGGCCGTCTGCTTCTCGACCAGTTCGCCGCGCGCGAGCAACGACGTCACGCGCCGGCGCGGCACCCAGCCGACGCCGAGCGCATCGCGCTGCGCGAGGATCTTCGCACGCATCGACGGCACCGCCAGCATCGCCTGCCCGCCGAGCAGGCCGTACGCGCGGCCGGCCGCGCGCCGCGACGAATCGGCGACGACGACCGCGCGGTGCGCGCCGATTGCATCGCGCGTCAGCACCGCGCTCGCGGACGCCAGCGGATGGCGCGGCGACACCGCGAACACCCATTCCATCGCACCGAGTTCGAACCACTTGAGGCCCGGAATCGCCGGCGGCTCGTTGGTCGCACCGACGACCAGATCCGCGCGGCCGTCGCGCAATGCCTCCCAGGTCCCGCCGAGCACCTCGTGCGTGAAACGCAGCGACACGCCGGAATCGAGCGCATCGAATGCGCGAACGACCGGCAGCAGCGTATCGAACTCCAGCACTTCGTCGCTGACGATCCACAGCCGGTCCTCCCAGCCGCTCGCGACCTGTCGCACGCGTTGCGTCAGCCGTGCGACGTCGAGCGCCAGCCGCGCCGCCTCGTCGGCCAGCAATTGTCCGGCCGGCGTGAGTTGCAGCCGATAGCCGCGCCGGTCGAACAGCAATGCGTCGAACCGCGTTTCGAGCTGACGCGCCGCGTGCGACACCGTCGAAGGCGCCTTGCCGAGCCGCGCGGCGGCACGCGACAGGCTGCCGGTGGCGCGGATCGCATCGAGCAGCGCCAGTTCGTCTTCGGACAGCATGAGGTCGCTCCGGGATGAGGTTGTCGTGGATCGTACGGCAGCGGCAGGCGGCGGTCCAATCGGACGACGAGCCGGCTTGCCGGGACGGCCGGTTCCCGCCGCGGGAATGCGTGGCCCGGCCGCTCTCGCGCGAAGCCGCTCGCCTACCGTCGACCCGCGGCTGACGCGGGCGACTTCCGGTATGCTGATTCACGCGAAACGACTCGAATCGAGGTAACCACTGCGATGGACATCGCGATCCGCATCGAAGGCCGTCACGACCTGACGGGGCAAATCTTCCGGCAACTGCGCACCGCGATCGTCGACGGGCGTCTCGAAGGCGGCGCGCGGCTGCCGTCGACGCGCGACCTCGCGAAACAGCTCGGCGTGTCGCGCAAGACGACGCTCGACGCCTTCGAGCGCCTCGTCGCCGAGGGCTACCTGACGACACGCGCCGGCGACGGCACGTTCGTCGCCGACGGCCTGGCGCGCGTGCCGCACGCCGCGGCGACGTCGGCGCCGTCGATCGTCGACGAGATGCCGCGCATCGACGCGGTCGATGCGCGCGCGCTGTGGAACGACCTGCCCGATGCGCTCGCGATGCCCGCGCCGCAGGACGCGCCCGGCTTCGACTTTCGCGGCGGCGTGACCGACAAGACGCTGTTCCCGTTCGACGCATGGCGGCGCTGCCTGCATCACGCGCTGCGTCGGCAGGCACGCGGTCTCGGCCAGTATCACGACCCGGCCGGCGACCCGCAGTTGCGCGGCGCGATCGCGCGCTACGTCGCATTCAGCCGCGCGGTCGCCTGCAGTTGGGACGACGTGCTCGTCACGCAAGGCGCGCAACAGGCGCTCGACCTGCTCGCGCGCGTCGTCGTGCGGCCGGGTGACGTCGTCGCGGTCGAGGATCCCGGCTATCCGCCGGCGCGCGCCGCGTTCGCGTCGCTCGGCGCGACGGTGATCGGCGTGCCGGTCGACGCGCACGGCCTCGTCACGGAGCGGCTGCCGGACGACGCGCGGCTCGTCTACGTGACGCCGTCGCACCAGTTCCCGCTCGGCATGCCGATGACGCTCGATCGCCGCGTCGCGCTGCTCGAATGGGCGCAGCGCCGCCGCGCGGTGATCATCGAGGACGACTACGACGGCGAATTCCGTTTCGAAGGGCGGCCGGTCGAATCGCTGAAGAGCCTCGACCGCACGGGCCTCGTCGCGTACGTCGGCACGTTCTCGAAGACGATCTTTCCCGAGCTGCGGATCGGCTACGCGATTCCGCCGCGCGCGCTGCGCGGCGCGCTCGCCAAGGCCAAGCAGATCGTCGACTGGCACACGTGCACGCTGACGCAGGCGGCGCTCGCGCGCTTCATGCTCGAAGGCGATTTCGCGCGGCACCTGAAACGCGTGCAGAAGCACTACGACGCGCGTCGCAAGATGCTGATCGCCCACCTGCACGGCGAACTCGCGCCGTGGTTCGACGCAATCGTGCCGACCGCCGGCATCCACCTGGCCGCGCACCTGAAGCCGGGGCTCGACGAAGCGGCGCTGGTCCGCGCGGCGCGGGCGCAGGACATCGGTCTGTACGGAATCTCGGCGTTCCATGTGGGCGTGCCGGTGCGCCCGGGGCTGCTGTTCGGCTATGGCGGAATCGACGCGCTGCGCATCGACACGGCGCTCGCGAAGCTGGCCGGTTTGCTGGAGGCCGGCCTCGCGGGCGGGTCGCCACTGGTTACCTGAATTTTCCCGGAATTGGTTATTCAAGCAGGCCAGTACGGCCCTTAAAGTGGGTCCTGTCGCGCCACCCCGGCGCTACCCAACCGAAAAGGACCTGCCATGCAACCGCGCCTGAACTTCTATGCCGCCAGCCCGAATGCCATCAAGGTGATGCGCAACGCCGAGGAATTCCTCGCGAAAAGCTCGATCGAGAAGCCGCTCGCCGAACTCGTCCGCCTGCGCGCGTCGCAGATCAACGGCTGCGCGTTCTGCGTCGACATGCACACGACCGACGCGCGCAAGGGCGGCGAAACCGATCGCCGTCTCGCGACCGTCGTCACGTGGCGCGAAACGCCGTTCTTCACCGAGCGCGAACGCGCGGCGCTGGAATGGACCGAGGCGCTGACCCTCGTTGCCAGCAACCATGTGCCCGACGCCGTCTGGGAAGCCGTGAAGCCGCACTTCACCGACGAGGAGCTGTTCGACCTGTCGATGCTGATCGCGACGATCAACTCGTGGAACCGCTTCGCGATCGCGTTCCGCAAGATGCCCGAGTAAGGAGGCGACGATGATCCGTGCCCCGCTCCATCGTGTCGCGCTGTCCGCCGGGCTCGTGCTCGCCGCGGCGCTGCCGGCCGCCGCCCATGCGCACGACGCCGGCGACGCCGTGCACGCGATCATGCAGCAGGCCGTGCCCGAAGCGCCCGGCAAGCGCGTCGTCGTCGCGACGGTCGACTATGCGCCCGGTCAGGCGTCCGAAGCGCACCGGCATCTCGGCTCGGTGTTCGCCGTGGTGTCGAAGGGCGAAGTGCTGTCGCAGGTGAACGGCGGCCCGCTGCAACGCTATCGCGCCGGCGAAGGCTGGTACGAGCCGCCCGGCTCGCGGCACCAGGTGTCGCGCAATGCGAGCGCGACCGAGCCCGCGCAACTCGTCGTGTTCGGGCTGACGGGCGAGCATCAGCCGTTGAAGTCGCCGATCGATCGGTGATCCTGAGGATCGGGCGAACGCTCGCGACGTAAACGAAAAAACCGGCTCGAAAGCCGGTTTTTTCATCCCGCATGCCGTGAGCGGCGCTCGCGCGCCGCGCGGCATCAGAAGCGGTGGATCAGGCCGACGCCGACGCCGATCTGGTTCTGCTTCGAACCCGCGCCCACGCCATCACCGATCGACGTGGTCGCCGAGATGATTGCGTTGCCCTTGGTGTTCAGCGTGTTGCCGCTTGCGTGCTGGTAAGCCTCAACCGCGTACAGGCCCGTGCGCTTCGACAGGCTGTAGTACTGCGACAGCGTGACCTGGTGGTACTTGGCCGAGCTGGTGATGCCGTTCGACTGCGTGGCGGCCGTGTACGAGTAGCCTGCCGCGAAGTCCCACTGAGCCGCTGCCTTCCAGTGCAGCACGGCGCCAGCCGTGTTGAAGATGGCCTTGTTCCGGAAGAACGAACCCGTGCCCGGCGTGTACTGGACGTTCGAGTACGACGCCGAAATGTCCCATGCCGGCGTGAACTGATAGCCCGCCGTCACGGCGATCCGCTGCTGCGACTGCGCGGTCGCGTAGCCGTTGTTGATCGACGAAACGGCCGGCTGGTTGCCGTCGCCCGTTGCCGTCAGGCCGTTCTGGACCGTCGAATTCGCGCCCCACACGCCGCCGCCGAGCGTCGAGTTGTTGACCTTCTGGTAGCCGACCGCGATGCCTGCCGGGCCGTTCAGGTACTGGATCGCCGCGCTCCACGTCGAGCCGCGGTTCGTCGCGCCTGCAACGCCGCCGAACGAGTACGAACCGCCGACCGTGAAGCCGTAGAACTTCGGCGACATGTAGACGAGCGAGTTGTTCGCGCGGTAGCTGGTATCCAGCGAATCGATATCGCCCGGGTGCGCGCCGTAGTAACCGGTCAGCCAGGTCGTCGGGCTGTACGGCGACAGCAGCGTGTAGTACGCGGTGTACTGGCGGCCGGCCGTCAGCGTACCGTACGTGGTGTTGGTCAGACCAACCCATGCCTGACGCGTGAAGATGCCGTTGGTCCACTGCGACGAGCCGTTAGCCGTGTTGACGCCGGCTTCCAACTGGAAAATCGCCTTCGTGCCGCCGCCGAGATCTTCGCTGCCCTTCAGACCGAAGCGGCTGCCTGCCCACACGCCGGTGGACATCTGCACCTTCGAGTGACCACCCGAAGTCGCACCGACTGCCGACGAGTTGTTCTGCCAGGCCAGACCGTTGTCGACGATACCGTACAGGGTCACGCTGCTCTGGGCGTGGGCGGCGGTAGCGGCTGCGAGACCGACTGCCGTCATGGCGAAAGCGACGCGCTTTTTCATTGATTCTCCGTCCTCAAAGAATGATTTCTTTTCTGGTGTGGTTTTATGACTGACACATGTGCGAGTACATGCCGACGCGATTCTGACGGATTACCAATTGTTTCCCAACATGTGCAGTCGGTCATCGTATGATCGACGCAACGCGCGGGTTCACCAAACGGTTACATGACAGCCCAAAACGCTTGTGCGGCGGGCGTTTCCGGCGTTTGCCGGTGAAAACCCTAGCTTTACATTTTTACGGGTGCCACGCGACCGTCCGATGTCGTCAGACGCCTTCGGCAATGAAACGTCTTACAAATGCGCGATCGAAGCTGACGCCTCGATTCACGCCGCCGCGCAGGATCGCCGACGTTCATGACACCCACGTTTCGAAACGCGAAATCATGAAAACGTTTTAGTCGGCGTGCCGCAGACGCAACGGGAACGGCCCGACGAATGCGGGCCGGGAGGGAATGCCGGCGCCTGCCGCGCCGGCGATCTTCAATGCTGCGTCGCGGGGTGCGCGAGCCGCGCGCTGACGGCATCGACGAGCGCGTTCAGGCGCGCGCGGATCGCCGTGTTCGAGCCGACCCGCGCGAGCGACGCCGCCATGATCCGGTAGATGCGCTTTCTCGGCACCTTGGCCGGCTTCGCCGGGTCGAGCCACGCAGCGTGGCCGGCCAGCAGTTCGAGCGTTTCGAGGCCGATCATGATCGGCCACAGGCAGGCGAGCCGCAGCCGCACGAAACGACGCGGAATCGCGAGCGTATACAAGCAGGCGTCGCGATACTGGTCGAGCGCGACGCGCAGCAGGTCCACCAGCACGCCGCGCGCGCGCGCCGAAGCCTCCGGCTGCATCAGGTCGGCCACGACGAGCCCGTGCGCGCGCAGCACGTCGTCGGGCAGGTAGCAGCGGCCGATGCGCAGATCCTTCGCGCAGTCGCGCAGTATGTTGGTCATCTGCAGCGCCTTGCCGAAACGGATGCCCTTCTCGCGCATGTCCGGCAGATCCCAGCCGCGCGCGGCGCGCGTGTGCGCGTCCGTCATGTCGGTCCAGAACTCGCCGACGCAGCCCGCGACGAGGTACGTGTAGCGGTCGAGCGCATCGCGCGTCGGCAGCGATGCGACCTGCCCCGACTGTTCGTCCGGAAACGTGCGCAGGTCGAATTCCATCCCCGCGGTGAGCGTCGCGACGACCTTGCGGATCGACGCGCGATCGGCCTCCGGCTGCGCGCGCAGCAGCGCGAGCATCGGCTCCATCGAGCCCAGCAGCAGGTGTTCGTGCGAATCGGTCTGCATCCGCGTCACGTCCTCGAGCGAACGCGACAGCGCCGCGCCGTCGCCGAGCCGCTCGACGTCGTCGCGCAGATCGGTCAGCAGCGTCGCACGGCGGTCGGGCGCGACGAGTGCCGTGTCGGCGATCGTGTCGGCCGCGCGCGCAAGCAAATACGCGAGACCGACCGGGTCGCGCATGCCGTCGGGCAGCACGCGCAGCGTCAGGTAGAAGGAGCGGGATACGTTCTTCAGCAGCTCGCCGAGCAGATAGGCGGGATCGGTATGGGTCGTCATGGGTCGGGAAAAATCGGCCGGCGCGCGCCCCGGACGCACACGGGCGCCGGGCGCCCGCGCCGGCCCGCGAGTCGCCGCATCGCCGCGCCCGGCGGCGGCGGCCCCGGTGCGGCGATGCAAAATTCCCGCAAGTTTAGTGCATCCGGCGCGCGGGCAGCCTGCGGCGGGCGGATGCCCGCGCGGGCAAACCCGCGCTCGACCGCCCCGGCGCATGCGCCGCCCTCAAAAACAAACGGAAAGGCACGAGTAATACATATGTAATTATTCAGTGCGACGATCGCGCTCCGTTCGATCCCGTTCAGCCCGGCGCGCCGCCCGGCCACCGGCGCGAGCGCCCTTTTCCGACTCCGTTTCGAAGGTTCATCGACATGCTCCTCAAGCGCCCGACCTCCCTGCGCTACGTCCCGTTCGCCTGTGCCGCCGCGTTCCTGCTCGCCGCGTGCGGCGGCGACGACGATCTCACGCGCGATCCCACGCAGCCGATTTCCGCGAAGGTCCAGGTGGTCGGCCATCGCGGCGCGAGCGCGCTGCGCCCCGAACACACGCTCGCGTCGTACCGCAAGGCGATCGAGGACGGCGCGGACATCATCGAGCCCGACCTCGTGGCGACGCGCGACGGCGTGCTGGTCGCGCGCCACGAGAACGAGATCTCGGGCACGACGAACGTGTCGGCGCTGCCGCAGTTCGCGAGCCGCAAGGCGACCAAGACGATCGACGGCGTGCAGTTGACCGGCTGGTTCACCGAGGATTTCACGCTCGCCGAGCTGAAGACGCTGCGGGCGCGCGAGCGCATTCCGCAGGTGCGCCCCGCCAACACCGCGTACAACGACCAGTTCGAGATTCCGACCTTCGACGAGATCGTCGCGCTCGCGAAACAGATGTCCGCACAGACCGGCCGCACGATCCACCTGTATCCGGAAACCAAGCATCCGACCTACTTCCAGTCGATCGGCCTGCCGCTCGAGGACCGCCTCGTCGACGCGCTGCTGAAGGATCCGTACACGTCGCGCACGGCGACCGTCTACATCCAGTCGTTCGAAGTCGCGAACCTGAAGACGATCCGCAACCGGATCAAGTCGAGTCAGCCGAACTGGAAGCTCGTGCAGTTGATGGACGAAGCCGGCCAGCGCCCGTACGACTTCGTGAAGGCGAACGACAAGCGCACCTACGGCGACCTGTCGACGCGCGACGGCATGCGCGAAATCGCGACCTATGCGAACGGCGTCGGGCCGTACAAGACGTCGATCATCGCGGTCGCCGCGGACGGCACGCTGCAGCAGCCGACGCCGTACGTGCGCTACGCGCACGAGGCCGGCCTCGTCGTGCATCCGTACACGTTCCGCCCCGAGAACAACTTCCTGCCCGCGTCGCTGAAGGACGGCGGCACGCCGGCCACGCGCAACACGGCCGGCTCGGTGCGCGAGATCCAGGCGTACCTGCGCGCGGGCATCGACGGCTTCTTCACCGACGATCCGGCCGTCGGCCGCACGGCCGTCGATACGTTCAAGCGCTGATACGAAGCACCCACCCGCATCGCGACCGGGCGCCGCGCACGACGTGCCGTGCCCGGTCGCCCCGCGTCTGTCAGATCACGTTGAAGTAGTGCGTGCCGTCCCGCTTCAACTGGTCGACCAGCCCGTATTCCCAGTCGAGATACGCCTGCATCGCCGCCGCCGCGTTGTCGGTGCCTTCGTACGGGCGCCGGTAGCGATCGACGCGCGGCGACGCGAGACGCGTGTCGCCGCTCTCCAGCGGCAGCCCGGCGTCGATCCATGCGGCCGTGCCGCCGGTCAGCACCCGGATCTCGGCCGACGCCGGCAGCAGCGCGCGGGCGTCGTGCGCCGCGAACCGCGCCAGCAAACTCGATCCGCACGTGAACACGTAGCGCTTCGCGGGCGGAATCGCCGCCAGCGCGTCGCGCAGTTGCGCGCGCACGGCAAACCACGCGCCCGGGACATGACGCTTCACGTAGTTCGCGCTGGCCGTCACGTCGACGATCGCGAGTTCGTCCGGCGCGGCCTCCTTCAGCCAGCCCGCCAGCGTCGCGGGCGACACGTCGGTCGCGGGCGGCGGCGCCGGCACGTCGCGCGGCGGCTGGCCGCGCTCGACGAATGCCGCTGCGCCGGCCGGTTCGACGACGCGCACGTCCCAGCCCATCTGCGCGAGCCACGACGCGGTCATGTCCGCGCGCACGCCGTCGTCGTCGGCCAGCACGATCCGCGCGCCGCGCACGGCCGCGTGATGATCGGTCTCCTGCACGAGCTGGCCGCCCGGCGTGCTCAGGAAGCCCGGCAGGTGGCCGGCTTCGTATTCCTCCGGCGTACGCACGTCAAAGCGGTACAGCGTGCGGCCCGGTTCGTCGAGCGCGGCGACGTCGGCCAGCGCGATACGCGGCACGCCGGCGCGCTCGGCCACCGCGCGGGCGGCCCGACGCGCTTCGGCGCGCTGCGTCGCGTCGATTTCGTCCGGAAAACGGCGCGCCGCGCCGCGCTCGAGCGTCTGGCCGGCCAGCGTCCAGCCGATCGTGCCGTTGCGCAGCGCGGCGACCGGATTCGGCAGCCCCGCGTTGACGAGCGACTGCGTGCCGATGATGCTGCGCGTGCGGCCCGCGCAGTTGACGATCACCTGCGTGTGCGGATCCGGCGCGAGCGCGCGCACGCGCAGCACGAGTTCCGCGCCCGGCACGCTCGTCGACGTCGGGATGTTCATCGTCTGGTATTCGTCGAAGCGGCGCGCGTCGACGATCACGACATCGGCTTTCGCGTCGAGCAGTGCCTGCACCTCCTGCGCGGACAGCGACGGCGTATGGCGCTCGGCCTCGACCCATTCGCCGAACGACTTGCTCGGCACGTTCACGTCGATGAATACTTCGCCGCCCGCGGCGATCCAGCCGGCGAGCCCGCCGTCGAGCAGCCGCACGTCGGTGTAGCCGAGCCGCGCGAGCGTCGCGGCCGCGCGCGGCGCGAGATCCTCGCCGCCGGCTTCGCCGAACACGACGATCGGCGTGTCGCGGCGCGGAATCCGCGTCCACGCGTCGAGTTCGAGCTTCGACAACGGAAAGTTGGCGGCCCACAGCGGATGGCCCTGTGCGTACGGATCTTCCTCGCGTACGTCGATCAGCGCGATCTCGTCGCGGGCCAGCAGGCGCGCGCGTACGTCCTGGTACGACGCGACGGGAAAACGGGAAGTGGAATCGGCGGAGTGCGTCACGATGTCTCTGGGTTGAATACGTTGAAGTCGATGAAGAAAGCGGAGCGGATCGATCTTGACCCCGCCGGCGCGCGTTCGCAACGGCCCGCGCGAGCGGGCTTCGCATCAGGCATTCGAATAGCCGGACACGAAAGGCTTCACGGTACCGTCGTCCAGGTACACCGCGCGCTCGACCTTGCCGATGTTCGCGCCGTACACGTGGATGCTGATCGATACGCGGTCGGCGAACGCGTTGGTCACGCGATGCACGTCGCCGATGCGCGGCGACACGGCCTCGACCTCGCCCGGCCGGAGCCGCACGGCGTCGCCCGCGGGCACCGGCTTGCCGGCCGCGTCGAACCGGTACGGCTGCGAGAATTCGCCGCCGCGCAGCATCCCGATCAGCCCCCACACCGTGTGGTCGTGGATCGGCGTCGTCTGGCCGGGCCCCCACACGAAGCTGACGACCGAGAAGCGCTCGTCCGAGTCGAGATGCAGCAGGTACTGCCGATAGCGTTCGGGATCGGGCTGCGCGAACGCGTCGGGCAACCAGTCGTCGTGTTCGACGAGCGCGGCGAGGAGCGCGCCGCCCTCGTCGAGAATGCGCGCCTCGTCCGCGCCGGACGCGAGCAGCGCATCCAGACCCTCGACGAACGGACGCAGCGGCGTCTGTTGCAACGAAAGCGTACTCATCGGCCGTCTCCTCGAATATGATGCCGAATATGATGAATCGTCATGATGTACCGGAAAGACCATGCAGAACAAACATGAAAATTAGCGATATCGATGCTTTTGCAGCGGTCGTCCGCTGCCAGACCCTGAGCCAGGCCGCGGCCGAGCTCGGGATGACGCAGCCCGCAATCACGCGGCGCGTCCAGAATCTCGAGGAAGCGCTCGGCGTGACGCTGCTCGACCGCAACACGAAGCCGCCGCGCCCGACCGACATCGGCCGGCAGGTGTTCGAGCAATGTCGCGCGATCCTGCGCGAGGTCGACGCGCTGCGCGAACTGACGGCCGGCGAGCAACCGCCCGCCGGCGAATTCCGGATCGGGCTCACGCAAGGGCTCGGCGAGCTGATGCTGCCGGCGCTCATCGCGGACCTCGCCGCGCAGTGGCCCGCGCTCGCGACGCACGTCACGACCGCATGGGGCGGCCAGCTCGTCGAGCGCATCGCGCGCCGCGAACTCGATGCGGCGCTGGTCTTCCTCGCGCGCGAAATGGTGCTGCCGCCGCAGGTCGAGGGCGCTCGGCTGCTGGCCACGCGGCTCGTCGCGGTCGGCCGCAAGGGCGACTGGCCGCGCCGCAGCTATCGGCTCGCCGATTGCCACGCACGCGGTTGGGTGCTCAATCCGGACGGCTGCGGCTTTCGGGCGGGCTTGCGGCGTGCGCTCGACGCGCAGGGCCTGCCGATGCCGGTCACGCTCGATGCGTACGGCCGCGACCTGCAACTGCAAAGCGTTGCAAACGGCGTCGGCCTCGGATTGATGCCGCTGCCGCTCGTCGAACGCAGCCCGCTGCGCGACGCGCTCGACATCGTGCCGCTCGCCGATTTCAAGCCGCAGATCGACCTGTGGCTGCTGCGCCGGCACGATGCGGCCCGCTTCGATGCGCCGCTCGCGGCCGTCGCCGCGCATGCGCGCACGGCATTCGCGCTGCCCGAGCAATCGCACGACAAGGCCGCATAACGCGGCCCGCGCGGCCGCGCGGCGCCCGCGTCGCGTCGCGCCGTTGCCGCGCGCGGCAACCCGCTCCGGCTCACGCATCATGTCGGCCGCGTTCGCCCGCGTTGCGTGACGTGGCGTCCGCGTTCGCTCCCCCGCGCGTCGCCGCATCGAGCACCGCCCGCCCCGCCGCCACCGCGATCGCATCGTCCTGCGGCGTATGCACGCGACTGCACAGCACGTCGCGATAGTGGCGTTCGAGCGGATTGCCGCGGCTCAGCCCGTGATTGCCCGACAGCTTCAGCGCCTGCTCGACCGTCCGGATCGCCTGCTCGGTCACGGTGCGCTTGACGAGGCCGCTGGTCGTCGCCGACGGTGCGTTGCCGGCATCGGTGCGCGCGATGTGATCGTCGAGCAGCACACGATTCGTGTGCAGCCAGCCCTCGATTTCGCCGACCGCTTCCTGTACGCGCGGCAGCGTCGCGAGCGGTGCGCCGAGCCCGCTCGGGGCGCGCGTCGTCGCGAATTCGACCAGCCAGTCGCGCGACGCGCGCGCGACCGCGTCGTACAGGCTGCCGAGCAGCGCGACCATCCACGCCTGCTGGTCCGCCTGCGCGTCGGCATCCGCGTGCGTGGCAGCCGACACGTTCCATGCGTCCGGCGCGCGCACGTCGACCGCGTGATCGGCCGGCAGCGGCACCTCGTCGAATACGACTTCATGGCTTCCGGATGCGCGCAGGCCGAGGTGATTCCAGCTTTCGATCACGCGGATGCGCTCGCCGTCGGTATCGCGGTCGCGCGGCACGAGAAACACGCCGACGCGCGGCGCCGGTTCGTCGGTGCGCGCCCACACGGCCAGCCAGCGCAGCGCCGGAATCCCGGTGCTGTAGAGCTTGTGGCCCGACAGCCGCCAGCCGTCGGCAACGCGGCGCGCAACGGTCGCCGGCAGCCCGCCGCGCGACGGCGAACCGAGCGCCGGCTCGACGCGCAACGCATTGATCAGCGCGCCGTGCGCGACCGCGCTGTCGAACACCGCGCGCCGCACCTGGGCCGGCCAGCGGTTATCGGCGCGGCCGAGCGCGCGATGCTGCAGATACGTCATCGTCAGCACCAGCGCGGTCGCCGGATCGGCCCGCGCGACGGCGGCGACGATCCGGCTCGCCCGCGCAAGCGTCGCCCCCGCGCCGCCATGCTCGCGCGGCACGACCTGCGCGATCAGCCCGGCACGATGCAGCCGCGCGAAATTCTCGTGCGGAAAGCGGCCTTCGACGTCGTTGCGGGCCGCATCGGCGGCAAGTTCGGGGGCGAGGCGCTCGAGCAGCGCGGCGAGGCGCGCGTCGCTCGTCTCGGCGGAGGCTTCGGCAGTGGCTTCGGCAGTGGCTTCGGCAGTGGCTTCGGCAGTGGCTTCGGCAGTGGCTTCGGCAGTGGCAGGCAGGACACGCAGTACAGGCTGCCGTGACGGCGAGGAAGCGGCAAGGCTGGCGGACATCGAAACGGATTCCCTGGGTAGTTCGAACACGGCGGCGTAAAACGACAGCGGCGGCAAAGCCTGCGCCAACGCGCGCCCGATCATTCGCGAGCCCACAGCGTATGCGTAACGCATGCGGCCCCAAACCATGCAAATCTGATATTCAAATCGGGATTGATTATTTCCATTCCGCATGATCCCGGCGTTAACCTGCGCTCCATTCCTGCCCGGCCGCGCGCCGGAAACGTCCCTGCACCGGAGACCCAGATGAGCGTCGAATTCATCGGCATGATCCAGAGCCAGAAGCAGTCGGAAATCCACCCGGCGTCCGGCCCCGCGGTCGATCCCGACTATGTGCGCGACTTTGCCCGCGCCCACGAAACGGCCGGCTTCGACCGGATCCTCGTGCCGCATCACTCGACCGGCCCGTCGGCGACGCTGACGATCGCGTTCGCGGCGGCCGCGACCGAGCGCATTCATTTCATGCTCGCGCATCGCCCGGGCTTCACCGCGCCGACGCTCGCCGCGCGGCAGATCGCGACGCTCGATCAGTTCAGCCGCGGCCGGCTCGCCGTGCACTTCATCTCCGGCGGCTCGGACAGCGAACAGCAGCGCGACGGCGATTTCCTCGATCACGACGCGCGCTATGCACGCACCGACGAATACCTCGGCATCCTGCGGCGGATCTGGACGGAAACGCAGCCGTTCGATCACGACGGCGCGCATTACCGCTTCAAGCAGGGCTTTTCGGAAGTGAAGCCGTTCCAGCAGCCGCACGTGCCGATCTACTTCGGCGGCGCGTCGGAAGCCGCGCTCGCGGTGGCCGGCAAGCACGCGGACGTCTACGCGCTGTGGGGCGAATCGCTCGACCAGGTGCGCGACCTGACGACGCGCGTGCGTGCCGAAGCCGCGAAGCACGGCCGCCAGGTGCGCTTCTCCGTGTCGTTCCGGCCGATCCTCGCGGCGACCGAGGACGAAGCGTGGGCGCGTGCGCACCGCATCCTCGACGAAACGCGCCGGCTGCGCGAAGCGGCCGGCCTGGGCGCCGGCGGCCCGCAGCAGAGCGAAGGCGCACGCCGCCTGCTCGCCGCGGCCGAACGCGGCTCGCGGGTGGACAAGCGGCTGTGGACCGAGATCGCGAAGCTCACCGGCGCGCGCTCGAATTCGACGGCGCTCGTCGGCACGCCCGAACAGGTCGCCGACGCGCTGCTCGACTACTACGACCTCGGCGTGACGACCTTCCTGATCCGCGGCTTCGATCCGCTGGACGACGCGATCGACTACGGCCGCGAACTGATTCCGCGCGTGCGCGGCGCCGTCGCCGCCCGCGACGCGGCGCGCCGTGCCGCCTGAGGAGCGATACCTGATCATGTCCGCCGTCCTTTCCTCGCCCGGGCGCACCGCATCGGGCCTCGTGCTCGCCGACACCCCGCGCCAGCACTTCTGGTTCGATCCGCCCGCGCCGCGCGTCGACGTGGCCGCCGAGCGCCGCCACCGCCAGGAGCGGCTCGCGGCCGCGTTCCGCCTGTTCGCGCGCTTCGGCTTCGCGTCGGGCCTCGCCGGCCACATCACCGCGCGCGATCCGGAGCTGCCCGATCATTTCTGGGTGAACCCGCTCGGCGTGCATTTCTCGCAGATCAAGGTCTCCGACCTGCTGCTCGTCAACGCGCGCGGCGAAACCGCGATCGGCAAGCGGCCGCTGAACAAGGCCGCGTTCGCGATCCATGCGGCGATCCACGAAGCCCATCCGCACGTCGTCGCCGCCGCGCACACGCATTCGACGTACGGCAAGGCGTGGTCGACGCTCGGCCGCCCGCTCGATCCGCTCACGCAGGACGCCTGCGTGTTCTACGAAGACCACGCGCTGTTCGACGACTTCACGGGGATGGTCGTCGACACCGGCGAAGGCGCACGGATCGCCGATGCGCTCGCGAAGCCGGACGGCACCACGCACAAGGGCGTGATCCTGAAGAACCACGGCATCCTGACGGCCGGCCCGACGGTCGAGGCCGCCGCGTGGTGGTACATCGCGCTCGACAACGCCGCGCACACGCAGTTGCTGGCCGAAGCGGCCGGCACGCCGCAGCCGATCGATCACGAAACCGCGCGCCACACGCACGGCCAGATCGGCGGCCCCGACGGCGCGCTGCATGCGTTCGACAGCCTGTTCGCACGCGTCGTCGCCGACGAACCCGACCTGCTCGACTGAGCCGCTCTCGCGCCACACCGGAGACCAGACCATGACCGACACCACCGCACCCATCCCCGCCGACGCGCACGACGACCGACGCCGCCGGCTGCTGCGCGCGGCCGGCGCCGCGGCGCTCGCCGTGCCGGCGATCACGCTCGGCCGCAAGGCCTGGTCCGCGCCGCCGCTGAAGAAACTCACGTTCGCGTGGAACCAGAACGCGTTCTGCCTGACGCCGATCGTCGTCGCGCAGGAGCGCGGCTTCTTCGAGAAAAACGGGCTGAAAGTCGAGCTGATCAACTACAGCGGCTCGACCGACCAGTTGCTCGAATCGATCGCGACCGGCAAGGCCGATGCGGCGGTCGGGATGATCCACCGCTGGCTGAAGCCGCTCGAAGCCGGCTTCGACGTGAAGATCATCGGCAGCTCGCACGGCGGCTGCGTGCGGCTGCTCGGCGCGAAGGCGGCCGGCGTCACGACGCTGCAGGCGCTGAAGGGCAAGACGGTCGGCGTCAGCGATCTGGCCGCGCCCGGCAAGCACTTCTTCTCGATCCTGCTCGCGAAGAACGGCATCGATCCCGAGCGCGACATCACGTGGCGGCAGTATCCGGCCGACCTGCTCGGCGTCGCGGTCGACAAGGGCGAAATCCATGCGATCGCCGACGGCGACCCGAATCTCTACCTGCTCGAAAAGCGCAGCAACGGCGCGTATACCGAACTCGCGACCAACCTGTCCGGCGAATACGCGCGCAAGGTGTGCTGCGTGATCGGCGCGCGCGGCGACCTCGTGCGCAACGACCGGCCGTCGGCCGCCGCGCTCGCGCGCTCGATCGTGCAGGCCACCGAGTACACGCACGACAACCCGAACGAAGCAGCGAAGGTGTTCGCGAAGTATTCGCCGAAGATCAGCCCCGAGGATCTGCGCAAGCTGTACGCGACGCTCACCTACACGCATCACCCGACCAACGTCGACCTGCAGCAGGAAATCGCGTTCTATGCGGACGATTTCCGCCGCATCAGCGTGCTGAAGAAGAGCACGGACCCGCAGCGCTTCGCGCAGCAGGTCTATGCCAACGTACTGGGGTAACGCGATGTCGACGATCGAACACGCTTCCGCCGCACGCATCGCCTCGGCACCGACCGGCGGCGCCGCCAATGCCAATGCCAATGCCAATGCCGACGCTACCGCGCGCGCGGCCTGCACGACCTGCGACGCCGCGCTGGCCGCCGACGCCCGGCGGGAGCGCACCTGGCCGACCGGGATCGCCGCCGCGCTCGCGTGGGCCGCGCTCGGCGCGCTCACGCAACTGTGGCCGAACCGGATCGTCGGCTTCAGCGACTGGGCGTACACCGACACGTTCGGTACCGCCGCGTGGACGATCGCCGCGCTGCTGCTCGCCGCCGCGACGCTCGGCCATCTCGTGGCCGCGAGCCGCATGCGGCTCGCGCGGGTGCGACCGGCCGGCCCGTGGCTCGTCGCGCTGCCGCTCGTGCTCGCCGCGTGGGAAATCGTCACCGCGAAAACCGGCTGGCTGCCGACGCCGTTCTTCGCGCCGCCGCAGGCGCTGATCGAGGTCTACGTCGACGACTGGCCGCGCCTCGCAGGCAGCGCCGGCAACACGCTGAAGCTGCTCGCGCTCGGCTTCGCGTACGGCGTCACGGCGGGTTTCGCGGTGGGCGTGTCGATCGGCTGGTCGCGCCGGATCGGCTACTGGGTGCATCCGGTGCTGCGCGTGCTCGGCCCCGTGCCGGCCACCGCGCTGCTGCCGCTCACGTTCTACTTCTTCCCGTCGAGCTATTCGGCCGCTGCGTTCCTGATCGCGCTGTCGACCGGCTTCCCGGTCGCCGTGCTGACGTGGTCGGGTGTCGCGAGCGTCAACCGGCAGTACTACGACGTCGCGCGCACGCTCGGCGCGAACGCGCGCTTCCTCGTGCTGCGCGTCGCGATTCCGGCCGCGCTGCCGCACGTGTTCGTCGGCATTTTCATGGGGCTGAGCGCGTCGTTCACGGTGCTGGTCGTCGCCGAGATGATGGGCGTCAAGTCCGGGCTCGGCTGGTACCTGAGCTGGGCGCAGGGCTGGGCGTCGTACGTGAACATGTATGCGGCGCTGCTCGTGATGGCGTTGCTGTTTTCCGGGTTGATCGCGCTGCTGTTCGCGGTGCGCGACCGTGTGCTCGCGTGGCAGAAAGGGACCGTCAAATGGTAAGCGCCGCCGTACTCGAATCGTCCGCAGCCGCCGCGCCTGCCGTCACGACGCCGCGCGGCGCGCGCATCGACATCCGCCGCATGAGCCATGCGTTCGACGGCCCCGGCGGCGCGCTGCCGGTGCTCGACGACGTGTCGCTGTCGGTCGCGGCCGGCGAATTCGTCGCGCTGCTCGGCCCGAGCGGCTGCGGGAAATCGACGCTGCTGCGCCTCGTCGCCGGGCTCGACGCCGCGCGGCAAGGCACAATCGCACAGGACGGCGTGCCGATCGCGCGCCCCGATCCGTCGCGCATCGTCGTGTTCCAGGACCCGACGCTGTACCCGTGGCGGCGCGTGCGCGCGAACGTCGCGCTCGGCCTCGAAGCGCGCGGCGTGGCGCGCACCGCGCAGCATCGCGTCGACGATGCGCTCGCGCGCGTCGGGCTGCAGGACTTCGCGAACGTGTTTCCGCATCAGTTGTCGGGCGGGATGGCGCAGCGCGTCGCGCTCGCGCGCGCGCTCGTCAACGATCCGCGCCTGCTGATTCTCGACGAACCGCTCGGCAAGCTCGATTCGCTGACGCGGCTCACGATGCAGGCCGAGCTGACCGCCCTGTGGCAACGCGACGGTTTCTCCGCGCTGCTCGTCACGCACGATGTGGAAGAAGCGCTGTTCCTCGCGCAGCGCGTGATCGTGTTCGGGCCGCGCCCGGCACGGATCGTCGCCGAACTGCGCGTCGACCTGCCCTACCCGCGCCATCGCGGCGACCCGCGCCTCGCCGCATTGCGCCACGACGCGCTGCGGCATCTCGGGCTCGATGCGAGCTGGTAGATGCCGGGCGCCGTTCGACGTTTGGCTGCGGCTCGCCGCGGACGCGCGCGATGAACGCGCCGCCGTTCGCCGACTGGGCCATCGCTTTCCTGCAATTGCTGTATCGCGCGCAAATCGCGTTGGCGCGCGTGCTGCACGCGATCGGCCTGACCGGCGACGTCGATGGCCAGGCGGCCTGGCCGTGGGCACATCGCATCGCGCTCGAAACGCTGCGCATCGACGCGGGGCTCACGCGGCAGCTCGCGGTCGCCGGCGGCGTGACGGCGCTGGCCGTCGTGCTCGCCTGCCTCGCGCTGGCTGCGCGCAAGCGGCGTGTCGCGACGGCCGTCGCCGCGCTGGCCGTCGCATGGTTCGCGCCGTGGCCGCCCGCTTCGCTGTGGCTCGCGCCTGCCGTGCCGACGAGCTTCCAGCGCGATCCCGCGCCGTTTTCGGTCGCGAACGTGATGCGCGGCGCCCACCTGTATACGCAACATTGCGCGGCCTGCCACGGCGCGGACGGGCGTGGCGAAGGGCCGCTCGCGGCCACGCTCGCGCACTGGCCGCCGACCTTCGCCGGCACGCTGCTCGCGCGTCGGCTCGACGGCGAACTGTTCTGGCGCGTACGCCACGGCACGCGGGACGCGCACGGCGCGTCGACGATGCCCGGCTTCGCGGCCACGCTCGGCACCCAGGACACGTGGGCCGTGCTCGCCTACCTGAAAGCGCTGGCAGCCGGTAGCGGCGCGCGGGCGGAAGGCGCGTGGCCGGTGCCCGTTCCGCTGCCGGCACTCGACGTGCGGTGCGGCGACGCGGCACCGCGGCCACTCGAGCGCTGGCGCGACGGCCAGCGCGTGCGTGTCGTCGCGCTCGCGCCGGGTGCGACGCCACCGCCGGAAGACGCGCGCTGGCAGACCTTGCTCGTCGCCGAACCCGGCGCGTCCGTGCCGTCGTCGGCCGACTCGCGTGCGAACTGCGTCGCGACGACGACCGATGCGTGGCGCGCGTTCGCGACGATTGCCGGCGTCCCGCCCGATGCGCTTGGCGGCACACAGCTGCTTGCCGATCGACGCGGCTGGCTGCGGGCGCGTGCATTGCCCGGCAGCGCCGGCTGGTCGGATGCCGACCTGCTGTGCCGCTCGGATGCGGCGGCCCGCCCGGCCGCGCGCGCCACGGGCGGTGACGCACTGACCGCGCTGCTGCTGCGCGTCGACGCGGAACCCGTGCGCGACGTACAGGCCGGGCTTGCGCATTGAACTCACGAATCCTTCCTTCGACACAAATTCACGATGAATCCGACTCGACGCCACTTCCTCGCCCAGGCGAGCGCCCTTGCCACGATCGCCGCCGCGCCGGCCACCCTGCGCGCGCAATCGGGCGGCCGCCCGCTGCTGCGCGCCGGCGACCAGAAAGGCGGGCTGCGCGCGCTGCTCGAAGCGGCCGGCGAATTGAACGGCCTTGCGTACGACATCGCATGGACCGAATTCCCCGCAGCTGCGCCGCTCGCCGAAGCGCTGAACGCGGCCGCCGTCGATTGCGGGCCGATCGGCGACGCGCCGGTGATCTTCGCGCTCGCATCGGGCGCCCGC
This sequence comes from Burkholderia sp. MSMB1826, assembly GCF_001526325.1. Lineage (NCBI taxonomy): Bacteria > Pseudomonadati > Pseudomonadota > Betaproteobacteria > Burkholderiales > Burkholderiaceae > Burkholderia > Burkholderia sp. MSMB1826. Next base: position 570,167 of record NZ_LOYN01000010.1, read on the forward strand.
ATCAAGGTGATCGGCGCGAACCGCTCCGATCCGTACGGCACGGCCGTGCTCGTGCGCCCCGACGACGCACTCAAGGGCGCGGCCGACCTGAAGGGCAAGCGGATCGGCACCACGCGCGGCTCGATCGGCCATTTCGTCACGCTGAAGGCGCTCGATGCGGCCGGCCTGCCGCCGGATGCCGTGTCGTTCCGCTTCCTGCCGCCGGCCGACACGATGCTTGCGCTCGCAACCGGTTCGATCGACGCGTGGGCGACCTGGGAACCCTATACCGCGCTCGCCGAAACGAGCGGCCGCGCGCGCGTGCTGGTCAACGGCCGCGGGCTGTGGTCGGGCCTCAGCTACGTCGCGGCGACCGACGCGGCGATCGCGTCGAAACGCGACGTGCTGCACGATTTCCTGCGGCGCGTCGTGCGCGCGCAGGCGTGGTCGTACCGGCACGCCGATGCGTATTCGGCGGCGCTCGCGCGCATCATCGGCATCCCGCCGGCCGCCGCGAAGCTGCAGTTCGAGCGCCGCGGTACGCGCTGGCTGCCGATCGACGCCGCGGTGATCGCCGAACAGCAGCGCACGGCCGACTTCTACCTGAAGGCCGGGCTGCTGCGCCAGCCGCTCGACGTGCGCACGACCTTCGATGCAGGCTTCCCGCTCGCCTGACGGGCACGCGGCGGCGCGCAGCCGTCAAACGGCTTCGGCACGATCTGGCACAATCGCGATTCGATCACCCCGCCTTCAGCCAGCGTCATGCCAGCCATCACCGCACTCTTCGTCTACCCGATCAAATCCTGCGCCGGCGTCGCGCTGACGCGCGCGCAACTGTTCGAAACGGGCCTCGCGTACGATCGCCACTGGCTGATCACCGATCCGCGCGGGCACATGCTCACGCAGCGCACGCACCCGCGCCTCGCGCTGATCCGCCCGACGTTCGACGACGATGCGCTCGTGCTGAACGCGCCGGGCATGCCGGCACTGCGCACGCCGCTCGACGGCGACGCGACGCCCGCCACGCCGAAGATGGCTGCGACCGTGTGGCGCGACACCGTCGACGCGATCGATACGGGCGCCGAAACGGCCGCATGGCTCACCGAATTCCTCGGCGTGCCGACGAAGCTCGCGCGCTTCGCCGCCGACGCCCGACGCGATTGCGACCGCAAGTGGACCGGCGAGATCGATACGCACACGCAGTTCGCGGACGCTTACCCGCTGCTCGTGATCGGCCAGTCGTCGCTCGACGACCTGAACGCGCGGCTTGCCGCCAAAGGCGCGCCGGCGATCCCGATGAATCGCTTCCGGCCGAACATCGTCGTGTCGGATCTCGATGCGTACGAAGAGGATTTCGTCGAGCACCTCGACACCGGCGGCGACACGCCGGTGCGGCTGCGGCTCGTGAAGCTGTGCACGCGCTGCCCGATGCCGACGATCGACCAGGCCACCGGCGCGCCCGATCCGGCCTGGCCGCACGAGCCGACCGACACGATGCAGACCTATCGCGCGAACCCGAACTACGGCGGTGCGCTGACGTTCGGCATCAACGGGATCGTCGTCGAGGGCGCGGGCGCGTGGCTCGAAATCGGCCAGCCGGTCGAAGCGGAGATCGGCTTCGGCGACTGAGCCGGATAGCCAAGGCCTGTTCCGGCCAATAACGGGCTTGCGCCGGCCCGTTCCCTTCACGTGCCGTATCGTCGCGCGCCGTCACGCGGCGCGCGGCATCGCATCGCTCAGCGCCGCCGGCAGCTGGATCGTCACGACGAGCCCGCCGCCGCCCGCATCGGCGAGCGTCACCCTGCCCTGATGCACGCGCGCGATCTCCCGCACGATCGACAGCCCGAGCCCCGTCCCTTCGACCGTCTGCGTCTTGCTGCCGCGATGGAAACGCTCGAACACCGCGTCCCGTTCGTCGGCCGGAATACCCGGCCCGTTGTCGATCACGTCGAGCCGCGCGTCGTCGCCGTCGCGCGAGACGCGCACCGTGATCACCGCATGGTCGCCCGCATAACGGATCGCGTTGTCGATCAGGTTGCCGATCATCTCGCCGAGCAGGTCGGCCTGCCCGTGCACGTCGACATCGGCCTCGTGCTCGAAGCCGAGATCGATGTCGCGCGCGCGTGCGACGGGCGACCAGTCGAGCGTCACGCTGCGTGCGAGCCGGTGCAGCGGGACCGGCTTGTGCGCGACCGCATGGCCGCTGTCCGAATCGAGCCGCGACAGCGACAGCAATTGCTGAACGATCTTCGCGGCCTGCCGCACCGCGGCGTTCACGCGGCGCAGGTGCACGTTCGCGCGCGGCTGTTCGTCGGGCCGCAACGCGAGCTCGACGCCCGCCTGCACCGCCGCGAGCGGCGTCTTCAGTTGATGGGCCGCATCGGCGAAGAAGCGGCGCCGCGCCACCTGCATCCGCTGCGTGCGGCCGATGTACTGGTTGATCGAGTCGACGAGCGGCGCGAGTTCGCTCGGTATCGCGCCCGTGTCGAGCGGCGTCGTGTCGTCTTCGCTGCGCGCGGCGACCGTGGCCGACAGCCGGTTCAGCGGCCGCAGCCCGCGCCCGACGCCGAGCCACACGATTCCGAGCGCCAGCACGACGAGCAGCCCTTCCTGCAGCAGCGACCCGATCAGGATCTCGCGCGCGAGCGCCTGACGCGCCTCGATCGTCTCGCCGACCATCACCCACACGATGCGCGACTGCGCGGTCGGCACGTCGTGCACCGGGATGCGCAGCGCGGCCATCCGCAACTGTTCGCCGCGATACACGACGTCGTAGTAGCGCGTGACGAACGGCGCGCCGTCGCCCGCGTCGCGCCCCTGCGGCAGCGGCAGGTCCGGATAGCCGGTGATCGTGCGGCCGTTGTCCTCGCGGATCAGGTAGTAGATCTTGCCGCCGTCGCTCGATTCGAGCATCTCGAGCGCGAGATACGGCAGGTCGACCTCGATCTCGCCGTCGTTGAGCCGCACGCCTTCGCGGATCGACTTCAGCGACGACGACAGCGTCCGGTCGAACGCGACGTGCGCGGCGCTCATCGCGCGCTGGTACGTGAGCCACGAGTCGAGCGCGAGCAGGCCGAGCAGCGGCAGCAGCAGCCACAGCGCGACCTGCGCGCGCAGGTTCGGGCGGGTCATCGTGCCTCCCGCCGGGCCGCGCCAACGGGCGTGGCCGAGAATTCGCGGAGCATCGCCGCGCGCCCGAGCAGCCGGCCGGCCGTGCAAGGCCGGCCGCGAACGGGATGCTCCCCCTCGGCGCGCAGCGGACGTGTGATGCAACGCACGGGAGCATGGGCACGGTTCATTCGGCCCTCTCCGCCTTCGCTTCGAGCAGATAGCCGAGCCCGCGCAGCGTGACGATCGCCACGCCGCTGTTCTCGAGCTTTTTCCTCAACCGGTACACGTAGATTTCGATGGCATCGGCGTTGACCGATTCGTCGAGCCCGAAGATCTTCTCCGACAGCGTGTCCTTGTTGATCGCGCGACCGTTGCGCAGGATCAGCACCTCGAGCACCGAGCGCTCGCGCGGCGTGAGCGACAGCGGCTCGCCCGCGAGATGAAAGCGGCGGTCGATACTGTCGTACGAAAGCGGCCCGCATTCGACGCGCGAATGCTCGTGACCGAGGCTGCGCCGGATCAGCGCGCGGGCGCGCGCTTCCAGCTCGGTCAGCTCGAACGGCTTCGCGAGATAATCGTCGGCGCCGAGATCGAGCCCCCTCACACGATCCTCGACCGACCCGTGCGCGGTGAGGATCAGCACCGGCACCGGATTGCGGCGCGCGCGCAGCCGCCGCAGCACCTCCAGCCCGTCGAGCTTCGGCAGCCCGAGATCGAGGATCACCAGCGCGTAATCCTGCGTGCGCAGCACGTGGTCCGCCGCCTCGCCGTCGGCCATGTGATCGACCGCGAAGCGCGCGGCGCTCAGCGCGTCGTTCAGCGACTGGGCCAGGTTCGGGTTGTCTTCGACGAGCAGCACACGCATGGGGATTCCGGTAAGGTCAGCGACAGCCCGCTACATTACATGATCCTTTCCGTCTCCACGCCTCGCGCAAACACGGGTTGCGCGGGCGCCGCGAACCCGCCGCTGCAGTGCCGGCGGTCCCGCTCAGCGCTGGGCGGCGGGCCGGCTGCGCGCCGCGATGCGCGCATCGCCGGCCACGCCTCGCTCGCGCAAACCGGCCACCACCGCGACGAACGCGACGCTCGCGCCGCCCGTGACGACGATCATCGGATGCGCGGTGCCGTCCGACAGCCACGCCAGCACGCCACCGCACGCGGCCGTGATCGCCATCTGGATAAAGAAGAACAGCCCCGACGCCGTGCCGGCGATCTTCGTGTACGGCTGCATCACCGCGAACTGGCAGGCCGGAATCGCGATCCCGACCGCGATCATCACGACGAACATCGGCGCGACGAGGGCCGTCACCGAAGTCGGGGCGATCGCGCCGCCGATCCACAGCCCGGCCGCGCCGACCACGTTGACGGCCGCCGCCGCCGCGACGACCGAATCGGCTGTCCAGCGCGCGCCGGTCCGCGCGAACGCGCTCGACCCGATCAGGTAGCCGAGCACGGTCACTCCGAAGATCGCCGCATAGACCGGCCCGGACACGCCGATTTGCCGCTGGAACAGCGTCGACGATTCCGCGATGAACGGATAGTACGTGCAGTAAGCAAAGCCGATGGCGAGCGAATAGCGCAGGAACCGCCGCTCGCGCAGCAGGCCGGCGTAGGTCCGCAGCAGCCCCGCACACGCTGGCGGCCGCGCCTCGCGCGCGCGGGTCTCGGGCAGATAGCGCAGCACCATCGCGGTCGCGACCAGCCCGCCTGCCGCCAGCCAGCCGAACACGCCGCGCCAGCTCAGCCATTCGGCAATCGCGCTGCCGGCCAGCGGCGCGACCACCGGCGACAGCGCCATGCCGGCCGAAAGATGGCCGAGCATCGTGGCCTGCGTCGCGGCCGGAAAACGCTCGCGCACGATCACGCGGCCGATCACGGTGCCGCTGCAGCCGCCCAGCGCCTGGAACACGCGCGCGACGATCAGCATCGGGATGCTGGTCGCCCATGCGCAGGCGACGCTCGCGACGACGTACACGCACAGGCCGCCGAGCAGCACCGGGCGGCGGCCGTAGCGGTCGGACAGCGGCCCCGACACCAGCATCGACGACGCATAGCCGGCCATGTAGAGGGTCAGCGTGAGCTGCAACTGCGCGTCGGTGCCGTGCAGCGCGTCCGCCATCGCGGGCAGCGACGGCAGGTACGCGTCGATCGTGACGCGCGGCAGGCACACGACGAGCATCAACAGGAACAGCCAGCCCCATCGGGGTAATGAACGCGTCTGCATGCGGTAAGTCCGTTTCGGTCGGATGGGTAGGGTCGACAGCAATCTAAGGCGAAAGTGATATAAGCTGAAGGACCATTAAATCGACCATCGACTGGACCACTATGCCGCGAGGCAAAGCCGCGACTCCGCTGGACCTGCCACGCCCGCCCGGGCTGTCGGGCGGCAGCCCGCAGTCGAAGCAGGCATGCATCGCCGACACGATTCGCGACGCGATCCTGAAGTGCCTGCTGCCCGGCGACGGCCCGCTGCCGTCGAGCCGGACGCTGGCCGCGCGCTGGGATGTCGCGCGCGGCACCGTCGAAGCGGCGTACGACATCCTGTGCGCCGAGGGCTACATCGCCCGCACGCGGGGATCCGGCACGCGCGTGTGCGCGGTCGTGCCGGACAGCTATCTGCGCGCGGCCGCGCGCTCGCGCGACGACCGCCCGCGCCGTGCCGCCGCGCCCGCCGCGCCCGCCACGCCCGCCACGCCCGCCACGCCGGCCGCCCCGGCCGAGCCCGAGCAAGGCGTGCGTCCCGGCGTCCCGTTCGTCGCGCGGCTCGCCGATCCCGGCCTGTTGCCGATGCAGCAATGGAAGAAGGCGCTCGGCACCAGCCTGCTTGCCGCGACCGCGGACGATCTCGGCGCGACGCCGGCACAGGGCGTCGAAAGCCTGCGCGCCGAAATCGCCGCGTACCTGCGGGAATACCGCGGCATCCCGTGCGAGGCCGGCGACATCGTCATCACGACCGGCATCCGCCATTCGATCGACCTCGTCGCACGCACGCTGCTCGCGCCCGGCACGACGGTGCTGATGGAGGATCCCGGCTATGCGTCGGCGTGGCAGATCTTCACGATCGCGGGCGCGACCGTGATCGACGTGCCGGTCGATCGGGAAGGCATCGACACCGCATCGCTGGATCGCCATCCCGATGCGCGCGCCGCGTACGTGACACCGGCCCATCAGGCGCCGCTCGGCGTCACGATGTCGGTTTCGCGCCGGCTCGAACTGCTCGACTGGGCGCAGCGCAACCGCGCGTGGATCGTCGAGGACGACTACGACGGCGAATTCAGCTACCAGACCGCCCCGCTCCCCGCGCTGAAAGCGCTCGACGCGTGCGATCGTGTGATCTACTGCGGGTCGTTCAACAAGACGCTGTTTTCCGGGTTGCGCATCGGGTTCATGGTCGTGCCGGCGGAACTGCGGCCGGCGCTGTCCGCCGTCTGGCATGCGACCGCCCGCTCGGTCGGCGCGGCGCCGCAACTCGCGCTGGCCCGCTTCATCGCGCACGGCGATTTCGCGAAGCACCTGCGCGCCGCCCGCCACGCGTACCGCCAGCGGCGCGACATCGTGCTCGACCAGCTGGCGAAGCATGCCGGCGGCCGGTACACGGTGTCCGGCGAGCACGCCGGCTTTCATTTCGTGCTGTGGCTGCCGCCCGGCATGGACGAAGCAGCCTGCGTCGCGCAAGCCCGCGCGGCCGGCGTCGCGTTGCAGCCGATTCGCGGCTTCTGTCGAAGCGCCCGGTGCGAAGCGGGCGTCGTCGTCGGATATGCCGCGCTGACGGCCGCGCACGCACGGCATGGCGGCCGCCTCCTCGGACAACTGCTGGCCGCGTCCGCATAGCCCGTCCGCGCCCTTTCAAGCGTTGCCGCGCGCCGCGAACCCGCGGCCGCCGCTTCGACCTCGGGAAATCCATGACATGAACGGCGCGATTGTGAACGGAAATGAAAGCGGGCTGAAAGTGCCCCGCAATTACCATCCGCTGCACTCGAACAACACATAAGCGTAACTGGAGGAAGACATGCCGTTTGCACCGAAGCACCTCGCCGCCGCGCTCGCGGTCGTTCTGGGCACCGCCGCCGGCAGCGCCGTCGCGCAGGTTCCGGCCGGCTACCCGGGGAACTACCAGGGCGTGATCGACGCCGCGAAGAAGGAAGGCAAACTGATCGTCTACTCGACGACCGACACGGGCCTCGTGCGCCCGCTGATCAAGGACTTCGAAAGCCTGTACGGCGTGAAGGTCGAGTACAACGACATGAACAGCACCGAGCTGTACAACCGCTACATCAGCGAGAACGCGGCGAGCAGCACCAGCGCCGACGTGCTGTGGAGCTCGGCGATGGACCTGCAGGTCAAGCTCGTCAACGACGGCCTGATGGCGTCCTACGATTCGCCGGAAAGCCCGAACGTGCCGCAATGGGCCCAGTACCAGAAGCAGGCGTACGGCACGACGTTCGAGCCGCTCGCGATCGTCTACAACAAGCGCCTGATTCCCGAGAACGAGGTGCCGAAGACGCGCGCCGAGCTGATCAAGCTGCTCGCGTCGCAACCGGACAAGTTCAAGGGCAAGCTCACGACGTACGACGTCGAGAAATCCGGCGTCGGCTTCAACGCACTGACGCAGGACGCGCACCTGAACGAGAAGGTCACATGGGAACTCGTGAAGGCGATCGGCGCGACCGGCCCGAAGCTGCAGTCGAGCACCGGCGCGATGATGGAGCGCATTTCGTCGGGCGAGAACCTGATCGGCTACAACATCATCGGTTCGTATGCGTACGCGAAGGCGAAGAAGGACAAGTCGATCGGCTACGTGTTTCCGAAGGACTACACGCAGATCGTGAGCCGGCTCGCGACGATCTCGAAGAAGGCGAAAAGCCCGAACGCCGCCAGGCTGTGGGTGGACTACCTGCTGTCGAAGCGCGGCCAGACCATGATCGCCAACCAGGCGAACCTGTACGCGATCCGCACGGACGTGACCGGCGAAACGTCGGCCGCGAGCCTCACGAAGGAGCTCGGCGATTCGCTGAAGCCGATCCAGATCGGCACCGGCCTGCTCGTCTATCTCGATCAGTCGAAGCGCCTCGCGTTCCTGAAGCAATGGCAGCAGGCGATCAAGAGCTGATCGGCTGATCGGCTCCGGCCGATCCAGGCCGCCCGCCGCACGTCGCGCGGGCGGCCCCTTCCCCTTACCGACTTCCTAGAGGCGGCCATCCGGATGGCCGCAGGGGCGAACTCATGCTTTCAACCAGCACACGCGGCACGGCACCGGCCGTTCCGCCCGCCACCGGCCCGCGCGACGCGATTCCCGCGCTGCCGGTCAGCAGCCTGCAGCCGCTCGCCGGCATGCTGCGCTGGATCGTCGTCGCGGTACTGACCGTCGCGGTCGCGCTGCCGCTCGGCTTCATCCTGTTCCAGAGCCTGCTGTCCGCGCCGTTCTTCGACGCGAACAAAACGCTCGGCATCGAGGGCTTCCGTTTCGTCTTCAGCGATCCCGACTTCTGGTCGGCCGTGAAGAACTCGTTCGTCATCGCCGGCGGGATGCTGTTCATCTCGATCCCGCTCGGCGGCGTCCTCGCGTTCCTGATGGTGCGCACCGACCTGCCCGGCCGCCGCTGGGTCGAACCGCTGCTGCTCACGCCGGTGTTCGTGTCGCCGATGGTGCTCGCGTTCGGCTACGTGGTCGCGGCCGGCCCGGTCGGCTTCTACTCGGTGTGGTTCAAGGAATGGTTCGGGGTGCATAACGTGCCCTGGAACGTCTATTCGGTCTTCGCGATCACGGTGATCGTCGGCCTCACGCACGTGCCCCACGTGTACCTGTATTCGTCGGCCGCGCTGCGCAACCTCGGCTCGGACGTCGAGGAAGCCGCGCGCGTGACGGGCGCGCGACCGTTCCGCGTCGCGCTCGACGTGAGCCTGCCGATGACGATGCCCGCGCTGCTGTTCGCCGGCGTGCTGGTGTTCTTCCTCGGCTTCGAGGTGTTCGGGCTGCCGCTCGTGCTCGGCGACCCGGAAGGCCACCTCGTGCTCGCGACCTACCTGTACAAGCTGACCAACAAGCTCGGCGTGCCGTCGTATCACCTGATGGCCGCGGTCGCCGTGTGCATCGTCGCGATCACGTTCCCGCTCGTGCTGCTGCAGCGCCGCCTGCTGAAGACCGCGAACCGCTTCGTCACCGTGAAGGGCAAGGCCGGCCGCGCGACGGTGCTGCCGCTCGGCGTGTGGCGCTGGGTCGCGCTCGCGATCGTCGCGCTGTGGCTGATGCTGACCGTGATCGTGCCGATCTCGGGCATCGTGCTGCGTGCGTTCGTGACCAACTGGGGCGAAGGCGTCGCGCTCGTCGAAGTGCTGACGCTGTCGAATTTCATCGAGCTGTTCGAACAGGACAACCTGGTGCGCGCCATCGTCAACACGCTCGGCATCGGCGTGATCGGCGGCGCGCTCGCGATCGGCTTCTACTCGCTCGTCGCGTTCGCCGGCCACCGCCGCCCCGACTGGGCGACCAGGCTGCTCGACTATCTCGTGCTGCTGCCGCGCGCGGTGCCGGGCCTGCTCGCCGGTCTCGCGTTCCTGTGGATCTTCCTGTTCGTGCCGGGCCTGCGCGAGCTGAAGAACTCGATGTGGAGCATCTGGATCGCGTACACGGTCGTGTGGCTCGCGTACGGGATGCGGCTCATCCAGAGCGCGCTGCTGCAGGTCGGCCCCGAGCTCGAGGAAGCCGGCCGCAGCGTCGGCGCGACGCGCAGCCGCGTGTCGCTCGACGTGACGCTGCCGCTCGTGCGCTTCGGCCTGCTCGCCGCGTGGCTGCTGATCTTCATGATCTTCGAGCGCGAATACTCGACCGCCGTCTACCTGCTGTCGCCCGGCACCGAAGTGATCGGCGCGCTGCTCGTATCGCTGTGGGCGACCGGCGCCGTCGACCAGGTCGCCGCGCTCTCTGTCATCAACATCGCGATGGTCGGCGCCGGTCTCGGCGTGGCCCTGCGCTTCGGAGTGAAACTTCATGGATAAGCTCATCGTCGACGATCTGCACCTCAGCTACGGCGCCAACCCGATCCTCAAGGGCGTGTCGTTCGAACTGAAGGCCGGCGAAGTCGTGTGCCTGCTCGGCGCGTCGGGCAGCGGCAAGACCACGCTGCTGCGCGCGGTGGCCGGCCTCGAACAGCCGTCCGACGGCCGCATCCAGCTCGACGATCGCGTGTTCTTCGACGGCGCGCAACGCGTCGACCTGCCGGTCGAGCAACGCTCGCTCGGGCTCGTGTTCCAGTCGTACGCGCTGTGGCCGCACCGCACCGTCGCCGACAACGTCGGGTACGGCCTCAAGCTGCGGCGCGTGGCGCCGGCCGAACAGAAGCGCCGCGTGCAGACCGCGCTCGACCAGCTCGGCCTCGGTCATCTCGCGGAACGCTTTCCGCATCAATTGTCCGGCGGCCAGCAGCAGCGTGTCGCGATCGCTCGCGCGCTCGTCTACAACCCGCCGGTGATCCTGCTCGACGAGCCGCTGTCGAACCTCGACGCGAAGCTGCGCGAGGAAGCGCGTGCGTGGCTGCGCGAGCTGATCGTGTCGCTCGGGCTGTCTGCCCTGTGCGTGACGCACGACCAGACCGAAGCGATGGCGATGTCCGACCGCATCCTGCTGCTGCGCAACGGCCGCATCGAGCAGGAAGGCACGCCGGCCGAGCTGTACGGCGCGCCGCGCTCGCTGTATACCGCCGAATTCATGGGCAGCAACAACCGGATCGACGCGCGCGTCGCCGCGATCGACGGCGAATGCGTGACGCTCGCCGGCGACGGCTGGGAGCTGCGCGCGGTCGCCCGCGACACGCTCGCGCCGGGTCAGGACGCGCAGGCCGTGATTCGCCTCGAACGCGTGCAGGTAGCCGACGGCCCGGGTGCGAACCGGCTGCAGGCCGACCTCGTCACGTCGATGTATCTCGGCGACCGCTGGGAATACCTGTTCCATTGCGGCGACATGCGCCTGCGCGCGTTCGGCCATGTGCCGCGCGCGGCCGGCAAGCACTGGATCGAATTCCCCACCAACGACTGCTGGGCGTTCGCGAAAGCGGGCTGATCCGTTTGCGGCGGCCCGCGTGCCGCCGCGCATGCAGTCACGCACGCATCCGTTGCGGCCTCGCATCGGCGGACGCTGCATGGCATTCGCCGACGGCGCGCCGAGTACCCGTTTTCCGTTTCACCCCACCCAGAACAAACCAAGGAGACACCGTCAAAATGAATTCACGCGCAGAACGTTCCATTCGCACAGTAGTCCTTACCGGTTCGGCTGCAGTGGCCTGTATCGCCGTGCCGGCCGCGCACGCGCAGTCGTCGGTCACGATGTACGGGATCATGGACGCCGGCATCGAATTCACCAACCACGCGGCGCCGGAAGGCGGCAATTCGGTCAAGCTCAAGTCGGGGAACAAGAACACGTCGCGCTGGGGCTTGCGCGGCGTCGAGGATCTCGGCGGTGGGCTGAAGGCCGTGTTCCGCCTCGAAAGCGGGATCGATCTCGCGAACGGCGCGTTCGACGACGGCCCGGACTCGATCTTCGCGCGCCGCGCGACGGTCGGCCTGAAGAGCAAATGGGGCGAACTGACGCTCGGCCGCAACTACACCGTCACCTACGACTACATGCTGCCGTTCGACCCGATGGGCTACGCGCAGAACTACTCGTGGGCGTCGTCGTCGATGGCGACGGGCGGCCGCAAGGACGGCATGTTCACGCGCTCGTCGAACGCGGTGCGCTACGACGGCGAATTCGGCGGCTTCAAGTTCGGCGCGCTGTACGGCTTCGGCAACGTGCCGGGCAGCATGAAAACCAGTTCGAAATACGATTTCGCGGTCGGCTACGAGAAGGGACCGTTCGCGGCGGTCGTCACGTTCGACCGGCAGAACGGCGCGGCCGACAGCGTCACGCCGGCCGATACGGTCGACTATATCCAGGGAATCCATGCCGGCCTGAGCTACGACTTCGGCAACCTGAAGACGATGGCCGGCTACCGCAACTACAAGCGCACGTTCCGCACCACGGCGGCGAACCAGTTGAGCGACATGGTCTGGCTCGGCGGGTCGTATCAGTTCACGCCGGCGTTCTCGCTGATCGCGGCCGTTTATCACCAGAACATCAAGGGCGGCAGCGACGCCGATCCGACGCTGGTGTCGATGCGTGCGAACTACGCGCTGTCGAAGCGGACGGTGCTGTACGCGGCCGGCGCGTTCGCGATCGCGAAACACGACCAGAAGGTCGGCGTGTCGCGCGATTTCGCGGGGTATGGCACGACGCAGGTCGGGGTCACGGCGGGGATTCAGCAGCGGTTCTGACGCCGACGCGGCCGGCGTCGGCGGGCGGTCGGCCGCCCGCCTGCTTTCACGCCACGCGAGGCGGCGCGACGGCGAACAACCCGACGCTGCCGCGCAATCCGCCGGCCCGCCGGCTCGCCGGCTCGCCGCGTGGCGATGCTCCGTTCAATCGCCACGCATCGTGAACACCGGCCGCACCACGCTGCTCGTATCGCCCCAGTGTTCGCCGACGTCCGACAGCGGCACCTCCCGCGTGTCGATCGTCAGGCCCGCCGGCCCGGCCGCTTCGAATACGCCGCGCACCGACGCCAGCAAGCGCGGCAGCGACACGCTGCCGATCCCGCTGCCCATCAGTTCGATCGCGGTCGCCCGCAGCACGGCGCCCGGCACCAGCACGTCCGCGCCGCCGATCGAGCCGATCTGCACGAAACGCAGCCGACGGCCATCGGGGGTCGCCTTCGCGCCGGCAACCAGCAGCGTCTGCGCGCTGGCTCCCCACAGATAATCGAGCACGACATCCACGCCCGCGCGGAAATGCGGTTCGAGCGCCCGCGCGAGATGCGCGTCGTCCTGCTGCAGCGACACCACGGCGTCCGCGCCGGCATTCAGCAACGCCTGCAACGCGGCCGCGTTGCGGCCGGTCGCGACGACCTTCGCCGCGCCGAGATGCTTCGCGATCCGCACCGCGAGCCGCCCCGACGTGCCGGTCGCGCCATTGACGAGCACCGTCTCGCCCGCGGCGAGCCGCGCGCGTTCGGTCAGCGCCGCCCACGACGACATCCCCGGAATCGCGATCGCCGCGGCCGTGACGTCGTCGAGCGCGTCGGGCAGCGGCACGCACTGCGTATCGGGCACGATCGTGCGTTCGGCCATCGCGCCGAACGGCGCCGGGGCGCCGAAGAAATAGACGCGCCGACCGTCGTCGAGACGCCCTACGCCGTCGACACCGACGACGAACGGATAGCGTCGGTCCGACGAGTAATGCGTGCCGGCCGCGCGCCCCTGCGCAAGCCGGCTCAACGCCGACGCCGTCACGTCGATCAGGCGGTGGCCCGGCATCGCGGGCGGCGCGTCGAACTCCGTATGAACGGGACGCGCGCCGGCGCCCGTCACGACTGCTGCTTTCATGGTGGTTCCTTCAATTCGGGAAGATGGGTCTTTACCGGGCATCGAGCCATGCGCGCAGCGCGGGATCGCGTACTTCCAGCACGTCGAACAGGCCGAGCGCTCGCAGCGCAGGCAACGCGTCGATCGCATCGGCCTCCGCACGCGCCCGCTCCGCCGGCGCGGCGTTGGGATCGGTCAACACCCGTGCGTTGACCAGAAACGCACCAACGGTCCCCTTGCGAATCGTCGTTCCGCCGGCATCGACCCGGTCGGCATGGTCGGGAAGCATCTGTTCGGCTCGCATCGCGTCTTGCTCCGGTTGTCATCGATGGACGCAGTGTAGGCGTGCAAAACCGGCCGATCTCCGGTATAACGGCCATTCGATACCGATATCCGGCCATGTCCGATCCGCTCCTGCCCGCCCGCTTCGTCACGTCCGACGACGGCCCGTTCGTGGTCGCCGCCATCCTGTCGCAACGCGCCCCGCGCATCACCGCGTCGCATTCGCATGCGCGCGGCCAGCTCGTCGGCGCGCTGAGCGGTCTGGTGACGATCGGGCTCGACGATCAGGAATGGGTCGTGCCGGCGATCCATGCGATCTGGATTCCGCCGCATTACCGGCATTCGCTGCGCTCGTTCGGGCCGATTGCCGGCTGGTCGGCATTCGTCGCCGAAGCGCGCTGCGCGGCGCTGCCGGCCACGCCGCGCGCGATCCGCACGACGCCGCTGCTGCGCGAAGCCGTGCAGCGCGCGGCAAGCTGGGGCGATGCCGAGCTGGATGCCGCACAAGCCCGGATCGCCGACGTGATCCTCGATGAAATCGCGGCATCGGAAGCCGAGGCGCTGGGCCTGGTCCGGCCGCGGGATCCGCGGCTCGTGAAGATCACCGATGCGCTGGCTGCGGATCTCGCGAACGACCGGCGGCTGGAGGAGTGGGCCGAATGGGCCGGCATCGGCGCACGGACGATGAGTCGCCGCTTCGTCGCCGAGACGGGGCTGACGTTCGCGCAGTGGCGTCAGCAGGCGCGACTGCTGCGGGCGCTCGAGCGCATTGCGGATGGCGCGCCGGTGACGACGATCGCGCTCGATCTCGGGTACGACAACGTGAGCGCGTTCATCGACATGTTCCGACGCGCGCTGGGAACGACGCCGGGACGATATATGGAGGCGGGACGGGGCACGAAAGGATAGGCGCGGCCATGCGCGTGCACGAAACCGCGTGGCGCAAAGCCCGCGGGCGGCACACGACCACCGCCTGCCGCCGCGTCAATACGTGCCGTCGCCCTGCTTCGCGGCGTCGCCGCCGGCCCTTTTGAACTGCGCGGCGAGCCGTTCCGCGCTCCGCGCCAGCAGCGTCGTATCGACGCCGACCGCGACGAACAGCGCCCCCGCTTCCAGATAGCGCCGCGCGGCCGCTTCATCCGCGCTCAGGATGCCCGGCGCCTTGCCGGCCGCCTGGATCGCGCGGATCGCACCGTCGATCGCGGCCTGCACGTCCGGGTGCCCGGGATCGCCGAGATGACCGAGATCGGCGGCCAGATCGGCCGGCCCGATGAATACGCCGTCCACGCCGTCGACCCGCGCGATCGCATCGATCGCGTCGAGCCCCGCGCGCGTCTCGACCTGCACGAGCACGGCCATCTCGTCGTTCGCGCGATGCAGGTACTCGCCGACGCGATTCCACCGCGACGCACGCGCCAGCGCGCTGCCGACGCCGCGAATGCCGTGCGGCGGGTAACGCGTCGCGGCCACCGCCGCACGCGCTTCGTCCGCGCTCTGCACCATCGGCACGAGCAGCGTCTGCGCGCCGAGATCGAGCACCTGCTTGACGATCACCGGATCGTTCCACGGCACGCGCACGACCGGATGCGACGGATACGGCGCGATCGCCTGCAGTTGCGCGAGGATCGTCGGCACCGTGTTCGGCGCATGCTCGCCGTCGATCAGCAACCAGTCGAAACCGGCGCCCGCGACGACTTCGGCGCTGTACGGATTCGCGAGGCCGAGCCACAACCCGATCTGCGCATCGCCGCGCGCGAGCGCGGCCTTGAAGACATTCGACGAAATCTGCATCGTTCGCTCACCTCATTCGAAGTAACACTGGATCGTCCCGAGCGGGCCGTAATCGACACTGAACGTATCGCCCGAACGCGCCGCGCACGGCCGCGTGAACGACCCGCCGAGCACGATCTGCCCCGGCTCCAGCGCGACGTCGAAGCGCGACAGCCGGTTCGCGAGCCACGCGACGCCGTTCGCCGGATGGTTCAGCACGCCGGCCGCGACACCGGTTTCCTCGACCACGCCGTTGCGCGACATGATCGCCGCCACCCAGCGCAAATCGACGTCCTGCGGGCGCACCGGCCGGCCGCCGATCACGACGCCCGCGTTCGCCGCGTTGTCGGCGATGGTGTCGAACACCTTGCGCGGCCGTTTCGTGTCGGGGTCGATCGACTGGCTGCGCGCGTCGATGATCTCGAGCGCCGGCACGACGTAATCGACCGCGTCGTACACGTCGAAGATCGTGCAGTTCGGGCCGGTGAGCCGCTTGCCGAGCACGAATGCGAGCTCGACCTCGACGCGCGGCACGATGAAGCGGCTAGTCGGGATCGTGCCGCCGTCTTCGAAGAACATGTCGTCGAGCAGCGCGCCGTAGTCGGGTTCGTCGATCTGCGACGTGTTCTGCATCGCCTTCGACGTGAGGCCGATCTTGTGCCCCTTCAGCGTGCGGCCTTCCGCGAGCTTGAGGGCGACCCACGCGCGCTGGATCGCATACGCGTCGTCGATCGTGATGTCGGGATGGTCGAGCGAGATCTGGCGGATCTGCGTGCGCGCGCGTTCGGCGTCGTGCAGACGGTGCGCGAGCTGGTCGATGATGGCGGGTTCGAGCATGGTCGGATCGGGAATCGCGTTCAGCCGGCCCGCTTGTAGCGGGCGTGAATGTTGTTGTGCTTGTACGAGCCGCTTTCGCTGAACTCGGTCAGTTCCATCGACAGCGCAAGGTAGCGTGTCGCGTACAACTCGGCGAAATGCACCTTGATCGCGTCGAACAGCGCGTCGCACGCGGCCTTTTTCTGCGCGTCGGTGCGGCCCGAACCGATCTTCAGCGTCACGTGGACGAACGCGTCGTCCTCCGTGCCGTCGGCGACGCAGTAGTCGCGCAGCTCGATCGCGCGCGAACGGATGCCGCCGGTCGGGAACACGCCGCCCTGGGCGATCAGCGTCGCGTTGATCGTGTGCAGCAGCACGGGAATGCGTGCGTCGTCGCGGATGTTCGCGGTGTATTCGACGACGATGTGTGGCATGGCAGGTCTCCGGTCGGATTCGAATGCGGGGCGGGCGGCGACGCTCAGGGCAGCGGGAAGATCGCGTTGATCTGCCCGGTGCCCGAGCTCGCGAAATAGTCGGTGACGATCTCGACGGGCCGGTCGTAACGATCCCAGCCGAGCAGCCCGAGCAGCATCGCCGTGTCGTGCATGCCGCCTTCGCCGTGGCAATGCACGTTGTACTCCGGCAGCATCGCGCAGAAGGTCTTGAAATCGCCCTGTTTCCACAGCTCGACCACGCGCAGGTCGACCTGCCGGAAGAATTCGCGGCTGATCTCGTGGATCGATTCCTCGGGGCTGCCGTTGTCGTTGAAGCGGTGCGACAGCGAGCCGCTCGCGAGGAACGCGACGTTCGAATCGCTCTTCTCGATCGCTTCGAGCAGCGCCTCGCCGAAGCGCCGGCTTTCGTCGAGCGTGTGCCACATGCACCAGCCGGCGATCGACACGACCTTGAAGTGCTGGTCGCCGTTCATGTAGCGCATCGGCACGAGCGTGCCGTATTCGAGCTCGAGGCTGTCGATCTCGTGCGCCCGCGTCGCGACGCCGCGCGCGGTGGCCGTTTCCGCGATCAGCCGGCCGAGCGCCGGGTTGCCCGGATACGCGTACTGCATGTCGCGGATGAAGTGCGGCAGCTCGTTGCTCGTATAGGTTCCGGCGAACCGCGCATTGCAATTCACGTGATAGCCCGCGTTGACGAGCCAGTGCACGTCCGACACGACGATCGTGTCGACGCCGAGCGCGCGGCAGCGCTCGCCGATCAGCTGATGGCCGCGGATCGCCGCATCACGGCAGCCGTGATGCCGGCCGGGCAATTCCGACAGATACATCGACGGCACGTGCGTGATCTTCGCGGCGAGGGACAATTTGCCCATCGTTCAAGTCTCCCTGTCGACCGGAGTTAGCGCTTTAGCGGTTTCCGGTCCCATGCATCGCGGTCGACCGGAGTTAGCGCTTTAGCGGTTACTCCGGTCCCATGCTTCGCGGTCGACCGGAGTTAGCGCTTTAGCGCTTACTCTGGCCCCATGCTTGGCCGGCGTGCCGGCCAAGGAATCGTTCGTTCTTGCGGCAACACGACCCGCTCCCGTTACACGCCCCAGCGAGGAATGTGATGCGAACCCATCGAGATGCACACGTTCTTGATCTCCGCGAACACCTCGAAGCTGTACTCGCCGCCTTCGCGCCCGGTGCCCGATTCCTTCACGCCGCCGAACGGCTGGCGCAGGTCGCGCACGTTCTGGCTGTTCACGAACACCATCCCGGCCTCGATGCCCCGGGCGAGCCGATGCACCTTGCCGACGTCCTGCGTCCAGATGTACGACGCGAGGCCGTACGCCGTGTCGTTCGCGAGCCGCAGCCCTTCTTCCTCGTTCTCGAACGGGATGATGCACGCGACCGGCCCGAAGATCTCTTCCTGCGCGATGCGCATCCGGTTGTCGACGTCGGCGAATACGGTCGGCCGCACGAAGTTGCCGTTGCGCAAACGATCGGGCAACCCGGCCGGCTTGTCCGCGCCGCCCGCCACCACGCGCGCGCCCTCCTGCTCGCCGATGCGGATGTAGCCCGTCACCTTCTCCCAGTGCTGGCGCGTGATCATCGCGCCGAGATGGGTACCCGGATCGGCCGGATCGCCGACCACCAGGTTGTTCGCGCGGCGCGCGAATTCCTGCACGAAGCGGTCGTAGATCGTGCGCTGCACGAAGATCCGCGAGCCGGCCGTACAGCGTTCGCCGTTGATCGAGAAGATCGTGAACAACGACGCGTCGAGCGCGCGGTCGAAATCGGCGTCGTCGAAGATCAGCACCGGCGACTTGCCGCCGAGTTCCATCGAGTACTTCTTCAGGCCCGCGCGCTCCATGATCCGCTTGCCCGTGACCGTGCCGCCCGTGAACGACACCGCGCGCACGTCCGGATGCCGCACGAGCGCATCGCCGGCCGTCGCGCCGTAACCCTGCACGACGTTCAGCACGCCGGGCGGGATGCCGGCTTCGAGCGCGAGCCGGCCGAGCTGGTCGGCCGTCAGCGGCGACAGCTCCGACATCTTCAGCACGGCCGTGTTGCCGAGCGCGAGACACGGCGCCGTCTTCCACGTGGCCGTCATGAACGGCACGTTCCACGGCGACACCAGCGCGCACACGCCGACCGGCTGGTACAGCGTGTAGTTCAGCATCTGATCGTCGACCGGATAGGTCCGGCCGTTCATCTGCACGCATACTTCCGCGAAGAAGTTGAAATTCTCGGACGCGCGCGGAATCAGCTGCTTGCTCGTCTGCGCGATCGGCAGGCCGGTGTCCTGCGTCTCCAGCGCCGCGAGCATCGGCACGTTCCGCTCGATCAGCTCGCCGAGCTTGCGCATCAGCTTCGCGCGCTCCTTCGCCGGCGTGTTCGCCCATTTCGGGAACGCTTCCTTCGCCGCGCGCACGGCCGCGTCGACCTCGGCCTCGCCGCCCGACGCGACGTCGGTGATGACGTCGCCCGTCGCCGGGTTCAGCGTCGTGAAGGTCTCGCGGCTCTCCACTTCGCGGCCGTCGATCCAGTGCTTGATGGTCATGTGCTCTCCTTGGGCGACGGGCTCAGCCGGCGCGATAGTAGTCTGCCTCGGCGACGATCGTGTTCACGAGCCGGCCGATCCCTTCGATTTCGGTCACGACCTCGTCGCCCGGCTGCGTGTCCGCCAGCCCCTCGGGCGTGCCGGTCAGGATCAGGTCGCCCGGCGCGAGCGTCATGAAGCTGCTGATGTGCTCGATCAGCGCCGGCACGTCGAAGACCATGTCGCGCGTGCTGCCGCGCTGCGTCTGCCGGCCGTTCACCGTCGTGCGCAGCGTCAGGTCGCCCGCGTCGCCGATCTCGTCGCGGCTGACGAACCACGGCCCGAGCGGCGTGCAGGTGTCGCGGTTCTTCACGCGCAGGTTCGGACGGTAGTAGTTCTCGAGATAGTCGCGGATCGCGTAGTCGTTCGCGACCGTATAGCCGGCCACGTAGTCGATGGCCTGCGCGCGGCTCACGCGGCGCGCGGGCCGGCCGATCACGACGGCCAGCTCGCACTCGTAGTGCATGTGCGTGGCGTCCGCCGGGCGCACCGTGCGCGACCGGTGGCCGACGAACGTGTTCGGCCCCTTCAGGAAGATCAGCGGTTCGCTCGGCGCATTGAAGGCGAGTTCCTTCGCATGGTCGGCGTAGTTCAGGCCGAGCGCGAACGTCGTACGCGGCGCGACGGGCGGCAGCCATGCCACCGCGTCCTCCGCCAGCACGCGCCCCGTATCGAGGCGGATCGCGCCGTCGCCGGCCGGTTCGGCTGCATGCAGTGCGCCGTTATAGATCACACGCGCCGTCTTCATCGTGCTTCCTCCGCAATCAACGTATGCCGCAACGCGCCGATGCCGGCCGCGGCGATCTCGATCGTGCTGCCCGCGCGGGCGCGCGGCGCGCCGCCCGCGACGCCGAGCAGCAGCACGTCGCCCGCGTCGAACGACATGAAGGCCGTCACGTCGGCGATCAGCTCGCGAACCGGGCGAATCAGCGTCGCGGTCGATGCGGACGCGGCCAGCTCGCCGTCAATCCGCACCGTCAGGCCGATCGCGTCGACGTCGGCGAGCGCGGCGGCCGGCACGATCGCCGGGCCGAGCGGGCAAAAGCCGTCACGGCACTTGAAACGCACGGCCGGACGGTAGTAATCGGGATGCGGCACCGACACGTCGCTCGCGAGCGTGAAGCCGTGCACGTAGTCGAGCGCCTGCGCGGCCGCCACGCGCGTCGCGCGCCGGGCGAACACGACGGCCACCGACGCACCGATCTCGAGCGCGTCGACGCCGGCCGGCACGACGACGGCGGCACCGTCGGCCACATGCGTGTTGGCGGATTTGATGTACAGGATCGGCGCCTGCGGCGGGCGGCCGTAAGGCGGGGCGTTCACCGCATCGCCGAGCGCGGCGAGCGCCGCGCGCTCGTTGAGCAGCGCGCCGTAGACGGTACCGATGGCGACCGGCAACGGCGGCGCCGCGGCGGTCGTGCAAGACAGCTCCATGCGTCATTCCCCTGCCGCGCGTCGCGGCGCATCGTCAATACTTAATATCTTAAGTAAACAATCGGGTGCTGGCAACCTCGATTACCCTGATACGCGAAATTCATCAGCTTCGGCTGTTAAGATTGATGCGTCCCCGTCCTCTGCTCACGCTGATGAACCGTACGCTCGACCATCGCAACCTGGCCATGCTGCTGCTCGAGGCCCGCGAAACGCTGATGGGCCTGTTTCGCCCCATTCTCAAGGAATTCTCGCTGACCGAACAGCAATGGCGGATCATTCGCGTGCTCGACGGCGAACCGGCGCAGGCGCTCGAAGCCGGGCAGATCGCGAAACGCTGCTGCATCCTGAGCCCGAGCCTGACCGGCGTGCTGGAACGGATGGAGCGCGACGGTCTGATCACGCGCATGCGCGCGCAGGAGGACCAGCGCCGGCTGCTGGTCAGCCTGACGCCGCAAAGCAGGAAACTGGTGACGGAAATCGGTCCGCGCATCGACGAGCAATATCGCCAGCTCGAATCGCGATTCGGCGAGGACGGCCTCGACGATATCTACCGCGCGCTCGACCGGCTCATCGAGCTCGGCAGCCACGCGTAAAGACGGCGCCCGCGCCCGCCACGTGCGGCAACGGGCGCCGATGCGACGCGGGCGGTCAGTGGATCGCGCCGCGCATCAGCTCGGTCACGGCCACCCCGCGCGACGTGCGCATGCATTCCTCGACGTAGTCGATGAACGGCAACGGCTCGAAATCGATCTCGTCGCGCACGCGGCGATTGTCGAACACGCGATCGACCGTCGCGAATTCCCCGCAACGCTGCAACGCCCGGCCGATCACGCGCTCGAGTGCCGGATCGCGGCGCCCGAGCACGTCGCGCACGACGAGCGGCAGGTCGGCCGGCGCGCATGCCGCGTAGCGCGGCGCCCCGGTCATCCCCGCCGCCTCGTCCATCGCACGCACGATCTGCGCGACCTGCGGCGCCTCGTCGCCGGCCGACACGTGATAGACGTCGTGCGCGAGCGTCGGCTTGACGGCCAGCAGCATCGTCGCGCGCGCCACGTCGTCCACCGACACGATGTCGATGCGCGTCATCGGCCGCGCGGTGAAGCGGCGCGCCGCATGCGCGAGCCGGAACATCCAGAACGAATTCGGCGCGGGCCGCGTCCCGAGCACCGTGTGGCCGACCACGTGCGACGGCCGCACGACGACGAGCGGCAGCCCGAGCGCACGCAGGCGCTGTTCCGTCTCCGCCTTCGCGTGCAGGTAGCCAGCCGCGAGCACCGCGCCCGGCAGGCCTTCGTCGCCCGGCGCGGCATCGTTCCCCGCGTCGCGTTCCGCCTCTTCCCGCACGATCCCGCCACGGCCGGCGTGCGCGTAGGCCGTGCCGACGTAGACGAAACGCTGCAGGTGCGGCGAGCGCGCAAAGCGTTCGGCGAAGCACACCGCATCGGCGATGCCGGCCCGCAGGTGCGCGCCGTCGGCCGGCGACGCATGGCCCGCGCAGTGAATCACGTGCGTCGCGCCGGCCAGGCGCGGCGCATCGGCGCCGTGCCACACGTCGGCGAGCGCGCCGACGATCACGTTCGCATCGGTCAGGCGCGACGCCCAGTACGGCGCGAGCCCCGCGCGCAGCGCGGCTTCACGCAGCCGCGCGACCGCGTGGCCGCGATCCTGCGCGCGCACGACGCAGACGATGCGTTCGAGCAGCCCTGCATTGACGAGCGCCGTCAGCACGGTACTGCCGATGAAGCCGGTCGCGCCGGTCAGCACCAGCCGTCCGACGTTCGCCGCCGCGACCGGTGCGCTGGCCGGCGACACGAGGCTCGTCCGCCAGTTCAGCGACAACGCGGTTTTCCAGATCAGCACGATAGTCTCCTTCGAAGAATCGGCCAGGCGGCGCGGCGCCCGCGGTTGCGGGCGGCGCACGGCTCACTGGCCGCGCCGGGGCTGACGCGCGCCCCGGCGGCTCCCGATCGGGCATGCGGCCAGCGATCGCGTCGATCGCGCTCTGGCACGAGGCGGCGGCACCCGGCGCGGACGGGCGTTCGTCGCGCAGGATCGGGAAGCGTCCAGTGTGGGGCCGGACCGCATGCAAGTCTGTTCCGAAAGTTTCGTGAAAGTGTGCCGATTTGTACGCGATTGTCGGAGTGTGTCGTGCCGGCGCCGCGTCGAAACGACGACCGGTTCGGTCCGGCCGCATTCGACCGGTGCCGGATCGTATCGCTCGCCACCGGTTTCGACGGCGGCCGGTGCGCGACGGATCGACGCGGCCGGCGCCCCTGTCATCCCATGTCCGGACCGCCGCGCGTCCCCGCCCGGACACCGTCGTCGCCGGTATCGCCCGCCTGTGCTGACGCCTCGGGAACGACCATGAATCGTCAGACGTCGTTTCATCCGAAATCGAAATAGACTCGATCCGGATTTATTGCGGATTATCACTTGCGTTTCACACCAGTCTATCTAGACTGTTCAAGTCCAAACCGTCGAATGCGTCATTTTTTTCAGGAGACGATGCAATGCGCCTCACCATTCGGATTAATAGCAGCGAATCGGCAACCCGGCAATCGTTCGCGGTATTGTGGGTCGATACCGACGAAGGGCTGTGGTCGCGCGAGGCACATCAGGGCATCGACCTTCCGACCTGGGGCAAGGTCCGCGACGTGGAAGGCGCGATGGCGCTCTGCGCAGCCGACGGCAGCCATGCCGTCTGTCAGCTGAAGGGGCTGTCGTTCGATGCGACGCGGCGCGAACAGGGCCCCGCTGTGCTCGCCGGCGAGCATCCCGACGGCGCGTGGCGTCTGCAGGCCGTCGATACCTGCACGACCCCGCCGGAATACCGGGAATTTATTGCCGTTGCCCGATAGGTATTATTGACATCAATCGTCTGCGGTTTTCGGGTTTATTCCGGTAACAGTGATATTTATTTCGATATTCAGCATGAATGGCGCCTCGGCTGGAGGCGCTTTTCATTTTCGGGATTAAAGAAATAACCGACGCGCGGGCAATTGATCGCGCGCCGGAACGGTCGCCATCGAGGCTCGCCCGAGATCGTGCACCCGGATCGGCATGCGGTGGATCGTCCGTGTTCCATCACCCGCACCCGGCGCGCAATCCTGCGTCGGCGTCCCCCCTCCTCCTCCTCTTCCTCTCGCTTTCTCAAGCAGCGCGCCACTCGCCTTTTTGCGGGGCCGGAACACACTTTCCCCACACGATGTTTACTCATTTATTACAATCGCATTATTCAGACTGACCAGCCGCCGTCCGGCGGCCCGACCCGGCCATTGCATGAGCGTGAAAAAGAAGACCCATCCTGCCGATCCGTACGCGGCGGCGACCAAGAATCCAATGCTCGCGTCGCGCCTGCCGATGTGGCGCTCGCGGCTGATCGTGGTCGTCGTGTTTCTCGCGTTCGCGGCGCTGATTGCGCGCGCTTTCTGGGTGCAGGTCGCGAACCAGGATTTTTACGTCGGCCAGGGCCAGAAGCGCTATCAGCGCACGATCGAGCTCGACGCGATGCGCGGGCCCATCGTCGACCGCAACGGCGCGATGCTCGCGGTCAGCCTAGCGACCTATGAAATCTGGGCGAACCCGAAACAGGTCGCCGACACCGATTACCCGCAGATCGCGAAGCTGCTCGACATGCCGCTCGTCGAGGTGAAGCGGCGTCTCGGCAACGACAAGACGTTCGTGCTGCTCAAGCGGCAGGTCGACGCGGACACCGCCAGCCGGCTCGACAAGCTCGCGATCGACGGCATCACGCAGATCGCCGATTCGAAGCGCTTCTACCCGGAAGGCGAATCGGCTGCGCACGTGGTCGGGTTCACGAACGTCGAGGACTCGGGCCAGGAAGGTGTCGAGCTCGCGGCGAACGCGCGCCTGCAGGGCACGTCGGGCCAGCGCGAGGTGATCCGCGACCGGCTCGGCCGCATCGTGTCGGACACGCGCCCGCTCGTCCCCGCACAGCACGGCGCGACGATCGAGCTGACGATCGACCGCCGCATCCAGCAGCTCGCGTTCAGCCAACTCAAGGCGGCCGTGATCGAGAACAACGCGGTGGCCGGCAGCGTCGTCGTGCTCGACGCGCAAAACGGCGAGATCCTCGCGCTGGCGAACTACCCGACCTTCGACCCGAACGACCGCGCGCGCCTCACCGGCCAGCAATTGCGCAACCGCGCGGTGATCGACACGTTCGAGCCCGGCTCGACGATCAAGCCGCTCGTCGTCGCGCTGTCGATCGACGAGCGCAAGGTCACGCCGAACACGATCATCAACACGTCGCCGGGCACCTACAAGATCGGGCCGGCCGTGATCCACGACACGTCGAACCACGGGTCGCTCACCGTCGCGCAGGCGCTGCAGAAGTCCAGCAACGTCGCGCTAGCGAAGCTGGCGCTGAACCTGCCCGCCGAAACGATCTGGAACAAATACCAAGAGTACGGGATCGGCCGCGCGCCGGAACTGACGTTCCCGGGCGTCGCGTCGGGCCGGCTGCGCGGCTACAAGCGCTGGCGGCCGATCGAGCAGGCGACGATGGCGTACGGCTACGGGCTGTCGATGTCGCTGCTGCAGATCGCGCAGACTTACACCGCGTATGCGGGCGACGGCACGCTGCACCCAGTGTCGCTGTTGAAGAACGGCACCGACCAGCAGACGATCGACGCGCATCGCGGCCATCGCGTGACCTCGCCGCAAACGGCCGCCGCCATCCGCTCGATGCTCGAGATGGCGGTGGGTGAAGGCGGCACGGGGCGCCGCGCGCGCGTCGACGGCTACCGGATCGGCGGCAAGACAGGTACCGCGCGCAAGCAGGTCGGCGCGACCTATGCGAAGGGCAAGTACCGCGCGCTGTTCGCCGGGATGGCGCCGATGAGCGATCCGCGCCTGATCGTCGCGGTGATGATCGACGAGCCGCGCGGCAAGGGCTACTACGGCGGCACGGTCGCCGGCCCGGTGTTCGCGTCGGTCACGAGCGGCTCGCTGCAGTTGCTCGGCGTGCCGCCCGATGCGCCGGTCGAAGCGGAGAAGCCCCAGCCGGACAAGGCGATCACGCCACCGAAGAAGGTCGCGGCATCAACGGCGGTTGCTCAACCGAAGACAGCTTCCGCTCGGAAAGCCGCCGTGCCGGTGGAAACGGCCGCGCAGTCGGACACGACCGTACCGACGAAGGTGCCCGCAAGCTGAGCCGGTCGCCGTCAGCATTGCGGGTCTGCAATCGCATCATGAGGCAGAAACCGATGCTCGCTGCGCTCTATTGATTCGAGAACGAACCGAAGGTCGCCACCGTTCGGTCGCGGCCACGCAGCACGCGCGTCGCCTCGTGCGGTAGCGCGTCGCCTCATGCGTTAAACGCGCCCGTGCGTCTTCGCTGTCGCGCACCGCCCCGACGTGACCCGACGTGATTATTGATAGCTCAACGTGAACGTCGCCGCGCCTTTGACCGTCCCCGGCGTGACGCGCCCGGTCGACACATATTGCGCGGACAGCGGAATGCTCGAGGTCGAGCTCGACGGTCCAACCAGCCATTGATTCGGATTGCCCGGGTCGGCCGAATCGGGGCCGAACCCGACCGGATTGCCATTTCTCAGGATGCGCAGCTTGACGTCCGACGCAGTCGAACCGGGAACCAGCGACAGGTTGGTCGAGGTATTCGACGGGTCGGTCAAATCGGTCAGCGTCACATACACGTTCGAGCCGGATTGGCAGGACAGCCCGATATTGAAACCCGTGTCGCCGGCCGTGGCGCCCGCCTGATTCAGCTTGCCTGCGGATACGGGCGGCAACGTCACATTGACATTCGGCGTGGTGACCGTACAACTATTCGGGGTGACAACCAAACTTCCCCCGGACTTGAAGAACTTGAAATCCACTGTTATCGCTCGCGCCGCCTTGCCTCTGTTTCTCACCTCGATACCCACCGCCGCATTGGGATTCCGAATTTTTGCGAAATTATAGATATTGTCGTTGAGCTTGATCATTTCGATTTTCAATCTCAACACCTTGGAAAGCGGCTCAGCATTCGTATGGGACGGCGCCCATTCCTGCAGGCTATGATGAACCGCCATTACCCGCCCCGTATCGAGGTTCGTCACACGAAAACCGAAGGTTTCGAACTCCCGATAATTTTGAAGCGTGGTCAATTTACCCACATTCGGATAGTTCGTCGTCAGCCACGACTGTCCGGGGAATATGAACCAGTAATCATAGCCCGGCGGAGAGTTCGGATTAGCTGGACAGGCGTAAGGGAACTCTGCCGTCACCGTCGCAATGACCGCTCCGTTCGGTGTGCCGGGCGCGACGCGGATCGATGCGGGGAAATTGATGTCAACATAATGGTGTATCCCCGGGCCCTCGCTCGGGGGCACCGACTGACACTTCATGACCGTTTGCCCCTGCACTGGCAACGCCACGGTCATCAACAGCCCGCTCAATACCACGGACGCCGCCCGGTAAGCCGTTTTCAAAAGATTTCTACTGATTTGAATCATTATCTCGTTTCGTTCGTTGTCGATGTGTCGGCAGCGTTTTTCGAGCCACGACGCGTTCGGGCATGCCCATCGTTTCAATGACGTGCGTCGCCTTGCGCGCCGCAGCCGGATACATCCGCTCCAGATGCATCCGGGTGTATCCGCGCCGTTGCGCGTCGACCGCCTGTGCGCAGCATGAAAAACGGCATCCGAAATTGTGCGAGAGCAGAAAACGAGAGGACAGTGGACAATCTTCAAACTCGATTTCAAACCAATCGGACTTGTACTAATTATTCTTTTTGTACTCGGGCTTTCCGAGACACGGTGCGAGAAATGCCACAAAACGGCTGACGATTCGGCTCGATGGGTCTCTGGACCAGGGAATCGCACGACATGGACGATTCTCGCGCTGCCGGCGACCGAGCGCCGACGTCGCCGCGCTGCGATCACCGGGGCCGCGGCGTCATTTCGGACGATGGCTTGCTTACCGGCTATCACGTGCCCGCGCACGCACCGACGCACGATACGTCCCGTTGAACGACGGGGCGGCCGGCATCGAAGCCGCCGCCCCGCGCGCCGAGCGCGGCCCCACGCCGCGCAACGTCAGTGCGACGCTGCCGCCGGCCTCGTCATCCTGCCGAGCACATGCGCCGTCATCGCGCGCGCGAGTTCCGACTCGCCCATGAACACGGTGCCGACGCCC
Source organism: Burkholderia sp. MSMB1826 (assembly GCF_001526325.1). Lineage (NCBI taxonomy): Bacteria > Pseudomonadati > Pseudomonadota > Betaproteobacteria > Burkholderiales > Burkholderiaceae > Burkholderia > Burkholderia sp. MSMB1826. The sequence continues at coordinate 598,154 of NZ_LOYN01000010.1, forward strand.
TCGCTCGACAGCAGCGCGGCCTCGTCGCCGCTGTTCGTGCACAGCACGACCTCCAGCGTCGGATTGAGCGTGCGCGATATCTCGACGATCTGCCGCACGTCGAACACGTCGGGCAGCGTCACGACCAGCATCCCGGCGCGGGCGATATGCGCCTGCACGAGCACGATCGGCTCGATCGCGTCGCCCGACACGGCCGCGATGCCGTCCGCGCGCAGCTTCTCGACGAGCTCGCGATTCTGCTCGACGACGACATACGCGATGCCGCGCTCGTCCAGCGCATGCGCGATCCGCGTGCCGACCTTACCGTAGCCGACGATCACGACCTGCCCGGTCAGATGCGTCTGCGGCGTCGACATCGGCAGTGCGGCGAGCGGATCGTCGCGCGCCTCGAGCTTGCGCGCGAACGCCGAATGCTTGCGGATCCACGCGAGCGCCGGATCGATCAGCGCGAACAGCAGCGTGTTCATCGCGATCGAGATCAGCGCGACCGCGAGAATCAGGCTCTGCCCCTCGGCCGACAACAGCCCGAGCGCGCGGCCGAGACCTGCGAGGATGAACGAGAATTCGCCGATCTGTGCGAGGCCGGCGCCCACGGTCAGTGCCGTGTTCAGCGGATAGCGGAATGCGATCACCAGCGCGACGGCCGCGAGCGTCTTGCCGATCAGCACGATGGCCGCGACCTCGATCACGTGCAGCGGCTCGTCGAGCAGCACCTTCGGGTCGAACAGCATGCCGACCGAGATGAAGAACAGCACCGAGAACGCGTCGCGCAGCGGCAGCGTCTCGTCGGCCGCGCGCCGGCTGAATTCCGACTCGCGCATCATCATCCCGGCGAAGAACGCGCCGAGCGCGAACGACACGTCGAACAGCTTCGCCGCGCCGAACGCGATGCCGACCGCGGCCGCGATCATGCACAGCGTGAACAGCTCACGCGACCCGGTGCGCGCGACGAGCCAAAGAATGCGCGGGAACACGCGCTTGCCGACCACCAGCATCAGCGCAATGAACGCCGCGACTTTCAGCTTCGTGACGCCGAGCGTGCCCCACACGCTGCCGCCCGCCGCATGCGCGTCGCCGGGCGGCGTGCCGCCGAGCAGCCCCGCCACCGGCGGCAGCAACACCAGCACGAGCACCATCACGAGATCCTCGACGACCAGCCAGCCCACCGCGATGCGCCCGTTGACCGTCTCGACGAGCCCGCGCCCTTCGAGCGCGCGCAACAGCACGACGGTACTCGCGACCGACAGCGCGAGCCCGAACACGAGCGCCGCACCGAGGCTCCAGCCCCAGGTAAGCGCGAGCCCGCCGCCGAGCAGCGTCGCGACGGTGATCTGCACGATGGCGCCCGGCAGCGCGATCTTGCGCACCGCGAGGAGATCGCCGAGCGAAAAATGCAGACCGACGCCGAACATCAGCAGCATCACGCCGACTTCGGCGAGCTGCTGCGCGAGCGACAAGTCGCCGACGAAACCGGGCGTGCCGGGGCCGATCACGATCCCGGCGAGCAGATAGCCGACGAGCGGCGGCATTTTCAGCAGCGACGCGAGATAACCGAAGATCATCGCGAGACCGAAACCGGCCGCGAGCAACGCAATCAGGCTGACGTCATGAGGCATCCCCCCTCCCAAGCTCTTGTAACGAATTAGTAAGGTTCAAGAGTGAAAGGATACGGGATGAGGCGGAAAAATGGCGCGCCGCCGCGAAAATTTCAACGCGGCGGCGCGTATTGGCGGGGTGCAACCCCTGCGCAGGCGAAATGCGTCGCAAGCCCGGCCGCAGGTTGCGCGGGCCGGGCCGCCGGCGGGCCGGCGCCCGTCAGCGCGACGCTTGCGGGAACCGCGCGCCCGGCGGCGGCTCGGGCCGTTTCGACGGCACGCTCTTGCGCACCTTCGCGACCTGCGCGGCGGTCACCGGCGCGCCCGTGTTGCCCCAGCTCGTGCGCACGAAGTTCGACACGTCCGCGACTTCCTGATCCGACAGGCGCCAGCCGAACGGCGGCATCGTGAAGGTCGACGGCGCGGTGCGCGTCCCCTGCAGCGCGCTGCCTTCCAGCACGACGTGGATCAGCGAGGTCGGATCGTCGCCCTGCACGACCGGGTTGCCGGCGAGCGCCGGGAACACGCGCGTATAGCCGTGGCCGTCGCTGCGATGGCAGGCCATGCAGTTGTCGCGATAGACGGCCGCGCCCGGCTTGCTCGCATCGCCGGTCTGCAGCGCCTTCGCGGCGGCCGCGTCGTACACGTGCTGCTGCTCGCCCTGCACGCGCGGCGGCAAGGTTTTCAGGTAGCGCGCGATCGCGTTCAGGTCGTCGTCGGTCATGTGCTGCATGCTGTGGCCGACCACGTCCGTCATCCCGCCGAACGCGGCCGTGCGCAGCGTGCGGCCGGTCTTCAGGAACTGCACGATCTCGGCTTCGTTCCACGTGCCGAGGCCCGTGCGCGGCTCGCCGCGCAGGCTCGTCGGCACCCAGCCGTCGATCGCCGCGCCGCCGGCCAGGAAGTCGGGGCCGTCCGCGTCGGTCAGCCCGCGCTCCTGCATCGTCGGCGCGCGCGGCGTATGACACGCGCCGCAGTGGCCGAGCCCCTGCACCAGATACGCGCCGCGCGCGACCACCGGGTCGGTGTACGGCGCCGCGTCGAACGGCTTCGGCGACGGCGCGAACATCTTGCGCCAGATGCCGAGCGGCCAGCGCATCGACAGCGGCCACACGATGTCGACCGCGCGGTTCTCGTGCTCGACGGGCGCGACGCCATGCATGAAGTACGCGTACAGCGCCTTCATGTCGTCGTCGGTCAGCCGCGAATACGACGGGAACGGCATGGCCGGATACATCGTGTCGCCGTTCTTGCGCACGCCTTCGCGCACCGCGCGGGTGAAGTCCTCGTAGGTCCAGCCGCCGAGGCCCGTCTTCGGGTCCGGCGTGATGTTCGTCGAGTAGATGCCGCCGATCGGCGTGTCGAACTTCAGCCCGCCCGCGAATGGCTTGCCGCCGCTCGCGGTGTGGCAGGCGATGCAGTCGCCGGCGCGGGCCAGGTATTCGCCGCGCTTGACGAGGGCCGCGTCGGCGGACAGCGCCGCCGGTGCGGCCGCCGGGCCCGAAGCCGCGGCCGGCGCGGACGCCGGCTGTGCGAACGCTGCGCCGCCCGACAGACCGAATGCCGCCCATGCCGTGCCGATCGCCAGCGCGCGCCGCAGCGGGGAAACCGAACGCGCGGCGTTGTGGTGGTTCATCGTCCTCTTCATGCGGTCACCAGCGGAGCGGGATTTTTCAGGTACTGCTCGCGGATCGCGCGTGCCGACCAGTAGGCCAGCGCCGCGATGATCCCGGTCGGGTTGTAGCCGATGCCCTGCGGCAGCGCGGACGCGCCCATCACGAACACGTTGTGCACGTCCCAGCACTGCAGATAGCGGTTCAGCACGCTCGTCTTCGGGTCGGTGCCCATGATCGCGCCGCCGACGAGGTGGGTCGTCTGGTACTGGCGCGAGTCGAAGTGCTTGCCGAACTCGCGCGTCGACACGCCGATCGCCTTCGGCCCCATCGCCTCCGCGATCTTCTTCATCTGCCCGGTCACGTACTGCGCCATCCTGATGTCGTTGTCCTTCCAGTCGAATGTCATCCTCAACAGCGGCTGGCCGTACGAATCGCGATAGGTCGGATCGAGATCGAGGTACACGTCGCGGTACGACATGTTGGTGCCGTGCGCATCCATCGAGATCGTGTGCGCGTAGTTGTCCTTCACCGCCTTCTTCCACGCCGAGCCCCACTGCGGCGTGCCGGGCGGCGTCGCGATGCCGCTGATCGGCTTCACGCCGGCCTGGTTCACCCACAGCGGCGAGCCGCCGACGAAGCCGAGCGGGCCGTGATCGAAGTTGTCCGCGTTGAAGTCGTCCACCGCGACGCCGTTGCCGCCCGCGCCGATGAACGGATTCGTGTAGGTGTCCTTGTCGAAGAACGCCTTGATCGTCGACAGGTTCTGGTACGCGAAATTGCGGCCCACGACGCCTTCGCCCGACACCGGGTCGTACGGCTTGCCGATGCCCGACAGCAGCAGCAGGTGCACGTTGTGATACTGGAATGCGGCCACGATCACGAGATCGGCCGGCTGGTGCACTTCACGCCCGGCCGGATCGACGTAGGTCACGCCGGTCGCGCGCTTCTTCGTGTCGTCGAGGTCGACGCGCAGCACGTGGCACTTCGAGCGCAGCTCGAAGTTCGGCGCCTGCTTCAGCGCCGGCAGGATGTTCAGGTTCGGCGACGCCTTCGAGTACATGTAGCATGCGTAGCCGCTGCAGTAGCCGCAGAAGTTGCACGGGCCCATCTGCACGCCGTACGGGTTCGTGTACGGCCCCGACGTGTTCGCCGACGGCAGCCGGTACGGATGCAGGCCGAGCGAGTGCGCCGCGTCGAAGAAGCGCTGCGCCGAATACGTATTGAGCTGCGCGGGCAGCGGGAAGTTGTCGCTGCGGTTCGCCTCGAACACGTTGCCGTCGCCGACCACCTTGCCGCCGACCTTGTACGCCTGCCCCGACGTGCCGAACACCTTCTCGGCGAAATCGAAATGCGGCTCGAGCTCGTCGTACGTGACGCCCGTATCCTGGATCGTCATCCCTTCGGGGATGAACTTCTTGCCGTAGCGCTCTTCGTAGTGGCTGCGAAGGCGCAGCTCTTCCGGCGTGATCCGGAAGTGCACGCCCGACCAGTGCAGCCCCGCGCCGCCGACGCCTTCGCCCGGCAGGAACGCGGCGAGCTGCCGGTACGGCAGCGCGGTGTCCTGCAGGCCATGGCGGATCGACACGGTCGTCTTCGACAGGTCGAGAAACAGCTTCTTGCGGATGTTGTAGGTCAGCTCGTCGATCGTGTTCGGGTACGCGCCGTCCGGATAGGTGTCGCGATATTCGCCGCGCTCGAGCGCGACGACGTTCAGGCCCGCTTCGGTCAGTTCCTTCGCGAGAATCGCGCCGGTCCAGCCGAAGCCGACGATCACCGCATCGACGTGCGGCTTCTTATCTGCGGCCATCAGCTGCGCTCCCCGTTGATCGAGACGGGGCCGTACGGATAGGGCTTGCCGCTCTGGTTGACGAAATCCATGAAGTCCGCGCGCGCGCCCGGGAAACCGATCATCTTCCACGCGGCCATGTCGCGATTGCCGCCATGCACCGGATCGCAGAAGTAGCCTTCGCGCGTGTTCTGCAGCAACTGGCCGAGGAACACGCCGGGCGGGACGTCCTCGATCTGCGCGCTGCCCTTCTCCAGCGCGCCGAGCACCGTGTCGCGCGTCGGCGCGTCGAGATCCGCGAACGCCTTGCCGTGCGTCTTCTCGCAATAGCGGTTGACGGCCGCGATGCCGAGCCGGTAGATGTCGCGCGGCACCAGCTTCAACTGGTAGCCGAGCTCGGGCACGCCCTGCTGGAACGGCCCCTGCATGTACCACGTCGCGCCGTGCGCATACGGCGTCTCCATCTGGCGATCGATGAATTCGGGCACGCCCGCTTCGAGTGCGCCGGGGCCTTCGGCGTCGGCAGGAATCAGCCGGTCGACGGCGGCCTGGACGAACGCCCATTCCTTCGCATCGAAAAAGGTCGGCTTGTACGGCGCGCGTTCGGCGCCGGCCGACGCGGTGGACGCGTTGCCGGCCGTCGTCGCGGACGACGACGACGAGCGCAGGTCGCAGCCGGCGACCGACGCGATCGGCACGAGCGCGACCGAGGTGCGCAGGAAACGGCGACGCGAATTGGGTTTGTCAGGTGGCGTGGACATGGTCGGATGTTGATCGTTGGGGATCGGGTTCGGACGCGCGCATTCCGCATGCCGCGTGCCCGGCAGGCAGCCGTGCCGCAGGCGGCCGGTCGCCGTGTTCTTTCGGGTGTTGCGCACAACCTCGATGCAGGCGTCCGGCGGCGCAGTCCGCGGCGGTGCCGTCATTGCAGCCGCACGTCGCCCGGGACTGGCGGCACTGCGCGGCTGGACCTCTTCGCGGGCCTATCGTCGGACAAATACCGGCATCGGCCGGTATCTATCCGTCATCGCTCACGACCTTTGTTCAACTTAGACGTCGCGTCATCGGACAGCAAGCGCAACGTGCACGACCCTCTTTTCGAGCCCGGCGACGAGTGCGGCGAATTATATATGGAACCGGTTCCATTACTAGAGGGTTCGATGCAATTCAGTGCATCGAAATTAGCAACAATGGGAAGTTCGCAAGACCGAATGTGCAAGGATGGTTAGATGACGGATGCGTTCGCCGGTCGCGCAAACGAGCTGGACGCGAGGCGCCGGGGACGCCGGGGACGCCGGGGACGCCGGGGACGCCGGGGACGCCGGGGACGCCGGGGATGTGACGGACGTGAGCGACGTGAGAGCCACGGGGGCCGCGTGTCGCTTCCCGGCGACGCCCGCTCGGATGGCGATGTCGAGTTGCACCGCGCTCCGGTAGCTTCCGCCTCTTATGCATAGCCACGATGCCGTGCCGGCCGAATACCTTACGCCGACCGATACGCACGCGGGTCGAATCGCGCGCGGCGCTCCCCTCACCACGGCCAGAACATCGACGCGATCGACAACGCCAGCGCCGCGCACAACGGCGAGTAATACAGCGTGTCCATCCGCGCGAAACGCGACCCGCGAATCCGCTTGAAGAAGCCGACGTAACGGAAATCGCCGACGGCCCGCACCGCGAAGATCAATGCGAGCGCAACGACCGCGAACGCGATCGTGCCGGGATACGCATTGCGCCCCAGCCAGCCGGCACGCGCGGCGACCACGCCTGCGCCGCACAGCAGTGCCGCCGCGACGGCGAGCGTGCCGACAACGGTCGGCCGCAACAGCGGTACGCCGTCGTGCTCCGCAATGGCCGCACGCTTGCCCATCCGCCCGCCAAACGCCCAGTAGACGTGCACGAGCGCGATGGCGCAAAGCGTCGGCACGCTGAAATACGCACTGGTCATGTCGGTCAAGGTCCTCGTCTCGTTGTCTCGTTGTTTTGCCGAAAGCATTCCCGCACGCGGCACGCATGACGATACCGAAACCCGGCCACGCGCGCATTGCGACGTCCGGTCGCAACGGCCGCAGCCGGTAGCCGCGCATGCTGCGTTGCAGTGCGCATGCGTCGTCGCGCGGGCCGGCCGCTTGACTTCCCTCCGTGCACAACTACCCTGTTATTCCAGTACTGCGGTCGGTACGCCGCCACGCAAGCGGCTGCCCGCACGACGACGATAACGAAGGCCATGGAGGCGACTCATGCTGATCGGTGTGCCGAAAGAGATCAAGAACCACGAGTACCGCGTCGGCCTCACGCCGGCCGGCGCGCGCGAACTCGTGCGGCACGGCCATCGCGTGCTCGTGCAACGCGGCGCGGGCACGGCGATCGGCCTGCTCGACGACGACTACACGGCAGCGGGCGCATCGCTCAGCGACGGCGCGGACGACATCTTCGCGCGCGCCGACATGATCATCAAGGTCAAGGAGCCTCAGCCGGCCGAATGCGCGATGCTGCGGCGCGGCCAGATCCTCTATACGTACCTGCATCTCGCGCCCGATCCCGCTCAGGCCGCCGCGCTCGTGAAATCCGGCGCGGTCTGCATCGCGTACGAAACCGTGACCGGCCCGGGCGGTGGCCTGCCGTTGCTCGCACCGATGAGCGAAGTCGCCGGCCGCATGTCGATCCAGGTCGCGGCGACCCACCTCGAAAGCCCGCGCGGCGGCCGCGGGCTGCTGATGGCCGGCGTGCCCGGCGTGCCGGCCGCGCACGTCGTCGTGCTCGGCGCGGGCGTCGTGGGCACCGGCGCACTGCAGATGGCGGTGGGCCTGGGCGCGCGCGTCACCGTGCTCGACAACAACGTGAACCGGTTGCGCCAGCTCGATCTCGTGTTCGCCAACCGGATCGCGACCGTCTGCTCGAATGCGCAAACGGTCGACGAAGCCGTGCGCGAGGCCGACGTCGTGATCGGCGCCGTGCTGGTGCCGGGCGCGTCGGCGCCGCGGCTCGTCACGCGCGACATGATCGCGACGATGCGCAAGGGAGCGGTCGTCGTCGACGTCGCGATCGATCAGGGCGGATGCTTCGAGACCTCGCATGCGACCACGCACGCGGCGCCGACCTTCGTCGTCGACGGCGTGGTCCACTACTGCGTCGCGAACATGCCCGGCGCGGTCGCGCGCACGTCGACCTTCGCGCTGAACAATGCAACGCTCGGCCATGCGCTCGCGCTCGCCGACAAGGGCTGGAAGCAGGCGATGCTCGACGATCCGCATCTGCGCGCGGGCCTGAACGTGTGCGACGGGCACATCACGTACGAAGCGGTCGCACTCGCGCTCGGCCTGCCCTACGTGCCGGCGACCGGCGTGCTCGCTTGACCATGCCGGCATGAGTTGCATGCAACGCGGCCAGCCGCGTTGCGTTCACGCGCCCTTCGACCGGCTGCGCTTCGCGCCGCCGCCCGCGCTGCCCGCACCGCCCATCGTGCGCGCCAGCAGCGGCCGCAGTTGCGCGAGCGTGCGCGTGTTCAGCACATCCTGCCGCGTCAGCCAGCCGCGCCGCGCCTGATCGATGCCGAACGCGAGGTTGTCGAGTTCGTCCGCGCTGCATGCATCCGAACCGATCGCGACCGGCACGTCGGCCTTCGCGGCCTCGCGGCACCAGACGTCCGGCAGATCGAATCGCCGCGGCTGCGCATCGAGTTCGACGAAGCAGCCGCGCGCGGCGGCCCCCGCGAGCACGCGCGGCACATCGAGTGCGCAGGCGTCGCGTTCGCCGAGCACGCGGCCGGTCGGGTGCGCGAGAATCGTGAAATGCGGATGGTCCATCGCGCGCAGCATGCGATCGGTTTGCGCGCCGCGCGGCAGGTCGAAACCGTCGCGCACCGCGCCCACCACGAGATCGAGCCGGCCGAGCATCGCGTCGGGTACGTCGAGGCTGCCGTCCTCGCGAATGCCGGCTTCCACGCCCTTGAGCAACACGAAATCGTCGAACGTCGCGTTGACGCGATCGATCTCGTCGATCTGGCGCGCGAGCCAGTCGAAGCCGTCCCGGGCGCCATCGGGCGGAGCACGGTCGGTGACGGCCAGGTACGCGAGCCCGCGTGCACGCGCGGCGTCGGCCATCGCGCGCAGGCCGTCGCGGCCGGCCGATGCATCGGTATGCGCGTGCAGGTCGCCATGGAGATGCTTGCGCTCGACCAGCGCCGGCAGCGTGCCGGCACGCGACGCATCGATCTCGCCGCGATCCTCGCGCAATTCGGGCGGCACCTCGTGCAGCCCGATGGCCGCATAGACCGATGCCTCCGTCGCGCCGGCAATCCGCTCGTCGCCGCGAAACACCCCGTATTCGTTGATCTTCAGGCCGCCGGCCTGCGCGATCCTGCGCAGCGCGATGTTGTGCGCTTTCGATCCGGTGAAGTAGACGAGCGCCGCGCCGAACGCATCGGCATCGACGACGCGCAGGTCGACCTGCAACCCGCTGGCAAGCGTCACGCTCGACCGGGTCTTGCCGTGCGCAAGCACGCGCGCCACGTCGCCGTGGCCGACGAACGCTTCGGCGACCGCCGCCGGCTCGCGTGCGGTGACGAGGATGTCGAGATCGCCGACCGTCTCGCGACGGCGGCGGAAGCTGCCGGCCGGCACGGCCTTGCCGACGCCGGCCACCGCACGCAGGCGTTCGAGCAACGGCATCAGCGCTTGCGCGGCGTCGGGCAGCAGAAAGCGTTGCGGCTCGCGCTGCAGACGATCGTCGATCGCTTCGAGCAGATGCGCTTCGGTTTTCGCGCCGAAGCCCGGCAGCTCGCGCACATGCCCGCTCTTCGCTTCGGCGCGCAACTGTTCCAGCGAATCGACGTGCAGCGCGTCATGCAGCGCCTTCACGCGTTTCGCGCCGAGCCCGGGCACATCGAGCAGCTCGACGATCGCGCCCGGCAACGCATGACGCAAGGTCTGCTGCAGTTCGCAGGTGCCGGTCGCGGCGATCTCGCGCAGCTTCGCCGCCAGATCGGCCCCGATCGACGGAATCTTCCCGAGATCGTCGCCGTTCGCGATCATCGTCGGGATATCGCGGCCGTAGTCGGCGACCGTACGCGCGGCGTTGCGGTACGCACGCACGCGAAACGGGTTGGCGCCCTGGATCTCGAGCATGTCGGCGATCTCGGCGAACACGGCCGCGCACTCGGCATTGTGAATCGGCATGATCGGCGTGGCTCCCTTCCACGTGGATGTAGCGCCGCGCGCATGCGCGACGGCGTGCCCGCCCGGCGCCGCATGTCGACGCCGCCGGGCGCCTGTTGGTCATCCTACGCCGGCCGCGCGTCGCGTGCAGCGCGGTTCAAGCCGCGACGTCAGAGCGACGCGCGCGGCGTCGTCGCGTAGCGTCGCTCGTACAGCGCTTGGCAATGCGCGCAGCGCTCGGCGGTCGGACGCGCCAGCAGGCGCTCGTAACCGACCGAGCCATCGCAGTCGATGCATTCGCCGTAACTGCCGTCGCGCATCCGCTGCTGGGCGCGGCCGATCGCGCGCAGCTCGGTCAGCTTCATGCCGATCAATGCATGATCGACGTCGACGAACAGGTCCGCGTTCGCCTCGTCGCCCTCGTCCGGCGCCGCGCCGGCCAGATCCGCATAGGATTCCGACGCGCGCTGGTCTTCGCTCGTGCGGATCTCCGCGCGCAGCGCCTGCTCGCTCTCGTTCAGCCGCTGCTTCAGCGTCTGCCTTTGTTGTGGGTCGAGCGACATGGCCGTCTCTCCTGTTCCGGGTTCCGCGCGAAAAAGAGCGGCGCGCGGTATCGCGCCGGTGCGCGGCACGCAGGCACGACTGCGCCGCCGCATCCGGATGGGCGGCCGGACGTGCGAAACGCCGGACGCATTCGACGCAGGATAAACCCATTGAACACGCGTGTGTTGACCGAAATCGGCGTACCCGTCAGGCAGCGGCAGCGGTGCGGAAACTGGGGACCGACGCGCAATCCCGGCTTCGCGGCCCACGCCGCGAAGTCCGCCGACGCAACCGCAGCGCAGCAATTTCCCGTGCGGCCACGGTGCGTCCTTCCATGCTCGCGAACCGGCATCACGCAGTCGATACGATCGCGCACGCGGCGCCGCGCCAATGATTCGGCCTCCTTAGAATGCGTTGCGCCCGACGAAGCCGCGCACCACCGTCATCAGGATGATCTTGATGTCGAACCAGAAGCTCCAGTTCTGCATGTAGAACAGATCGAACTTCACGCGCGCCTCCATCGCCTCGATCTTGCGCGTCTCGCCGCGATAGCCGTTCACCTGCGCCCATCCAGTGATGCCGGGCCGCACGCGGTAGCGGTACATGTAGCAGTCGATCAGTTGCCGATACAGGTCGTCGTGCTCGATCGCGTGCGGACGCGGGCCGACCACCGACATCTGTCCGAACAGCACGTTGAAGAACTGCGGCAGCTCGTCGAGCGACGTGCGCCGCAGGAACGCACCGACGCGCGTGATGCGTGCATCGTTGCGCGACGCCTGCCTCACGACGCCGGGCTGGGCGCGATGCACGCGCATCGTCCGGAACTTCAGGATGTCGAACTCGCGGCCGTCGACGCCCTTGCGGCGCTGCCTGAACAGCACGGGCCCCGGCGACGACAGCTTGACCGCGATCGCCAGCAGCGCCAGCAGCGGCAGCAACGGAATCAGCACGCCGAACGCGAACAGCCGGTCGAACGCGAACTTCGCCCACAACTCCGGCGCGGAGCGCGGCGTGGTCGCGAGATTGATCGCCGGCATGCCCAACACGTCGGTCGCCGAGCGATCGACGATCGCCATCTGCCGCACGTCGGGCAACAGCCGCAACTCGACGAACTCGTCGCGCAACTCGCGCACGATGCGGTGGATCCGCCACTCGTGCGACATCGGCAGCGTAAGCCAGACCTCGTCGATGTCGCCGCCGCGAATCAGGTCGCGCAACGTGTTCCAGTCGTCGATCACCGGCACGCCGCCGATGCCGCCCGCGCCGGCCTGTGCATCGTCGTCGAATACGCATGCGGCCACGAACGGGCCGTTCGGCGCGAGTTGCATCCGCTCGATCGCCACGCGCCCGTATGCCGTTGCGCCGACGACGGCGACCCGGCGCTGCCGCGCAAGCGGGTCGCCGCGCGTCAGCGCGAGCGCCAGCAGCGCCGCTCGGCCGAGCAGCACCGCCGCGTCGCCGGCCAGCACCGTGCGCACGATCCAGCGGGTCGTCACCGTGCCGCCGCGATTCATGATCCACATCGTGCCCGCCACCGTCAGCACGCTCGCGCACATCACCGCCACCAGCGTGTGCGTCAGCACGTGCGCGCCGCCCTGCACCGCCACGCCGCCGGGCACCGTGCGCAGGTAGCGCGGCAGCAACGCCACCGTCAGCACGCACAGCAGCGCGATCGAACCGCGTTGCGCATCGGACAATTCATGCCATCCGAGACCCGACGCCGCCTGCGCGACGAGCGTCCCGGCCAGCACGAGCGCGCCGTCGGCCACTGCGATCGCAGTTCGTCGCATTGCATTCGTTCCACCGGACATCGACTGCATCGTCACGCACCGTGCGCGGGGAATCCGAAATGCGCGTCCGGCATGCGCGGGCGAACCGCCGCCGGCCTCGCATTTGCGCGCGTGCCGAGCAATCGGCGGTAGTCGGCACGAATCAGGTCGTAGCACTCGCACGCCTGATGTTCGAGGCCGTGCCGGTCGAGCACCGTGATGCGGCCGCGGCGTTGCCGGATCAGCCCGGCTTCCTGCAGGTTCCCGGCCGCTTCCGTCACCCCCTCGCGCCGCACGCCGAGCATGTTCGCGATCGTCTGCTGCGTGACGGCCAGCTCGTCGCCGTCGATCCGGTCGTGCGCGAGCAGCAGCCAGCGGCTGAGTTGCTCGCTGACCGAGTGGTGCCGGTTGCACAGCGCACTGCGCGAGATCTGCGCCATCGTCGCCTGGCAAGTGTTGAGCAGCAGCCGGTAAGTCTGCGCCGATCGCTCGAATTCGGCGCGCATCACGCAACTCGGCACGCGATAGGCCATGCCGCCGATACGCACCTCGACCCGGCTCGACGCGGCGAGACCGCCGACCAGCGTCCCCAGCCCGACCACGCCCTCGCGGCCGACCACCGCCACTTCGACCATCGCACCGTCTTCCATCAGATGCTGCACCGACATCATCGCCGTCGTCGGAAAGTGCAGGTGGCGCATCGGCTCGCCGACCCGGTCGAGCATCCCGGCCTTGATCCTGACCAGTTCGAGATGCGGTGCGATGGCGCGGATGCTGTCCTCCGGGAGGGCAGCAAGGATGGCGTTCGCCGAATAGCTCGAGTGAAGATGAAGCATGTCTGTTTCCCTTTTATCGTCCGCGCCGCTTGCAGCGGCAGGCACGGAACTCGTTATCTCGATGCGCGCCCGGACATTGACAGCGGTTGCGGCCCACAACCCTGAATCCGACTGATCATCGGCTTGTCATCGCCGAATTGAGTCGACTGCCCCGTTTCGACACGCCAGCCCGAATAAGCGATTTACGTGCCAATAGCCGCCCGTCCTTAATATATGAATCACATCCGATTTAGAGCCGCCGAATAACCGCCCCCGAATCCCAAAAAGCGTCTCATTTCCGGACACTCTCCCGCGCGACGGACACAGCGAGCATTCGACTGATCAATTCCCGCGGCTCCGGCCAGAACGGCCGCGCGGCGGCTACGAAGCTTATCGTTCAAATACTTACAGCCGATTTTCAATTGTTTTCGTGATGTGCAGCGCAGCATTTCGCGTCATCGCCGTACCGCACACGCTCGTTTCAAACTGTCTCAAATTTGAATCGATACACTAATTCACGGCTCTGTCCGCTACCGCACACATCTCCACAAGCCATTGATTCAAATGACAAATTATGCGTACCCCATTAATTTGTCAAATAATGTTCAATGCCTTCCGGCCACTTTCGCTGTACGATTCGCCGTGTCGACCGATTGATTCCCGGTCGACATAGAATGACAAGCAAGCTCACGATTCCATTTCCGGATGATTAATTCCGGAAAATGAATCATTAAATCGACATAACGTTCTGGCTCAATTGCAATCGTCAAACTTTGTGAAATGACGGAATGCGGAATTGTTCGAATTCAATTGCGTGCTAGCCTTTTTCGCGAGTATCGTCATTCCGTTTTTGATCAACGAAAGTCCGCACGATCGTGCGAAATCCCGTTCCGGGGTTCGCCGAGACGACGCGCGACCGCCAACCTGCGAGGATGCGCCGTGACTCACCAGGCCGCCGACGCCGTCGCGTATGCGAACGGCGTGATCGAGCTTTCCCACAGCTTCGACGCCAACCGGTTTCTCGCGGCCATCGACCGCGACGAACTCGCCACGCTGACACCCCACCTGCAACTCGTTCACCTGAAATCCGGGCAGGTGCTATGCGAACCCGGCGAAATGCTCGCCGCGGTCTACCTGCCGGTCACGAACGCGATTTCGCTGCAGTACGTGTCGTCCGGCGGCATGACGCTGGAAGTCGCGGAGATCGGCAGCGAAAGCGTGGTCTGCGACGACGTGATCGGCGGCAGCGGCCGGATGCCCTGCCGCGCGGTCGCGTGCCGCGACGGTTTCGTCTATCGGCTCGACCGGCGCGTCTTCGCGGCCGCGTTCGATGCGTCGCCGGTGATCCGCCATCTCGTGTTCGTCGGCGTGCGGCTGCTGATGGCGCAGGTCTCGCAGATCACGTTCTGCAGCCGTCATCACGTGCTCAAACATCAGTTGTGCAGATGGTTCCTGCTCGCGTTCGACCGCACGCGCAGCATCGAGATCCAGGTGACGCACAGCATGCTCGCGCAAATGCTCGGCGTGCGGCGCGAAACCGTCACGGACGCCGCCGGCGAAATCCAGAAGCTCGGCCTGATCCGGCAATACCGCAGCTCGATCGAGCTCGCGGACCTCGACGGCCTCGAAAAAATGTCGTGCGGCTGCCGCGCGATCGTGCGCGACGAGATGAAGCGCATCCTGTCGGCCGACTCGGGCGTGCCGGCCGCGTCGCGCGCCTGACCGGCGCGCCGGGCCGGGACGGCGCGTCGGCGCCGCCGGCGTGCCGGGTCAGCTGTTTGTAGGGTGGCGAACAGAACGCCGTGTCTGCCGATGGTCTACTGATGCCGGACTGCCGGGGGGATGTCAGCGCGTGTCGCGCGTCTGCCCGGGCGGACGACACCACGCATGCCGGAGCAGCACGTGAAAAACGAAATCAGAACCATCCTGAAGCACGTCGCCCACCTCGAAGCCGCGATCGATTCGATCGGCGACGGGGACGACCTCTACGAAGCGGGCCTCTCCTCGCTCGATACGATCCAGCTGATGCTCGCGATCGAAAAGCAGTTCAACATCGAGATTCCCGACGAGATGCTGAACCGCAACCTGTTCCGCAGCATCGACGCACTCGCGGACACGATCGCCACGCTGCAACGCACCGAGCACTCCGCATGAGCGCGCTGCTTCCCGAACTCGCGTCCGACAGCGATTCGCATCGGCTCGACGAGGCCGCGCATGCCGTCGCGCAGATCGCCGCCCAGCATGCCGATGCGGTCGATCGCGACGCGCGCTGCCCCGTCGAGGCGATCGAGGCGATGCGCGCGCGCCGGCTGCTCGGCGCCATGGTGCCGACCCATCTCGGCGGCGCGGGCGCGTCGCTGGAAGACATCGCATCGGCCTGCTCGATCCTCGGCCAGGCGTGCGCATCGTCGGCGATGGTGTTCGCGATGCACCAGATCCAGGTCGCCTGCATCGTCGACCACGCCGCCGACCAGGGCTGGCACAAGCTGTTCCTGCAACAGCTCGTGCGTCACCAGTGGCTGCTCGCCTCGGCCACGTCGGAGGACGGCGTCGGCGGCAACCTGCGCGCGAGCCAGTGCGCGCTCGAAATCGACGCCAGCGGGTTCCGGTTGCACAAATCCGCGCCGACGATCTCGTACGGCGACTACGCGGACGGTATTCTCGCCACCGCGCGACGCGATGCGGACGCGCCGCCTTCCGAGCAGGTGCTCGTCACGCTGCTGCGCGACGGCTATACGCTCACGCGCCGCGGCGAATGGGACACGCTCGGCATGCGCGGCACGTGCAGCAACGGCTTCGTGCTCGACGCGCAAGGCGCCGCCGTGCAATGCCTGCCGGTGCCGTTCGCGAAGATCGCCGAGGAGACGATGGTGCCGGTCTCGCACATCCTGTGGGCCGCGGTGTGGATCGGCGTGGCCGGCGACGCGTTCCATCGCGCGCACCAGTTCTTCCGCGCGCAGGCGCGCCAGACCGACGGCGCACCGTCGCCCGCCGCGCGACGCATCGCCGAATCGCTCGCGCTGATGCAGGCGATGCAGGCTCGCGTCGACAACGTGCTGCGCCTCCACGCGAGCGCGTCGGCCCGCTCGTGGTCGGCCGGCATGGCCTGGGCCGCCGAGATCAATACGCTGAAGACCTACGTGTCGGCGACCGCGCTCGAAGTCGCGCACCAGGCGATGATGATCTGCGGGATGGCCGGCTACAAGCAAGGCACGCCGTTCAGCATCGGCCGCCACATTCGCGACCTGCACGCGGCGCCGCTGATGATCAGCAACGACCGCATTGCCGCCAACACCGCGAGCCTGTTGCTCGCGCTGCGTCCCGCGACGCTGGAGAAACATACGTGAACGATCGCCTCGCCGTGCCCTCCGCCGCCTCCGTCCCCGCCGACGCACCGCTCGACCGTGCGGGCGTCAATCCGCTGCGCGATGCGCTGATCGACGCGGGCCTGCTGGTTTCGACCGGCATCCAGGGCCTGTTCGGCCGCAGCGAACGATTCGAGCGCGTGGTCGAAGCGCTCGACGCGTTCGTCACGCGCCTCGGCGCCGACCAGCAGGCCGAAGTGCTGCGCTTCCCGCCGGCGATGAGCCGCACCGAGTTCGAGCGCAGCGAATACATGAAGAGCTTCCCGCAACTGGCGGGCAGCGTGCACGCATTCTGCGGCGACGAACGCCAGCACCAGCGCGTGCTGCAATGCCTCGATCGCGGCGACGACTGGACCGAAAACCAGAAGCCGACCTACGTCGTGATGACGCCGGCCGCGTGCTATCCCGTGTATCCCGTCGTCGCGCGTGCTGGGGCGCTGCCCGCCGACGGCCGGATCGTCGACGTGTTCTCGTACTGCTTCCGTCACGAACCGTCGCTCGACCCGACCCGCATGCAACTGTTCCGGATGCGCGAATACGTGCGGATCGGCACGCCCGAGCAGATCGTCTCGTTCCGCGAGACGTGGATGGAACGCGGCACGCGGATGATCGAAGCGCTGCGCCTGCCGAATGCGATCGATCTCGCGAACGATCCGTTCTTCGGGCGCGGCGGCAAGATCGTCGCGAACAGCCAGCGCGAGCAGAACCTGAAGTTCGAGCTGCTGATTCCGATCGAGCACGACGACCGACAGACCGCGTGCCTGAGCTTCAACTACCACATGGACCATTTCGGACTGCTGTGGGACATCCGCACCGCGACGGGCGACGTCGCGCACACGGGCTGCGTCGGCTTCGGCCTCGAACGGCTCACGCTCGCGCTGTTCCGCCACCACGGCTTCGACATCGACGCCTGGCCGCAAGCGGTTCGCGACGTGCTGTGGGGCACGCCATGAGGTTCGTTTCCCGCGACGGCGAAGACGCGTCGTTCGAGGGGGTGCGCCACCGCGCGCGCCACTACCGGCCGCACCCGCTGCACAGTCAGGAGATGGTCTGGAAGCAGACCAACTGCTATGTCGACATGTGGCTCGAGGTGCTCCGGTGGTGGGGGCTCAATCCGTACGCGGCGCTGCCGTTTACGATCGCGCTCGATTTCGAAGGCGACCAGTTCACGTTCTTCAAGTTTCCGCACGACGAGCTGGAGCGGCTCTACGGGATCGTCGTGCAGGAACATTCGATCTACGAACCGCTCGATCAGCACATCGAGACGCAGGTCGCGCGCGGCCACCTGATGATCGTCGAGGTCGACGCGTGGTTCCTGCCCGATACGCGCGGCAGCAGCTACCGCACGCAGCATACGAAGACGACGATCGGCATCGACGCGATCGACCGTGCGCAGCACCAGATCGGCTACTTCCACAACAGCGGCTATTACGTCGCCGAGGATTTCGACTACAACGGGCTCGTCGGCGCCAGCTCGCCGATGACGCTGCCGCCGTACGTCGAATGCGCGAAGCGACGCTTTGCACCGCTCGACGAACGCGCGCTGTGCGAAGCCTCGCTCGCCGCGTTGCAGCGCCACCTGCGGCGCGTGCCGATCGTCGATCCGATCGCGGCGTTCCGCCGGCAGTTGCAGACCGACGCGCGCATCCTCGCGGACGCGCCGCTCGAGCGCTTCCATGCGTACTCGTTCAATTCGGTGCGGCAGCTCGGCGCGAATTTCGAACTGTTCGGCCACTATGCGCGCTGGCTGCAAGCGAGCGGCTGCACCGGGCCGTTCGCCGAAATCCGCGCCGCATGCGATCGCATCGCGTCGGAAGCGATGGTGCTCGAATTCCGGCTCGCGCGCGCGTGCGCACGCGGCAAGGAAGAATACGGCGATTCGACGCTCGAAGCGATCGAGGTCGCGTATGCCGACCTCGTCGCGTGCGCGCGGCAGATCGGCGCGCCGCTGCGGCACGTGACGCCCGTGCGCGCCGACACCGCACCCGTGTCGGCCATGCGGTGACGCGCGCCCGCACCCCGCCCGCATGGTCGATGCTGGCGACGGCCGCGGGCGCCGTGCGCGAACCGCGCGACCTCCCGGCCGATCACGGCGACTGGATCGCGGCGCCGGTGCCCGGCACGGTCGCGCAGGCGCTCGCGCTGGCCGGCCGGCTCGACGAAGCCGCGTCGCTCGACGAGCGCGACCACTGGTACCGGCTCGAGCTACGCGGGCGCGGGCCGCGCATCCTGCGCTTTCACGGCCTCGCGACGCTCGCCCACGCCTGGCTCGACGACACGCCGATCCACCGCTCGGACAGCATGTTCGTCGCGCACGACGTGCCCGTGTCGCTCGACGGCACGCACCGGCTGACCCTCTGTTTCCGCGCGCTCGCGCCGCATCTGCGCGACGCGCGCGCGCCGCGCCGTGCGCGCTGGCGCACGCGGCTCGCCGAACCGGCCGCCTTGCGCACGATCCGCACGTCACTGTTCGGGCACATGCCGGGCTGGTTTCCGCCGTATGTGCCCACCGGCCCGTGGCGGCCCGTCGAGGTGCTCGATCCGACCAGCGGCCCCGTTCTGGCCGATTGCAAACTGCATGCCCGTATCGAAGGCGACACGGGCTGGCTCGACGCGGAACTGACGTTCGCCGCGCCGCTGCCCGCCGCGTTCGCGGCGCGGCTGTCTTGCGGCGACCATCACGCGACGCTCGAACGTGCCGACATCGACCAAGTGCGCGCAAGCGTCGCGATACCGAACGTGCGCCGCTGGTGGCCGCATACGCACGGCGAACCGGCGCTCTACGAGATCGCGCTGCATATCGGCGCCGCGCGCCGGCCGCTCGGCTCGACGGGTTTCCGTACGATCGAGGTCGATTCCGGCGCCGACGGCAAGGGGTTCGGGCTGCGCATCAACGGCGTGCCGGTGTTCGCGCGCGGCGCATGCTGGAGCAGCGCCGCGCCGCTCGCGCTGCACGCGGACGACGCGACCTACGCCCGCCTGCTCGGGCTCGCACGCGACGCCGGCTTCAACATGATCCGCGTCGGCGGCACGATGACCTACGAGGCCGACGCGTTCCACGCATGGTGCGACCGGCTCGGGCTGCTGGTCTGGCAGGACTTCGGTTTCGCCAACTTCGATTACGCGCTCGACGATCCCGCGTTCGCGGCCAACGTCGAGCGCGAAGCGAGCCAGTTCCTGTCGCGTCGCGGCGCGTCGCCGTCGCTCGCGGTGCTGTGCGGCGGCAGCGAGATCGCGCAACAGGCGGCGATGTCGGGACTCGGGCCGAAGCAGCGCTTCGTCGAGCTGACGGCCGACCGGCTGGCCGGCCACGCGGCCGTGCACCGCCCCGATGTCCCGTACGTGCCCGATTCGCCCGACGGCGGCGTGCTGCCGTTCACGCCGCGCGAACGTGTGTCGCACTACTACGGCGTCGGCGCGTACCTGCGTCCGCTCGACGACGCGCGCCGCGCGGACGTGCGCTTTGCGAGCGAATGCCTCGCGTTCGCGAACGTGCCATGCGATGCGACGCTCGCGGAACTCGGCTGGCCCGGCGTGCACGAGCCGCGCTGGAAGGCGGCGGTGCCGCGCGACCCCGGCACGTCGTGGGATTTCGACGATATCCGCGACCACTATCTGCAGACGCTGTACGACGTCGCGCCCGACCGGCTGCGACGCGAGGATCCGGCGCGCTACGTCGAGCTGTCGCGTGCGGTGATCGCGGACGTGATGCGCGAGACGTTCTCCGAATGGCGACGCGCCGGTTCGCGTTGCGCCGGCGCGCTCGTGTGGCAGTTCCAGGACGTGATGCAGGGCGCCGGATGGGGCGTGATCGACGCCGCGCACCGCCCGAAATCGGCATGGTATGCGCTGCGCCAGGTGCTGCAGCCGATCCAGGTGCTGCTCGTGGACGAAGGCCTGAACGGGCTCGACGTGCACGTGGTCAACGAGCGCCCGGCGCCGCTGTCGGCCGCGATCGATCTGGTCGCGCTACGCGACGGCCGTACGCCGGTCGCACGGGCCGGCTGCCCGGTGCGGATCGCCGCGCACGACACGGTGCGGCTCGGCTCGGCCGAGCTGCTCGGCCGCTTCTTCGACTGGACCTACGCGTACCGCTTCGGCCCCTGCGAACACGATACGGTCGTCGCGACGCTGCGCGCCGACGACGGCACGCTGCTGTCGCAGGCGTTCCATTTCCCGTCCCGCACGCATCCTGCCGTGCTGGCGCGTCGCGAGCCGGGGATCGAAGCGTGCGTATCGCGCACCGGCGAGACCTGGCACGTCGACATCGACACGCGGCATGTCGCGCGCCACGTGCAGATCGACGCACCGGGTTTCATGCCGAGCGACGACTGGTTCCATCTCGCGCCCGGCACGCCGGCGCGCATCGCGCTCATTCCATTGCGAATCGACGGGAAGCCCGCGGCGGCCGACGACCATGCGCCGCCCGCGGTGGAAATCCGGGCCGTGAACGCCGCACGCGCGGTACGGGCCAGCCAGGCAGGGTGACGCGACGCTCGCGGCCGCCGCGAGCGTCGGGCCGCCGCGTGTCAGTCGGACGAGCCCGTGCTGCGCGGCCGCTCGATGCCGTACGCCTCCATCCAGCGATACAGCGTCGCGCGCGACACGCCGAGTTCGCGCGCGGAAGCGGCGACGCGCCCGCGCGTGCGCAGCAACGCGGTTTCGATCGCTTCGCGCTCGATCGACTTGCGGATGTCGGCCACCGACGGCGACGCCGCGTCGAGACAGTATTCGAGCTCGAGATCCTGCGCGGTGATCAGGCGCCCTTCCGTCATCACGACCGCCCGGCGCACGCGGTTGATCAATTCGCGGACGTTGCCCGGCCAGTCGTGCTTGTAGAGCGCCGTGATCGCATCCGTCGAGAACCCGCGCACGCGATGGCGCGCATCGCCGCGAAAGCGCTCGAGCATGTGATGCGCGAGTAGTTCGATGTCCTTGCCACGCGCGCGCAGCGGCGGCTGATCGATGCGCATCACGCACAGACGGTGGAACAGGTCGGCGCGAAAGCGCCCTTCCTCCATCGCATCGCGCAGATCGACGTGCGTCGCCGACACGATCCGGACATCGACCGGCACCGGATCGCTGCCGCCAAGCCGATGAATCGCACGTTCCTGCAGAAACCGCAGCAGGCTCGCCTGGCTTTCGTGCGGCAGGTCGCCGATTTCGTCGAGCAGCAGCGTGCCGCCGTTCGCGGCCTCGACGTAGCCGATCTTGCGCGCGTTCGCGCCGGTAAACGCGCCGCGCTCGTAGCCGAACAGTTCCGATTGCAGCAGGTGCGGCGGAATCGCGCCGCAGTTGACCGCGACGAACGGACCGTTGCGCCGCTCCGAATGACGATGGATCGCGACGGCCGTGAGTTCCTTGCCGGTTCCCGTTTCGCCGAACACGAACACCGGTGCGTCGGTGCGCGCGAAACGCCGCACCGTGTCGAACAGCCGCAGCATCGCGCTGCAGGTGCCGACGATGCCCTTTTCCTCCGATTCGAGTTGTTCGCGATCGCGCGCGAACAGGCATTCCATACCGTAGGCGTGGCCGACCGTATCGGCGATCCGCTGGTGCGACGCCGGCAGCGTGACGTAGTCGAAGCAGTAGTCGCGCAACAGCGCGCGCACGTTCGGCGAGGCAGTCTGGCCGGCGTCCACGAGCGCTACCCAGACGACATCGCGCATCGACGCGCAGGTCGACGCGATGCTGCCGATCGCATCGGCGTGGCCGCCGCTCAAATCGAGAATGCCGCAGGTAATTTCGCCGGACGTGTCGCGCAGCTCGTTCGCATGCGCGACGACCGACACTTTCCAGTCGCGGCGCGACAATTCCTTTCGCAGCATCACGGACGGCGACTGCGTCCAGTAAATCAGCGGACGCTGCCCGTTACCGCTCCCCACGCCGGCGCTCTTATCGCGCGTTATTGGCATATTCATAACGAACCATCACTTTCCGCACTCCGCGAACCGTTCGCGTGCGCTGCGGTCGGCGGCGCATGGCCGCCTTTCCGCGCTGCGTTTCCGCAGCTTTGGCGAAGATCGAAACTGCACACGGCGAGAACCCCCGGAGATCGAGCCGGCTGTCATCCGGCCTCGTTGTCATCGAACTCGAACGGAATGCGCGACTGCAGGAGCCATGACATTCCGGCTTTGAAGCGACCCGCCGTCAGGCGGGGCACGTCGGCACACGGAAACGCCGACCCGCATGTGCGTCGCGTCGTACACGACGGTCGCACCCGATGCCGAGCCGGAGGGCTGCCAAACCGCGCGCGGCTCGACCGCCCCATTTCATCCGCACCTGAATTTACACCCCGTTGCCAGTTGGCCTTGTTACCAAAAGATAAACGTGAATCAGTCGGTTACGCTACCAGTGGCCCGGCGCTCCGCGTTTTTGACCACTGAGATTTGATTATCTATGACCATTCCCGTCAATCAGTGGCAAATACTACTTTTCCGCAAGATTGATCCGGTCGATTGCCCGCGATTTCCATCGAAATCTCCCAAAAAGCAAAGTACCGTGCTCCGCGGAACGCATAATCGCGCGCGCCCCCGGGTAGCCGCATCGCCTCGCGCCCGCGCGCCGGCCACCCGGCCGTTACACGTCGTAATCACCGGCATCGCGTCGCGCAGGCGCTTTTCGGCGAAATCCCGCCGGCCGGCCGGATGCCGGGCGCCGGCCCGCGCGTCGTGCGGTGCAGCATGACGGCCGACCTTGCGCGATCCGCCCACCCGCAGGTTTCGGCCCGAAGCGGCCCGCACCGGCAGATCGCCCCGGCGGCGCAGGCGCCCGAGCGGCAACGCCCGCTTGCGGGCGTGCAGGATGGCGACGGGATGCGGGAGGATCGCCTCGCCCGGCGCGCACGATGCGATCGACGGCGAGCCAGGGCCCGGCACGCCCGCGCACACCCGGTCCGTCGTCAACGATCGCCGTCTCGACCCGTGTCCCGGCGCGCGGTTTGCGTGCGATGTCGGCCGGCCGCGCTTCATTGCAGGCCGTCACGATGAACCAATTATGAAAAGGCACCGGCCCCGACGGTGTGTGCTACCGCACATTGCGACGCTCCCGTGACGCGCGCATCGCCCGGTATCCCGCGCCGCGCCTGCGAATCCGGAGCGTGAGTGCGCTTTCGAACAGACCGCTGCACCATGCATCGGGATGATGAAGATCGCCGCGCCGCACGGATCGACCGCATCCGCGCGGCGCGGCGTGCCGAAGGCATCACGCGAGGACAGCATCATGGAATGGCATTGTTGTGAATTCGAACATCTGAGCGCCGTCGATCTCTATGCAATCCTGCGCGCGCGCAACGCCGTGCTGGTGGTCGAGGACGCGCACACGCACCTCGACATCGACGGCAAGGACGCGGGCGCGCTGCACGTCTATGCGAGCGTGCGCGACGGCGACGCGATGGAAGTCGCGGCCTACGCACGCATCCTGCCCGGCGACGACATCGATCCGGACGTCGTGATCGACAAGGTGCTGACGAGCGAAAGCTGCCGCGACGACGACACGCTCGAACGCCTGATCGGGCGCGCGCTCACCGCCGCGCAGGCCGCATGGCCGGAGGCGGCGGTGCGCACGCACGTCCCCGCGCCGCGCCAGGCGTTCTACAAACGGTTCGGATTCCGCAAGGCCTACGGGCCGTATCTCGAACAGGGCGCGCCGTTCGTCGGCCTGATACGGTCGGCCGATCGCGCGGCCGGCGCGCTGCGTCACCTGCTGTCGCGAGCCGTTTCGGTCTCGCGCCACGACGACGCGCGCGCCGACGGCCGCGCGCGCCCCCTGCCCCCCGCCGATACCGGAGCGAACCGATGACCCGCACCCTTCGTCCGGTTCCCGAACCCGATCTGCCGAGCATCCTGCCGGTGATTCTCGCCGGCGGCTCCGGCACGCGGCTGTGGCCGCTGTCGCGCGAGCAGTATCCGAAACAACTGATCGAGCTGGTATCGAACGAGTCGCCGCTGTCGGCGACGGCGCGCCGCCTGAACGGTATCGCGAACGCGTCGCTCGGCGACACGCTGCTGCTCGTATGCGGCGAACAGCATCGCTTCATGAGCGCCGAGCAGGTGCACGGCCGCTCGGCGCCCGCCCGCATCCTGCTGGAACCGGCCGCGCGCAACACCGCGCCCGCACTGACGCTTGCCGCGCTCGACGCGAGTGCGCTCGCGGACGATCCCGTGCTCGCCGTGATGCCGGCCGATCACGTGATCGTCGATGTCGGCGCGTTTCAGGACGCGATCGCACGTGCGGCGCGCTATGCGCAGGAAGGCGCGATCGTCACGCTCGGCGTGCTGCCGCGCCGCGCGGAGACGGGCTACGGCTACATCCAGGTCGGCGAGCCGCGCTCGGGCCGCCACGGCAGCCAGGGCGGTTACGCGATCGGGCGTTTCGTCGAAAAACCCGACGCGACGCTCGCCGAACGCTATCTGCAATCGGGCGATTACTGGTGGAACAGCGGGATCTTCGTCACGCGCGCATCGGTCTGGCTGAAGGCGATCGGCGCGCTCGCGCCCGACATTCACGCGGCCTGCGAGAGCGCGTGGCGCGCGGGCGTCGCCGACGATCCGTTCTTCAGGATCGATGCGGCGGCCTTCGACGCGTGTCCGTCGGATTCGATCGACTATGCGGTGATGGAGCGCCTCGCGGAACACGGCGAGCTCGGCATCGAAGGCATCGTGGTGCCGCTCGCGGCCGGCTGGTCGGACGTCGGCACGTGGGACGCGATCTGGGAAATCATGCCGAAGGACGATCACGGCAACGTCGCGCGCGGCCCGATCGTGTTCGAAGATACGCAGGACAGCCTCGTGCGCTCGGAAGGCCGCCTCGTCGCGTGCGTCGGGATGAAGGACGTCGTCGTGATCGAGACGGCCGATGCGGTGCTGGTGGCGAACAAGCACGACGTGCAGCGCGTGAAGAACATCGTCGCCCGCCTGAAGACCGACCGGCGCCCGCAGGCGAGCGAGCACCGCAAGGTGCAGCGGCCGTGGGGCCATTACGATTCGATCGATCTCGGCGAGCGTTTCCAGGTGAAGCGGATCGTCGTCGAACCCGGCAGGCGGCTGTCGCTGCAGATGCACTATCACCGCGCCGAGCACTGGATCGTCGTGCGCGGCACCGCGAAGGTGACGCGCGGCGCCGAGACGTTCCTGCTGTGCGAGAACGAATCGACGTACATCGCCGTCGGCGAGGTCCATCGACTCGAGAATCCCGGCCGGATTCCGCTCGAAATCATCGAGGTGCAATCGGGCGACTATCTCGGCGAGGACGACATCGTCCGCTTCGACGATCAGTATGGCCGGGAGACTTGCGTACCGCCGGAACCGGCTACGCGGAAGGCGGCCGTGCTGGCCGCGCCGTCGACGGGCGACGCGTGCTGACCGCACGGGCATGACGCCCGCGCGTCAACGCACGACGATCGCCGTCGACACGACGTTCTGGATGAACGGCTTGCCGACAGCCTTGATGAAGTAGGTGCCCGCCCGGGCGCCCGGCAGCGAAATGCTCGTCGTATCGGCCGGATAGCGGCCGGCCAGCGCGAACGCGCCGCCGCCGAGCTGTTCGTACAGCTCGAGATGATCGACGGTCTCCGGATGGGTGATCCTGACGGTCAAGCTCGAACCTACGGGCTGCGCGTCGATGGCCGTGCAACTGGCGATGCCGGTTTCGAGCGCGCTGCCCTCCTCGTAGTCGTTCCAGGTGATCAGCTGAACGAACGGCAATTGTCGCCTCACGTTGTAGCGCTCGTTGATGGTCTTGAACGTGTCCAGCCAGGTCCGGCCGCACGACGGCGCAAGAAAGCGCGGTGCCGCGGCGCCCCACGATGCCTTCGTATCGTCGAAGCCGCTCCATACGCCGCCGACCGTGATCGTCCCGGGCGGCTGATTCCGTGCGATGTCGTAGAAGCGCTCGCGATACAGCAGGTCGCGCCGTATGCCGGCCGCTTGCGGTGCGGCTCGCGGCGACGGTTGCGCCCACACGTACGCGCCCTTGCTGTACGGAAGATCGAAGCCCTGCGCCAACGTGTGAATCCAGTAGATGTCGGGGTACGCGGCGTGAATCCGTGCCCAGTCGGCCTTGCCGACCGCGTCCATCCCGAACTCCGACACGACCGGATGGCCGTCGTAGCGCAGATACTGGCTCGACGTGAAGTATTCGCGGCTGATGTACGCGAGGTTGTGCAGGATCGTCTCGGTCAGGTCGCAGCCGCGGCACGCATTGAACTTGAAGGAGCCGCTGTCGATCATGATCGAGAACGTCATGCCGGGAAACTTCGCCAGTTCGGGCAGCGATGCCTGCCACGCGGTATCGACGAAATGGCCCGCGCCGTACCAGTCGACGATCACGCCGTCGATGCCTCTCGAACGCATGTCGGCGAAGGTGCGAAATGCCTGGCGGGGATCGTCGGATCGATAGCCGACGTTCACGCCGCGCGGGTCCGGGCCCCACCATGGAAGATAGTGCGCGAGCACCTGCGTCGTGCTGCCCGGGTACAACAACGTGTGCACGTCGATTTTCGATATCGACGCCGTGCCGGCGAGCAGCCCGTTCGACGAGCCCTTGAAATCGGGGCTGCCGGACGTATTGGCCGGCGCGAGCGCCATCACGCGCTCGCCGCCCTGGCAATGACCGTAGACGGCCGACAACGCCAGTGCGCCAAGCGCGACCGCCACGATGCGTCGCAATGCCCGCATAACGTTCCTCTTGCTCGAGTATCCCGGCCGCGGGACGAACGCGCGGCCGGGATGGATCCTGGCCGAACCCGGCCCACGTCGACGCACCCGTTGCGCGCCGCTAACCGCCCTGCTGCCCGCCGAGCCCCATCCACGACGCAAGCTGCGCCGCGTAACGCGACGGCGTGTACGCCGAACAATCGTAGTGCCGATCGGCGATGCGCAGGTGACGCCCCAGTTCATCGAACGCGCTCGTCAGGCCGGCCGGCGAATTCCGGTACAGGATCTTGTTGCCGATCTCGCTACCGAACGTCGACAGGCTGCCGATCTCGTGCGCGAGCACCGGCAGCCCCAGCGTGGCAGCCTCGACCACCACGAGCGGCGCGTTTTCGGCCCAGACCGACGGCAGCACCAGTGCATCGTGCGCGCGCAGTGCATGAAACAGCTCGCCGTGGCCGAGCCGCCCGGCGAAACGCAGCCGGCCGGCCTGAACCAGATCCTGGTGGCGCGTTTCGAGCTGCGCGCGCAGTGTGCCGTCGCCGTACAGCGTCAGACTGCCGATACGGCGGAACGCAATCCGGCGCGCCAGCTCGATGAACTCGTGAATGCCTTTCTCCGCATCGAGCCGCCCCACATAGGCGAGATCGAACTGCTCGCGATCGCACACGCGCGGCGGGAACGGCTCCGCCAGCGTGCTCACCGGATTCGGCAGCAGTGCGGTGCGCGTGATGCCGCGTTGCGCCAGCGCCGTGCGCATGTACGGACTCGGGCACAGGAACAGGTCGAACACGTTCCGCGGATTGCAATACGCGTACACCGCGTGCCAGTGCAGTTTCTTCACCGTGTCGTGCAGCCGCCCGCGCGGGCTCGCCAGTGCGAACAGGCGCGCCGGATTCGACAGCGCATCGACCGGAACCGGCACCGGCTGCCCGTTGCGATAGGCGAGCAGGTTCGGGTTGTAGAACACCAGATGGTAGTCGTGACACGTGAGATACGTGCGGAATCCCTGCTCGCGGCGCCGCCGCGCGAGTACCGGCAGGATCGATTGCGTCAGCAGATTGTGATAGTTGTGCACGAGCACGCGATGCGGACGCACGTCGTCGAGCAACGTCGCCAGTGCGCCTGCCGCGGCGCGGTTCCAGCCGCGCGCGAACGCGCCTTCGGCCGCCGCGAAATTCGTCTCGTCGAACGAGTACACGTCCACGTCCGGGATATTGCGCAGCACCTCGATGGAGGTCTGGTAAACCTCCTCCGCGCCGCCCTTGCGCGCGTAGTCGTTGACGACGACGACGCGCGTCGCCTCCGCGCGGGCGCCGATCGACGACCACCCGTTCAATTCGCCATCCCGAACGTGCATCGAACCACCCGGTATCGCGGCATGCCGCCGCCATCGTCATGCACTACCGTACTCGTCAGCATCGTCTGCGCTCCGTATCGTCCATTCCATTCGTATCGGCAACGCGGGATCGCCGTTCCAAGCCGTTCCACGCCATTACCCGTCCGCGCGCCAGCCGCTCCGCACCGGATCCGGCGTCGCATCGACCGACCGATTGCCGACCGGCAGATCGCCGCCGCGACGCCGCGATGCGGTCAGGCGATGCGCGAGCCGCACACAGGGCGCCTCGCAATACCGGTAGCTCAGATACGACAACGCAATCAACGGCACGACCGGAACGATCATGTAGATGCCCAGCGGCCATCCGGTCCATCGATAGTGTTCGCACAGCCAGTAGAACCCGAACAGCGGGATCGCGTGAAACAGGTAAATCGAGTAGCTGACCTCGCCGAGCTTCGCCATCGCGCGTGCGCGGACTTTCAAGACCGTCGCCATCGCCACGAAGATCGCGACGCCGACCACATAAGCCAGCGACGACGGCAGATGATCGACGTTGTGATGACACCAGTCGTTGGCCGCGCCGACGAGCGCCACGCCGACGATCATCGCGGTCAGCAGCCCCGCCACGCATCGGTACGTCAGCGCAATGCCGGCGTGTTCGCCCCGCCCCCATCCCACCCGCAGCGTGTCGCGCGGCCGGTCGTAGGCCTGACGAAAACATGCGCCCCAGAACATGATCGCGAGGTGGTACGGCATGGCCTTGTACTGGCCCAGCGTGTCGTCCGGAAAGACGTGCAGCGCGACGGTCGTCACGAACACCGCGCACAGCCCGATGCAGGCGAGCGACAGGTCGCGCATCCGGTGCAGCCCGCCCCACCAGAACAGCACGAGGCAAAGCCCGTAGAAATACAGTTCCGTTTCGAGCGTCCAGTAATGCCCCATGACCGGCTCCTGGCCGAACGCGGTCGGGATCATCGTCGCATTGGCGATCAGCAGCGCCGCGCTCACCGGTTTGCCGAACAGCGTCCAGAAGACGACGCAGCCGATCGGAATGGACAACCAGAACGCCGGATACAGCCGCAGGAAACGGCGGATCAGGAAGCGCCGCGTGCCCGCTCCGGCGGGGCCGCGCAAACTGACCGGAATCAGCAAGCCGCTGATGCCGAAAAAGACCACCACGCCGATCCGCCCGAAATTGACGGAGCGCTGCAGCGTGTCGAGCCACTGCTGAGCACCCGCCAGCGCGACGAACCGCTCGGCATAGTGCGTCCAGATGACGAGCAGGACCGCGACGGCGCGCATCGCATCGATATGGTCCAGACGTCCGGAAGGTTCGGCATGCATCGTCATGGTCGCGTAGAGGTCGGCGGTGTCGCCGGGGAACAGACGCGTTACCGTATCACCGCACCGGCGCGGCGACTGTGCGACATGTGACACAGCCCCGCGTCGGTCCGGTCATGCCGGCGACTCCGCGTTGATGATCGTCGCCGCCGTCGCGCGACGCGATTCGAGCCCCTTGACGAATTCGCTGCACAGCCCGACCACCGCGTCGGCGGCATGCGAACCGAACACGCTGTGATCGAGATCGTCGAGTACGACGGCGCGCGCACCGGCAAATCGCGACAGCCGCTTTCCGCGCGGGCCGAAATACATCGTCACCAGATCGAGGCTGCTGTCGTATGCGCCGCAGACGAACAACGTGCTCACCTCCTTGCGCTGCAGCGCCCGCAGGATCTCGTGCGGATCGACCGGGGTCGTGTCCGCGCACGACCAGCCGGCGATCCGGCGTCGCCATGCGCCGATCCGCACGGCCAGCGTCGTCGTCGAACGCTTCAGCACGAGCCGGACGAACGGCATGATCTTTCGATCGCCGCTCAGCACCTGCTTCCACTTCTTCAGCTCGAAGAACGACGACCGGTAGCCGGCCATCGAATTGGGCCGATGCTCGCGCAGCGCGTCGGTCGAGATGCCGTCGGGCATGTGGAAACGCTGCAGGTTCACCGAGATGACGCCCGACAGTGCGCGTCCCGCCAGCGCCGCGCGCAATGCGCTGTATGCGCCCGAGCAGATGCCGAACGATACGACCTGCCGATACCCCTGCTCCTTCAACCAGTGGGCTGCCGTCGCGACGTCCTCGACGACGGCGCTCGAATAGACCGGCGGGGGCGCATCGAGCGGCGCGCCGCCGCCCTGCGCCGGCGAACTGTCGCCGATGCCGCGTCCGTCGAATCGCAGCGACGCGATGCCGCGGCGCGCGAGCTCGCGGGCGATCCGCACCGACAGCCGGCTGTCGCCGACGTGCGGACTGGCCGACGTGTTCGTGATCAGCACCACCGGCCCCCGGTCGTGCATCTCGTGCGGCGTGCACAGGATGCCGAACAGGCGGCCGGCCGCCCCGAATCGAACCGGCTGCTCGCAGGCTTCCGGCGTGCGCAGCATCAGGTCGGGATCCCAGTCCGTTTTCTGCGCGGTGCGCGCCGCCGGTCGCTGCGGGCCATCGGCGGCCGCGATCCAGTCGACGACGGCGTCGAACACGCGCGTCGGCAAGCGCGAGAACGTCGTTTCCTGCATGAACGCCGCATAGCCTTCGAACGGCCTTTGCTCGACCTTGCCGCCCAGCGCGTCGAGCCGCTTGCGCAGCGCTTCGGTGCCGCCGGCGCTCATGTCGACGATCAGCGTTTCCGATGCCGGCGCACCCGTGCGGTCCTTCAACGCGTCGATCGCGTCGAAGGCATTGAGCCGCGTACGGAACGCCGCACTGTAGATCTGCCCGAGCACGTTGAGCGGCGCGTCTTGCGGCTGGGCCGCGCGCAGCGGCGCCGGCAACTGGTCGAGCCAGATGTTGCGCATGATCGACAGCTCGCGCACGTAGCTGCGCCCGCTCGCCACCGGCGCCAGCAGCACCAGCCGGTCGACGTCGTCCCGGTCCGCCGCGAGCAACGCGAATGCCGCGCCCAGCCGCAGGCCGCACAGCGTCACGCGGGTCACGCCGGTTTCCTCGCGCAATCGCGCGATGGCCGCGCACACGTCGTCGACGGCCGTTTCGAACTGGTCGTTCGCGCCATCGGCCCCGGCGGAATCGCCGGTGCCGCGGTAATCGAAACGCAGCACCGGTATCCCGCGCGCGGACAGGCGATCCGCCAGATTCCGCATGCCGTCGTGACTCCAGACGGATTCGTGTCCGTACGCGTTGCACAGGACGACGCCCCGCGTCCCGTTGCCCGGATGCAGCCATCCGAACCGTCCGCCAAATATGATCGGTCTCATTTTCTATTAGGTATCGGTGAAGAATGGATACGGCGCCCTTCGGCCCGACTGCTGAATCGATCGGCCGCAGGACGGCAAATCTCCCGCGCCCGGCCTTCCCCTTTCCGGTATCCATGCTGCACATGCAAGGTCCGGAAGCCAGCCGGCCGCGAGCCGTTCGGATTACGCCATCGGGGCCCTCCTCTTCGTTGCGGCGCCCGTCACGACGGGCTGCCTGCCGGCGGCGCGATCAGCTCGCGCCACCGACGATCGAATACCGGCATGCTGAAATGCTGCTCGCAATACGCGGCGAAGCGCATGGCCGCCGCCACGACGCGATCCAGATCCGCGGCCGGATCGGCGACGAACCGCTCCAGTCGCGCGTCGCTCATCGCAAGCGCATCGTCGTGAAATCCAAGCCCTTCGAACGCGGCTTCGTTGCCGACCGGCACGCAACCGTACGAAACCGCCTCCAGCACCTTCGATTTGATGCCGCCGCGCAGAAAAGCAGGACACAACGCGATCGAGCACGCGGTGTAGACCTCCGCCTGCGTCGGCGCGAAGCCGGCGAACTCGACGTTCGGCACGGGCGCGTACCGGCCGGCCATGCGCCCGTAGATCACCAGCGGCGTTGCCGGCCGGATACGCGCCCACAACGCCACGAGGAATTCGATCGCGAGCCGGTTCTGCAACTGCCGGTCCGAACCGATGAAGACGAACCGGAACGGTGCCGCCGGACGCCGCATCGGCACCAGTGCATGCATCGGCGGCGCGATCACGTGCGTCTTCACGGCCTCGTCGTTCGTGAGGGACCGCCGCAGCGACTGCGCGTCCTCCGTCGAAACGAGCGTAACGGCGTGCGACGAGCCGATCGCCGCGCGCTCCTGCCGTCTCAGCGCGAATGCTTCATAGCCGAGGAATGCATTGCGGACCAGCTTCGCGTTGGCGAGCCTGACGAACGGCCCCGGAATCGACTTCTCCAGATACCCGGCCGACAACGGTAAATCCTGCTCGCGCAGGATGTTCGCGCGGCGCGACATGAGATCGTCGAAATCCACGACGATCCGGCAGCCGGGCACGCTGCGCCGCACCAGGATCGCGTAATCGACGAGCCGGATGCCGTCGAAATAGATCACGTCCGGCCTGATCGCCTCGACGGCGCGCAGCAGCGCCGTGCGCTTGCGCGGATGCGAGAACATCGCCACCTGAAGCGCGCACGGCGCGCCGCGCAACACGCTCCATCCGACCCGCACCGCCGCGCCGATCTTCGCGCGCCAGCCGCCGTCCTCGAACACCGAGCGGATCTTGAATTCGGTCACGTCCATGTGGTCGCCGATTGCCTTCCGGATGAAGCTCAGCGTGCGCTCCCGTCCGTTCGATACGTCCTGCGGAATGTCCCGCGTCATCACCATCAGCACCCGGTTTTTCACGAGCGTCCTCCCCTGCGATCCGATACCTTCCCGATTCCCTGTCCCGCCAGCCCGCGCCGGCGCGGCGAACGACCGCCTGCACGCCAGCTCATGGCCGCTCCCGGGCAAACGCGAGATTCCCGAGCACCACGCACCAGAACACCACGAGCGATACCGCAATGCCCGTCGAAGGCGCATACATCACCAGCGTGCGCGGCATGACGAACGGCGCGGCGACGATCGCCGCGACGATCAGCACCTGCTTGATCATGATGAGCCGGTAGCGCCGCACGGCCAGGAGCCACGTGCTCAGTCCCGCATCGACGAACGTCGCGATCGCGCAGCCGGTCGCGTAGATCATCACCGGCACGCCCTGCACGAACGCGGGCCCGTAGATCATCAGGAACACCTTGCGGCCGACGACGTAGCTGCCGACCCACGCGACACAGCCGACGAGGCCGAGATAGAGACCGAGCTTCAACGCCTTGGCGCGCACGAGCGGCTCGGTCCGCGCCGAAAAGACCATGCTCGGCGCCAAGGCCAGCGCCAGCGTCGTGCCGACCGAATTCCATTGCTCGACCAGCGACGCGGCGGACGCATAGATGCCGAGATCGGCCTTGGACACCAGCACGCCGAGCAGCAGCCGATCCATGCGCAGCACCAGCACGCTGGCCGCAATGGCCGGCCAGATCCGCAGCCCGCGCACGACCAGCGCTTTCGTGACGGCCGCGCTGCCGCGAAACGATTTCGGCGTCTTCAACGCCAGCTCGCGATAGCGGCTGAACGGCGCCGCGGCCGCCACGCAAGCCTCCAGCGGCCATGCGAACGCGGCGACGATCACGCCGAGCGACGCGTGCGCCGCGACGTACAGCCACAGCACCCGCACACAGCTGGCGTACGCCCGTGCCCGCGTGATCACCCACGGCTTCGATTCGGCGTAGGCCATCAGCGAACCGAGCGCGATCGGCTCCACGATCAGCGCGAAGGCCGCGATCAACGTGAGCTCGGATACGCTCGACGGCCGCATGACGATCACCACGACGCCCATGAACAGCAGCATGACGGCCAGCGTCAGCGTGAGCCGCAGGCGAAACGCGCGGTAGACGACCATGTGCCGCAGGCGCGGGTGCTTGCCGAGGATTGGCTGGATCACCTGTGCGCCGAAAATCAGCGCGACGCTGCCGATCACGTAGGCCAGCGACAACGCGAACTGCAGCTCGCCGAATAGCCGCGCGCCGTAGATGTTCGCAAACAGGTGATTGCTCGCGATCGCCGCGAGCGCACCGATGATCTTTTCGCACACCACACCCGCGAACGACGAAAACAGAAGCCTGACGAACGCGTTCAAGATGTCCCCGTCCGCATCGCATCGGCATGCACGCGCCGCGCGTCGACGCAATGCCACCAGATCAGCGCGATCGCCAGATAGAACAGCGTGCGCGCGCCGAACAAGGTCCAGTAATCGCCCTGCTGCATCGCATAGGTCGCGTAGGCGAAGATCTTCGTGGCCAGCCACAGCATCACGACGCCGCCGCGCATCGCGACCAGGATCAGCATCGCGCTCGCCACGCCGTAGATCGCGCCCGTCAGCGCAATGAACAGCGCGCCGCCCGCATAGCCGAACCAGTAGACCGGCACCGCCATGTTGCCCATCGTGAACGTCACGTCGTCGAACACGTAGGCCTTCAGGATCTCGGGCGTGCCGTACGACAGCATCAGGTCGCGCAGCCCGCTCACCGGCGCATCGCTGAAGAACGTCGGCTCGGTGAACGAGCCCAATGAATCGACGAAGCGCCCGAACGCGGCCATGCCCCCGAACGTCGGCGCGCCGAACAGGTGGGCGTCGCCGTCCACCACGTACCACGCCTGCCCCTGTTCGAGAAACCGCGACACCACCGTCTCCGCGACGTCGAGCCCCTGCCCCCGGTACGCGTAGAACACCGACACGCTGCCGATCACGAGCGCGATGAGCGAGCCGATGCCGAGGTAGCGCATCACCGGCTTGCCGTTCATCGCATGGATCGCGATGAACGGTATCAGGACGGTCAGGCATACGTGCAGCACGGCCATGAACTGTTCGCCGTGCAACGCCTCCAGCACCAGATCGACGACGAGCAGGCACACGGACGTCCAGCGTACGACCCGCGTCGAACTCGTGCAGAAGGTGCCGAGCAGCACCGCGACGAAGGTCTGGTTGTTCAGGAACAGGTTGAACAGCGTGCTGTTCGACGCGTCGTTGCGCAGCGCGTAGCGATTCACGCCGCTCAGCACCGCGAAGCCGCCGGTCAGGCCGGCCAGCACGCCCGTCGCGAGGATCGCGCCGACCAGCCCCAGCCCGAGCGCCACGCTCACCGGCTGAAGCGTCATCCGCGCGCGGATCGGCGGATGGACGGAGCGTGCGTTCAGGATCCGCTCGAACGCGAACGATGCGCACGCGATGAAAACGACATAGAACGACAGCAGCCGGCTGAACGCGCCGTTCGCGACGCCGAAGATGTCCGTTTCCCGCAGGAATCCGCCGGACTCGATCCCCACGCCGGCAACGAACGCGGTCAGTCCGATCACCAGCGTGTACAGGATCGACACGGCGAACACCGGCCGCACGACGATCAGCGCGATCACGCCCGCGACCGCGACCAGCAACGTGCAGGTCGCGCTCGGTTCCATCGCGCCGAGCGCCGGCAGCATCGCATTGACGCTCAACGCGAGCACGAACAGCGTCGATACGGCCACGCCCGTGAGCACCGCGGTTCGGCCGTCGGCCGGAATCGTTCGCATCGCCGCCTCTTTCACGCTTGTGCCCGGCTGGCGCGCGGCCGGCCATGCACGGCGCGCGCCAGCGCATCGTGCAGTTGCGCGCTGACCGCGCCGGACGAAAAGCGCCGCGCGTTCGCCCGCCCGGCGCTCACCAGCGCAGCGCGCAGCGACGGGTCGCCGGCGACGCGTTCGATCTGCCGGCCCCATTCGGCGGCATCCATTGCATCGGCGACGGCCACGAACGACTCGCCCATCGTGTAGCGGTACACCGGCAAATCGGACGCGATGACCGGCACGCCGACGAATTGCGCCTCGATCACCGTGCGACCGAAGCCTTCGTGCAACGTCGGCGATACGTACAGATCCGCCGCCTGGAAAAAGTAGCCGAGATCCTCGTCGTCGACGTTCTCGACGAAATGGGCGGCGATGCCCGCCTGCGCGGCAATGCCGCGGCATTCGTCGCGGTTGGCCTGGTTGTGCGCGCTGCCTACCCGCAGCACCATCACGTCCTTGCGTCCGAGCGACGCCAGCGCGCGAAACAGCGTCGCATTGTTCTTGCGCGTTTCGTCCGAGCCGACGTTCAGCACCACCAGCGCGTCGCCGATGTCGATGCCGAAGCGCGCGAGCAGCGTCGCGCGCGCCCGTTCGCGCACCGCGGCGTCGATCGGCGCATAGCGGTCGTCGAACGCGTTGGGAACGACCTGGATCCGGTCGGCGCGGATGCGTAGCGCCGCCAGCGCTTCCTGCGCGGTCACGTCCGACGGCGCGAGCACCACGTCCGCGGTCGCGATCAGCGACTGCGTCACTCGCATGTACGCATTCTTCAACTGCTCGACGACGCCGCGCACCTGCCCCGGACGCTGCACGTGATGCAGCACGATGCCGA
Source organism: Burkholderia sp. MSMB1826 (assembly GCF_001526325.1). Classification (NCBI taxonomy): domain Bacteria; kingdom Pseudomonadati; phylum Pseudomonadota; class Betaproteobacteria; order Burkholderiales; family Burkholderiaceae; genus Burkholderia; species Burkholderia sp. MSMB1826. Next base: position 635,088 of record NZ_LOYN01000010.1, read on the forward strand.
CGCGGCCGCCCGCCCGCCGGATCAGCGGAATCATGAAGGCGAGGTCTTCCTGGTACAGCATCACGAAATGTCCGGCGCGCGCCGCCGCGATCGCACGCAGCGGATACAGCACGAACTGCGTCCAGTAGCGCCGGAACGAACGCGGCTCGGCCGGAATGTCGACCGGCTCCACGTCGAATCCCGCCAATGCCGGAATGAAATCGATACATTTGAGGCTGTATCGCATGACGCCGTTCCAGCTCACCGGCCGCGGGCCGAGAAACCACACGACCCGCACCGCGGGCGACTCGCGCCGCAGCCCGTCGTTGCCCGCCATCGAATCGCTCATGCGTTGCACCTCCTCGCCCGATTGCATCGACGCCTCCCGAGCGGTCACGCGCGCGCCGCGGCGAAGCCGGCGCCGATCCGGCGAACGCCGTGCAACGGCGACGGCTCGAACCCGTTGAACACCAGCCCGTCGATGCGCACACCGATCTTGCGCAGGCTGTCGAGTGCGTCCGCGATGCCGACCGAATTCGCCGAACCCTGGCGCGCGACCAGCAACGTCATGTCGGCCACGCGCGACAAGGCCGCGATGTCGGCCACCGGCAGCACGGACGGCGCATCGACGATGACCATGTCGTAGCCGCTGCGCAACGACACGAACAGCTTGTCGAGACGCGCGACGTCGAACGGGTTGCGCGTCGACGCGCGCTGGGTGCCGGCGGACAGCGCATCGAGTTTCCCGGCCACGTGCGTGATCGCCTCGTCGGCCGGCAGCGCGCCCTTGAGTACGTCGGACAAGCCCGGCGTCGCGGCGACCGGCAGATAGCGATGCAGCGCCGGCGCGCGCACGTTGGCATCGACGATCACCGTCTCGAGCCCCTGCTCGGCGAACAGATAGGCGAGGTTGGCCGCAATCATCGACTTGCCCTGCGCGGGCGCGGCGGACGACACCAGCACGACCTTCGCGTCGCCGCCATAGGCCGCCAGCCGGTGTCGCAACGTCAGCGCCAGACTGTCCATCGCATCGGCCAGCGGCTCGTCGGCCGACTCCTGCGTCGCGATGAAGGCCGGCGTGCGGTTCGCATCCGCATCGGCCAGGCGGCGCGAATTCGGCAGGATGCCGAGCATCGGGATGCCGAGCGCCGCTTCCAGGTCATGCGGATCGCGAATGCGGCCGGCCAGCAGTGCACGGCCCTGTGCCGCGAGAAACCCGAGCATCAGCCCGATCACCGCACCGGCGAGGATCGCGATCAGGCGCTTCGGCCGGATCGGCTTGTCGCTCGCGACCGCCTTGTCGACGATCGACGCGTTGCCGACCGTGCCGGCCTCCGCGATCTGCAACTGCTGGGTATTGTTCAGCAATCCGACATAGAGCTGGTTGTTGACCTCGACGTCGCGCGCGAGACGCAAGTACGTCTGCTGCTGCGACGGCAGGCGCGCGGCCTTGTCCTTCAACATCGCAGCCTGCTTGTCGAGCTCCTTCAGCTTGTTGGCCGCCGCAACGACCTGCGGCTGCCCCGGCACGTATTTCGACAGCAGATCCTGGTACTCGAGCCGGGTTTCGAGCCGCGACTTGTCGACGAGCGCCAGTTGCTCGACCAGCAGCCGGATATCGCCCTGCGCGTCGATCGACCCCTGCTGGTTGCGAAACGTGTTCAGCGCCTGCTCGGCCTGTTGCAGCCGGGCCTTGACGATCGGCATCTGCGCGTTGAGGATCTTGAGGCTGCGCTCCGCATCGTCGGCGCGGCGTCTCGCGTTGAAGTTCAGGTAGGCCGCGGCGATCGCATTGAGCATGTGCGCGGCAAAGACGGGATCCGGATCCTCGAAATTCAGTTGCATGATGCCCGACTGGCGCTTCGTCTCGATCACGCCGAGTTTCTTCAGGATCGCGTCGAGACGCACGTCGGTAGCGACGCGCCGCACGCGGAATTGCGCACCGGGGTGCGCGACGATCCGTGCGACGTCCACGCGATAGCCGTCGCTCGCGCTCGGCTCGCCGACCACGCCGCTCAGCACCACCTGGCCGCCGCGGTCCGTCAGCCGGAAGCGGTTGCCGTCGAGATAGTCGAACGTCAGCGCCTTGCCGATCTGCGCGGCCGGCACCTCGAACGTCCTGAACTCCAGACGCTCGCCGCCCCAGGCCCACGACGACATCCCGAGCGGCGCGTCGACGAGGCCGTTCGCGTCCTTCGGCAGGAACGAACCGATCAGCCCGCCGACGATCGGAAACCGGTTCTCGACCGACACCTCGGCCTGCGCGGCCGTCGCGTTCATCGCTTCCAGAACGACCGAACGCGAACGGACGATGTCGATTTCGCCGACCACCGCCGAATTCTGGATATCGAGCGCCTTGGAGATCGACGACAGCGACCCCAGTGCGCTGGGCTTGTTCTCCTCGATCTGGATCAACATGTCGGCCGAATACACGGGCGTCGCCGCGATCGCATAGACGATCGCCAGCAGCAGGCAGGCCGCGAACACGGCCGCAAACAGGCGACCGTTGTCGAGCACGTTCTCCAGCAAATCGATCGGCGACAACCGCGTCGCATGTCCGGCGGCCTGTTTCGGTTCGTTCTGATGCCCGGTCAATGCAGGTCGGTCCATCTTCATGCTGAACTCCAGAATGGAAGATCCGGCTGGCTTCGCCGCCTTACGCGCGTTGTGATTCACGTTCATGTCTTTGAAAATCCGGCTGGAAGCCCTTCGGTGCCGGCCGGAATGCACTGCGTCGGGAGCCTGGATGCCCCGCGCTTGCCCGATCGGCGCAACGGCCGGCAAGCCGTCGTCGAGTCCTCGTTCGTTTCATCTCGGCATGCAGCCGTCGAGGCTGCGACCCGCTACGCACCCGCCGCGACGACGCCCGTGGGTTGCAGCGCCGCACCGATGTCGGACAGCCGCGCGACGACGTCGGCCGCCTGATCGGCTTGCACCGGGCCGGGCCGGTCGCCCACGAACAGGAAACGGCGCCCGACGCCGGCGCGCGCACCGGCCTCGAGATCGGACGGCTTGTCGCCGACCAGGATCGACGCCGACAGGTCGAGGTCGAGCTCGCGCCGCGCGTCGTGCAGCATCCCGGGTTGCGGCTTCCGGCATGCACATGCCTGCCGGTAGCGGCCCATCCCGGCCACCGGGTGATGCGGGCAAAAATAGACGCGGTCGATCCTTGCGCCACGCTCGTCGAACCTGCGGCGCATCCAGTTCATGAATGCGGCGAACTGCAACTCCGAAAAATATCCGCGGCCGATCCCGGCCTGATTCGTCACGACGATCACCTGGTAACCGTTCGCATTGGCCAGCCGCACGAGATCGAAGATGCCGTCCACGAACACGCAGTCCTGCTGCCGGTGGACGTAGCCGTAGTCGACATTGATCACGCCGTCGCGATCCAGGAACAGGGCTCTACGCTTCACTGGTTCCGGTCTCCAGCATCGGCGGAATCGCGGTCTGCGCGCGCCGGTAGTCCGCCGGCACGCCGATGTCGATGAACGACGTGACCTCGGGGAATACGCGGATGTCGAGCGCGTCGACCCGTTCGGCCAGGAAATCCCGCTCGAACGAAAATTTCTCCGGCAGCGCCAAGCCGAGCAGCTTGCTCGCGTCGACGACATACGTGCCCGCATTGATGTAGCCCCGTGCCGGCCGCTTCTCGCGGAACGCCGACAGCCTGCGCGACGTCGCATCGAATTCGAGCGTGCCGTAGCGCGACGCATCGTCGACGCACGTGGCCGCCACGACGAGATCGGGGCGCGTCGCGTGATGGAAAGCCGACAGCGCGCGCAGATCCAGGTCCGACCACGTATCGCCGTTCATCACGATCATGTCGCGCGCGCCGTGAGCCTTCAGCGCGTGAACGATCGCGCCGCCGGTACCGAGCGGCTCGTCTTCCTCGATCACGGAAATCGCGATGCCGAAGTCGCGCGACGTCACGAACGACTTGATCGGACCGCTGCCGTAGCCGAGCGACAGCACGACCTCCGTCACGCCCTGCTGCTGGAGCCCGCGCAGCATCCAGCCCAGAAACGGCTCGCCGTCGATCGACGCGAGCGCCTTCGGCAGTGCGTCGCCCAACACCGGGCGCAGCCGCGTGCCGAGGCCGCCGGCCAGGATCAGGCAGGGCAGCATCGCGTTCATGCGAAGATCCGCTCTTCGACGATGCCGCAAATGATGTGGCCGCATACGAGATGCCCTTCCTGGATCTTCGGGGTCGACGCGGACGGAATCTCGATGCAGATGTCGGCGCGCGTGCGCATCTCGGCGGCGCCGGGGCCGTTGCCCGTGAAGCCGACGCAAACCATGCCGGCCGTCCTGGCCACTTCCAGCGCGCGGAGAATGTTCGGCGAACGCCCCGACGTCGAATACGCCCAGAAGACGTCGCCGGGGCGCCCGGTCGCCTGAATCTGACGCTCGAACAGCTTCTCGTAACCGTAGTCGTTGCCGATCGCGGTCATGACCGAGCTGTCCACGGTCAGCGCGAATGCCGCGAGCCCCGGCCGGTCGAAGTTGAAACGACTGACGAATTCGCCGGCGATATGCTGCGCGTCCGCGGCGCTGCCGCCGTTGCCCGCGAGCAGGATCTTGTTGCCTGTCCGCAGCGCTTCCGTCACGCGTTCGGCCACCTGTTCGATCCGCGCCACTTGCTCACGGTCGGATACGAGCGCCGTCAGCACCGACAGCGTCTGGCGAATTTCGCTCTCCACGCCGATCGTCATTGATTCTTTCTCCACGACTGCGCACCGATGTCGGTGAACGTACAGTTGAGCACCTGGCCGTTGATCCCGTTGTACGCGTCCAGCGCGCGCATCACGGCCGACCGTTCGACCGGATCGACGAAGAACATCATGAAGCCGCCGCCGCCCGCGCCGGACACCTTGCCGGCCTTCGCGCCGGCCCGGACCGCGACCCGGTACAGATCGTCGATCATCGAGTTCGAGATGTTCTTCGCCATCCGCTTCTTCGATTCCCACGCGTCGCGCATCGACGCGGCGAACGCTTCGAAATCGGCGCGCAGCACGGCTTCCTTCATGCGTACCGCTTCGTCCTTGACCTCGTGCAACGCGGCCAGCGAATCGACGACGCCTTCCGTCACGTTGCTGCTCTGTTCCTTGATGATGTTGGCCGACTCGCGCGATACGCCGGTGTAATACAGCACGAGCGACGCCTCCATCTCGGCCTTGATTTCCTGCTTGATCCGCAGCGGATTGACGATCACGCGATCGCCGTAAAACTCCATGAAATTCAGTCCGCCGAACGTCGCCGCGTATTGATCCTGCTTGCCGCCGGCGAGCCCGAGATCCTCTCGCTCGATGTCGTGCGCGAGGTGCGCGATGTCGTATTCGCCGAGCGGCAGCGACAGCAGTTCGCAGAACGCCCTGACCAGCGCGACGACGATCGTCGACGACGAGCCGAGCCCGGATCCCGGCGGCGCTTCGGAGCACGTCGTGATCGTGACGGCCAACGGATGACCGCCGTGGAAATCGCGCACGATCCGGTTGTAGACGCCGACATGCAGCCCGAGGCCCTTCTGCACGTCGAGCACCGGCGACACCGGGCCGATCCAGCGCGTATCCGTATCCGCCGCCACCAGTTCGACCTTCGCGTCGTCGCGCGGCGCGATCGACGCATACGCGAACTTCTCGATCGTGACATTGAGCGCCAGACCGCCGAACCGGTCCGAATAAGGCGGCACGTCGGTTCCGCCGCCGCCCAGACCCAACCGCAAAGGCGCCCTCGAACGGGCAATGAAGCGTGTCATGAAATCTCTCGCAGACAGTGAGTCGGACGCCGGCACGATGCCGTTCGCGCCTCCGCACATTCGGTCGGAAATGCACGACCATGTTCGTTGGCGCCACTATGCGATAGATGTCCGGCACGCTGCGTGCGATGGCTTACATTAAGCCGCCACCGCTCGATCCAGGGCGTTCAACCTGCGTTACGCTCTGTTCGCGATCGGCACGGCGACGTGCGAACCGGCGTCGAAATCGCCGTCACGTCCCAGCCGCGCATGACGACTACCTTGCGTCATTGGCAATGTTTGACAATCGATGCCGGGAGCCGCCTCGCCGTGAACGACGCGCGTGTCGCCGTGCGCCCGAATGCCGCCCGCGCGTGTCGTCACGATGTGCAGAACGAAGCGAAGGCGCGACGGGCACCTTCGCTTCGATCCGGATAACGTAACAATCGATTCAACGATGCTGGACACAAAAATGAAAATCGCTCAACCGCTGGACTCCGTGGCGCCGGGCCACACTCGCACAGTCATGCGCCGCATGTGCATGGCGTTCTCGTTCGCGACCCTCGCGACGCTGTCCGCCTGCACGGTGCCGGGGCAGCACATGAATTCGACCGCGTTGCCGGTCACGACCGCCGAGAACGGCGACGTCACCAGCGACATGCAGGTGCCGGTCAAGCAGATCGACCTGACGCAGATCGAGCAGATGCGCGCCGCACAGAAACGTGCACCCGGCGCGACCATTGCGCCGAACCTGTTCGCGAAGGCGGACATGTACCGGATCGGCGCCGGCGACGTGCTGCAGATCACGGTGTGGGATCACCCCGAATTCGCGACGGCCGCCGGCCAGCCGGTGCAGAACACGAAGGCCGCGGACGCCGCGCCCGGCTTCGTCGTCGACGGCAACGGCAACGTGCAGTTTCCGTATATCCCGCGGCCGATCCACGCGGTCGGGAAAACCGTCGCGCAGCTCCAGCACGAAGTCAGGACCGAACTCGCGAAGGTGTTCGTGAAGCCGCAGGTCACGGTTCGCGTCGCGTCGTTCCGCGCCACGCAGGTCTACGTCGACGGCGAGGTGCGTAACCCGGGCGCCCAGCCGATCAACGACATTCCGATGACGCTGATCGAAGCCGTCAGCCGCGCGGGCGGCTTTGCGCCGACCGCGGATCAGAGCCGCATCACGCTCACCCGCAACGGCACGATCTATCCGCTGAACGTCGCGCAGATGATGAAGACGGGGAAAAACCCGGCGGACATCATGCTGAAGCCCGGCGACATGCTGCATGTGAGCGCGCGCGACGACAATCCCGTGTACGTGATGGGCGAAGTGGTCAGGCCGCAAGCCGTCGCGCCGCTGCGCGACGGCTCGCTCACGCTGAGCGAAGCGCTCACGCAGGCCGGTCAGCTCAACCAGCAAACGTCGAATGCCAAGCAGGTGTTCGTGCTGCGCAAGGCCGCCGACAGCGAACCCGTCATCTATCACCTCGACATGCAGTCGCCGGTGTCGATGCTGCTCGCGAACCAGTTCCCGCTCGCGTCGAAAGACATCGTGTATGTCGACAACACCGGGCTCGTCCGCGCGAGCCGCGTGCTGAACCTGCTGCTGCCGGCGATCAGCGCGGGGTTGACCGGCGCACTCGTGACGAAATAGCCGGGCCGGCCGCACGCGGGGAGCGGGTTCGCATGACGCGCCTCCCCGCGTTCGATGCGCACGCAACGAGTCGACCGCCATCCCGCCGCACTACGCCGCAAAACCGCTTGCTACTCAGTACTTCTTACCCGCCTCATCCCGACGATCGGGAAGGGTGACCGCCTTTCCGACCCGCCGCGCGCCCCTACGAAATAAAGATCGCACGTATCGGTAGAAACACCGATGCTGTAGTCAAACTACATTCATACCATTTGTCGTTGCAGAGAATCGCTACATCCGATTCGACAGTGTCGGGCGGCCAGCGCGTCGCCGCCCGCATTGACCGGTCGAGCCCAACCGGCCGTAACGATTCCCCGCCTGGCCTGGCATGCCGACGCGCAACCACCCTGCATCGCCAGCCGAATGCGTCCGGTGCGAATCCACCGGGCGCGCGCAGCTCCAGACATCATCCGAACAACCGGCAATACGATCATGGAGAGCAACATGCGGGACACCCTCTGGCCGGCCGTCGTGCTGGCAGCGACCCTCTGCACCACCGCCTACGCCGGCGACGCCGATTTCAATGCGCAGGGCGACGCCACCGACGCGTTCGCATCGGCCGCCGCGCAACGGCGCGCCGACCTGCTCGTGCGCAAGATGACGCTCAACGAGAAACTTCAATTCATTCATTCGCAATACGAAATGTCCAAGGTGCCGGGCGGCGGCGCCGGCTATATTCAGGGCGTGCCGCGACTCGGCATTCCCGATCTGAACATGGTCGATTCGGCGACCGGCTCCGGCAGCACGTCGCAGGCCAGCACGACGTTCCCGGCGACGATCGCGGTCGCCGCGAGCTGGGATCGCCGGCTGTCGTACGACTTCGGCAAGCAGGTCGCGATCCAGTTGCGCGCGCAAGGATTCGGCATGGGCCTCGGCGGCGGCACCAACCTCGCGCGCGAGCCGCGCGGCGGCCGCCTGTTCGAGTATCTCGGCGAGGACCCGCTGCTGGCCGGCGACCTGCTCGCCGAACGCACGCTCGCCACGCAACGACAGAAGGTCATCGCCACGATCAAGCACTACGTGGGCAACGAACAGGAGCACGGCCGGATGGGCGGCAATACGCAGATCGACGAACGCACGCTGCGCGAGCTGTATCTGTTGCCGTTCGAGATCGCCGCGAAGCGCGGCCGGCCCGGCAGCGTGATGTGCAGCTACAACCGCCTGAACGGCACCTATGCGTGCGAGAACCCGCATCTGCTGAACGACGTGCTGAAGAACGAATGGGGCTTCCAGGGCCAGGTGCAATCCGACTGGGGCGCGACGCACAGCACCGCCGCCGCGATCAACGCCGGGCTCGACGAGGAAGAGGACGTCGGGCCGAGCGTCTACCTGACGCCTGCGGCCGTCAAACAGGCGATCGCGAACGGCTCGGTGTCGACCGCACGCCTCGACGACATGGTGCGCCGCAAGCTCGCCGTGATGATCCGCGTCGGCGTGATGGACGATCCGGCCAAAGGCGGCGGCACGATCGATTTCGCGGCCGGCAACCGGTTCGCGCAGGCAGCCTCCGAGCAATCGATCGTTCTGCTGAAGAACGACGGCAACCAGTTGCCGCTCGTCGCGTCGGCGCTGTCGCGCATCGCCGTGATCGGCGGCCATGCGGATGCGGCCGTGCTGTCCGGCGGCGGTTCGGGCAACACGCGCGATCCCATATCGGGTTCGTTCGCAGGCTGCGGCGGCCTGACGTTCGGGTCGTCGACCGGGTGCAGCTGGTGGCGCAATCCATGGCTCAAGGTCGACGTGCCGATCGTCGCCGCAATCCGTGCGTTGGCGCCGGCCGCGCAAGTCACGTATGCGGGCAACAGCGACCAGCAGTCGCCGTTCCGCGCGTACACGCAGCAGGAGATCGACCAGGCCGCGGCGCTCGCGGGCCGCTCGGACGTCGCGATCGTCGTGGTCGCGCAGCCGGCCGGCGAGGATTTCGGCGATCTGCAGAGCCTGAGCCTCGCGAACCCGTCGAACCAGGATGCGCTCGTCGAAGCCGTCGCGCGCGCGAATCCGCATACGATCGTCGTCGTCCAAAGCGGCAACCCGGTGCTGATGCCGTGGAAGGACAACGTGTCGGCCATCGTCGAGGCGTGGTATCCGGGCGAAGCCGGCGGCAAGGCGATCGCGAACGTGCTGTTCGGTGCGGTCAACCCGTCCGGCAAACTGCCCGTGACGTTCCCGGCGCGCGATCAGGATTCGCCGACGTGGGGGCAAAACGGCACGTTCGAGACCGACCCGGTGTACGCGGAAAAGCTGAACATGGGCTACCGCTGGTATGACGCGCGCAACATCAAGCCGATGTTCGAGTTCGGCTACGGCCTGTCGTATACGCACTTCGCGTATTCGGGTCTGTCGGTGTCGAAGCAATGGGACGGCTCGCTGAGCGTGGCGTTTACCGTGCGCAACGACGGACGCGTTGCCGGCGCGGAGACGCCGCAGGTCTATCTCGGCGTGCCGTACAAGGACGAGCCGCCGAAGCGGCTGGTCGGCTGGGAAAAGATCCGGCTGAATCCGGGCGAAGCGCGGCGTGTGCGTGTGACGGTATCGCCGCGGATGCAGAGCGTGTGGGATACGTCGCGCAACGGCTGGCGCGTCGTCCCGGGCGGGACCGTGTACGTCGGCGCGTCGTCGCGCGATATCCGCTTGCAGGGCCACTGACTGGGCGACGATGAAGCGACCGGGAGCGCCATGCATCGCACGCGCGGCGCTCCCGCGTCAATCGTCACCATGCTGGAGTTCGCTCACCTGAGCAACAGCGCCAGCACCGTCGCCAGCGCCGCAATCGCGGCGATCCCCACCACCACCCCCGCCAGATGCGCGGCAATCACCACGCCGGCCGGCAATCGCGACGCGATGCCGGCCATCACGCGCCGCCCGCTTCCAGCGTGTCGAGCAACGGCTTCGCCAGATGCAGGACCTGGTACACCGTGCCCGCGCCGCCGTCGTCCGGTTCGCGCTCCGTCACGAGCGCACGCGTCAGCCGCCAGCGCAGCGGATCGACACTGACGGTCGCCGCAACCACGCCCTGCCGAGCCGCCGCGTCGCGATTGCGTGCGATCTCCCGCGCCAGCGTCGCGTCGAGATCGGCGTCCGCCGGAATCTCGATCGTTTCCAGACGCGCGAAACGTCCCGTCGACGCACTGCCCTTGCGCGCGTCGAGCGCAACCTGCGTGTCGATCGGCGCGCGGCCGAAGCTGTCCGTCACGACCCGAAAGCGGCCGTCCGTCACGAACCGCGCGAACGCCTGTTCGTTGCGCCACAGGTAAAACGACGCATAGCCGTTTTCCGTCGCGCCGTGACGACCGGCCTCGCGCAGCAGGAAGCCCTTGAACAGCAGGTCAGGCGTGTCGTCCCACAGCCGGCCGCGCTCGCGCACGCGATTGCGGATGATGTCGAGGTCGTAGTCCGCCGGCAGGCGGTGCACGTAGTACGCGGTCAGCATGATCGACTCCTGGCGAAAGAAACGGACGGAATTCCGGACGACATGAAGGCAGCGTAGAAGGCCTTGAATCATTTGAAAAGACGATGGCAGAATATTTCAATGATTCGATTCGGAAATGAATGAGGGTGCGATGAAAACGCTCGACATCGAAGCCGTGCAGGCGTTCGTGCTGACCGCCGATCTCAAGAGCTTCACGCGGGCTGCGGAAGCGCTAGACACGACGCAGTCCGCGGTGAGCCTGAAGATCAAGCGGCTGGAAGACGGGCTCGGCCGCCGCCTGCTGGAGCGCACGCCGCGGCAGGTTCGCCTGTCGGCCGACGGCACCGCGTTCCTGGAACCGGCGCGTGAGCTGGTGGCCGCTCACCACGGCGCGATCAGCGCATTCGGCACGCGCCGGCGACGGCTGGTGATCGGCGTCAGCCACCACGTCGTCGGCGCCGATCTCCCGATGCTGCTGCGGCGGATGAGCGAAGCGGAGCCGGCGCTCGTGCTGGAGATCCGCGTCGCCGCGTCGCGCGACGTACTCGATGCGTTCGATCGCGGCCAGCTCGATGCGGCCGTCGCGCTGCAGCACGACAGCCGGCGGCTCGACGGCGAAACCATTCTGTCGGAGTCGTTCGGCTGGATGGCGGCGGCCGATTTCGAGCACCGTCCGCCGCAACCGCTGCGGCTCGCCACGCAGGCCGAACCATGCAGCGTGCGCCGCATGGCGGTCGACGCGCTGGACCAAGCCGGTGTCGCATGGACGGAAGTCTTCGTCGGCGGCGGCGTGGCGACGATCGGCGCGGCGGTGTCCGCAGGGCTTGCCGTCGCGGCGCTCGGGCATCGCGTGGCGCCCGCCGGCACCGTCGACGTGGGTACGCGGTACGGGCTGCCGCCGCTGCCCGCGCGCGAGGTGGTGCTCCACTCGAATTTGACCGATGCACGCGCCAGGCAGGCACTGCGCACGCTGGGCGCGGCGCTACGGTCGTCGGTTGGCGTGCGTTGATGCCGCGCGCGGGTTCGACGAACCGGCGTGAACCCTTGTCTGAAAATGGCATGCATGCGCCGGACGAACCGATAAACGAACGTGACTCCGTGCTTGCGTCCTCGATCGAGCGGGCGATGGCGGCGAGTCGTCGTTGCGAGATATTGCCGCCGTCGGACCGGAATGGCGCGACGCTTTCAGCCCTTCGACGGTCGGCCCGCTCGACGCCGGACACAATTGCCTGACGCGTTTCGTACCAACGGATATTCGCTGCAAACTACGCCGGTGGCTGCCACAAATTCCGGTCGTTCAGGCAACGTTCGATCGGAATGAGGCGCGCCCGACGCATTTTGCTGACCACGCCACCGTCGACGGACTCGAACGCCATGCACGCGCAGGTCAATTGGTCCTCTTCGCGCACGTCGGAATGCGCATAAGATGCCGCCCTGTTCGGATACATATCCGACTGACGAATGAGCGGCCACTGCCCTGCATCCCGGTTGACGAGCCAGATCCGCTCGCTGTCGTGAAATTCGATCGCGTCGCGCTTGACCGTACTCTGCGACAGGTCGAGCCAACCGCATCGATCTCCGGATGCGTCGGCATGAATCGGGCCCATCGACACGAGTGCCGAACACGATACCGCGATCCATTTCCGCATACGGAAAACCCACTTCCACCTGGTATCGTTCATTGCGATCTCGATCAGGATTTCGGCGCGAACTTCCATTTACCGTCGCCGTATTCCAGCGACACGTATTTGTCCAGCCCGTTGGATTCGTCATAGCCGCTAAAGAACATCAGATTCCCAAGCTTGCGATACGGACGATATTCATGTTCGTCACGGATGGTGTGCCCGTGCAACTTCATATCGATGGCATTTGCCCAATCGTCGAAACTCGACGCGGCCCGTATCGAATACCTGACATCCGTCCTGTACGCGCCGTCAAGATCCTTGTAGACGCTCCCGTTGATTTTCGACCGGTCCGACGAATCGCCGACGAAAAAATCCGCCTCGACCGAAGTGAAGCCATCGAATACATAGCGGCCGAAGCAAAGCGCCTTTGGCGATCCGCCGGTCGCGGACGTTCCGGCCTGTTCGCGCACGTACGGCTTCGCTCGCGGAGCAATGTCGTAAATTCGCTTCTCGTGCGGATAAAACTGAACCGGCCCGCCATGCGGGTTCTTCACGACCGTCCGGGTGACGAATCCCACACCGGTCAATGCCTCCATCAACGCCAGCGTATATTTCGTTTCCGTATACACCGGCGCATCGAAATCGTAGACGACAGGCCAGTGGCGATAATCGTCGCAAACTTCGCGGGCCGTGTAGCGCAATGCATCCTGACGCGCAAATGCTTCTGCCTCGGATCGGGACGGTGGACTCGGGAAGGCGGCCGAAGACAGATTCGACGACTTGAACCATCCATAGCCGGCCATGGCGAATACGACGACGAGAACGACCCGTATCGCAATCGTTTTGAATGGCTTCTTCGCTGTCACGATCAATCGCTCGACGCAGTTTCCGAAAGAAAACGCATGATATCAGCGTGCGAATTTCCTTCCGAGTGCGCGGTTGTATCGGCGATTCGGCTATCGAGACATCCGCAATACCGAACCATCTCCGGCGCTTTTTCAATCCGGTTTCGGGCGCGAAAGCAGCGCCTATCGCGCGCCGGCCTCCGCCGTCCAGACCGAAGTCGCCAGCCAAACCCGGTCCTCTCGACGCGCGCCACGGTAAAATTGCGTCTTCGCCCCGCGCACCGGCAGACGATGTCCATCCGCCCCCGGGGCCAACGCCAAACGCATCCACCAACCATCATCGCCTTGATTTCCCTACGCTTTCCGCGGCGCGACGCATGAGTTACTCGCTCGCCACCGCCTACACCCGCGAACTCGACATCCGCAAGAGCCGCTTCATCGCGTATGCCGTTCCCGTCGAGGATCGCGATGCCGCGATGCAGGTACTGCAACGCCTGCGCGACGAGCATCCGGCGGCCACCCACGTGTGCTGGGCGCTGCTGGCGGGCGGCCAGTCGGGCATGTCGGACGACGGCGAGCCGTCGGGCACCGCGGGTCGGCCGATCCTCGAAGTGCTGCGCCATCACGACCTCGACGGCGTGCTCGGCGCGGTCGTGCGTTACTACGGCGGCGTGAAGCTCGGTGCGGGCGGGCTGGTGCGGGCGTATACGGACGCGATCGCATCGGCGCTGCTCGATGCCGAGCGCGTCGAGCGCATTCGGCACACACGGCTCGCGATCGAGATCGGCTACCCGGAAGAAGCGCGCGTGCGTCGCTGGATCGAACAGGCCGGCTACGCGCTGGTGGACAGCGCGTACGGGATGACGGTGAAGCTCGTGATCAAGCTGCCCGAAACCGCCGAAGCCGCGGCAAGAGTCGAACTGTTCGATCTGACGCAGGGGCGCTCGGGTTTTCCGGAGATTTGAGCCGTTGCGGCGACAGCCCCGAGCGGCGCACGCCCGGCGCGCTCGGCGCTCGTCGTTTCCCCAGGGCGTCGGAATCGCCCCGTTTCGAAGGCGTCGCCGCATATCGACGCCCCCCCTACAGGCATGCCGTCGAGGCTGTCCGTCCGACATTCCGAAAGACGGTAAAACCTGTCGAACCGAATCGCCCGCCGTCAACCGGCCGCCCGAAAAAAAACGCGCCGCATCGAGCGGCGCGCTTCATCGCATCGCGATCGACCGGCGCGAACCGATCAATAAATCTCCGGCACGATCATGCTGTCGGGCACCGGCCGACGAATGTAATCCTCGTGATGCTCGCGCTGCGGCAGATCGATCGTCGGGCGCGGCACCTCGTGATACGGCACCTGGCCGAGCAGATGGTGAATGCAGTTCAGCCGCGCGCGCTTCTTGTCGACGGCCTGCACGACCCACCACGGCGCCTCCGGAATATGCGTGCGTTGCAGCATCTCTTCCTTCGCGGCCGTATAAGCCTCCCAGCGGCGGCGGCTTTCGAGGTCCATCGGGCTCAGCTTCCATTGCTTCAGCGGATCCTCGATCCGGCTCTGGAAGCGCAGTTCCTGCTCGTGGTCGGTAATCGAGAACCAGTACTTGACGATCTGGATCCCGCTACGCACGAGCATCTTCTCGAACTCGGGCACCGAGCGGAAAAACTCCTCGTACTCGTCGTCGGTACAGAAATTCATCACGCGCTCGACACCCGCGCGGTTGTACCAGCTGCGGTCGAACAGCACGATCTCGCCGCCGGCCGGCAGATGCGCGACATAGCGCTGGAAATACCATTGCGTGCGCTCGCGGTTGTTCGGCGCCGGCAGCGCAGCGACCCGGCACACGCGCGGGTTCAGGCGCTGCGTGATGCGCTTGATTGCGCCGCCCTTGCCGGCCGCATCGCGCCCTTCGAAAATGACGACGAGCCGGTGCCCGGTATGCACGACCCAGTCCTGCAGCTTCACGAGCTCGCCCTGCAGGCGGAACAGCTCGCGGAAATACTCCTTGCGCGCCTCGCGACGCTCGGGCGAGAACAGCAGGTCCTCACCATTGTCGAAACGGCGGTCGTCGAGTTCCATCTCGAGCTCTTCGTCGTATGCATCGACGAGATCCTCCTCGAAACGGCGCTGGCGCGCCTCCATCGAGCGCGTATCGGTGCGGTTGTCGGTCTCGGTGCGGGTATCGTTGTCGCCCATGGGGCCTCCTTCCATCATTGACGCGGCCAAACTCGACCATTATCCCAGCGTCGCGCGTCAAATTCATGAAAATGGCCGGCTACGCCGTCAGAAGCGGAAGTTCAGCAGTACGGTGGCCAGCACCGGGTTCGCCGAAATATCGAACGTATTCGATGCAAGCGTACGGTTCGGCTGGCTGATGTCGAGCGTTATCCTGGTGCGCAGCGGGATGTAGGTCACCATCCCGGTGACCCAGAACCGGCGCGTGATCTGGTAGCTCGCGCCAACGGTGAACACCGGCTCCCACACGCTCTTCACCTTCGCCGACACATTGGTCCGCCCCGACAGCAGCAGGTCGCCGCCGGCATCCCAGATCCGCTGGAACAACGTCGGATCGAGCAGCAGCGACTGCAGGCTGCCGATGTCCGCGCCGGCCGCGAGCAGCCCGCCGAGCGACGCGAGCTTGCGCTGGAACACGGGATTCAGGTTCGTGTTCGTGAAGCGCGTGTAGCTGACGCCGAGGCCCGCGAACGGGCGAAAACGGTCGTCGCGCTCGCCGAGGTAGTACTTGAACACGACCGAGCCGAGCCAGGCCCGCGTGGTCGCGAGCGGGTTGCTTTGGGTGTTCCCGAGATCGATCAGCGGAAAGCGCCCGTGGACGCCGGCAAAGATGCGGTCGAGCGGCAGCGCGATGCTGCCGTGCCCGCGCAGCGTCAGCACCGGCGGAATGCCCGCGCCAAGTTCGGCCGCCCAGTGCTCCGAGACAAAATGCGTGAACGTGAACGCCAGCGTGTTCGTATTGCTGAGCGACAGGCTCGAACCCGCGTTCTGGAAACTGTTCAGGCCGAGCGCGTCGGTGCGCGTCGTCACGGGCGTCGAGCGGCCGGTCGTGCCGACGAAGTGCCAGCCGAGCCCGACCATGTTGCGGTCGTCGCCCATCAGTTGCTCGAGCAAAGGCGGCGCCTGCGCGGCCGGCAGATCGGGCAGCCGCGACGGATCGACCGGATGCAGTTCGTACGGCATCCGTTCGGCGTGGACGACGCCGCGCGCCGCTGCGTCGTCCGCCGGTGCATCGTGCGTGGCGGCCGGATCGCAGCCGCCGCCGGCACGGCCCTCGTCGAAGCCGATGCCGTCCGCGCCCTCGCCGCCTGCGGCCGCGCAGGCGCGCCCTGCTTCGCCGGTTCGCTGCCCGAGCGTGATCTTGCGGGCGGTCAGCGGGATGGTGTTCGCTTGCCGTCCGTCGACCGAAGCTTCGGTACGTCCGCCGCGCGCCGGCCCCGGATCGGTCGCCCAGGCGCGCGCGTCGAAGCCATCCGCATCGCCGCCCGGCCAGAAGCCGATCCCGTCGGCGCCGGCCTGCCAGCGCGGTGCGGCGTCGCCGTCGGGCGGCGGCGCGGCCTGCGCGGCCGCCGCGCAGGCGAACAGCGTCGCGCCGAGCCAGCGCGACAGCGGACGCACGGTGCCCGGCCGCGCGCGGCGGCGACGGATGTCGCGATTCGCCATCGACTCAGGCCGGCACGCCGAACAGGCGCTGCCGGATCCGGTACAACGGCTCGAACAGCCATTCGAGCAGGCTGCGCCGCTCGAGCACGATGTCCGCCTTCAGCATCATCCCGGCCCGCAGCGACAACGGCCGGCCGTCGAACGACGGCGTGCGGTCGGCGAGTTCGACCCAGGTCTTGAAGTAGGTCTGCGGCACGGCCGCATCGCCGGGCAGGTTCAGCTCCTTCGCCGAGAACGCGACCGGTGAGATCGACAACACCTTGCCGCGATACGTGCCGAATTTCTCTACCGGATAGCTTGCGTACGCAACCTTCACCTCCTGGCCCTTCTTCACGAAGCCGGCCTTCGACGACGGAATGTAGACCTCGGCAATCAACCCGTCGGCCTTCGCTGGCAGGATCTCGACGACGCGCGTGCCAGGCGGGTCGATCACACCGCCCTGCACGACGTCGAGCCGCACGATCTGCCCGTCGGCCGGCGCGTACAGCACCTGGTTCACGTTCTCGTCGATGTTGTATTCCTTCGCGTTGAGCTCCTCCTGCTTGATCTTCAGTTCCGCGTTCGCGCCGTCGTACTTGCTTTGCATCGTGTCGAGATCGCCGCGCAGCTTCATCGCGTTCTTCGCGAGTTCGGCCCGGCGCAGCAGCAGGTCCTGGTACGCCTGCCCGGCCTGCAGGTATTGCGTGTTGACCTGGTTGTACTGTTCGAGCGTCACGACCTGTTCGTCGAGCAACTGCTTCACGCGCGCGCGCCGTTCGCCGTACTCGTCGACGATGCGCTTCTGGTCCTGGATCTGCCGGTCGATCAGCCCGCGGCTCTCGCCCTGCGCGGCGATCTGCTGATTGATCTGCTGCACCGACGACCGGTATTCGAGCCGCGCCGCATCGATCTGCTGCGCCACCTCGACGCGCTGCCGGTCGAGCGCCGCGCGCATTCCCTGCACGTTGTTCGCCTGGCTGACGAAGCTCGTGTCGCGCGTCACCGCGAGCAGCCGCTGGCCGGCTTTCACGTGCTGGTCCTTGCCGACGTAGACGTCGCGTACCGCCCACCCCGGCGGCGCACCGACGCCGATCAGCCCCGAGCGCGGCGTCAGCATCCCCGACACGCTTTCGGTATTCGCATAGCTCAGTTCGACGAGCGCGGTCACGAACATCGCGAACATCGTCAGCGACAGGTAGCAGAAGAACCGCATCGACACCGGCACGTCGACGACGCCGTGAATCACGGTGCCGAAGGTCGTGCCGCGCGCGAGCTTGCGCGACGGCTTCTGTTCTCGGAGGGCGGAATTCCAGGTCGGCATGGGGCGGGCTCGTCAGGCGCGACGCCGCGGGGCCGCATCGAGCAGCGGCGTCGGCATCAGGTAAGGCGTGAAGTGTTCCCAGAAGTGCCATTGCTCGGGCTGGCGCACGAGCGCCTGATCGAGACGGTCGACGATGCGCTGGTGCGTCGCGCGCACGGGCGACGCGTCGTCGTCGCTACCCAGCATCGGCACGAGCGGGCTGGCCGCGAGCTCGGTGAAATGCACCGCGCAGCGATCGCGGAACGGCACACCGGTCGCATACGCGACGAGCAGCGGAATGCCCTGCTCGACCGCGAGCTTCACGCCGCCGCCGGCCATCCGCACCCAGCGCCCGCCGAGCCGGCAGCGATTGGTCTTGCCGAATTTGCCGTGCAGGTCGGAAAACAGCAGGAACACCGGCGCCTCGCGCCGCAGGCTCGCGATCAACCGCCGCAGGTGCACGCGCTCCTCGATGTCGATGAATTCGACTTCGCCGGCGCCGTACTCGGCGACGAGCCGCAGCGCATCGTCGAAGAACGCGCCAGGCGCATCCCGGTGCAGGATCACCATCAGCTTGCGGTCGTCGGGAATCATGAAGCGCAGCTTCGTGACGAACAGCATCAGGTTGCCGAAATGCAGCCCCGCGAGCATCAGCGGGCCGCCGCGTGCGAGTGCCGCGCGCAACTGGTCGTCGCCTTCGCACGCCATCCCGTCGATCATCGTCTTCATCGATTCGAGGCTGTGCGTGCGCAGCTTGAGCCCCGCGAATTCGGCCTCGAACAACTCGCGCACGATCGCGGTCGACACTTCCCGCACGCGCCGCGGATCGTCGTTCAGGTGCGCGCCCAGCATGTAAGCGACCGCGCGTTCGATCGACTCGCGAATGCACGGAAAGCAGCGCAGGCACGCGCCCGAGCACCAGCGCATCAGTCGCAGCCCGCGCGCAGGCGACGTGCGCAGCGCGACGGCGCGCACCGCGCGACGCACCAGGAACGCATACGAGAACGGATTGAGCAGGAAGAGTCGCCCGAGCATCACCGCACCTCCTCGCTCGCGCGCCATGCGTCCGTCGCGTCGG
This sequence comes from Burkholderia sp. MSMB1826, assembly GCF_001526325.1. Lineage (NCBI taxonomy): Bacteria > Pseudomonadati > Pseudomonadota > Betaproteobacteria > Burkholderiales > Burkholderiaceae > Burkholderia > Burkholderia sp. MSMB1826. Next base: position 654,394 of record NZ_LOYN01000010.1, read on the forward strand.
TCAGGACGCCGTCGTGCATCCGGTAGACCCGGTCGACCATCGACAGGATCGACGCATCGTGCGTGACGAGCACGATCGTGCACGGCAGCGTCAGCACGTTGCGGCAGATCTCGTGCGTGGTCGCCTGGTCGAGATTCGACGAAAATTCGTCGAGGATCAGCAGGCGCGGCTCGCAATACAGCGCCCGCGCGATCAGCAACCGCTGCATCTGGCCGGCCGACAGGAATTTCTGCGTATCGCCGAGCGGCGTGTCATAGCGATGGTCGAGCCGCTCGATCTCGTCGTGGATGCACGCGAGCTTCGCCGCGTCGTACATCGCGCCGATCCGCGGCGCGGGCGCGAAGTTCGTGATGTTGTCGCGGATCGTCCCGCGAAACAGCTGGTCGGACTGCGTGACGGCGGCGAGATGCTTGCGGTATTGCCGCAGGTTCACTTCCGCGAGATCGACGCCGCCGACGAACAGCGTGCCGGGCTCGGGCCGCACGAGCCCGCAGATCAGGTTCAGCAGCGTCGTCTTGCCACTACCGGTACGGCCGACGATCGCGATCTTGCCGCCGGCCGGCACGTCGAGTGCGACATCGCTCAGGATCGGGCGACGGCCGCCCTTCGGCGTGTACGACAGCGCACGGATCGACAGCGCGCCGTCGAACCCGTCGACCGGCCGCACGACCGCATCCGGCGCGGGTTCCTCGGTTTCGGTCTGCAACACGTCCGCGACGCGATCCATGTGCACCTGCAGCACCTTGCGGCGCACGTAGAGCTGGATCGAATCGATGAACTTGTCCGCGAACAGGTTCTTGTACTGGATGAACGCGTAGATCACGCCGATCGTGCTCTGCCCGTGCATCACGAGCCACGCTCCGTACGTGACGATCACGAGCTGCTCGACGTGGACGATTCCCTTCGAGATCGCATCGAACAGCAGTTGCAGCCGCTCCTGCTGGCGCATCGCCTGCAGTTTCTGCGTGAACGCGTTGACCCACAAGCTGCTGCGCGCGGTCTCGGCCGACAGCAGCTTGATCGAATGCGCGGACCGGATGTTCTCGATCAGCAGCGCATCGGCCTCGGCGCCGCGCGTGAGGATCTGCGACATCGCGTCCTGCAGTTGCGGCTGGATCGCGAGCCGGCTCAACGCGAACAGCACCATCCCGGCGAGGCTGATACCGGCCAGCACGGGGCTGTAATACAGCATCAGCACGAGTGTCAGCGTGCAGGTGACGATGTTCAGCAGCCCGCCGATCAGCCCGTCGACGAGAAACCGCCCGACCTCCGACACCGACGACACGCGCGAGATCGAATCGCCGGTGTTGTGAAACAGGAAATAGCCGATCGGCAGCCGCGCGAGATGGCCGACCATGTTCGCCGACAACTGCTGCGACACGATGTTGCGCAGGTAGCTCTTGATGTTGCCGACGAGGTTCGCGTAGAGCGTGTCGAACAGGAACACGATCGCGAACAGGATCGTCAGCAGGTACAGGATGTCGACGTCGGTCTTCTTCAGCGCTTCGTCGATCGTCAGTTGTACGTACGACGGGCCGAGCAGCAGCAGGAGCTGCGCGGCGACGCCGCCTGCGATGCCGATCGCGAGGCTCTTGCGGATGCCGGTCAGTCCTTCGAGGTAGTCGCGCAGCCGGATCCGGTCGGCCTGCCCGGCCCGCGTGAAACCGATGTCCGGATTCAGTTCGAGCGCATAGCCGGTGATGTGCGTGAGCGCCTGCGCGAGCGGCAGCTTCATCTCGCCGAGCGCGGGGTCGACGATGTGCACGCTGCCGTAGCCGACCTTCGTCAGCACGACATAGTGGTTCATCCCCCAGTGCAGGACGCACGGCGTCTTGAGCGCGTCGAGCTCGCCCGCATCGAACTGCAGCCCGCGTGCGCGCAGGCCGAGATCGTTCGAGATCTCCATCAGGTCGAAAAACGACAGGCCGGAGTCGATCCGCACCGGATAGCGGTTGCGCAGCGTACGCAGCGTCGTGTCGCGCCCGTGCCATGACGCGATCATCGCGAGGCAGGCCAGGCCGCACTCCGTCACTTCGTCCTGCAGGACCGGACGGACTTTACGCGTATTGAAGAGCATGGTCGGGCACCCGGGGCGCGACGACGCGCCGCCCGGGCCAGCCGGTGCAGGCCCGCGACGGGTCGTGCGCGATACGCATGAGCGCAGCCGGCGCGTCCGGCTGCGACGGAAGATCGGTGTTGCCGGCCGCTCGGCGGGCCGCTCAGTGCGACGAGCCGAGCGACATCCGGAACTGTTCGACGGCGTGGGCCTGGTACTGGGCCATCAGGCCCTGCAGCGTGGTCCCGATCGACTGATTGACGAGATCGACCGTATAGGCGGCCGAATTGGAGTAAAGCGACGCGCCGCCGCGAATCTGGCGGGCCTGTTCTTCCGTGATGTCTCGCATTTGTTGTGGCCTTTATATTGTCGGAATGCCAACAGCCGTCAGCCAATCGCAAGCCAAATGGCCGTTCACTTTATTACGTGATAATCCGGCACCCCGGTCTTCCGATAATCGCCCGATTTCGAAATAATGCATTTCGAAGTCTCTTTATTTCCATTGCGGCGATCGATTCTTTTCCTTCTGTTTCGCAGCATCTGACGCGGGGGGCGCCTCCCCGCGCACGGCGGTTACTTGCCGGTGTTATTGAACGTCTTCGGGTTCTGCAGGTAATTGCCGAGGCTCGGCAGGAACTGGCCGAGCGCGGTCACCACCGGCGCGGCGTCAACGGCGAGGCTACCCAGCGAGCTGATCGCACCGCCGCCATGCACATTCCTGACCTGTTCCGTCGTCATGACCTTCATCATTCTCTCCTCGTAAAAAATAAAGACGATGCAAAGAACCTTCATTGAAATACAAACGGCTTTTAATCCCGAGCGACTCGTTAATTCAATAATCACTGCGATTACCAGCCGAAATCAGGCTATCATGCGGGCGCATCGGAATTCAATGGAGGACACACTCTTACAGCCGCGTTTTCCGATGCACGACGATCATCAGGCATTCATGCTGTTTGAATTCCAATTTCAATACGTTTAAATCCCGCCGCAATGCATTGCGGCACGGACAGGAGACGGAGACGGCCATGTTTGAAACGATGCGCACGAATCGCGGGTCGGCGACACCGGATGCGGGTATTTCCCTATCAAGATTTTCGACTAGGTGGAATCCCCGGCTTGCAACCATGACATTGTTCGCTGTAACGATAGTCGGCCTGCCGGCACACGCCCGTGCGTTCTGCCTCGATACCGCCTACCAGTACGCGTCCGTGCACGATCCGCGCTACCTGCAGGCCCGCAGCGAATACGATGCGGCCCGCCAGAAATTTCCCGAGGCTCGTGCGCAGATGCTGCCGCAGGCTGCCGCGCAGCTCGAGTGGGGGCGCTACGGCACGCACGCGAACCTGTTCGGCATCGACGTCAGCGGCTCGAGCAACGCGGCATATGGTTCCGCGCAGGTCACGCAGGCGCTGTTCAACGTGCCCTACCTGTACGACATGCGGCGCGCGACCGAGTACGAGGAAGCGGCGAAACAGAAGCTCGAGGTCGCGAAGCAGGACCTGATCCTGCGGGTCGCGAATGCGTGCTTCGATCTGCTGAGCGCGCGCGAGAAACTGCAATCGGCCGACGACGAAGTCAGCGCACTCACGCGACTCGAGAGCGATACGCGGCGCATGGCACAACTCGGGATGAAGACGATCGGCGATACCGCCGAGATCGAGGCGCGTCGCAGCCTCGCGCAATCCGACGAAGCGCTCGCGCAGAGCGACGTGGACGCGCGGCGCGCCCGCTACGAGACGTTGCTCGGTTCGACGATCGACTTCTCTCGCTGGCCGCGGCTCGCGATGCGCGGGTCGTCCCCGCGCATTCCGTCGGGCGACTATGCGCCGCAGGACAACCCCGCGTACCGGCAGGCCTATCGCGACGTCCAGGTCGCGCGGCTCGCCGCGAAGCGTGTCGGTGCCGAACACTTGCCGACCGTCGACCTTTTCGCGTCGTATTCGCGCGGACTCAATCCGAACCTGCGCGGGCTCACCGATCGCTCGGACTTCCATCAAAGCGCGGTCGGCGTACAGGTGACGATTCCGATCTTCTCCGGCGGCAGCGTGTACTACCGGCAGGTCGAGGCCGAGCACGTGACCGAGCAGTACCGCAACCGGCTGCGCGAGGTCGAGGAGCAACTGGGCACCGATCGTCGCGAGGCGTTGGCCGCGCTCGAGTCGGCCGGCAAGCGCATTCGCGCGCTGCAGCAGTCGCTGCAGGCCGCGCGGCTCGCGTACGAGTCGTCGATGAAGGCGCATCAGGTCGGCTACAGCACGACGTACGAAACGCTGAACCTGCGGCGTGACATCTCGGGCATCCGCCAGAAGCTGTTCGACAGCTATCTCGATGCGCTGAAGTTGCAGTTGAAGCTGAAAAGCGTGCTCGGCACGCTCGACGAACAGTCGCTGATCGCGGTGGATAGTTTCCTCGAAAGCAACGCGGCGAGCGATCGAAGTTGAACGCGATTTCATCCATACCGGCATCCCGGGCAACGTTGCGTGCACAACCTTCAAGGACGATGTCGATGTGCCGGCCGGTCGGATGTTCAACGACGGCACATCGCGACTCCCTCTCGTCGCTTACCTCAGCCGCGCGCAGCCGCATGCGTGGCTGAAGCGGCGATACCTGCCGATTCGAGATGCATCAGTCGGGCGGCGGCAGCACGACCGTGTCCTCCGGGCCGAGCACGCGGCCGTCCTGAGAACGCAACTCCAGCTTCCTGACCGGCAGCCCGGTCTTCCGGTCGACCAACAGCACGTGCGCCTCGTCCGGTTCGAAGAAGAAATCCTCGCCCCACTGCCGCAGCGCGACCAGCAGCGGAAACAGCCCGCGTCCTTTTTCGGTCAGCACGTATTCGTGATGCGCGCCGCCGTCGGCGGCCGGCACGACGTCCATGATCCCGTGCGCGACCAGGTTGCGCAGGCGGGCAGCCAGGATGTTCTTCGCGAGGCCGAGATTCTTCTGGAATTCGCCGAAGCGGCGCAGCCCGTCGAACGCGTCGCGGACGATCAGCAGCGACCACCAGTCGCCGATCGCGTCCAGCGGGCGGGCGACACCGCAAAGGGAATCTTCGTGCGTGGTGCGTCTGTTCATCGGTGCGTACGGCGATGCCGTGCCCGGGATACGGGCTGAACGGCGGTCGTTCTCGTTGAAATGAATAGTTGCAATATAAAACCTTGTCAAAAAAATATCAATGCCGAGGAACCGACTGTTCGGGATAGGCGAACGAAACGCTCTCGCCATTCCAGATTGGTACTCGGTTTCATCATTTTTAGCCTATAAACCGTACATTTCTGTGCTTTATCGCATCGTCCCGCGTCATCGTCCCGCATCCGGCAACCGCTTCCGCGATTTACCCGGTTGCAACTTGAAACCGCGTGATCTACGCTTCCATCAGGTTTCAATTTGAAACCACTCTGCTCGACTACCGAAGGAGCATTCGATGATCCGGTCCGATGCCACGTTCGACGGCACCTTTCCGTTCGCCCCGCATTTCGACGACGCATCCGGCTTCCGGATGCACTACGTGGACGAAGGTCCGCGCGACGGTGAAATCGTCCTGTGCCTGCATGGCGAACCCACATGGGGATATCTGTTCCGCCACCTCGTGACGGCGCTGAGCCCGACATGCCGCGTCGTCGTGCCCGATCACATGGGCTTCGGCAAAAGCGCGACGCCGCGGGGCCGCAGCTACTGGCTGCAGGATCACATCGACAATCTCGAGCGTTTCGTGCTCGCGCTCGACCTCGATCGCATCACGCTGGTGATGCACGACTTCGGCGGCCCGGTCGGCATGGGGCTCGCCGCGCGGCATCCGGACCGAATTCGGCGCATCGTCTCGGCCAACGGACCGACGCCGTTCGGGCAATCCGATCTCGTCGAGCGTCTGACGGCGAATGGCCGCGATGCGCCGTGGTTCCAATGGATCATGCACGCGGCGGCCGACGACACGCTCGAAACGGTGCTCGGGCAGCTCGGTTTCAATATCCTGAGCACGCTGAAACTGAACGGCTTCGAGAACCACGCGATCATCACCGATACGTGGATCGCCGCATACGGCGCGCCGTTCGCGCAGCCGGCCGACTGTCTCGGCGCAATCGGATGGGCTCGGGGGTTCGCGGCCGGCATGCACCGGTTCGAGGAACCCGACGCGGCGGCGCTGCGCGCGATACGCGGCAAACCCGCGCTCGCGATCTGGGGAGACGCCGACCGAACGCTCGGCGCCGAACATTTCCTGCCGCTCTTTACCGCCCTGTTTCCATCCGCGCCGATCGAGCGGCTGGCGGGTGTCGGGCACTACTGCTTCGAGGATGCGCCCGATGCCATCGCCGCGCGGATCGCGGGCTTCATCCGCACGACCGGCTGAAAAAATTCGGCAGCCGGATCGAAACACCGGCTGCCGAACGGCGCGCGCGACCGCCGTCGGCGACGCGCACGCATCGCTTCATGTCGACGTCAACGAATGATCCGCGTCACGCCGCGCCCGCGCGGATCGGCCATCGCCTCCGGCGTCTTGCCGTCGATCTTGATGACCTGGATGTCGCCGCTGAAATCCTGCCCCTTCAGCGTATAGCCGCGCGCCTCGATCTGCTTCGCGAGTTCGCCTTCGATCGGGTGGTACGGTTCCCAGAAGATCGTGTTCGGCGGCAGCAGCTGGTGATGGAAACGCATCGCACCGACTGCTTCCTTCAACGGCATCTTGAAGTCGTAGATGTTGTTGATCACCTGGAAGATCGACGTGAAGATGCGCGAGCCGCCCGGCGTGCCGATCACGAGCGACACCTTGCCGTCCTTCGTCATGATCGTCGGCGACATCGACGACAGCGGGCGCTTCTTCGGTTCGATCGCATTCGCGTCGCTGCCGACCACGCCGAACATGTTCGCGACGCCCGGCTTCGCGGAGAAGTCGTCCATCTCGTCGTTCAGCACGATCCCGGTGCCGTCGGCGATCACGCCCGAGCCGAAGTAGCCGTTGATCGTGTACGTGTTCGACACCGCGTTGCCCCACTTGTCGACCACCGAGAAGTGCGTCGTTTCGGCCTTCTCCGGCATCGTCGTGCCGAGGCCCGGCTGCACGCTCTTCGTGTCCGACGGCTCCTTCGGGTTGACCTCGGCCGCGCGCTTCGCGATGTACGCATCGTCGGTCAGCTGCGCGATCGGCACCTTGTAGAAGTCGGGATCGCCGAGATACTGCGCCCGATCGGCGAACACGCGTTTCTCGATTTCGGCGACGAGGTGGATGTACTGCGGCGAATTGAGCTTCACGCCCTCGAAGTCCTGCTTCAGGTCGGCCTTCATCTTCAGCAACTGCACGAGGCCGATGCCGCCGGAGCTCGGCGGCGGCGCGGTGATCACGTCATAGCCGTTCCACTTCGCCTGCACCGGCTGGCGCCACACCGCGCGGTACTGCGCGAGATCCTCGGTCGTGATCAGCCCGTTGCCGTCGCCGGTCTTCATCGACGCGGCGATCAGCTCGGCCGTCTTGCCCTTGTAGAAACCTTCCGCGCCGCCGTCCGCGATGCGCGTGAGCACGTCGGCGAGATCGGGCTGCTTGAAGTTCGCGCCGGCCTTCAGCCCGGAGAAGTACTTGTCGAAGTTGGTCTTGCCGCCGAACTCCTTCGAGGCGTCGACGCCGCGCTGCGCGAGCTGTTCGTCGACGACGAAGCCGTCGCGCGCATAGTGGATCGCCGGCGCGAGCACCTGCTTCCACTTCAGCTTGCCGAAACGCTTCTGCGCTTCCCACATGCCGGCCACCGTGCCCGGCACGCCGACCGCGCGCGGGCCGTACAGGCTCATGCCCTTGACGACGTTGCCGTCCTTGTCGAGGTACATGTCCTTCGTCGCGGCGAGCGGCGCACGCTCGCGGTAGTCGATGAAGTACGGCTTGCCGTCCTTGTAGATCGTCATGAAGCCGCCGCCGCCGATGTTGCCGGCCTCCGGGTACGTGACGGCGAGCGTGAACGCGATCGCGACGGCCGCGTCGATCGCGTTGCCGCCTTCCTTGAAGATCCGCTCCGCCGCATCCGCGCTGTACTTGTCGGCCACCGCCACCGCGGAGCTCGTCAGGACCGCGGGCTGCGGCCCTTTCGCATAGGCGGGCGCATTCGGCAGGAAACCGATGCCGGTGACCGTCGCCAGCACGGCGGCGGATGATTTGAAGCGATTCAGCGTAGTCATTGCATGTCCCCCATGTGGATCTCCTTCAGGCGCGACGAGCACCTGATCCGTGGATGGCCGCTGGCGCGCCGACGGCCATATGCCGGCTTCGTAGTATAGGGGGACAAAAAGGGTCGAACACACGGCGGCGGCGAAAGCGTGCCGGTTGTGTACGCGCGCTCACGTTGCTGCGCCGCGACGCACACGGGGATCGGTCGACCTCCCCTACGGTGCGCGCCATCGCGCAATGCACAAAACCGAAAGTTGCGAACCGCGCGGCAGCCGTCGTCGCCGGCACAAAAAAATCGGCGAACGACCTGCCCGCGACCCAGGCCGATCTGCGAAGATAGCGCCCCGCTTGCGCGCCGCATCATCGTTTCGTGCACGCGCCGCTTCACGTTTTCTCGTCTCGCTCCCTATGGCATCACACAATGCGCATCATGCATCCGGCGTCGCGGCCGGCGTCGCCGCCGCCGTCCTCGTCGCGCAAACCGGCGCAACCGGCCCGTGGCACTCGGGCATGCTCGCCGCGTTCGCGGCGGGCGTCGCGGGCGGCACCGCGCCCGACTGGCTCGAAGTCGCATGGTGGAGCCGCAAGCGCCGCCTGTGGATCACGCATCGCACCATCACGCACTGGGGCATCGGCTGGGTCGCGCTGCTCGCGCTCGGATGGCACGGGCTCATCCATCATCCGCATCCGCCGTGGGCCGCGCCGCTGTTCGGCTTCGCGTGCGGCGGCGTGATGCATCTGCTCGCCGACTGGCCCAACCCGCTCGGCGTACCGTGGATCTGGCGGCGCCACTCGCTCAACCTGTGGAACAGTGGGCATTGCGACCTGATCGTCGTGGCCGCCGCCTGGGCCGGCACGCTGTGGCTCGCGCAATCGCTGTGGTCGCGTGCGCCGCTGATCGAACACTGGCTCGGCTGGCTGCATCGCGTCTAGTTGCAATTCGACACAAATCGGCACGCGGTCTGCATGCCGACGTGCACGCAACTTTCCGTCCATTGAAAGCGCACGGCAGGCCCCCATCTGAGGGGGAATCGTCGACATGCATGGCCGGCACGCACCGGTGACGTCTGGCACACTGACGATTCGATTCGCGTGCGATCAATCCGCACGCTCGCACCCCATTTCAACGCTCCGATGGACGTCACAGCTACCCGCCCTGCCGCCCGCGCGCTCGACGTGTTCCACCCGGCCGTCGCCGCGTGGTTCCGGCGCACGTTCGCCGCGCCGACCGGCGCGCAGGCGCTCGCGTGGCCGCACATCAAGGCCGGCCGCTCGACGCTCGTCGCCGCGCCGACCGGTTCCGGCAAGACGCTCACCGCCTTCCTGTGCGCGCTCGACGAGCTGGTGCGCGATGCGCTCGCGCACGACGGCACGCTGCCCGATGCGACGCTGGTCGTCTACGTATCGCCGCTGAAGGCGCTGTCGAACGACATCCACGTGAACCTCGACGCGCCGCTCGCCGGCATCGCCGAATCGCTCGCGCAACTCGGCCTGCCGGTGCCGGCGATTCGCACCGCGGTGCGCACCGGCGACACGACGCAGGCCGAGCGCGCGGCGCTGCGCAAGCGCGCGCCGCACATCCTCGTCACGACGCCCGAATCGCTGTACGTGCTGCTGTCGTCCACGTCGGGACGGCAGATGCTGTCGACCGTGCGCTCGGTCATCGTCGACGAAATCCATGCGCTGGCGTCGTCCAAGCGCGGCAGCCATCTCGCGCTGTCGCTCGAACGCCTCGACGCGCTGGCCGGGCACGCGCTGCCGCGCATCGGGCTGTCGGCCACGCAAAAGCCGATCGACGCGGTCGCGCGCTTCCTCGTCGGCGGGCCGGCCGACGCACCGCGCGACTGCGCGATCGTCGACACCGGCCACACCCGCGAGCGCGATCTCGCGCTCGAACTGCCGAACGTGCCGCTCGAACCGGTGATGGCGACCGACGTGTGGGAACAGGTGTACGACCGCATCGCCGGGCTCGCGGCCGCGCATCGCACGACGCTGGTATTCGTCAACACGCGGCGCACCGCCGAGCGCATGGCGCGCCATCTCGCCGACCGGCTCGGCAAGGACGCGATCGCCGCGCATCACGGCAGTCTTGCGAAGGAACACCGCTTCGACGCCGAGCAGCGCCTGAAACGCGGCGAATTGAAGCTGCTCGTCGCGACCGCGTCGCTCGAACTCGGCATCGACATCGGCGACGTCGATCTCGTCTGCCAGGTCGGCTCGCCGCGCGGCATCGCACCGTTCCTGCAGCGCGTCGGCCGCTCGGGGCACCATGTCGGCGGCGTGCCGAAGGGGCGGCTGTTTCCGCTGTCGCGCGACGAGCTGGTCGAATGCGCGGCGCTGCTCGACTGCGTGCAACGCGGCGAACTCGATGCGCTGCGGATTCCCGAAGCGCCGCTCGACGTGCTCGCCCAGCAGATCGTCGCCGAAGTCGCGTGCACGGAATGGCACGAAGACGCGCTGTATGCGAGCTTCACGCGCGCCGCGCCGTACGCGCGGCTGACGCGCGAACGCTTCGACGAAGTGATGAAGATGCTCGCCGAGGGATTCACGAGCCGCCGCGGCGTGCGCGGCGCGTACCTGCACCGCGACGTGGTCGGCGGCACCGTGCGCGGCCGCCGCAACGCGATGATGACCGCGACCACCTCCGGCGGCACGATCCCCGACATGGCCGACTACGCGGTGCTGCTCGAACCGCAGGGCATCCAGGTCGGCACCGTCAACGAGGATTTCGCGATCGAGAGCCTCGCCGGCGACGTGTTCCAGCTCGGCAACCAGTCGTACCGGATCATTCGCGTGGAAACGGGCCGCGTGCGCGTCGAGGATGCGCAAGGTCAATCGCCGAGCATTCCGTTCTGGCTCGGCGAGGGGCTCGGACGCAGCGACGAGCTGTCGGCGGCGGTCGGGCGGCTGCGCGCACGGATCGACGGCCTGCTCGCGGAAGGCGACCGGCAGGCGAACGCCGGCGGACGCAAGCGCGCGGCCGGCAACGCGGCCGGCAAGACCGAGACGCACGGCTACGCCCAACCGGCAGCCCGGGCCGGCGTCGTCGCCGACTCGCGAACCGATGCCGCCGCCACCGCGCTCGCGCCCGCGTTGCGCTGGCTCGTCGACGATCTGCGCCTGTCGCCCGACGCCGCGCGCCAGATCGCCGACTACCTCGCGCGCACTCGCGCGGCGCTCGGCGCATTGCCGACGCAGGACACGCTCGTGATGGAGCGTTTCTTCGACGAATCGGGCGGCACGCAGCTCGTGATCCATTCGCCGTTCGGCAGCCGGATCAACCGTGCATGGGGGCTCGCGCTGCGCAAGCGCTTCTGTCGCACCTTCAACTTCGAGCTGCAGGCCGCCGCGACCGACGACGCGATCATCCTGTCGCTGTCGCTCGCGCACAGCTTCGCACTCGACGAAGTGTGGCGCTACCTGCGTTCGGCCAGCGCCGAGCACGTGCTGATCCAGGCGCTGCTCGACGCGCCGATGTTCGGCGTGCGCTGGCGCTGGAACGCGACCACCGCGCTCGCGCTGCCGCGTTTCACCGGCGGCCGGCGCACCGCGCCGCAACTGCAGCGGATGAAGAGCGACGATCTGCTCGCGACGGTGTTCCCCGATCAGGTCGCGTGCCTCGAGAACGTCGTCGGCGAACGCGAGATTCCGCATCATCCGCTCGTCGACCAGACGCTCGACGATTGCCTGCACGACGCGATGGACACCGACGGCTGGCTTGCGCTGCTGCGCCGGATCGAGAGCGGCGCGATCGAACTCGTCGCGCGCGACTTGCCCGCGCCGTCGCCGCTCGCCGCCGAGATCCTGAACGCGAAGCCCTACGCGTTCCTCGACGATGCGCCGCTGGAGGAGCGCCGCACGCAGGCCGTGCAGTCGCGCCGCTGGAGCGATCCCGAATCGGCCGACGATCTCGGCGCGCTCGACGCCGACGCGATCGCCGCCGTGCGCGACGAAGCGTGGCCGCTCGCGCGCGACGCCGACGAGATGCACGATGCGCTGCTCACGCTCGCCTGCGTCGCCGACAGCGAGGCGCACGCGCACGCAGGCTGGCCGGAGCGACTCGCGGAACTCGCGGAACGCCGCCGCGCGACGCGACTCGCGACACCGGGCGGCGCCGTGCTGTGGGTGCCGGTCGAGCGGCTCGTGTGCGTGCGCGCGCTGCATCCCGACGCCCGCACGACACCGGCGCTCAAGGTGCCGGCCGCGTGCGCGCAGCCGTGGGAAGCCGATGCGGCGCTCGTCGACGTGATCCGCGCGCGACTCACCGGCTTCGGGCCGCTCACGGTCGATGCGATCGCCGCGCCGCTCGGCCTGCCGCCCGCGTCGATCGCGACGGCGCTCGCGGCGCTGGAGCGCGAAGGCTACGTGATGCGCGGCCGCTTCACGCCGGGCGCGACGACCGACGAATGGTGCGAACGTCACCTGCTCGCGCGCATTCATCGCTATACGGTGAAGCGGCTGCGCCGCGAGATCGAGCCGGTCGAACGCGCCGACTTCATGCGCTTCCTGTTCCACTGGCAGCACCTGACGCCCGACACGCGCGGCACCGGTCGCGACGCGCTGGCAGCCGTGGTCGAACAGCTCGAAGGCTACGAGGCCGCGGCGAGCGCCTGGGAAGACGCGCTGCTGCCCGCGCGGCTCACCGACTACACCGCGGGCGGACTCGACGAGCTGTGCCGCTCGGGCAAGCTGGTGTGGACCCGCATCGGCGCGCCGGCGCGCGCAGCCGGCACGCCCGTGAAGACGACGCCGATCGTGCTGCTGCCGCGCCGCCATCTTTCCGCGTGGCAGGCGCTGCGCGATCCCGATGCGCAGCCGGCGCTGTCCGCACGCGCCACACAGGTGCGCGACGCGCTCGCCGCGCACGGCGCGATGTTCTTCGACGCATTGCTCGACGACCTGCACATGCTGCCCGTCGAACTCGAACAGGCGCTCGGCGAACTCGTGTCGGCCGGCCTCGTGAACGCGGACAGTTACGCGGGCCTGCGCGCGCTGCTGAAGCCGGCCGTCAAGCGCAGCGCGACCTATGCACCGCGTACACGACGCGGCGGCGCGCTGATCGGCGGAATGGACGACGCCGGCCGCTGGGCGCTCGTGCAGCGTCGGGCACCGCCGGACGACGACGCGCCCGCACCGAAACGCGGCCCCGTCACGACCGATCCCGACGCACTCGAACACATCGTGTGGACGCTGCTGCGCCGCTACGGCGTCGTGTTCTGGCGGTTGCTCGAACGCGAAGCCGACTGGCTGCCGAGCTGGCGCGAACTCGTGCGCGTGCTGCAGCGCCTCGAAGCACGCGGCGAGATTCGCGGCGGTCGCTTCGTCGCCGGGCTCGCGGGCGAGCAGTTCGCGCTGCCCGAGGCCATCCCGATCCTGCGCGAACTGCGCCGGCAACCGGGCGATGGGCAGTATGTATGCGTGACGGGCGTCGACCCGCTGAATCTCGCCGGCACGCTGCTGCCCGGCGACAAGGTGCCGGCGCTGGCCGGCAACCGCGTGCTGTTCCGCGACGGCGTGCCCGTCGCATCGCTGGTATCGGGTACGTTCCATTACGCGCCCGAGCTGTCGGCCGCCGCGCGCGAGGACGCGCGCCTGCGGCTCGCGCGTTCCTGCTGACATCGGCTGACACGCACGCGGCACACGACTACTGATCGCCGGGCCGCGCGGTCGCCATCGTTCGGGTAGCATCGGACGATCGACCGCGCGAGCTTGCGCGCGTCGCCTACACAAGACAAGACTTCCGGAGACTGCCGCTCATGCCTTCGCATGCCGATTCGCCCGTTGCCCATCACGCGGGTTCGCTGACCATTTTCCAGGGCGCCGCGCTCTATATCGGCGCGGTGCTCGGCACCGGCGTGATCGCGCTGCCCGCGCTCGCCGCCGAAGTCGCCGGGCCGGCCTCGCTACTCGCATGGGCCGCGCTCGTCGTACTGTCCGGGCCGCTCGCGGCCACCTTCGCCGCACTCGGCGCCCGCTATCCCGATGCGGGCGGCGTGTCGACCTACGCGCGGCGCGCATTCGGCCCGAAGGCTGCGGCGATCGTCGGCTGGTGCTTCTACTTCGCGGTGCCGGCCGGCGCGCCGGCCGCCGCGATGTTCGGCGGCGCATACGTCGCGGCCGTCACGGGCGGCGGACACACGACGGTCGTCGTCACGGCCGCCGCGCTGATCGCGACCGTGTCGGCCGCGAACGCGTTCGGCGTCACCGTGTCGGGCCGCATGCAACTGGTGTTGTCGGCGCTGCTCGTCGCGCTGCTGCTTGCCGCGGTGCTTGCGTCCGCGCCGCATGCCCGCGCCGCGAACCTCCATCCGTTCGCCCCGCACGGCTGGCTCGCGGTCGGCCAGGCCGCCGCGTTGCTCGTGTGGAGCTTCGCCGGCTGGGAAGCGATCACGCATCTCGCGGCCGAGTTCCGCCGGCCCGCGCACGACATGCCGCGCTCGGCCGGCATCGCGGTCGTGGTCGTCGGGTTCCTGTATCTGTCGGTGGCCGCCGCGAGCGTGACGGTGCTCGGGCCTTCCGCGGGCGCATCGGGCGCGCCGCTCGCCGAACTGATCGCGGGTGGCATCGGCGGCCATGCGCAGGTGCTGGCGGCGGCCGCCGCGCTGCTGCTCACGCTCGGCACGATGAACGCGTATTTCGCCGGCGCGGCCAAGCTCGGCGCGGCGCTCGGGCGCGACGGCGCACTGCCAGCATGGCTCGCGCAAGGCAGCCAGGTCGGCGGCGTGCCGCGCCGCAGCCTCGGCGTGATCGCGGTGCTCGCGGCCATCGCGCTGGCCGCCACGGCGCTGTCGGACGTCGGGCCGAAGCCGCTCGTGCTCGTGACGTCCGGATGTTTCGTGATGGTGTACGGGCTCGGCGCGGCGGCTGCGCTGAAGCTGCTGCCGCGTGGCGGCATCGCATACCGTTGCGCGTGGATTTCGCTGATTGCAGTCGCCGGGCTGTTCGTGACGACCGGATGGTATTTCCTGTGCCCGCTGCTGCTCGCGGGCGGCGCACTGCTTTATCTGCAGCTCACCGGCCCGCGCCAATGACGCGGCAGGCGCCCGCGGGCCGACGCCCGCCGACTCGCCGCACCGATCGCGCGAACGATCGCGTCGATCCGGCCGTGCGCCGTGGGTTCGCGCCCGTCAGGCCGGCACCAGCTCGAAGCTGAGCCGTTTGCCGAGCGCGGCGGCCGCGCTCGCGAGCGTCGCCAGCGTGAGGCTCGTGTCGGTTTCGTCGAGCAGACGGTTGAGTGCGGCGCGGCTCGTCTTCATCCGCGCGGCCATCGCGGTTTTCGTGATGTGCTGCGCCTTCATTTCCTGCCCGATCTGCCACGCGATCACGCGCTTGATCGCGGTGGCGGTGGCCGCTTCGAGATTGCCGTCCGCTTCGAGGAAGGCGTCGAAATCGCTGCCGATATGCGGATTGTTCGTGGTCGTCATGTCGTACTCCAGGTGCATGGCGTTGCCGGCTGCCCGACCGTCGGAGACGGTGCGTTCCGGCGCAACCGGGGAATTCAAATGGCGTGCGTCAGCGCTTTCAGGCGCGCGACGGTGACGTCGAGATCGTCCGACGGCGTGGCCCGCGACTGCTTGAAGAAGCCGTGCAGCAGCACCATCGTGTCGCCGACGACCGTGAACAGCACGCGCGCGCTTCGCCCCGGCACCGTCACGCGAATCTCCCACAGATCCTTCGCCATCTTCCGGACCAGCGGCATGCCGAGCGGCCAGCCGAGTTGAACGGTCTTGATCTCTTCGCCGATCGCCCTTCGCTCTGCTTGCCCGAGCGCATTGAGCCATTCGCGCACCGGCTCGTGGCCGCGGGCCGTCCGGAAGAATCGCACGCCGAGCGTGACCTGAATCTGCTGTCTCGCCATCGTCTTGTCGTCCATCGTATCAAAAACGGTACGATATGCCAAGCACCCCGATGGCGGCTACTGACCGGATGGCCAATGCTTCGGCAAGACGCAGATCGGACCCGGCGCATCCGCCAGGCCCGGTGGATCACCGCTTGCCGCGAGTGGGCTTGCGCGACGCGCGCGGCGCCTGGTGCGGGCGCGCCGCACCGAACCGCGATCGCGCGATGTCGCGCACCGCATCGATCAGCGTCCGCGCGACCGGCGACGGCTGCGCATCGGTACGCAGCACGAGCCCGACCGGCTCGTCGGTGCCCGCCGACGGCAGCGGCAGGCGCGCCAGCGCGCCGGCCGACAGATCGTATTCGGCTGCATAGAGCGGCACGAACCAGACCGCGTCGTTCTCGAGCGCCAGTGCGCGCGCGACCGATATCGACAGCACCTCGATGAACGAATCCAGCGGCGGCGCGCCGCATGCGCCGAGGAGTTGCTCGGCGGACTGGCGGATCAACGTGCCGAACGGCGGCAGCACGACCGGGTAGCGCGCCAGCTCGGCGGCCGGCGCCGCGCTCGCGAGCAGCGGATGCCCGGCGCGCACGACCGCGACGAGCGGCTCGTTGTACAGCTGTTCGAACGCGAGCCCGATCATCCGCTCCGGCTCCGACAGCCGGCCGATCGCGCATTCGATCGCCCCGGATTTCAGACGCTCGAGCAACTCGGCGTTCGCGGCCGTCGCGATCCGCACGACGATGCGCGGCCAGCGTGCGGTCAACGCCTTCATCAACGCCGGTGCGAGCGAAGCCGCGACGGTCGGCAGCATGCCCATTTCCAGCGTCGCGGCAGCGGCCCCGCCCTCGCGCGCCAGCAGCCCGACGCCCTGCCGCAGCGCCAGCACGCACGCATTCGCGTGCGGCATGAACAGTTGCGCTTCGCGGGTGGGCTGTGCGCCGTGCCGGCCGCGCTCGAACAGCTTCACGCCGAGGATCGCCTCCAGCTCGGCGATCGTCTTCGACACGGCCGGCTGCGTGATCGACAGGCTTTCGGCCGCCTTCTGCACGCCGCCCAGTTGGGCGACCGCGAGGAAACACTGCAGGTGCCGGAATTTGACGCGACCGTCAGCGATACGGTTATTCATAACGGGCGGTTATGCGAATGACGATGAATCGCCATTTTGCATAACTTTCCGGAAAGGCCCAAGCGTTCGACGCGACGTCATGCATGGCGCCGCAGCGCGTGGAATCCCGTCGGCTCCCAGATCCGTTTCGCGA
Organism: Burkholderia sp. MSMB1826; assembly: GCF_001526325.1. Classification (NCBI taxonomy): domain Bacteria; kingdom Pseudomonadati; phylum Pseudomonadota; class Betaproteobacteria; order Burkholderiales; family Burkholderiaceae; genus Burkholderia; species Burkholderia sp. MSMB1826. The sequence continues at coordinate 671,706 of NZ_LOYN01000010.1, forward strand.
TCAGCAAGGCCGTGCCGTGCTTCTGCCCGAGCGGCGCGGACGACGACTCCGCATGCAGCGCCGCCGCCTTGCTGCTCAGCCGCCGCAGCTCTTGTTCGAGCTCCGCGGCGGCCGCGTCCGTCAGCATCCCTTGCAGGAACGTCATCGTCTCGCCCGGGCCGTCGAAGCGGCTGCCGAGAAAGTCGTCGAGCACGTGCGCATGGAAATAGCGGCGGATCGGGCCGCCCGGCAGCCAGTCGAAATCGCGCGCGACGCGTACGCGAATCCGGTCGCCGGGCAGCAGCGCGATCACGTTCATCCGGTCGAGCATCAGGAGATACTTCACGCACTCGGCCTGCGTGACGCGATAGGCCGACACGATGTCCTGCACGGTCCAGTAATTGATCGCGCACACGGCGACCAGCAGCAGCTTCTCGTCCGACACGAGCAGCGCCTCCTGCTGCTCGGTCAGCACGCGCAAGCGCGGCGCGGACGCGGACGCTTCCTGCACGAGCTCGGCAAGCGTATAGCCGAGCAGTTGCGCGATCTCCGCGACGCGCTCCAGCGTGAAGCGGCCGCTCGCGAACAACCGCTTCACGCTCGTCTCGGAGACGTCGAGCGCACGCGCGACGTCCCGGTAAGTCATTCCCTGCGCCTTCAGCTGGCGCTTCAGCGTTTCGATGAGTTGGGCGATCTCGGTCATGTCGGTATCGAAAAATGATGCTCGTGGTCGGATATTAGGCTACTCGCGCATCCACATCAGCAATTCAGGTTACTTGTCTGCATAATCCGCTCCGTCCTGTCACACAACGACGGAGCCGAAATGACCGCCCGAATCGACACAGCCGCCAGCGAACCGCGCCACGCCGCCCCGCGCGATGCACGCGACACCGATCGCACGATGCCGCTCGCCACCGTGCGCACGCTGGCCGCCGGCGCGCACGTCGGCGATCTCGTGTTCATCCGCGAGCCGGCCGGTGTGCCGGATGCCGCGACCGGCTCGGCGGGCGTCTGGGCCAATCGCTTCGGCATCGTCGTCGATACGTCGGGCGACGAACCGATGCTCGCCGAGGCCGCGGCGTTCGCGTGGACGAAGCTCACGCCGCTGTCGCGCTTCGTCGCCCGTGCCGACGGCGGACGCATCGCGCTGGCGCGCCGCGTCGCGGCAGCATCGGTCGACGCGCAGCGCCACGTCCATGCGCTGGCCGAACGGCGAATCGATGCGCTGCTCGGCAGTCGCTTCAACCTGCGCGCGCGGCGCGGCTTCTGCGCGCAGTACGTGAACGACGTGCTCGGCGCCGGCCACGCGTCGACACCGTCGGCCCTGCTGCGCAGCGGCACGCTGGCGCTCGAATTCGACGGAATCGTGTTCGATCCACGCCATCCGTGACGACGGGCACGCTCGGGGAGGCCGAATAACAACGAGAACGAAAGACAAAAAACAGCGACGGGCTGGCTGGAGGGCCGTGCACGGGGTCGTCGCCGACGACGCGAAGCCCGATCGCTTTTTCCGCCGGACAGGGTTCCTGTCCGGCGGAATTTTCATGGGCGGGACGAACATAACGAACGGTTATGCAATTCGCGAAAAAAGGTCATTTTTCATAACTTTCCGGATTGGCTAAAGTCGTGTCGTCCACTTCGCGAAATACCTATCAGGAGACGCCCCGATGGATTCCCCCACGATCCTCACGCCGCGCGACTGGCCGTCGCATCCGGCCTATGTTCACCCCGAGTACCGTTCGTCCGTGAAGCGCGGCCCGACCCGCCCGCTGATCCCGCTGAAGGAGAAACTGCGCGACCAGTACGCGCCCGTCTACGGCGCGGAAGATCTCGGCGCGCTCGACCACGACCTGACGAAGAACGCCGTGAAGAACGGCGAGCCGCTCGGCGAGCGGATCGTCGTCACCGGCCGCGTGCTCGACGAAGGCGGCAAGCCCGTGCGCAACACGCTCGTCGAAGTGTGGCAGGCCAACGCGGCCGGCCGCTACGTGCACAAGGTCGACCAGCACGACGCACCGCTCGATCCGAACTTCCTCGGCGCGGGCCGCTGCCTGACCGACGACGAAGGCCGCTACCGCTTCCTGACGATCAAGCCCGGCGCGTATCCGTGGGGCAACCACCCGAACGCGTGGCGCCCGAATCACATCCACTTCTCGCTGTTCGGCGATTACTTCGGCTCGCGTCTGGTCACGCAGATGTACTTCCCCGGCGATCCGCTGCTCGCGTACGACCCGATCTTCCAGGGCACGCCCGAAGCCGCGCGCGATCGCCTGATCTCGCGCTTCTCGATGGACATCACCGAAGAAGGCTATGCGCTCGGCTACGAATTCGACATCGTGCTGCGCGGCCGCGACGCGACCCCGATGGAGCGCTGAACCATGACGACGCTGAAGCAAACCCCTTCGCAAACGGTCGGCCCGTACTTCGCGTACGGCCTGTGCCCGCAGCAATACGACTACGACCTGAAAAGCCTGTTCACGCCGACGATCGCCGCCGCGCACGCCGAAGGCGAGCATGTGCTGCTGGTCGGGCAGGTGTTCGACGGCGACGGCAACGTCGTGGGCGACGCGGTGCTCGAATTCACGCAAGTGGACGCCGCGGGCCGCTATCCCGCGTCGCGCGACGACATCGCGAAATCCGGCTTCACGGGCTTCGCGCGGGTCGGCACGGGCACCGATCCGCAGCAGCGCTTCGTCGTCGAGACGGTGAAGCCGGGCCGCATCGCCGCCGACGAGGCGCCGCACATCAACGTGACCGTGATGATGCGCGGCATCCTCACCCACGCGTTCACGCGCGTGTACTTCGACGACGAAGCCGCCGCGAACGCGGTCGACCCCGTGCTGAACGCGGTGCCGGCCGAGCGACGTGCGACGCTCGTCGCGAAACGCGACGCGCAGCCGGGCCGCCCGGTCGTCTACCGCTTCGACATCCGCATGCAGGGACCGGAAGAAACCGTGTTCTTCGACGTTTGACGCATGCGCCGGCGCTCGCCGGCTTCGTGTGCAACCGTACCACCGTGTGGCGCGATACCGGCAGGCATCGCGCCACACGGCGTTTTGGGGCACGCGTCGTCGTCATTCGATGGTGCGCCGCGTCGTACCCGGTGACGGCTGCGGATCCTGCCGTCATCGGCTTCCCGCTCCGATATCGAACGCGCCATTGAAGCGCATGCTGCGACAGCACATCAATCGTCGGGTCGACCCGATATCGTTTGCGCGTTATGCGGCGTATTCTTCGTTATCCGCAACGAGTCGGCAGAATTGAATCTTGTGAAGCAACAATGACAGGCGTCACGTGCGACGCTGCCGGACAAGCGGTCCGCGCATTTGTCAGACAGAGTGCCTTTGAACGCGTCCGGTCGAAGTTGGCGGACGCGTATTTTTTTGGCGTCGCGGCCCGCGCACCGGCGTGACCCGCGCGGCGTCCCTGCGCCTAGCGACGAATCTCCAGATACCGGCTCGGCGTGTCGCCCAGAATGCGGCGAAACGCCGACGTGAATGCGCTCGCACTCGCGTAGCCAAGATCGAGCGCGACGCGCGTCACCGGCTGCCCGTCGGTCAGGCGCGCAATCGCCGCGAGCATGCATACCTGCTGGCGCCAGGCGGCGAAACTCACGCCCGTCTGCGCACGGAACTGCCGCGTGAAGGTACGCCGGCTCACGCCCGCGTCGGCCGCGACCCGGTCGAGATCGGCCGCGATCGACGGCGCCGCGAACAGATGCCGGCAGACTTTCGCCAGTCGTGCATCGGCCGGTAACGGCGCATGCAGCGACAGACGCGGCATCGTCGCGATTTCGGCGATCAGCAGATCCATCAGCTTGCCCGCGCGGCCGTCGACGTCGTACATGGCCGGCAAGTCGATCGCATCGTCGATCAGTTGCCGCAGCAGCGGCGACACGCCATACACGCCGCACTGGGTGGGCAGCCCGGCCGCCTGCGCGGCGTCGGCGGACACGAACGCGGTGAGCATCGTGACCGGCCCCGTCATCGTCAATTCGTGCCGCACGCCGGCCGGCACCCAGCACGCGCGCTGCGGCGGCACCAGCCAGCGGCCGTGCGGCGTGGACACGCTGATCGTGCCGCGCGACGCGAATGCGAATTGCCCGCGCACGTGCGCATGATCCGGAAACGTCGTACCCGCCGCGAATTCGTTGGCGAGCACGACCACGCTCCGGGGAATGTGTTCGTAGGGATCTAGCAGCGTATTTCTCACGGCCCGAATTCCATCATCAATGACTCGCTATCGAAGGCGGTCCGCCCCGCCGCGATCGGCCGGCCGGCCATGCGCCGGCGGCATCGCGCGGCACACGTCACCGCAACATGAACGACATCGCCGACAGGCTGTTCAGCGTGCGCACCGCGTGCTCGACCGACGGCCCGTCGAAACGCAGCGTCACCGCATCGACACGCTCGAGCGACGGCAGCACGCAGAACAGGTCGGCCTGCGCGGCCGTCTGCACGCGCAGCGTGCAAGCGGCCGGCGCGGGCCGATGGGCGCCCGCGCGCCGGCCGGACGACAGCGCGTGCGCGACCGTCTCCCGTGCGGCGGTCGCGATGCGCGCGCACGACGCGGACGGCGTGAGCGTCTCGCCGCTCGATGCGCCGCCGGCCGTCTTGACCGTCTCGAAACGCGCATCCGGGAACAGCGGCTGCGTTTCCTCGGCGAATACGTCGTCGCCCGTCGCGAGTGCGACGTGCGCGCCGTATTCATGCGCCAGCGCGCCGTACAGCCCGGCTTCGCCGAGCTCGACGCCGTTCAGCCACACCTGCGTGAACGCGAAGCTGTTGATCGTGTGCGCGAGCACGCCGCGCGTCTGCGATTTCGCGTGATAGCCGATCATGAATACGAGGTCGGGCTGCTGTTCGAGGCCCGCCATCATCCCGAGCGTACGCGGCTTGCCGAGCACGACGCGCGCCCGCGCATCGAGCCCGTCGGGCAGCAGGTTGCGAAAGCCGCCGTGCGAATCGTTGACCCAGACGGCCTGCGCACCGCCGGCGAATGCGCCTTCGATCGCCGCGTTCGCCTCGGCGGTCATCCAGCGGCGCGCCCGCTCGTATTCCGGATTGCCGGCGCGCGTCTGCTCGGTGGCGAATACGCCGGCGACACCTTCGATGTCGGTCGAGATCAGGATCTTCATGACAGGATCGAACGTCCTTCGTCGTCTTCGTTGAACAACCGGTCGAGATCGGGCACCGCGTCGCGCAGCGATGGCCGCACGTGGCCGTCGCGCCCGGCGACCGTCACTGCCTGCAGCAACGCGTCGGCGATCGCATGCTCGACGCTTTCGGCCGCGGCCATGAACAGCGGATCGAGCGCCGCATCGGCCACGAGGGCCGGCAGCGCGATCGTCGATGCGTCGTGCGCGATCGTGTAGGCGGTCGAGAAGGCGAGTGCGATATCGCCGCTGCCATGTCCGTAGACGGAGCCCGTGCGGGCCAGCCCCGCCGCCGCGCGGCGCGCGAGCCGCGACAACTGCCGCGCGTCGAGCGGCGCATCGGTGGCCAGCAACAGGATGATCGAGCCCTGCTCGGGCGCCGCCGCGTGGGCGGCTTCGGCCGCGCGCCGTTGCGCGACGATGCGCCCGAGCGGCACGCCGCCGAGCGTCAGCATCGGCAGCCGGCCGAAATTCGCGAGCACGAGCGCGCCGACCGTATAGGGCCGGCCGGCCGCGATAGCCACGCGCGACGCGGAGCCGATCCCGCCTTTCAGGTCGAAGCACGACATCCCGCGCCCGGCGCCCACCGCGCCGCGTGCGACGTCGCGAGACGCCGCGCGGCATGCGTCGTCGTAATGCGCGGCGGTGACCGCGCATGCCTGGATATCGTTCAGGTAACCGTCGTTGCACTCGAACACGAGCGGATTGACGGTCGGCCAGTCGCGACCGACCTGCGGATTCGCCGCGATCGCCGCACGGATCTGCGCGTGGGCAACCGCGCCGACGCCGAACGTATTGGTCAGCGCGATCGGCGTATCGAGCGTGCCGAGCTCGTCGACCTGCACGAGCCCGACGCTCTTGCCGAAACCGTTGATCACGGCCGCGCCGGCCGGCACCTTGCTGCGGTACACGTCGCCCGGATGCGGCTTCACGACGGTCACGCCCGTCTGCACGTTGCCGGCATCGAGCGTGCAATGGCCGACCGTCACGCCCGGCACGTCGGCGATCGTGCCGCGCGGCCCGGCCGTCAGCGTCGCCGCCCACATCGGTGCGGCGCGCATCAACGGCGCTCCAGCTTCGGATCGAGCGCGTCGCGCAGCCCGTCGCCGAGCAGGTTGAACGCGAGCACGGTCAGGAAGATCGCGAGGCTCGGGAACACGGCGATGTGCGGCGCCGTCACCATGTCCGCGCGCGCCTCGTTGAGCATCGCGCCCCACTCCGGCGTCGGCGGCTGCGCGCCGAGCCCGAGAAACGACAGGCTCGCGGCGGTGATGATCGACGTGCCGATCCGCATCGTGAAGTAGACGACGACGGACGACACGGTGCCCGGCAGGATGTGCCGCATGATGATCGTCCAGTCGGACGCGCCGATGCTGCGCGCGGCCTCGACATAGGTCATGTGCTTGAGCATCAGCGTGTTGCCGCGCACGAGCCGCGCGAACGCCGGGATGCTGAAGATCGCGACCGCGCAGATCACGTTGACCATCCCGTTGCCGAGGATCGCGACCACGCCGATCGCGAGCAGGATGCCCGGGAACGCGAACAGCACGTCGGCGATGCGCATCGTGATGCGGTCCCACCAGCCTTCGTAATAGCCGGCGAGCAACCCGAACAACGTGCCGATCGCCGCGCCGAGCGCAACCGAGAAGAAGCCGGCTGCGAGCGAAATGCGCGTGCCCGCGACGATCCGGCTGAAGATGTCGCGGCCGAGCGAATCGACGCCGAACCAGTGCACGGCCGACGGCCCCGCGTTCAGCGCGTCGTAGTCGAAATAGTTCTCCGGATCGAACGGCACGACGTGCGGGCCGACGAAGGCGAGCACCACGAGCGCCAGCACGAAGCCGCCGGCGACGAGCGCGACGGTCTGCTTGCGGAACTTGCGCCAGAATTCGCGCCACGGCGTGCGGATCGCGGTCGGTGCGGCCGGCGCCGCGGGCTGGGCAGTCGCGTTCATTCGCGCCTCACTTGAACCGGATGGTCGGGTTGATGACCGCGTACAGCACGTCGACGGTCAGGTTGATCAGGATGAATTCCAGCGAGAACAGCAGCACGATCGCCTGGATCACCGGGTAGTCGCGCATCGTCACCGCGTCGACGAGCAGGCGCCCGAGCCCCGGCCAGTTGAACACGACCTCGACGACGATCGAGCCGCCGAGCAGGAAGCCGAACTGCAGCCCCATCATCGTGACGACCGGGATCATCGCGTTGCGCAGGCAGTGCTTGAGCACGACCATCGGCTCGTGCACGCCCTTCGCGCGCGCGGTACGCACGAAGTCCTCGTTCAGCACCTCGACGAACGACGCGCGCGTGAAACGCGCCATCACGGCCGCGACCGCGGCGCCGAGCGTCAGCGACGGCAGCACGTAGCTCTTCCACGAGCCGTCCGGCACGACCGGCAGCCAGCCGAGCTTCACCGAGAAGACTTCCATCAGCAGCATGCCGAGCGCGAACGCGGGAAACGAGATGCCCGACACCGCGAGCGTCATCCCGAGACGGTCGGGCCAGCGATTGCGCCAGACCGCCGACGCAATCCCGATCGCCATCCCGAACAGCGTCGACCACACCATGCTGACGAGCGTCAGCATCAGCGTCGGCATGAAGCGTTCGCCGATCTCGGTCGAGACCGGCCGCTTGCTGCGCGTCGAGACGCCGAAATCGCCGTGCGCGATCTTCACGAAGAAGTTCGCGAACTGCGTGGGCATCGGCTTGTCGAGCCCGAGATCGGCGCGCACGAGCGCGATCGTCGCGTCGTCGGCTTCGGGGCCGGCCGCGAGTCGCGCGGGATCGCCCGGCAGCAGGTGCACGAACAGGAACACCAGCACCGCGACGATCGCGAGCGTGGGCAGCAGGCCGAACAGGCGTTTGACGAGGAAATTCAGCATGGGGCACCGATCGAATCAGCGCACCGGCGGCTCGCGCCGCCGGCACGGCATGGCGGACGAACCGCCGTCATTTCAGCGAGATCTCGTCGAAGTTGAACGAGCCGTCCGGCATCACGTACGCGCCCTGCAGCCGCTTGCTGCGCGCATACACGATCTTCTCCTGCACGAGGAAGATCCACGGCGCATCGGCCCAGATCTGCTTCTGCGCATCGGCGTAGAACTCGGCCTTCTTCGCGCGATCGGTCGTCTCGAGCGCCTTCGTCAGATCGCCGTCGACCGCGTCGTTCTTGTAGTACGCGGTATTGACGAGCTTCGGCGGCGCGGACGCGGCCGCCAGCAGCGGCGTGATCGCCCAGTTCGCTTCGCCCGTCGACGACGACCAGCCGATGTAGTACATCCGCACCGGCGCCTTCGCCGGATCCGGCGCGCTCTCGACCTTCGCGACGCGCTCGCCGGCTTCCAGCGCCTGCACCTGCACCTTCACGCCGACCTGCGCGAGCTGCTGCTGCACGAACTGGATCGCCTTCTGCGACGTCGAGTTGTTATACGCGGACCACAGCGTCGTCTCGAAGCCGTTCGGATAGCCGGCTTCCTTCAGCAGCGCACGCGCCTTCGCCGGGTCGTACGGCCACGGGCCCAGCTTCGTCGCGTAATCGACGCCCTGCGGCACCACGCCGGTCGACGGCGTCGCGAAACCGGAGAACGCGACCTTCGCGAGCGCTTCCTTGTTCACCGCGTAGTTCAGCGCCTGGCGCACCTTCGGGTTGTCGAACGGCTTCTGCAGCATGTTCAGCGACACGTAGCGCTGCACGATCGACGGCCGCTCGACGACGTCGACCTTCGGGTTGCCTTTCAGCTCGGTCGCCTGCTCGAACGGAATGCGGAACGCGAAATCGGCTTCGCCCGTCTTCATCAGCGCCGCGCGCGTGTTGTTGTCGACCACCGGCTTCCAGTCGATCGCGTCGATCTTCGGATAGCCCTTCTTCCAGTAGCCCGCGAACTTCTTCACCTTCAGGTCGTCGGTCTGTTTCCACTCGACGAACTCGAACGGCCCGGTGCCGACCGGATGCAGCGCGATGTCGCGGCCCCACTTCTTCAGCGCGGCCGGCGAGATCATCACGGCCGACGGGTGCGCGAGCGTGTTGATGAACGCCGAGAACGGCTCGCGCAGCGTGACCTTCACCGTGGTCGGATCGACGACCTCGGTCTTCTCGATCACGCGGAACATGTTGTAGCGCTTCAGGTGGTTCGCGGGATCGGTCACGCGGTCGAAGTTCGCCTTCACGGCGGCCGCGTTGAAATCGGTGCCGTCGTGGAACTTCACGCCCGAGCGCAGCTTGATCGTGTACGTCTTCGCATCGGGGCTGGCTTCATAGCCCGTCGCGAGCACGTCGACGAGCTTCATGTCCTTGTCGAAGCCGAACAGGCCCTGGTAGAACGACTTGACGACGGCCTGCGACACCGTGTCGTTCGCGTCGTACGGGTCCATCGTCGTGAAGGTCGAGTCCACCGCCATCACCGCGGTCTGCTGCGCGTACGCGGGCAGCGCGGCCGACAGCGCAAACGCGCCGGCAAGCGCGACGAAGCATGCGCGCGGACGGAACATCGAAAACGGATGCTGCTGGGTCATTTTGCTGGGCTCCTATCGGTGAATCGGTGACGCCTCACGGGCGTTTCGGTTTCGACTGCCTGCGGGTGCGTGCGCCGTCGTCGCCGCGCACGCTCCCCCACTCAATACGCGCCGCCGACACGATGCGTCGCGACGTAATGATCGGGGCCGACCGCGACGAGCGGCGCGACGAGCGGCTCGTCGCCGACCGCGCGGATCGGGCTCGGAATCTCGTCCGCCGCGAGCTGGCGCGGCGCATGCCGGCGCGCGGGGTCGGCCACCGGCACCGCGCTCATCAGCTTCTTCGTGTACGGATGCTGCGGCGCCTCGAACACCGCGCGGCGCGGGCCGATCTCGACGATCTGGCCGAGATACATCACCGCGACGCGATGGCTGACGCGCTCGACCACCGCCATGTCGTGCGAGATGAACAGGTACGCGACGCCCAGCTCGCGCTGCAGGTCGAGCATCAGGTTGACGATCTGCGCCTGCACCGACACGTCGAGCGCCGACACCGACTCGTCGGCGATCACGACCTTCGGGTTCAGCGCGAGCGCACGCGCAATCGCGATCCGCTGGCGCTGACCGCCCGAGAATTCGTGCGGATAGCGGCGCGCGGCCTCCGGCGGCAGGCCGACCTTGTCGAGCAACCAGTCGACCCGCGCCTGCGCTTCGCCGCCGCTCGCGACGCCGTGCACCAGCAACGGCTCCATGATCGAGAAGCCGACGGTCAGACGCGGGTTCAGCGACGCGAACGGGTCCTGGAAGATGAACTGGATGTTGCGGCGCAACGCCTGCAGGTCCGGGCCCTTCAGCGCGCTGATGTCGCGGCCGTCGAATTCGATCGAGCCGCTTTGCGATTCGACGAGGCGCAACAGCGAACGGCCGGTGGTCGACTTGCCGCAGCCCGATTCGCCGACGAGCGCGAGCGTCTCGCCCGCGCGCAGCTCGAAGCTCACGCGCTCGACCGCATGCACGTATTGCGACACGCGGCCGAACACGCCGCTCTTCACCGGAAAGCGCGTGACGAGATCGCGCACGCGCAGGATCGGCGGCGCGGCGTGATCGACGGGCGGCTGCGCGTCGTTCGCCGCGCACGCCGTGGTCGGCGCCGTCGCGCTCGCGCCGTCCACCTTGAGCAGCGGGAATTTCTCGGGGACGTCGGTGCCCTGCATCGAGCCGAGCCGCGGCACCGCCGCGAGCAGCGCCCGCGTGTAGCGATGCGCGGGCGTCGTGAATATCCGCTCGGACTCGCCCTCCTCGACCTTCTCGCCGCGATACATCACGAGCACGCGGTCGGCGACTTCGGCCACCACCCCCATGTCGTGCGTGATGAAGATCACGCCCATGTTCATTTCGTCCTGCAGCCCGCGGATCAGTTGCAGGATCTGCGCCTGGATCGTCACGTCGAGCGCGGTCGTCGGCTCGTCGGCGATCAGCAGCGCGGGCCGGCACGACAGCGCCATCGCGATCATCACACGCTGCCGCATCCCGCCGGACAACTGATGCGGATGACGTGCGAACACGCGGCGCGCTTCGGGGATGCGCACCAGATCGAGCAGCCGCAGCGCTTCCGCGCGTGCTTCGGCGGCGCCCTTCGACTGGTGCAGCGCGATCGCCTCGCTGATCTGGTCGCCGACCGTAAATACCGGATTCAGCGACGTCATCGGCTCCTGGAAGATCATCGCGATGTCCGCGCCGCGGATGCCGCGCATCGTCGCGGCACGCGCCTGCGCGAGATCGACCAGCGCGCCGCCGCGGCGCCGGAACGCGATCCGGCCGCTCGTGATTTCGCCGCCGCCGTGCTCGACGAGACGCATCAGCGCGAGCGACGTGACCGACTTGCCCGAGCCCGATTCGCCGACGATCGCGAGCGTCTCGCCGCGATCGACGTGAAACGACACGTTGCGCACCGCGTCGAACGTCGCGCCTTCGCGGCGGAACGTGACCGACAGGTCGTCGACGGCCACCACGCGCTGCTCGGGCAGCGTCAGGACCGACGGGTTACGGCTCGAAGTCATGCGTCTCTCCTCGTGCGATCCGCGATCACGCCGCGTCGTCGCGGTAGATGCCGACGACCGGCGCTTCACCGACGCGCGCGTAGCCGCGGTACATCCCTTCGGTGTTGAACGGCATCGCGACGTTGCCCCGTGCGTCGACCGCGATGATCCCGCCGCGGCCCGCGAGGCGCGGCAGCTTGTTCATCACGACGTCGTGCGCGGCATCGGCGAGCGACGCGCCGCGATACGCGATCTGCGCGGCGACGTCGTAGGCCGTCGCGAGCCGCATGAACATCTCGCCGGTGCCCGTCGACGATACCGCGCAGGTCGCGTCGTCCGCATAGCAGCCCGCGCCGATGATCGGCGAATCGCCGACGCGCCCCGGCTGCTTGTTCGTGATGCCGCCCGTCGACGTCGCCGCCGCGATGTGGCCGTTCAGGTCGCACGCGACCGCGCCGACCGTGCCGTGCTTGCGGTCCGGATCGAGCGGCTCGGCCGGCTGCGTCTGTTGCTGCGACTGGCCGAACACGAACGTCGCCGCATCGTGGTCGAGCATCGCGCCGGCCGCCGCGCGCGCCTTCACCCACTGCGCATGCCGCGCCTCGGTGTCGAAGTAGCCGGGCTCGGCGAGTTCGAGCCCCTGCGCGGCCGCGAACGCATCGGCGCCCGCGCCGGCGAACAGCACGTGCTCGCTCGCCTCCATCACGCGCCGCGCGGCGAGCACCGGATTGCGCACGCGGGTCGCGCAGCAGATCGCGCCGGCGCCGAGCGTCGCGCCGTCCATGACCGCCGCATCGAGTTCGTGCTTGCCTTCCGCCGTATAGACGGCGCCGCGCCCGGCGTTGAACAGCGGGCAATCCTCGAGCATCCGCACCGCGACGGTGACGGCGTCGAGCGCGCTGCCGCCGTCGGCCAGCACCCGTTGCGCGGCCTGCAGGATCGCGGTGAGTTCGGCGCGGTACCGACGTTCGGTGTCGGTGTCCATCGCTTCGCGCAGGATCGTGCCTGCGCCGCCGTGAATCGCGACGATCGCGGATGAAGTCATGATTTTTTCGGACGGGGGAAAGAAGGGTTGGCGGCCGGCAACGCCGCTTGCGGCTGCACGAGCCACGGCAGCAGGAATTCGGTCATCTCGGCGGCGGATTTCGCGGACCGGTGCGTGCGCAGCGCGACCGCGTCGATCAGCGCCTCGATCATCGTCAGCACGGCGGCTTCCGACGTGGCCGCGAAACGCCGCTCGGCCTTGACGTACAGGTTCAGCGACGCGAGCGGCGCGAGCGGCGATTGCGGGCCGTCGGAGATGCCGAGCACGCGCGCGCCGCGCGCCGCCGCACGACGGGCCAGCTCGATCGTGTCCTTCACGTAGCGCGGAAACGCGAGCGCGATCACGAGATCGCGCGAATCGGCCGTGTACAGGCGTCGCGCCGCATGCGACGGCCCGCCGAGCAGCGCGAGCGATTGCACGCTGTCATGGCAGACGGACAGTCCGTGCTCCATCAATCCGGCCAGAAACGCGCTCGACCCGGCGCCGAGAATCAGCACGCGCCGCGCGCCGACGATCGCCTCGACCGCCGCCTCGACATCGGCGGCGTCCAGTTGCGCACGCGTGTTCTCGATGTTGGCGGCAGCCTGGTCGAACACCGCGTCGATCCAGACCGCGCCGCGCACGCCGGATTCCTGCTCCTGCGCGGAACGCAGCCGTTCGACCGGCCCGAGCGTGGCCTCGAAGCCGCGTACGAGCGCCGCGCGCATCGCCGGATAGCCGTCGAAGCCGAGCGCCTTCGCGAAGCGGTTCGCGGTCGCGATCGACGCATTCACCGCCTGCGCGAGCTCGTCGATCCGCATCGTCGCCGCGCGAAACGGGTTCGCGAGCACGAATTCGCCCATGCGCCGGTGAATCGGCGTCATCAACGGCATCGCCGACGCGATCCGCTCGGCGATCGCGGGTTCGTCGTGACTGACATCGGGCGGAATGAGAGGCGTCATGCGAAGGGTTGTTGCAAGGTTCGATGAAAATCAATTTACACAATCCGTCTTCCGAAAAGAAATAAATTTTCATCAGGGTTGTCACGCCCCACCCGGCGTGCGTCGACCGTCCGGACGATCGTCCGGGCCGCCGCACGGGCCTTCGACGGGCAACCGCCTGCGCTGCCGCTCGCCCGGTCGCGACCGTTCATCGGGAAAACCCGAGTACGTTCGTTCGAATGCAGATTCACGTTGACCGGATTCGCATTCGAACATAGGATGTTCGAAAATGATCAGTCGTCAGATAACATTGCAGCTCGAAGACGACCGAATGTTCGCTCGAACACCGTGATTTCGATATAAACCGGTAAAACCGGCGCGCATCAAGATCGGACATCGTACGAACAAAACGAAACAAGCCATCCGGACGGATGGCCCTCACGGACCGGGCAGGCGCCGCGCGCCCGCCCTCCCTGACAGGAGACAGCAGTGAAGACAGTCAAGGCGTTGCGCTGGTGGATCATCGTGCTCGTGTGTCTCGGCACGATCCTCAACTACCTCGCACGGAATTCCCTCGCGGTGCTCGCGCCCGAGCTCAAGCAGGTGTTCGCGATCTCGACGCAGCAGTACTCGTACATCGTCGGCGCCTTCCAGATCGGTTACACGATCATGCAACCGGTATGCGGGTTCATCGTCGACCTGATCGGGCTGCGGCTCGGTTTCGCGCTGTTCGCGATGCTGTGGTCGGTGGTCGGCGTCGCGCACGGCTTCGCGTCCGGCTGGCTGTCGCTCGGCATCCTGCGCGGCTTTCTGGGCCTGTTCGAGGCCGCCGCGATTCCGTCCGGGATGAAGGCCGTCGCCGAATGGTTTCCCGATCGCGAGAAATCGGTCGCGGTCGGCTACTTCAACGCGGGCACGTCGCTCGGCGCCGCGATCGCGCCGCCGCTCGTCGTGTTCCTGTCGATGCGGTTCGGCTGGCAGGCCGCGTTCATGGTCACCGGCGCGCTCGGATTCGTGTGGGCCGCCCTCTGGTACACGCAGTACCGGTCCCCGGCCGATCATCCGCGCATCACGCCGCAGGAGCGCACGCTGATCCGCGACGGCCAGGCCACGATGCCGCCCGTGTCGAAGCGCCGCATCCGCGACGTCGTCACCGCGCGCCGCTTCTGGGCGATCGCGCTGCCGCGCTTCTTCGCGGAACCCGCGTGGCAGACCTTCAGCTTCTGGATTCCGCTGTACCTCGCGACCGAGCGCCACATGCCGCTCACGCAGATCGCGGTGTTCGCGTGGATGCCGTTTCTCGCGGCCGACGCAGGCGGCATCGCGGGCGGCTATCTGTCGCCGTATCTCGCCAATCGCTTCAGGCTGCCGCTCGTGTGGTCGCGCGTCGCCGGCGTCGCGCTCGGCGCGGTGCTGATGCTCGGGCCCGCGATGATCGGTCTCGTGTCGTCGCCGTACACGGCGATTGCGCTGTTCTGCGTCGGCGGCTTCGCGCACCAGATGATCTCGGCGCTCGTCAACACGCTGTCGGCCGACGTGTTCGATCCCGAGGAAGTCGGCACCGCGAGCGGCTTCGCCGGGATGGCCGCGTGGATCGGCGGCCTCGGCTTCTCGCTGCTGGTCGGCGCGCTCGCGGACAAGATCGGCTATGCGCCGCTGTTCGCGTGCCTCGGCCTGTTCGACATCGTCGGCGTCACGCTGCTCGCGGTGCTGATCCGCGGGCAGTCGAAGCAGGAACGCCTGCTCGCGCAGCACGCGTGACATCCGTTTTCACCAGGAAATCGCATTCATGACTTCGCTTCTTCATCCGCCCGTGTTCCGCGTCGCCAGTCACCACGCGAACCACGTGCTGCTCGCCTCCGATACGGGCGCGACTCTCGAAATCTTCGTGCTCGAGGACGATATCGTGCGCGTGCGCGTGCTCCCCGACGCGACGGCGCGCAACCCGCGCACGTGGACGATCGCGCCCGGTCTCGACGACGTGCCGCTCGACGGGCGCGACCGCCTCGACCTGAGCGGCTTCGCGCTGCCCCACTACGACTTCGTGGAAGACGACGACGGCATGCGCATCGAAACCGCGCAGGTCCGGCTCACGGTGCGCCGGCAAGGCGGCCATTGCACGTGGTCGATGCGCGGCGCGGACGGCGCATGGCGCGTCGCACTCGCCGACCGCCCGACGCAGGCGTACAACTTCGGCTGGTGGGACGAGCGCGCGTATCACTACGTCGCCCGCGCGCGCGGCGACAAGGTATTCGGCCTCGGCGAACGCGCAGGCGAACTCGATCGCACGGGCGCACGCTTCGAGATGCGCAACATCGACGCGATGGGCTACAGCGCGAAGCATACCGACCCGCTGTACAAGCACATCCCGTTCTACATCACGTGGTCGCCCGATGCGTGCCAGGGGTTCGGGCTGTTCTACGACACGCTGTCCGACTGCTCGTTCGACATGGGCCGCGAGCTCGACAACTATCACGGGCCCTATCGCTATTTCGTCGCCGAGCACGGCGATCTCGACTACTACTTCATCGCGTCGCCCGATACGCCGCTCGCGGCCGCGCGGCGCTTCACGTGGCTGACCGGGCGCCCCGCGCGCACGCCGAAATGGGGGCTCGGCTATTCGGGCTCGACGATGAGCTACACCGACGCGCCGGACGCCCAGCAGCAGATGAACCAGTTCGTCGAGCAGTGCGACGCGCACGACATCCTGTGCGATTCGTTCCACCTGTCGTCGGGCTATACGTCGATCGGCGCGAAGCGCTACGTGTTCAACTGGAACCGCGACAAGTTTCCCGACGCGAAGGGTTTCGTGCAGCACTATCGCGACCACGGCATCCGCCTGTGCGCGAACATCAAGCCGTGCCTGCTGCGCGACCATCCCGCCTTCGAAGAAGCCGCGCAGCGCGCTCTGCTGATCCGCTCGGCGTCCGGCGAACCCGCATGGGTGCAGTTCTGGGACGAAGTCGGCGCGTATCTCGACTTCACGCAGCCGGACACCTATCGATGGTGGCAGGAGCAGGTCACGTCGGCGCTGCTGGAATACGGAATCGAGTCGACCTGGAACGACAACAACGAATACGAGATCTGGTCGCCCGACGCGATCGCGCACGGCTTCGGCCAGCCGTTTCCGGCACGCGAAGCCAAGGTGCTCCAGACGATGCTGATGATGCGCGCGTCGCGCGATGCGCAGCGCGCGCATGCGCCGGCGCGCCGGCCGTTCCTCGTGTCGCGCTCCGGCGGCGCCGGCATGCAGCGCTACGTGCAGACGTGGTCCGGCGACAACTTCACGTCCTGGGAAACGCTGCGCTACAACCTGAAGATGGGCCTCGGGCTCGCGCTGTCGGGCGTGTCGAACATCGGCCACGACATCGGCGGCTTCTCCGGCCCCGCGCCGTCGCCCGAGCTGCTGCTGCGCTGGGTGCAGTTCGGCATCTTCATGCCGCGCTTCAGCATTCATTCGTGGAACGACGACGGCACCGTCAACGAACCGTGGATGTACCCGGAGATCACCGCGCAGATCGCGTCGCTGATCAAGCAGCGCTACCGGCTGCTGCCGTACCTCTATCACCTGCTGTGGCTGTCGACCACGCGCTACGAGCCCGTGCTGCGGCCGACCTTCGCCGATTTCCCCGGCGATGCGCGCTGCTACGACGCATGCGACGACATGATGCTCGGCGACTCGCTGCTGGTCGCGCCGGTCGTCGATCCCGGTCTGACCGAGCGCACGGTTTACCTGCCGGCGGGCGCACGCTGGACGTGCTGTGCGAGCGCGCAGTCGTTCGACGGCGGCGCGAGCGTGACGCTGCCCGCGCCGCTCGACACGCCGGTGACGCTGCTGCGCGAAGGCCGCGTGCTGCCGATGAACGTCGCGGAACAGCATTTCGGTGCGCGCGCCGATACGCGCGGCTTCCTCGTCGCACCGCGGATCGAGGACGGCGTCGCGTACGGCGAATGCGTCGAGGACGACGGCGAGACGGAAGCATGGCGAGACGGCGAATACGGCCTGTGGCGCATCGAGACCGGCCGCGAGGCGTCGGGCGTGCTCGGCGTGTCGGTCCGCTGGGACGGCCGCCCGGCGCGCCCGGCCGATCGCGTCGAGATCCTGCTGCCCGCGTCGCTGCAAGGCCCGGTTGCCATGCGCGGTGCGCGGGTCGAGCAGGAGGCGCGGGACGGTGCGTGGCGTCGCCTCGTCGTCGCGTTCGACCACTGAACCACCGAACACGAAAGCCGAAGCAAACCCGATCGGGCGGGCCGTTCGCGCGGCCCGCCCCCTGCCACAGAGGAGGCATTCAACCTCCCGCCCCTTGAAAAGATGAAGAGACCCGGAGATCGACAATGAAAGCATCCGCCAACCGTTATGCAATCCTGATTTTATCGGCCGCGTCGCTCGGCACGACCGCCGCCCACGCGCAGAGCAGCGTCACGCTGTACGGCGTCGTCGACGATTCGCTCGCGTACGTGAACAACCAGCAGGGACACTCGAACGTCTACATGCGCGACGGCAACCTGTATGCGTCGAAGTTCGGGCTGCGCGGCGACGAGGATCTCGGCGGCGGCACGCACGCGATCTTCGACCTGCAGGCCGGCTTCAACCTGAATACGGGCGCGCAGGCCGCCGCCGGCACGCTGTTCAATCGCCAGGCGTTCGTCGGCCTGCGCAACGTTCGCTACGGCACGGTCACGGCCGGCCGCCAGTACACGCCCTACTTTCTGTTCGTCGGCCCGTACGCGTCGAGCAGCTGGCTGACGGGCGCCACCGGCGCGCATCCGGGCGACATCGACGGCCTCGACACGACGATTCGCGTGAACAACTCGGTCACCTATACGTCGCCGACCTTCGCCGGGCTGAGCGCGAGCGCGATGTACGCATTCGGCGGCATTGCCGGCGCGACCGGCAAGGGCAACACGTTCAGCGCCGCGCTGCGCTATGCGAACGGGCCGGTCGGGATCGCGGCCGGTTACCTGCGGATCAACAGCTCGGGCTCGTCGGCGGGCTTCCTGAATCCGGCCACCGCATCGTCGGGCAGCTTCGCGGTATCCGTGCTGAATCAAGGCTACCTCACCGCGAAAGCCGTCGAGCAGGTCGCGGCGGCCGGCAACTACACGCTCGGCGACCTGACGCTGGGGCTCAACTATTCGAACGTGAAGTATCTGCCCGGCAACGGCTCGACCTTCACCGACACGGCCGTGTTCAACACCTACGGCGCGCTTGCCGCGTACCGCTTCACGCCGACGTTCTCGGTGGCCGGCGCATTCGCGTATACGCTCGCGTCGAAGGCGAACGGCGTCGCGAACGCGGCCCGCTATCAGCAGTATTCGCTGAAGGAGTCGTACAGCCTGTCGAAACGCACGACGCTCTACGCGCTGCAGGCGTACACGCATTCGAGCGGGCGGACGCTCGGCGCGCAAGGCGCCGGCCACATCGTCGACGCGGCGCCGATCGTCGGCGATTCGCAGCAGCTCACGCCGTCGACGACGCACGGCCAGTTCGTCGGCATGGCCGGGATCGCCGTCACGTTCTGAGCCCGTCCGGCGGCGCCTTCCGCGCGCCGTCTCCGGCCCGGACGATGCGCTTGCCGCGCGCGCCGTCCGGGCGCCCGATACGCGTTCGTCGCGGCGCGTTCCCCGCCTCGCCGGCCCGCCGCGCGCATCGCGCGGGTTTTCTCGATGGCCGCGATACCTTACAATCCGTCAGGTTCATCCTTCTGCATACCCCTTCTTGCAGTCCTGACACCGCGGTACACTCGACGCACGCCGTATCAGGGTCCGACGCGCGACGTGCGCGCCGGGCGGCGTCGCGCTTCGTTGCGCCCACAACTGGATGCCCGCCATGCCGGATTCCCGTCCCTCGCCCCGCACGACATTCAAGCCGCAGGTCGTCCTGCCCGCGCTCGCCGTCATCGGCGCGCTACTCGTCGTGTGCGCACTGCACCCGAGCGAAGCCGGCGCACTGTTCTCCGCCGGCCAGCAATGGGTCATCGCACGGTTCGACTGGTTCTACGTGCTCGCCGTCACCGGCTTCCTCGTGTTTCTCGTGCTGATCGCCGCCAGCGACTTCGGCAATATCCGGCTCGGCCCCGACGACGCCGAACCCGAATTCAGCTTCGTGTCGTGGACGGCGATGCTGTTCGCGGCCGGCATGGGCATCGGGCTGATGTACTTCGGTGTCGGCGAGCCGATGCAGCATTTCCTGAAGCCGCCGACCGTCGATCCCGGCACGCCTGCCGCCGCGCGCGAAGCGATGCTGATGACGTTCTTCCACTGGGGCTTCCACGCGTGGGCGATCTACGGGCTGATGGGGCTCGTGCTCGCGTACTTCGGCTTCCGCTACAACCTGCCGCTCACGCTGCGCTCGGGGCTGTATCCGGTGCTGCGCGAGCGCATCGACGGCTGGGTCGGTCACACGGTCGACGCGTTCGCGCTCGTCGGCACGGTCGCCGGGATCGCGACAACCCTCGGCTACGGCGTGATGCAACTGAGCGCGGGCCTGCATACGGCCGCCGGGTGGGACACGGGCGGCAACCTGTTCCGCATCGGGCTCGTCGCGGTGGTCGTGATCCTCGCGGGCGTGTCGGCCGCGACCGGCCTCGACAAGGGCGTGCGCCGGCTGTCCGAGCTGAACCTGCTGCTCGCGTTCCTGCTGCTCGCCTTCGTGGTGGTCGCAGGCCCGACCGCATTCCTGCTGCGCGCGCTCGGCGACAACATCGGCCAGTACCTGTCGAGCCTCGTCGACCTGTCGTTCCGTACGTACGCCTACGCGCCGCCGCGGGAGGAAGGCTGGTTCGGCGGCTGGACGATTCTCTACTGGGCGTGGTGGGTGTCGTGGTCGCCGTTCGTCGGCATGTTCATCGCGCGCATCTCGCGCGGCCGTACGATCCGCCAGTTCGTGATCGGCGTGCTGCTCGTGCCGACCGCGTTCAACCTCGTGTGGATGACCGTGTTCGGCAACAGCGCGATCTGGCTCGACACGCACGGCGCGGCCGGCGCGCTCGCGCAGACGGCGACCAACGTCGATGCGCTGCTGTTCCGCTTCTTCGATTTCCTGCCGTTTCCGCAACTGCTGTCGATCGTCGCGATCGTGCTGATCGCGGTGTTCTTCGTCACGTCCGCCGATTCGGGCGCGTTCGTGATCGACCAGATCGCGACGCGCGGCAACGCGCATTCGCCGGTCTGGCAGCGGCTGTTCTGGGCCGCGCTGCTCGGCGTGACGGCCGCGGTGCTGCTCGTCGCGGGCGGGCTCGGCGCGTTGCAGGCGATGACGCTGATCGCGGCGCTGCCGGTCGCCCTCATCATGCTCGCGCTGTGCTACGGGCTGTGGCGCGGGCTCGCGGCCGACCGTGCGCACTATTCGCAGGACATCGCGCCTGCGGCGAGCTTCTGGACCGGCCAGCACTGGCGCCATCGCCTGACGCACATCCTGCGGCAGACGACCGAGGCCGAGGCGCGCCAGTTCGTCGCCGAGACGGTCGAGCCCGCGCTGCGCAAGGTCGCCGACGAGCTGCGCGCAAGCGGCGTCGATGCGCACGTGCAGCGCGACGGCGACGATGCGGTGCGGCTCACCGTGCCGACCGCCGAACACCGCGATTTCGTGTATGGCGTGCGCGTCACCGCGAAATCCGCGGCCGCGTTCCTGATGCGCGAGGCGGCCGAGCCGGAAGCCGCGCGGGCGCACGTGTACGGGATCGTCACGTTCTTCGAGGATGGCCGGCTCGGCTACGACGTCGAATACCTGCGCGGCGACGAAGTGATCGCCGACGTGCTGCGCCAGTACGAACGCTACGTGTCGCTCGCCGCGGACACACGCACGCACCTGCTGAGCCGCGCGCCGGGGCACGCGACGGAGGCCGAGTGAGCGGGTTGCTGCAAAGCCGCGCCGTCGACGTCATCGCACTCGGCACGCTCGCCGTGCTGTACCTCGGCGGCGCCGGCATCGCGCTGTGGCGGATCCGCGCCGCGGCGCCGCTCGGCAAGGTCTACTGGATCGTCTGCGCGGCGCTGCTCGGCGGCGGCGCAGTCGCGATGAGCGGCAACCTGTCGCCGGTACCGAACAGCGGCGAAATGCCGCCCGGTTTCGCGCTCGGCGCCGAGGCCGTCCTGCTCGGACTCGCGTTGGTCGCCGGCGGCTGCGCGTGGCTGATGCTGCGCGCGCGGAAACGCTGACGGCCGCGCGCCGCGCCATCCGCTGCGTCACGCGGGCACGGTCACGCGCGGGGCCAGCGGATGGCCAACCACTCCCTGATCCGCTCCTTTCATGCGACACATCATGCGCTCGGCGCGCGCGCCGTCACGAGCCAGCACGCCGCATCGAAACGCACCTCGGCGCCATGCACGTACGGCTCGAACGCCGCGCGCATCGTGTCGATCACGCACCGCCGCGTCGCTTCGTCCGTCTCCAGCAATGCGAGGCCTACCGGGCCCAGCCGGGCAATGTAGTCGTCCAGCGCAGGCTCCGGCAGCACGCACGCCCGGTCGACCGGCTCGATCGCGACGTCGGCCCAGCCGCTGTCCGACAGCACCGATGCGATCCGCTGCCGGTCGCCGAATGCGAACTGCCCCGGTGCACCGGGCTGCCGCACGGGCAGATTCGGCAGCAGCGGCGCGGCCGCCCGCTCGGCCGTCGTCATGAACGGATTGTCGGCCGCGCCACGCCACGCGACGAACCGCATCTGCGCACCCGGGCGCGCCGCCCGCCGCAGGTTCGCGAACGCCCGCACCGGGTCGTCGAAGAACATCACGCCGAGGCGCGACACGATCAGGTCGACGCTCGCCGGCTCGAACGCATGCGTCTGCCCGTCCGCGCACACGAAGCGGGCGCGCAGGCCGCAGCGTTCGGCGCGCGCCCGGGCGGCGTCGATCATCCGCGCCGAAATATCGATGCCCGTGCACTGCGCGTTCGCGCCGAGCCGCCGCGCGATCGCGAGCGTGACCGCGCCCGTGCCGCAACCGACATCGAGCACGCGACTGGCCGACGACGCTGCCGCGGCATCCGCCAGCAGCGCTTCGAACGGCTCGAACATCCGGTCCAGCGACGCCTGCGCATCGACCCATGCGCGCCCCGACGGACCGTTCCATAGCGCCGATTGCGCTTCGTTGGGCCGGTTGGCTTCCATCGTCGATCCCCTTCCGATTCATTGATGACGAACCGGACTGTGCTACTTCAAGCCGGCTTGAGGTCAAGGCCGGTCCTTGTGCGCCCCGTCACGCCCCGCTTTTCACATTTCTTACATTCGCGCTGCGTATCGTTGACGACTTTCCTACGGCGCCTTCTCCTCCCATGCGACGACTCATCACGCGTGCGCTGCTCGTGCGCTGCGCTCCTCTTGTTGCCCTCGCCGCGTTGTCCGCGTGCTCGAATCACATCGATACGCCGGACGATCCGGCCAGCGCGTCGGTCAACGTCCAGGCCGCATGGGTCGAGATCGGCGATGCGAACCAGGCCATCGCGCGCGTCGTCACGAACTACACGCCCGCGTCGGCCGGCGATTCGCCGTGCCCGCAACTGACCGTCGACGGCAAGCTGTCGCGCATGGCGCTGCGCGCGGGCGCCGCGACCGTCGCCCAGCGGCCGACCGCCAGCGACCCGGCCGATTCGAAACCGTCGAGCTTCCCGGTGTCCGTCTGCGAGGCGACGTTGCCGGCCGGCGCGCAGGCGGCCAGCGTCGCGGGCCGCACGCTGCCGCTGCCGAAAGCGCAGCCGCAGCGCATCGCGATCATCGCCGACACGGGCTGCCGGATGAAGAAGGCCGACAACGCATGGCAAGCGTGCAACGACGCCGCGGTCTGGCCGCTCGACACGATCGCGGCCAGCGTCGCGAAGCTGGCGCCCGATCTCGTGCTGCACGTCGGCGACTACCACTATCGCGAGAACGCGTGCCCGCCGGACATCGCCGGCTGCAAGGACAGCCCGTGGGGCTATGGTTGGGATACGTGGCAAGCCGACCTGTTCCGCCCGGCCGCGCCGTTGCTCGCGAAGGCGCCGTGGGTGGTCGTGCGCGGCAATCACGAGGAATGCGCGCGCGCGGGCCAGGGCTGGTTCCGCTTCCTCGACCCGCGCCCGTATTCGGCCGCACGTTCGTGCGACGATCCGGCCAACGACAACAACGCGAACTATTCGGAACCCTATGCGGTGTCGCTCGGCGGCGGCTCGCAGGTGATCGTGTTCGACACCGCGAAGGTCGGCCGCACCCCGCTGAAGACGACGGACGCGCAGTTCGGCATCTACCAGAAGCAGTTCCAGACGGTCGCCTCGCTCGCGTCGAAGCCCGGCATGACGACGACGATCTTCACGAACCATCATCCGATCCTCGCGTTCGCGCCGATCGCCGGCAGCACGCCGGCGCCGGGCAACCTCGCGCTGCAGTCGGTGATGTCGAGCCTCAACGCGCAGGCGTACTACCCGCCGGGCGTGCACGTCGCGCTGCACGGCCACGTGCACGATTTCCAGGCGATCAACTTCTCGTCCGGGCACCCCGCGACGATCGTCTCCGGCAACGGCGGCGACAACCTCGACGTCGCGCTGCCCGACCCATTCCCGGCCGGCCTGACGCCCGCGCCGGGCGCCGTGATCGAGCGGCTTTCGCACAACAACAGCTTCGGTTTCCTGATCATGGAGCGCAACCCGGCACCGGCAACGGGCTGGGTGTTCCATGCGTATTCGGCGGCCGGCAAGCGGCTCGCGTCGTGCAACCAGTCGGGCACGACGCTCGCCTGCGACAAGACGGGGTTCATCGCGCCGTGACGGAAGCAGTTCGATGCGACGGCCATGGCTGGCGCGGCCGGCAGACGCTGCACATGCTTGCCGCGACCGTGCTCGCCGGCCTGACGCTCGCGGCCCACGCCGCGCCGGCCGAAACGGTCCTGCTTCCTGGCGCGCCGCCTTCGCGCGTCGTCGACACGATCGGCAACGGCACGCCGCAGGTGACGAGCAAGATCGACGCGGCCACCGCCCGCTTCGCGCCCGACCCGACGCTCGTCGCGCTCGGCCGCCGGATCTTCTTCGATCCGCGGCTGTCCGAGCCGCGCGGCATGTCGTGCGCGGGCTGCCACGATCCGGGCCGCGCGTTCGCGCCGACGCTGTCGGCCGCATCGCTCGCGGGGCCCGGCGTGCCGGAAGGCAGCCGGCCCGGGCGCTTCAGCCGGCGCAATGCGCCGTCGCTGCTGTACGTGCGCTACGTGCCGCGCCGCCACTTCTACCAGGACGACGATGCGCCTGCTCCGTCGCCGTTCGGCGGCCTGTTCAGCGACGGTCGCGCGGATACGCTCGCCGAGCAGATCCGCGGGCCGCTGTTCGATCCGAACGAGATGAACAACCGGTCGCCGGCCGCGCTGCTGCGCAAGGTCGATGCAACCGAACTCGCGCCCGATCTCGCCGCGCGCTTCGGCGCGCCGGTACGGCGCGATCCCGAGCAACTGGTGCGCGCGCTGGGCGCAGCCGTCGAAGCCTATCTGCAGAGCGACGAAATGGCGCCGTTCACGTCGCGCTTCGACGCGTTCCTGCGCACGCGCACGCCGCTCGCGCCGGCCGAGATGCGCGGCCTCGCGCTGTTCCGGAATCCGGACAAGGGCAATTGCATGACCTGCCATACGCTGTCGGATACGTCGAGCCGCCCGGAACGCTCGCTCTTCACCGATTTCGGCTACGACGCGATCGCGGTGCCGCGCAACCGCGCGCTGCCGGCGAACCGCGATCCGCGCCATTTCGACAACGGGCTGTGCGACACCGCGCGGCGGCTGCGCTGGCCCGAACCGACGCAATGGTGCGGCTACCTGCGCACGCCCGGGCTGCGCAACGTCGCGGTCAAGCAGACGTTCATGCACAACGGCGTGTTCACGACGCTGCGCGACGCGGTCGCGTTCTACAACACGCGCTCGACCGATCCCGGCTTCTGGTATCACGGCGCCAGGACGTTCGACGACGTGCCGGCCGCCTATCGCGGCAACATCAACGTCAACTCGACGCCGATGAACCGCCGGCCCGGCATGCCGCCCGCGCTGACCGACGCGGAAATCGACGACATCGTCGCGTTCCTCGGCACGCTGACCGACGCGCGCTATACCGGCCGTGCCGCCTCGGCCGCGCCCGACGCGCGGATCGCGCGCACCGCCGCACCGGCGCGCTGACCCTGGCCGAACGGCCAGTCGACGCGCCACCGCTTGCGATTACCGCAACTACTGGTTATATTTACAGTACTGTATTTATGAACAGTGAGGTGCGCGATGGAACATCTGGTCCGTATCGTCAACGACACCGATCGCCAAGTGCTGGCGTGGCTTCGTGCCCAGGTCGGCGATGCCCGCGTCGAGCGCGCGGCGCGTCAGCTCGGGCATACGCGCAAGCCCTTTCCGTCCGCCGTGTGCCGGTATCTGGGCATGAGCGCGCCGGCCACGCTGCGGCCGGCTCCGGCCCGGCCGCGTGCGGCCCGCGATTTCTCGGTCGGCGATCGTTACCTGTCGCTGATCCGCCAGCACCTCGCCACACACGCGGTCGGCCGATGAAATGGCGGCGGCTTGCCGCCTCGGTACCGTGTCCGGCCGGCGCACTCGCGTATTCGCAAGTCCGCGCGCGTCATGCGCCGTCGCAGGACCCCGTGCCGTCGAGCATCAGCGTACCGACCCGCGCGGGCACGAGCGGCGTGCGCGGCGCCGGCGGCGCCCAGCCGAACAGTGCCTGCGCGGCCGCGCCGCACACGCGGCCCTGGCACGCGCCCATCCCGCAACGCGACTGCAGTTTGGCGGCCGTCCAGCCCGGCTCCCGTGCGACCGCGTCGAACCGCACGTCCTCGCAACGACACAGCAGCGTGTCGGGCCGCGCGAGCCGGCGGATCGACTCCCGGATCGCGAAGCGCTCGCGGACGGCATCCGCGAACGCCTGCCAGTGCGCGCGCCGTGCGACAAGCTCGGCCAGTTGTGCGGTCTGCCCGGTCGCCGCGTAGCCCGCGATTTCGCCTTCGACCATTGCCAGTTCGCTGCCGCCGACGCCCGTGCATTCGCCCGCCGCGAAATACCCGTCGCGGCTCGTACGCTGATGCGCGTCGACCGCCACGGCGCCGTTCTCGATCTGGCAGCCGAGATGGCGTGGCAGCACGGTGTTCGGCACGAGGCCGAAGCCGCACGCGAGCCGGTCGCAGTCGACGTCGAATTCGCGATCGCCCTGGCGAATCCGCACGCGTTCGAGCCGCACGTCGCCGAAGGCCTCGACGACGTGCGCAGCGGGCCGATACGCCGACGTGACGAGCTTCGCGGCCTGCGCGAGCTTCGACGGCCAGCGCCACAGCCCCGCGCCGAAGCCGGCCACGTCGCTCCATGCGGCCTGTTCGAGCACGTGCGACACGCGTGCGCCGGCCTGCCGGGCCGTCGCCGCGCTCGCCAGCAGCAGCGGCCCGCTGCCCGCGATCACCGTGCGCTGCCCGCGCACGTCGAGCCCGTACTTGATCAGCGCCTGCAAGCCGCCTGCGCCGGTCACGCCGGGCAGCGTCCAGCCCGGGAACGGCAGCAGCAGCTCGCGGGCGCCGCAGCAGAGAATCAGCGTCCGGAAATCGAGTAGCAGCCCGCGCTCGTCGTCCTCGAGCAGCAGCGTACCCGGCTGCGTTTCGGCGACGATGCGCGTCGCCGCGAGATGCGTGACGTTCGGCTGCCTCAGGATGGCGAGGCGTTCGGCCGCGGCACGCGTCGGTGCGGCCGCGGTCGGCTGCCGCCAGATCTGCCCGCCCGCCCGCGGGTTGTCGTCGACGATCGCGACGGTCGCGCCGCTGCGCGCGGCGGCCCGCGCGGCCGACAGCCCGGCCGGCCCCGCGCCGACGATCGCGACGTCGACGCTCAATCGTTCCTGTTTCATCGCGTGCGCTCCACCTGCATGCCGTCGCGGCACAGCGTCTGGCACGCCAGCCGGCGCCGGCCGTCGATCGTCATCCGGCATTCCTGGCAAATGCCCATCCCGCAAAACGGCGCTCGCGCCGCGCCCGTGCACGACACACGCGTCGTGTCGTCGCCGCTCGCCGCGACGGCGGCCGCGACGGTCGCACCGTCGGCCACCGTCAGCGCGCGGCCGTCCAGATGAATGATCATGTCAGCCTCCGCCGGACCGTTCCAACGAGGCGGACCGCCTCCGTGGGGGGCGCCTTGCATGGGACCGGAGTAAGCGCCGAAGCGCCCACTCCGGCCAACGGCGAACGAAGTGCGCGTGGGGGTCGTTTCATGTCAGCGCTCCGGCTACGGGGGACGCGGTCAGGAAGCGTCCCGGCAAATACGGTTCGATATCGATGGGCGGCCGCTCGCCGGCCATCAGCGCGGCGACGAGCCGCGCACTGCCCGGCGCGGTCGTCACGCCGAGCCCTTCGTGCCCGACCGCGAGCCATACGCCCGGCCGCGCCGGGTGCTCGCCGAGCAGCGGCAGGCCGTCGGGGCTCGCGGAGCGAAAACCCGTCCATGCGCGGATGCCGTTCAGGTCGGCCAGATCCGGCAGGTAGCCGGCCGCGCGGCGCAGCATGCGCGCGAGCACGGGCGGCTCGACCTGCGCATCCTCGGTGTCGAACTGGCGCGACGAGCCGATCAGCAACTGCCCGGTCGGCCGCGGCTGCACGTTGAATGCGACCGACGTGCCGTCGCTCGCATGCGCGCTCGCCGCATAGCCCAGCTCGACGAGTTGGTGCGATACCTTGCCCGGATAGCGGTCGGTAATCAGCAGATGGCCCTTTTTCGGGCGCAGCGGCAATTCGGGCAGCAGCGTGCGCGCCGCCACGCCGTTCGCGACGACCACACGCTCCGCGCGCAGCACGTCGCCGCTCGCGAGCGTCACGCTCGGGCCATCGACCGCGACGGCCCGCTCGCGGCGCAGCGTGACGCGCGGCGCGCGCTGCAGCAGCCAGTTCGCGGTGACGGGCGCATAAAGGATCGCGTCGCCCGGAATCTTCAGCGCGCCGCCGAGGCCCGCGCGCAGCATCGGCTCCAGTTCCGCGAGCGCCGCCGCGTCGATCAGCGCGCCGGCCACGCCGTGCGCGGCGAGCGTCGCCTGCTTCGCGCGCGCGAGATCCATCTCGTGCGCATCGGCCGCGAGCCACAGCGTGCCGCAGTTGCGGTATGCGCAGCCGTCGGGCATCTCGCCGCTCAACGCGCGCCACAGTTCGATCGAGTAATGGCTCAGCGCGAGTTCGGCCGCATTGTCGTCCATCGCGACGAGGTGCCCCATGCCCGCGCCGGTCGCGCCGCCGCTCGCGTCGTCGACGACGAGCACGCGCAGCCCGCGCTGCGCGAGCTCGTGCGCGCACGCCGCGCCGACGATGCCGGCGCCGATCACGACGACGTCGGTCTTCGTTTCGCTCACGACCCGATGCCCCAGCCGAACGGATCGTCTTCGTCGATCAGCAGCGTCGCTTCCGCACTCAGGTGCGCGCTGCCGCGAATCGTCGGCACGATGCCGCCGTCGGCCAGCTCGTAGCTCGCGTGGAACACGCTGCCGATCACGCTCGCCTGCCGCCACACGGCGCCCGGCGCGAGTTTGCCGTCGGCCGCGAGGCACGCGAGCTTCGCGCTCGTGCCGGTGCCGCACGGCGAACGGTCGTAGGCAAGGCCCGGGCACAGCACGAAGCTGCGGCTGTCGTGCCGGGGATCGTCGGCGAACAACTCGATGTGATCGATCTCGCCGCCGTTCGCGCCGGTGATGTCCGCGCGTTCGAGCCCTTCGCGCACGGCCGACGCATACGCGGTGAGCGCCGCGACGTTGTCGCCGGCGACGCGCTGCCCGTGGTCGCTGATCAGGAAGAACCAGTTGCCGCCCCACGCGACGTCGCCCTTCACGGGGCCGTATCCCGGCACGTCGACTTCGACGCCCTGCGCGTGGCGATACGCGGGCACGTTGCGCACGCTGACCGACAGGTCGTCGTGCAGCGTCGCCTCGACGGTGCCGACCGGCGTCTCGATCCGGTGCACGCCGGGCGCGATGCGTCCCATGTGATGCAGCGTGCGCACGACGCCGATCGTGCCGTGCCCGCACATCCCGAGATAGCCGCTATTGTTGAAGAAGATCACGCCGGCTGCCGCGTCGGCCGCTACCGGCTCGCACAGCAGCGCGCCGACCAGCACGTCGCTGCCGCGCGGCTCGAGAATGCACGCGGTGCGGTAACGGTCGTGCTCGCGCGCGAGCACGTCGCGTCGCTCGGCCATCGTGCCGTTGCCGAGCGACGGAAAACCGGACACGACGAGCCGAGTGGGTTCGCCGCCCGTGTGCGAATCGATGATCTGGATGCGCTTCATCATGAGCTGTCCGAAGTGGGGAAAGGAGCATAGCTTCCTCCGTCGCGCGTCCGTCCGCTTGTGGCTTTTCGATGAGGACGACGACGAAATCGGCATAGTGCGAGACGCCCTTCGCGCCCCCGCCGGCCGCTGTGCCGATTTCGTCATTTTGCTCCGCGATACGACTCAAGCGTGATGGGCGTTTGCGCGGCGATACTGGTTGCCACACCGACACACCGTCGGCCGACCGATACGAACGTAGGAGATTTCAGTGAGCCGCAAAGCCATTCAGTGGACCGGGGTTTTCCCGGCCGTCAGCACCCAGTTCAAGCCGGACTTTTCCCTCGACATCGACGCCACGCACCGCGTGGTCAAGAACCTGGTGAACGACGGCGTGTCGGGCCTCGTGGTCTGCGGCACGGTCGGCGAGAACACGTCGCTGTCGACGAGCGAGAAGCTCCAGGTCATCGAAGCCGCACGCGACGCGGCCGGCGGCAAGATTCCGGTGATCGCCGGCATCGCCGAATTCACGACCGAATTCGCGCGCAATACGGTGCGCGAAGCGCAGCGCGTCGGCGTCGACGGCGTGATGGTGATGCCCGCGCTCGTGTACTCGGCGAAGCCGCACGAAACCGCCGCGCACTTCCGGGCGGTCGCGACGAGCACCGACCTGCCGGTGATGGTCTACAACAACCCGCCGATCTACAAGAACGACGTCACGCCCGACGTGCTGATCGCGCTGCAGGATTGCGAGAACATCGTCTGCTTCAAGGATTCGTCGGGCGATACGCGCCGCTTCATCGACCTGCGCAATGCGGTCGGCGATCGCTTCGTGCTGTTCGCGGGCCTCGACGACGTCGTGGTCGAGAGCATCGCGGTCGGCGCCGAAGGCTGGGTGTCGGGCATGTCGAATGCGTTCCCGAAGGAAGGCGAGACGCTGTTCCGCCTCGCGAAGCAAAAGCGCTTCGACGAAGCGCTCGCGCTGTATCGCTGGTTCATGCCGCTGCTGCACCTCGACGCGCGCCCGGATCTCGTGCAGTGCATCAAGCTGTGCGAGGAACTGGTCGGCCGCGGCAGCGCGGTCACGCGTCCGCCGCGCCTCGCGCTGCAAGGCGACACGCTCGCGGAAGTGAAGGCCATCGTCGCGAAGGCGCTCGACACGCGCCCTGCGCTGCCCGACGTCGGTCTCTGATCGACGCCCCTGCGGCGGCGCGCGGGTTTGCCCGGTGCGTCGCCGTCCGCGGTCCGGCATGGCCCGCGGGTCCGCACGCCCCGGCGCCCGCCCGCGCCGCGCGTGAACGGGCCGCGGCCCGCCCCGGTCGTTCGAACCGGGCGACGCCGGCCGGCAGGCGTGTGCGCTGCTCCGTCGGAGCGCGCGCCACGCGCGCCTGCACCGACATTCCCAGGAGACACGCTCATGCCAGGCCAAGGCAATGCCCATCCGTCTGTCCCGCTTTCCCGTTCCGCGCATCCCGGCGCGGGTCACGGCAAGTTCAAGAAACAGTTGTCGCTGACCGATCTCACGTTCATCGGTCTCGGCGCCATTTTCGGCTCGGGGTGGCTGTTCGCCGCGAGTCACGTGTCGACGATCGCGGGCCCGGCCGGCATCTTTTCGTGGCTGCTCGGCGGCTTCGCGGTGCTGCTGCTCGGCATCGTCTACTGCGAACTCGGCGCCGCGCTGCCGCGCGCCGGCGGCGTGGTGCGCTACCCGGTGTTCTCGCACGGCCCGCTGCTCGGCTACCTGATGGGCTTCATCACGCTGATCGCCTTCTCGAGCCTGATCGCGATCGAAGTCGTCGCCGCACGCCAGTACGCGGCCGCGTGGTTTCCGGGCCTGACGGTCGTCGGGTCGAGCGACCCGACCACGCTCGGCTGGCTCGTGCAGGCCGCGCTGCTGTGCTTCTTCTTTTACCTGAACTATTCGAGCGTGAAGACGTTCGCGAAGGCGAACAACGTCATCAGCCTCTTCAAGTTCATCGTGCCGCTGTCGGTGATCGCGGTGCTGTTCGCGTTCTTCAAGCCCGCGAACCTGACCGTGCACGGCTTCGCGCCGTTCGGCATGCCGGGCATCGAGATGGCCGTGTCGGCCGGCGGCATCATCTTCGCGTATCTCGGGCTCACGCCGATCGTGTCGGTCGCGAGCGAAGTGCGCAATCCGCAGCGCACGATCCCGATCGCGCTGATCCTGTCGATCCTGCTGTCGACGCTGATCTACGTGCTGCTGCAACTCGCGTTCATCGGCAGCATCCCGACGGCGATGCTCGCCGCCGGCTGGCACGACGTGAGCAAGGCATTCTCGCTGCCGTACCGCGACATCGCCCTCGCGCTCGGCGTCGGCTGGCTCGCGGTGATGGTCGTCGCCGACGCGATGATCTCGCCGAGCGGCTGCGGCAACATCTACATGAACGCGACGCCGCGCGTCGTCTACGGCTGGGCGAAGACAGGCACGTTCTTCAAGGTGTTCACGCGCGTCGACGAAGCGTCGGGCATCCCGCGCGCGGGCCTGTGGCTCACGTTCGGCCTCGCGATCTTCTGGACGCTGCCGTTCCCGTCGTGGGAAGCGCTGATCAACATCGTGTCGGCCGCGCTGGTGCTCAGCTATGCGGTCGCGCCCGTGTCGGTCGCCGCGCTGCGCCGCACCGCGCCCGACCTGCCGCGGCCGTTCCGCGCCAGCGCGTTCGGCATCACCGGCCCCGCGTCGTTCGTGATCGCCGCGCTGATCGTCTACTGGTCGGGCTGGAGCACGGTGTCCTGGCTGCTCGGCCTGCAGATCGCGATGTTCGCGATCTATCTCGCGTGCCGCCGCTGGGTGCCGACCGCGCACCTGAGCCTCGCCGAGCAGGTGCGCTCGTCCGCGTGGCTGATCGCGTTCTATGCGGCGATGATCGTGCTGTCGTATCTCGGCGGCTTCGGCGGCACGGGCCGGCTCGCGCACCCGTACGACACGGCCGTCGTCGCGGCCGTCGCGCTCGTCATCTACTACTGGGGCGCTCGCACCGGCGTGCGCGCCGACAAGCTGCAACTCGACGACGACGAGGACTGACGCGCCCGCGCCCTTTCCCCTTCCATCGGTCGGGCGCAGCACGCCCGGCCCCGCTTTTTCCCGAGGAAAACCATGCAACTCACAGGTCAGCTCCTGATCGGCCCATCGGCCGTCGCCGGACAGAACGGCTCCTTCCATGCGCTTGCCGCCGCCACCGGCGAACCGCTCGAACCGGCGTTCGGCGGCGCGAGCCTGCACGACCTGGAAACGGCGTGCGCGCTCGCCGACGATGCGTTCGACACGTATCGCGAAACGTCGCTCGACGCGCGCGCCGCGTTCCTCGACGCGATCGGCCGCCACATCATGGCGCTCGGCGACGACCTGATCGAGCGCTGCGTCGTCGAAACGGGATTGCCGCGCGCGCGCATCGAAGGCGAACGCGGCCGCACGGTCGGCCAGCTCGCGCTGTTCGCGTCGCTCGTGCGCGACGGCGGATTTCTCGACGCACGCATCGACCCGGCGCGCCCGGAGCGCAAGCCGCTGCCGCGCGTCGACCTGCGCCTGCGCAACGTCGCGGTCGGGCCCGTGGCCGTATTCGGCGCGTCGAACTTCCCGCTCGCGTTCTCGGTGGCCGGCGGCGACACGGCGTCGGCGCTGGCGGCCGGCTGCCCGGTGATCGTCAAGGCGCATTCCGCGCATCCGGGCACGTCGGAGCTCGTCGGCCGCGCGATCCAGCAGGCCGCGCGCGAATGCGGGATGCCGGCCGGCGTGTTCTCGCTGCTGTTCGACGCGTCGCGCGAGATCGGCCAGGCGCTGGTCGCCGATCCGCGCATCCAGGCGGTCGGCTTCACCGGCTCGCGCCGCGGCGGCGTGGCGCTGATGCATATCGCGGCCGCGCGAGCCGAGCCGATCCCCGTCTATGCGGAAATGAGCTCGATCAATCCGGTGGTGCTGTGTCCCGCCGCGCTCGAGGCCCGTCACGACACCATCGCACCGCAGTTCGTCGCGTCGCTCACGCTCGGCGCCGGCCAGTTCTGCACGAACCCGGGCCTCGTACTCGCGATCGACGGCGCCGCGCTGCGCGCATTCGAAGCCGCGGCGGCCGATGCGCTGCGCGCGGCGGCCGCACAAACGATGCTGACACCCGATATCCACGCGAGCTATGCGCAAGGCGTCGCGGCGCTGCGCGCTCACGATGCGGTCGAGCTGCTCGCCGAAGGCGCGGAAGGCGGCCGTCACCAGGCCCGCGCGGCGCTGTTCGCGACGTCCGCCGACGCATTCGTCGCGCATCGCGAATTGCGCGACGAAGTGTTCGGCCCTGCGTCGCTGATCGTGCGCTGCCCGGACGCCGACACGCTGCATCGCGTGCTGAAATCGCTCGAAGGCCAGTTGACGATCGCCGCGCATCTCGCCGACGGCGACGCGGCGCTGTTCGCCGCGTTGCGCCCGACGCTCGAACGCAAGGCCGGCCGCATCCTCGTCAACGGTTTCGGCACGGGTGTCGAGGTCGGCCACGCGATGGTGCACGGCGGCCCGTTCCCGGCGACGTCCGACACGCGCACGACGTCGGTCGGCGCACGCGCGATCGAGCGCTTCCTGCGCCCCGTGTCGTACCAGGACGTGCCGGACGCGCTGCTGCCCGACGCGATCCGCAGCAGCAATCCGCTGCACGTGCCGCAACGCATCGACGGCGTGCCCGCCCCGCGCGAGGTGAACCATGTCTGAGCGCGCCGCCGAAGTCGTCCTGTCGCTCGATGAAGTCCACGCGCTCGCGCTGCGCGTGCTGACGCACAACGGGATGTCCGACGCGCATGCGCGGGCCATCGCCAACGTGATCGCGCAGGGCCAGCGCGACGAGTGCCACTCGCACGGCGTGTACCGGCTGCTCGTGTGCGTGCGCTCGCTGAAGAAGGGCAAGGTCGATCCGCAGGCCGTGCCGACGCTGCGCCGGCTGTCGTCGTCGATCGTCGCGGTCGACGCGCATCGCGGCTTCTCGCTGCTGAGCTTCGAGACCGGCCTGCCGGTACTCGTCGAGATGGCGAAGCAGCACGGCATCGCCGCGATGGCGATCAACCACTGCTATCACTTCTCCGCGCTGTGGCCCGAGGTCGAGGCGATCGCCGCCGAAGGGCTGGTCGGCATCGCGATGAACCCGAGCCATAGCTGGGTCGCGCCGGAAGGCGGCCGCGAGCCCGTATTCGGCACCAACCCGATCGCGTTCGCGTGGCCGCGCCCGGGCGGCGAGCCATTCGGCGAGCCGTTCGTGTTCGATTTCGCGACGAGCGCGATCGCGCGCGGCGACATCGAGCTGCACGCGAAACAGGGCAAGGCGATTCCGTCGCACTGGGCGATCGACGCGGACGGCCAGCCGACTACCGACCCGAAGGCCGCGCTGCAAGGCGCGATGCGCACGTTCGGCGGCCACAAGGGCTCGGCGCTGGCGGCGATGGTCGAACTGCTCGGCGGCGCGCTGATCGGCGACATGACGAGCCGGGAATCGATGGACTTCGACGAAGGCGTCGGCGCGACGCCCTGCCACGGCGAACTCGTGATCGCGTTCGATCCGAAGGTGTTTCTCGGCGACGATCTCGACGCGGGGCTCGCGCGCGCCGAGCGGATGTTCGAATCGATCGTCGCGCAGGGCGCGCGGCTGCCGTCGCAACGGCGCTTCGACGCCCGCGCGCGCAGCACCGCGAACGGCGTGCGGATTCCGAAAGCGCTGTACGACGAGATCCTGACGCTGCTCGACTGATGCGCGATCGGGCGGCACGGTGCGGCTTCATCGTCCGCGGGACGGGCGATGAAGCCGCCGCCCGGTTGCGCCGGCAATGGTTTGCATCGGGTGTCGTGCCTTGGTGGGCTTGGTGGGCTTGGTGGGCTTGGTGGGCTTGGTGGGCTTGGTGGGCTTGGTGGGCTTGGGAGGCTTGGTGGCCTTCGTGGCCTTCGTAACCTTCGTGCATTCAGCCGCCCCCGGCGCCCAGCCCCGCCCCGCTCGCCCGCGCCCGCCGGCGCCGCCGGCCCGGCGGCTGTGGGATAATCGCGAAGTTTGCCCAGGGCGCAGCTCAAGAGGTTGTTCGCACGGGCGCGCGAGAGGCCTTTATTCCCGTGCCTCCACCCTTTTCCGCGATATTTCTTCAGCCATCACCATGCCCACATACCGTTCCAAAACCTCTACCGCCGGCCGCAACATGGCAGGTGCGCGCTCGCTGTGGCGCGCCACCGGCATGAAAGACGACGATTTCTCGAAGCCGATCATCGCGGTCGTCAACTCGTTCACCCAGTTCGTGCCCGGGCACGTGCACCTGAAGGATCTCGGCCAGCTCGTCGCGCGCGAGATCGAGGCTGCCGGCGGCGTCGCGAAGGAATTCAACACGATCGCGGTCGACGACGGCATCGCGATGGGCCATGACGGCATGCTGTATTCGCTGCCGAGCCGCGACATCATCGCCGACTCGGTCGAATACATGGTGAACGCGCACTGCGCGGACGCGATGGTGTGCATCTCGAACTGCGACAAGATCACGCCGGGGATGCTGATGGCCGCGATGCGCCTGAACATTCCGGTGATCTTCGTGTCGGGCGGCCCGATGGAAGCCGGCAAGACGCGTCTCGCGAACCCGGTCACCAAGACCGTCGAACTGAAGAAGCTCGACCTCGTCGACGCGATGGTGATCGCGGCCGACCAGTCGTATTCGGATGCCGACGTCGCCGAAGTCGAACGCTCGGCATGCCCGACCTGCGGCTCGTGCTCGGGCATGTTCACCGCGAACTCGATGAACTGCCTGACCGAAGCGCTCGGCCTGTCGCTGCCCGGCAACGGCACGGTGGTCGCCACGCACGCCGATCGCGAACAACTGTTCAAGCGCGCCGGCCGCCGCATCGTCGAACTGACGCGCCAGCACTACGAGCAGGACGACGAACGCGTGCTGCCGCGCTCGGTCGGCTTCAAGGCGTTCGAGAACGCGATGACGCTCGACATCGCGATGGGCGGTTCGACCAACACGATCCTGCACCTGCTGGCGATCGCGCAGGAAGCCGGCATCGACTTCACGATGAAGGACATCGATCGCCTGTCGCGCAGCGTGCCGCAGCTGTGCAAGGTCGCGCCGAACACGAACAAGTACCACATCGAGGACGTGCACCGCGCAGGCGGCATCATGGCGATCCTCGGCGAACTCGACCGCGCCGGCAAGCTGCACACCGACGTGCCGACCGTGCACGCGCCGACGCTGAAGGACGCGCTCGACCAGTGGGACATCGTCCGCACGCAGGACGAAGCCGTGCGCACGTTCTACCTGGCCGGCCCGGCCGGCATCCCGACGCAGGTCGCGTTCAGCCAGAACACGCGCTGGCCGAGCCTCGACCTCGATCGCGCCGAAGGCTGCATCCGCTCGTACGAGCATGCGTTCTCGAAGGAAGGCGGCCTCGCCGTGCTGACGGGCAACATCGCGCTCGACGGCTGCGTGGTGAAGACGGCCGGCGTCGACGAGAGCATCCTCGTGTTCGAAGGCTCGGCGCACGTGACCGAATCGCAGGACGAAGCGGTCGAAAACATTCTGAACGACAAGGTCAAGGCCGGCGACGTGGTGATCGTGCGCTACGAAGGCCCGAAGGGCGGCCCGGGCATGCAGGAGATGCTCTACCCGACCAGCTACATCAAGTCGAAGGGGCTCGGCAAGGCGTGCGCGCTGCTGACGGACGGCCGGTTCTCGGGCGGCACGTCGGGTCTGTCGATCGGCCATTGCTCGCCGGAAGCGGCAGCGGGTGGCGCGATCGGCCTCGTGCGCGACGGCGACCGGATCCGCATCGACATTCCGAATCGCACGATCGACGTGCTGGTGTCGGACGAGGAGCTGGCGCGCCGCCGCGAAGAACAGAACGCGAAGGGCTGGAAGCCCGCTCAGCCGCGTCCGCGCAAGGTGTCCGCGGCGCTGAAGGCGTACGCGAAGCTCGTCATGTCGGCCGACAAGGGCGCCGTGCGCGATCTGTCGCTGCTCGACGACTGATGCCGCGAGCGACGGGCGACCGGTAGCGCCTTACCTCGCCGCGCTTGCCCGATCCAAAAGCCGCTCTTCGGAGCGGCTTTTTTTCGTCCGGCACCCGCGGTGCGGCCCCGTCAGTGACGGAGTTCGTCGGGGCCGCCACCCCCGCCGCCGCCGTGGTTGCCGCCACCGTTTCCGCCGCCTTGCGGCCGTGCATAACCGCCGCCCCCGCCTCCCTGGCGTACCGGCGGCGGCATCGCGCGACCCTCTCCGCCAGGTGCAGGCGGCGGGCGCAGCACCGCCGGCGGCGGGCTAGCCGGACGCGTATTACCCGCCCCACCCGGCATCGGCGTCTGCGCCGGCGGGCTGGCCGGACGCGCATTACCCACCCCACCCGGCATCGGCATCGGCGTCTGCGGCGTCGGTGCCGGTGCCGCCGGCGCCGGCACGCGGTTCGCGCCGTTCCAGCCGCCGCGCGTCGCCGACGGCCGCGTGTCGTGCACGGGCGGCGAGCCGCCCGGCGCGACCTGCATCGGCACGCCCGGTTGCGGACGCCCTTGCGCCGGCGGCACGCCGCCGGGGCCGAGCCTCGGCTCCGGACGATGCGCCCAGCGATCGCGATCGGGATACCACGGGCGGTGCCGGTAATAGCGATCCCAGTACGCGCCGATCGCGAACCCGGTCACCGGCACGCCGATGATCGCGCCATATTCGAGCAACGGCACGTAGCTGCCCTGGTAGGGATAGTCGAGCAACTGCGCATCGATCCAGCCGCGCACGCCCGGCAATGCGACGTCGCACCACGTGTAGTCGCTCAGGCAGCCGAATACGTCCAGCGCGGTGCCGGGCGGAATCTGCGCGACCACCGGATAATCGGGCGCAGGCCCGGCATACAACTCGGCCGGCGAATTCGTGTAAGCGCTGCTCTGCGCGTCGGCGACGCCCGGTGCGGCCGCGAGGCCGGCCAGGACGACGCACAGACTTCGGACGATCGTGTTCCTCATGATGCTCTCCCGCGTCGCGCCGACGCGCGCCGGTCAGTGGCGATGGCCACCGCCCCAGTGACCGCCACCCCAATGACCGCCGCCCCACGGACGATGCCAGTACCCGCCTCGCCCGCCCCAGTATCCGCCGCCCCAGCGGCCCCAGAAGCCGATCGTCACGGGCGGCCCGTACCAGCCGGAGTAGTACGCCGGGTAGTAATACGGATACGGTGGCGGCACGTAGGCCGGGGCGACATACACCGGCACCGCCGTGTCGGCGTCGACCTGCGCCTGCGGCACGGTCGACGGGGCCGGCGCCGGTGCGGCCGTTGCGACTGGCGTGTCGCGCTGCGTCACCGCGGCAGGCACCGGCGCGTAATAAGGTGCATAACCGTACGGGCTCGTGTAGTAGCAGCCGCCAAGCGCCAGTGCGGCCAGCGCGACGGCGGCGGGCCTCGCGGCGGAAATGGGGTTCATCTCGTACTCCGGCAGAATCCGCGCGCCGCCGCCGGGCGCGCGCCTGACTCTAGCTTACGTCCCCTGCAGATTTCCGCGCGTATGATCGGTTACTTTTTGTTTCCTGCCCCGACCGGCGAAGCAGGCACGCCGCGTGCTGGGCCGTCGGCGGCGCCGACGTTGAAGTTGGCGCAAATGCCCTCAACTTGAACGATGTCGGGCTGACCGGCGCGGACGGGCGTCCGCGATCCACCGGCCCCCCGCAAACCGGCGAGCTTCGGCCCGCCCAGACAGGAACGCGGCTCGCGCCGCCATCGACATGACTACGCCACGCCCCACTTCCCGGGCGGACACACCGCTCGATCCGATCATTCAGTTGCTGGCGCTCGCCGGCGAGCAAGGTTATCTGACGCACGCCGACCTCGTCGACGCGCTGCCGCCCGAAAGCGACAGCCCCGACGCGCTCGACGTCGTGCGCGCCGCGCTTGCCGACATCGGCATCGCGGTACTCGACGAGCCGGCCGTGCCTGCGCCGTTCGCCAGTGCGGCGCCGGTCGAAGTCGATCGCGACGCGCTCGACGAAGGCCGGGCCATGCTCGGCGACCTCGCGCGCGGCACGAGCGCGTCGACCGATCCGCTCGCGCTCTACATGCGCCGCATGCACGCGGTGCCGCTGCTCACGCGCGAAGGCGAAATCGTACTCGCCCGCGAGATCGAAACGGGTCGCCATCAGGTACTGCACGCGATTGCCGGCTATCCGCCCGCGGTCGACGCGCTGCTCGAGCGTCATCGCGCGACGGGCAGCGCCGGCTCGACCGGCTCGCCCGATGACGACGACGCCGGTACGTCCGCGCCCGCCCGCTACGATGCGCTGCACGCAGCGGTGTCGGCGCTGCGCGGCGCACTGCATGCGCATGGCAGCCGTTCGGCCGAATACCGCGACGCGCGCAACCACGTGGCCGCGCTGCTCGGTTCGCTCCCGTGGGTCGCGCCGGCCGCCGACGACGCGGGCCGTACGATACGCGCACTCGCGGCCGCCCCTCACGATCCGTCGGCGGCCGACGCGGCGTGCTTCGACGCAGTCGCCCGGCGCGCGCTCGCAGCCGCACTGAGCGACGGCCAGCAGAAGGTGCGCGACGCGACGCGGGCGATGCTCGAGGCGAACCTGCGGCTCGTGCTGTCGATCGCGCGCAAGTACCTGAACCGCGGCGTCGACCTGTCCGACCTCGTGCAGGACGGCTGTCTCGGCCTGATGCGCGCGATCGAGAAATTCGAATACCGGCGCGGATTCAAGTTCTCGACCTATGCGACCTGGTGGATTCGCCAGGCGATCGCGCGCGCGGTCGCGGATCGCTCGCGCACGATTCGCGTGCCGGTGCACGTCGGCGATCAGTACCAGCGCGTACAGCGGCATGCGCTGCGCTTTCGCCAGCGCACGGGCCGGCGGGCCACGCCGGCCGAGCTCGCGGCCGAAACCGGCATCGACGAAGACAAACTGCGCGCGGTGCTCGCGCTGCCCGCCGACCCGGTCTCGCTCGACACGCCGCTGCCCGACGCGGACACCGGCCTCGTCGAATTGATCGAGGATCAGGCCTCGGCCAGCCCGTTCGAGCAACTGGCCGACACGCGCATGCGCGACTGCGTGCGGTCGCTGCTGCGGTCGGTCACGCCGACCGAGGCCGACGTGCTGCGCCGGCGGTTCGGCCTCGGCGGCGCCGAGCCCGACACCTACGACGCGATCGCGCAGGACGCGGGGATGTCGCGGGAGCGCGTGCGGCAGATCGAGAAACGGGCGCTCGCCGCGCTGCGTACGGCCGCCGAGGCCGAGAACGCGCAGTCGTTTCTCGACGCTTGACCGCATCGAGCGCAGCGCCGATCGTGCCGCGTTCC
This sequence comes from Burkholderia sp. MSMB1826, assembly GCF_001526325.1. Taxonomy (NCBI): domain Bacteria; kingdom Pseudomonadati; phylum Pseudomonadota; class Betaproteobacteria; order Burkholderiales; family Burkholderiaceae; genus Burkholderia; species Burkholderia sp. MSMB1826. The sequence continues at coordinate 712,817 of NZ_LOYN01000010.1, forward strand.
GGCACGACCGTGCGCTGCGCGCCTGTGCTACGTTTGTCATTGACGCGCATCAAACTTTCTTCGTTGCGCGTCGCCACAATGGTTGACAGCCGACCGGCGCGTCGCTCGCCGCGTCCATTCCGTTTGTGCTTTCCGGGCCCCTCGCCATGCAGTCGACCGTTAGCCAGACGTACGAGGAAAACCGGTCCATCGCGGCCTGCCTGCGCGAGGCCGCGCAGTGGCTCGTCGACCAGGGCGCGAACCCGTACCGGGTCGCCGCGTACCGCGCGGCGGCCGATACCGTCGACGCGCTCGAGCGCGACATCCGCGGCGTGTTCGAAACCGGCGGCGTCGAGGCGCTCGGCGCGCTGCCCGACATCGGCGCGGGCGTCGCGCAGGCGATCGCCGAGCTGCTGGTGACGGGACGCTGGCGCCAGCTCGATCGCTTGCGCGGCGATGCGGAACGCGCATCGGCCTTCGACGCGGTGCCGGGCATCGGCCACGCGCTCGCGCTGCGCATTCATGACGCACTGCACATCGACACGCTGGAAGAGCTCGAACGCGCGGCCCGCAACGGCCAGCTCGAAACGATCGCGGGCGTCGGCCCGCGCCGAGCGGCCGGCATCCGCGCCGCACTCGACGACGTGCTGAGTCGCCGCCGGCGCTGGCAAGGTCACATGCAGAACGCCGATCCCGGCACGGAACCGCCCGTCGAACTGCTGCTTTACATCGACCGCCAATACCGCAACAAGGCGGCCGCCGGCGTGCTGCCGAGGCTCACGCACCGGCGCCTGAACGCGGACGGTTACGTGCCGCCGCCCGTGATGCACATGACCAAGGGCGGCTGGCACTTCACGGTGCTGAGCCAGCATGCCGCGATGCGCACGCCGGAAGCCGGGCGCCCGACCGACTGGGTCTCGCTCTACTTCTACGACGCCGTGCAGTGCGAGCACCAGCGCACCGTCTTCACCGAAACGTACGGCGCGCTCGTCGGCAAGCGGATCGTGCGCGGACGCGAGATGGAATGCCGCGTGTATTACGCGGGATGAGTCATGCGTCGACGGTTTTGCCGACGTCGAGGGCGGCTCGAGCGGCGTCCCTTTTGACGATTCGGGCACGTCGAAACCATTACGTCGCCACGCCCCCCCCCTCCCGTCGAATCGCTACCGCTACGCCCGCCCTCGCGCAGGCTCGCCGCCTACGCGCTTTCCGCCTTCGCGCGACGTGCCGGACGACGATGCGCGGCAAGGCGCAGCAGCTTCCGGAACGACGGGCACTCGAGATGGTTCGCCGCCGGGCACACGGCCGCATGCCGCAGCGCATCGCGCACCGCGCCGAGACGGCGGATCGTGCGGTCGAGCTCGTCGGCCTTGCCATCGAGCTTCGCGCGATCGATCGCGGGCCGACCGTCGCCGCCGACCATCGCGAGCATGTCGTCGAGCGAGAAACCGGCCTCCCGGCCGAGCGCGATCAACGCCAGGCGCTCCAGCACCGAGGCGTCGTATTGCCGCCGCAGCCCGTGCCGGCCGATCGGCACGATCAGCCCCTTTTCCTCGTAGTAACGCAGCGTCGACGCGGGCAATCCCGAGCGCCGCGCCACGTCCGCGATGTCCAGTCGGCTCATGCTTGACCTCAAGTGAACTTGAAGCTGCAAGATAGTCGCTCGACTTCACGAAGACAAGCCCGGTGGAATCAGCCGCCGTCGCTGCGTTGCGCCGTTTCCTCGTGGCGATCGAGCGCGTCGAGCAGGTTGCCCGGCCGGCTCATCGCGGCCCGCAGCCTGGCGGCTTTCTCGATATCGGCCGGCGCGGTGAGCTTCGCGCCCTGATCGAGGTACTGTTGCGCGCGCGTCTCGCCTGCGGCGGCCGCTAGGCTCAACAACGCATTCGCGGCGATCGGATCGGATGCGACACCGCTGCCCGCGTAGTACTGCACGCCCAGCCGGAACAGCGAGGTCGCGGCCCCTTGGGCCGCAGCGAGCCGATACCATCTCGCCGCTTCGGCGTCGTCCTTGCGCACGCCCTGCCCGTTTTCGTACATCAGGCCGAGATTGTTCTGCGCGTTCGCGTCACCCTGTTCCGCGGCGAGTCGGTACCACTTGAATGCCTCGGTGTCGCTCTGCGTCACGCCGCGCCCGCTGTCGTACAGGTAACCGAGGGCGTTCTGTGCTTGCGGCTCGCCCTGATCGGCCGCGCGCCGATACCATTTGGCGGCTTCCGCGGCATCCTGCGGCACGCCGGTCCCGGCGTCGTACATCAGCCCCAGATACAGCTGCCCTCTCGGCAGGCCCTGTTCGGCCGCGCGCCGGTAGAGCCGCACCGCTTCCGCGCTATCCTGCGGCGCGCCTTCGCCGTCCTCGTACGCGCGGCCGAGATTGCACAACGCATCCCCATTGCCCTGCGCGGCCGCGCGTCGATACCAGATCACGGCCTCCGCACGGCTTTGCTCGACGCCGATGCCGGTTTCGTACAGCGTGCCGAGATTGTTCTGCGACGCCGCGTCGCCCTGATCGGCGGCCCGCCGGTACCATTTCGCGGCTTCGGCGGGATTCCGTTCGACGCCGTCGCCGTGCTCGTACATCAGCGCGACGCTGAATTCGCCGTCCAGATCGCCGCGCTTCGCCTTCGCCATCGCCGCGTCGAACGCCCCGGGCGCATCGTCGTGCCCGAGCCAGGCGGTGCCGCCCCCGACGATCAATACCAGCGCGAGCGCGATGAGGATCGCAATGCGGGCTTTCCGGCCCATTCGTCGTGCCTCGGTCATCTCTCAGTGTTCTCTTTTTTAGTGGTTGCAAGCGGTGCGCCCGAGCGGGCGCCCGCGTCACTCGCCGCCGCAGTCGATCAGGTTGCGGCGCACGCGCCCGAGCAGGCGCACCAGCGTCTCGCGTTCGTCGGGCGTGAAGCCGCGCAGCCCGTCGTCGGCGACGGTGTCGCCCACCTCCAGCATCTGCGGAAAGATCTCGCGCGACTTGTCGGTCAGCCGGATCACGAACGCGCGGCGGTCGTCGTCGTTCGCGACGCGCTCGATCCACCCATAGCTTTCCATCCGGTCGAGCAGCCGCGTGAGCGAGATCGGCGTGATCTCGAGCCATTCGGCGAGCCGCGCCTGGTTCATCTCGCCCTTCCACGTCAGGTACGCGAGCACGCGGCTTTGCGCCCGCGTCAGCCCGATGCGCTTCGCGCGCCGGTCGAACAGGCGCCCGTTCAGGCGAGCCACGTCGGCGATCAGGTAACCGATCCGGTTCTCGTAGGTCTTGTCCATGCGGCGATTATAGGGTCAAGCCGGAACCGGCCCGAGGCTGGCGACCCGGCAATAAGCGGCTATATAATGAGTATGCTTATAATTTGCGCCATACCGGATCGCCGCCCACGGCGACCGCCCCACGGAGACACCCGCTTGAACCCCGCCGCCGACGTCCCCGCTTCGCCCGCCCTGAACCGGCCGATGCTGACCTTGTCGATCATGCTCGCCACGCTGATCCAGACCCTCGACAGCACGATCGCGAACGTCGCGCTGCCCCACATGCAGGGCACGCTGTCCGCGTCGCAGGACGAAATCACGTGGGTGCTGACTTCCTACATCGTCGCCGCGGCGATCGCGACGCCGCTCACCGGCTGGCTGTCCGACCGGCTGAGCGTGAAGCGCTTGCTGATCGTGTCGATCGCCGGCTTCACGGTTGCGTCGGCGCTGTGCGGGCTGTCGGAGACGCTCGTGCAGATCGTCGGCGCGCGGCTGCTGCAAGGCGTGTTCGGCGCCGCGCTGGTGCCGCTGTCGCAATCGATCCTGCTCGACATCAACCCGCGCGAGAAACAGGGCCAGGCGATGGCGATCTGGGGGATGGGCGTGATGGTCGGCCCGATCCTCGGCCCGACGCTCGGCGGCTGGCTCACCGACAGCTACAACTGGCGCTGGGTGTTCTTCATCAACGTGCCGATCGGCGCATTCGCGCTCGCCGGCGTGATGACCTTCCTGCCGGCGCGCGCGCCGCGCCCGCACGTGAAATTCGACGCGTTCGGCTTCGCGACGCTCGCGCTCGCGATCGGCGCGTTCCAGGCGATGCTCGACCGCGGCGAACAGCTCGACTGGTTCGGTTCGTACGAGATCCGCATCGAGGCGCTCGTCGCGGCGCTCGGCTTCGCGTTCTTCCTCGCGCATACGGCGAGCGTCGGCAAGGCGTCGTTCTTCAAGTCGGAACTGCTGCGCGACCCGAATTTCGCAACGGGCACGCTGTTCATCTTCGTGGTCGGCGCGGTGCTGTATGCGACGCGCGCGCTGCTGCCGCCGATGCTGCAGAACCTGATGGGCTACCCGGTCGCGACGACGGGCCTCGTCACCGCGCCGAGCGGCGCCGGCACGATGATCGCGATGCTGTTCGTCGGGCGGCTGCTGAAATACGTGGATGCGCGGATGCTGCTGCTCGCGGGGCTGTCGATTTCCGCGCTCGCGCTGTGGCAGATGATGCAGTACACGGTCGTGCTGTCCGAAGCGGACATCGTGTGGCCCGGCGTGATCCAGGGCTTCGGTCTCGGGCTCGTGTTCGTGCCGCTGAGCGCGCTGTCGTTCTCGACGTTGCCGCCCGACCTGCGCGCCGACGGCACGGCCACCTACAGCCTGATGCGCAACATCGGCAGCAGTATCGGCATCTCGATCGTGCAGACGCTGATGACGCGCAATACGCAGGTCGCGCATGCCGATCTCGCGGCCCACGTCACGCCGTTCGACCCGGCCGTGCAGGCGATCGCCGGCAGCCGCGTCGACATCGCACTGCTCGACCGCACGATCAACCAGCAGGCGACGATGATCGCGTACCTGAACGATTTCAAACTGATGTTCGTCGCGACGCTGCTGATGATCCCGCTATTGCTGCTGATCCGCCCGCCGCAGAAGGCGGCGAGCGTCGACGTCGCGCATGCGGCGATGGATTGACGAGCGCGCATGCGCCCGTCCGGGGCCGCGTCAGGCCTTCATCGTCCCGGTTCGCACGTAGCGCTCGTGCCACGACAGCGCCTCGGCGAGCAGATGCGGCGTGTGCTTGCCGAAGCTGTCGCGCGACGCGCGCTCGAAGTAGTCCTCGAGCATCGGCCGGTAGTCCGGGTGCGCGCAGCTCGCGATGATCTTGCGCGCGCGCTGCTTCGGCGACAGGCCGCGCAGGTCGGCCAGCCCCTGCTCGGTGACGACGACCGCGACGTCGTGCTCGGTATGGTCGACGTGGCTCGCCATCGGCACGATCCGCGAGATCGCCCCGCCCTTCGCGGTGCTGGCCGACATGAAGCACGACAGGTAGCCGTTGCGCGCGAAGTCGCCCGAGCCGCCGATGCCGTTCTGGATCTTCGTGCCCATCACGTGCGTCGAGTTCACGTTGCCGTAGATGTCGGCCTCGATCATCCCGTTCATCGCGATGCAGCCGAGCCGGCGCACGAGTTCCGGATGGTTGCTGATCTCCTGCGGGCGCAACACGATCTTCTCGCGGAACGTCGCGATTTCGTCGGCGAAGCGCTGCACGGCGGCCGGGCTCAGCGACAGCGCGGTGGCCGATGCGAAGCTCAGCGTGCCGTCGTCGAGCAGGTCGAGCATGCCGTCCTGGATCACTTCCGTGTACGCGGTCAGGTTCGAGAAGCCGGCCGAGCTCAGTTCCGCGAGCACCGCGTTCGTGATGTTGCCGACGCCCGACTGCAGCGGCAGCAGGTTTTCCGGCAGACGGCCGCGCTTCACTTCGTGGCGCAGGAAGTCGATCAGCTGCAGCGCGATCTGCTTGGACGTCGCATCCGGCGCGGTGAACGCATTGCTGCGATCGGGCGCGTCGGTCTCGACGATCGCGACGATCTTGTCGGCCGGGCAGCGCAGGTACGGCTCGCCGATCCGGTCGTCGCTCTTCGTGAGCGGAATCGGCTTGCGGTGCGGCGGCAGCGCGGTGCCGTAGTAGATGTCGTGCATCCCGTCGAGGCCGAGCGGCTGGCGCGAATTGACCTCGAGGATCACGTGCTTCGCGCGCTCGAGCCACGTCTTGTTGTTGCCGATCGACGCGGACGGGATCAGCAGGCCGTCCTCGCGAATGCCCGCGACTTCGACGATCGCGACGTCGAGATCGCCGTACAGCCCGAACCATGCGTATTGCGCGACGTGGCTCAAGTGGACGTCCTGGTAATCGACTTCGCCGCCGTTGATCTTGTCGCGCAACGTCGGGTCGGACTGATACGGCAGCCGCATCGAGATGCCGTTCGTGCGGGCGAGCGCGCCGTCGAGTTCCGGTGCGGTCGACGCGCCCGTCAGCACGTTGATCCGGAAGTCCTCGCCGCGCGCGTGCGCCGCGTCGATGTGGGCGGCAAGCGCGGCCGGCACGGCCTTCGGATAGCCCGACCCGGTGAAGCCGCTCATGGCGACGGTCATGCCGGGGCGGATCAGCGCGGCGGCTTCGTCGGCGGTGCGGACGAGCGAACGCAAGGCGGGAGCGAGGATGCGTGATGAAGACATGGCTGGTTATCTGACGCTTTGGTCTGTCGTTGACGTCGCGGGGGGTGTCTCCTGAGCGACGCGAAGCCCTTGGGGCCGCGAGGGGCGGCCCGGCACCACGGGCACGGTCGGAGTATCGCAGAGGCCATCGCCGCGAAATGTCCGCTGGATGCAAAAGATCCTTGCCGGATTTGCCGGGTATCGAACGAGCGTTCTGTGACAGACGATCCGCCCCCGCCGAATGCATCCGAAAGGCGTGCGAAAGCATCGGGGCGAATCATGGATTCGCGATCCCCCGACCGTCGCGCATCAATCGATGCGATTACGCCGACATTGACGGCCTCCGGCTCGGTAATCGCCGATACCCGTCCGGCGCGGCCGATTGTCGCCCGATGCGGCTTTTCCGGACCTGACGGAGATCAAGGTCGCATGCGCTGCGCGACGCCGGCCGACCGGCGCGAAAAACCCGCGCGATCGGCCTGCGAGGCCCGTCCGGCCTTGACAGCCGCGTGAGGCGAACCACACTGGAAGACGGGGTCGCCGACCGGATGGCCGCCCCGTTCACCCGTGCGTTTTTGGCCCGGCCGATGCCGTCAAGACGCGGTAACACTCCCGTATGTCAGGACATTGATCGAATAAAAAGCAACAAATTACAATTCCGTATATATTTCGCCGATGGACCAAAGAAAAACCGCCACACGCCCCGAGCCACCCCCGCCACGCACCTGGGATGCGCGGCTCGCGCGCTCGCTCGTCCGACCGCTCGTCGATACGCCGGTCACCCCGAATCACCTCACCACCATTCGTCTGCTGATCGGCCTCGCCGGCGCCTGGTGCCTCGCGCACGGCGGCTTCGGCTGGAGCAACGCAGGCGCGTTCCTGATCGTGCTGTCGAACTTCGTCGACCACACCGACGGCGAGCTCGCGCGCATCAGCGGCAAGTCCAGCAAGATCGGTCATTTTTACGACCTGGCGGCCGATGCGCTCGTCACGGTCGCGCTGTTCGTCAGCATGGGCGTCGGCATCGTCGCCCAGGGCGGCCAGATGGCCGCGTCGCCGGTGCTGCTCGGCGCGGTGGCCGGCGCGGCCGTCGCGCTGATCTTCTTCCTGCGCATGCGGATCGAATCGATCGCCGGCAAGGCCGGCACCAAGCAGGCGTTCGCCGGCGGCTTCGAGACGGAAGACGTGCTGTACCTGCTGCCGATCGTAACGCTCGTCGACGGCGTCGAGCCGTTCCTGCTCGCGGCGTCGATCGGCGCTCCGCTGTTCGCCGCCTGGGTCGTGATCGACTGGTGGCGCATCGTGCGGCGCGGCAACCTGCCGCAGAACCCGGCCGCGCAGAACCCAACCGAAATCCAGGCTTCCAAATGACTCCTAGCACGCGCGACGATTCCGTGCTGAGCCCGGCACGCCCCGCGCCCGTGCGCGCGGCCGCGGCCGATCCCGATCGCACCGTGGCCGACTGCGTCGGCCGGCTCGACCTCGACCGCCTGCGCGACGACTACACGCGCCAGGGCTCGTTCCTCTACCTCGACGCGTTCCTGCCGGCCGACGCGCACGCGAAGCTGGCGAATGCCGCCCGCGCGATGCAGGCCGGCCTGAACCGCAATTACCTGCCCGGCCACAAGCAGGGCGGCAGCGTGAGCCGCCATACGATCGACGAGCAGGCGCCGTACATCGCCGAGCTGTATCGCTCGAAGGCGCTGATCGGTTTCCTCGAGAAAATCACGGGCGACAAGCTGATGCTGTCGCCGGACGACGATCCGCACGCGTACGCGCTGTATTACTACACGAAGCCCGGCGACCACATCGGCTGGCACTACGACACGTCGTACTACGACGGCCGCCGCTACACGCTGCTGATCGGCGTGATCGACGAATCGTCGTGCCGGCTCGACTACGAACTGCACACGCGCAACCCGGACGTCGCCGACGAACCGGGCTCCGTGCAGATCGCCGACGGCGGCATCGTGCTGTTCGACGGCGACAAGCTGCGCCACCGCATCACGCCGCTCGGCCAGAACGAAATACGCGTGTCGCTCACGTTCGAATACGTGACGAACCCCGGCATGCGGCCGTGGAAGCGCTTCATCTCGAACATGAAGGACGCGATCGCGTATTTCGGTTTCCGCCAGGTGTTCAAGCAACTGGCGACGCGACGCACGAGCGGGTCATGACACGCGCGGGCCTCATCCTGCTGTCCCTCGGGACCGCACTCTTCATCGCACTCCTGGCCTGGCAGGGCATCGGCGCGGTAGCGTCCACGTTCCTCGCGGCCGGCTGGGGCCTCGCGCTCGTCGCGGCGTTCCACGTCGTACCGCTCGCGATCGACGCGGTCGCGATCTCCGTGATGTTCCGCCGCGGGCAGCCCGCCGCCGAACTCGGCAATGCGCTGCGCGCGCGCTGGGTCGGCGAATCGGTGAACAGCCTGCTGCCCGCCGGGCAGATCGGCGGCCCGGTGCTGATGGTGCGCCACCTCGCGCAGCGCGGCACGCGGATGGCCGATGCGGCCGCCGCCGTGACCGTCAGCACGACGATGCAGGCGCTCGCGCAAATGGCCTTCGCGCTGATCGGCATCGCCGCGTTCAGCCTGTATGCGACGCACGAGTCGGTCGCGCACCTGCGCACGCCCGCGCTGATCGCCACCGGCGTGCTCGGCGCGCTCGCGGTGATGTTCTATCTGGCGCAGCGGCGCGGGCTGTTCGGCCGCGGGCTGCGCCTCGCGTCGAAGCTGCTCGGGCCGCGCGACTGGTCGTCGCTCGCCACGCGCGCCGACGCGATCGACGACGCGGTCGGCGCGCTGTACCGCGATCGCGCGAAAGTCGCGAAGACCTTCGCATTGAGTCTCGCCGGCTGGATCGTCGGCACCGCGGAAGTGTGGCTCGCGCTGCACTTCCTCGGGCATCCGGTGAGCTGGCTCGACGCGCTGCTGCTCGAAAGCGTCGGCCAGGCGATTCGCGGGGCAGCCTTCGCGATCCCGGGCTCGCTCGGCGCGCAGGAAGGCGGCTACCTGCTGCTCGCGCCGCTGGTCGGGTTGCCGCCCGACGCGGCGCTCGCGCTGTCGCTCGCGAAGCGCGCGCGCGAACTCGCGCTCGGCCTGCCTGGCCTGCTCTATCTGCATTTCAGTGAAAGAAACTGGCAGCGGCGCCATGCGCCGCAGCCGCTCGCCGACTGATCGTTCAGATCGCCGGCTTTTTGGTTGGAGAACCCATGCGAGCCATCATTCTTGCGGCAGGCCTCGGCTTGCGCCTGCAACAACCGCCCGAAGCGCAGTTCCCGAAGTGCCTGCTGCGCTTCGACGACGTGTCGCTGCTCGAGCGCCATCTGCGCGTGCTCGACGCCGCGGGCGTCGACGAGATCGTGCTCGGGCTCGGCTTTCAGCACGAGAAAGTCGAGCAGGAACTGAAGCGCCTCGGCCGCCAGGCCGAGATCGTGATCAACGACCGCTACGACCTCGGCAGCGTGCTGACCGTGCATACCGTCGCCGATGCGATGACGCGCGGCGGCGACGTGCTGTTGATGGACGCGGACGTGCTGTACGACGAGAACATCCTGCACGCGCTGGTGGCCGACGCCGACAAGCCGGTCGATCGCCTGCTGATCGATCGCGACTTCGAGGCCGGCGACGAACCCGTCAAGCTGTGCCTGAAGAACGGCGTGCCGGTCGAGCTGCGCAAGCAGCTCGCGGTCGATCTCGACTACGACACGATCGGCGAATCCGTCGGCTTCTTCCGCTTCACCGAAGGCACCGCGCGCCGCCTCGCGACGATCGTCGCGGGCTACGTCGACAGCGGCCGCGCGAACATGCCGCACGAGGAAGCCGTGCGTGACCTGCTGCTCGAAGGCGGTCATTCGTTCGACGTCGCCGACGTCACCGGCTCGCCGTGGATCGAGATCGACTTCCCGAACGACGTCGCACGCGCGACGCAAGACATTCTTCCCCTGATTCAACGCACCACCGCCGGAGCCGCACGATGAACGCACGCGAACCCAACTTCACCGAATCGCGCAGCGCGCGCCTGCGTCGCATGCTCGTGAGCAGCGACCTCGAATTCCTGATGGAAGCGCACAACGGCCTGTCGGCGCGGATCGTCCGCGAGGCCGGCTTCAAGGGGATCTGGGCGTCGGGCCTCGCGATCTCCGCGCAATTCGGCGTGCGCGACAACAACGAGGCGAGCTGGACCCAGGTGGTCGACGTGCTCGAGTTCATGGCCGACGCGAGCGACCTGCCGATCCTGCTCGACGGCGACACCGGCTACGGCAACTTCAACAACGTGCGCCGCCTCGTGAAGAAGCTCGAGCAGCGCGGCATCGCGGGCGTCTGCATCGAGGACAAGCAGTTCCCGAAGACGAACAGCTTCATCGACGGCGAGCGCCAGCCGCTCGCCGAGATCGACGAGTTCTGCGGCAAGATCAAGGCCGGCAAGGATTCGCAGACCGATCCCGATTTCTCGATCGTCGCACGCGTCGAGGCGCTGATCGCGGGCTGGGGGATGGACGAAGCGCTGCGCCGCGCGAACGCGTATGCGGAAGCCGGCGCCGATGCGATCCTGATCCACAGCAAGCTGTCGCGTCCGGACGAGATCCTGCAGTTCGCGCGCGAATGGAGCGGCAAGGCGCCGCTCGTGATCGTGCCGACCAAGTACTACAGCACGCCGACCGACGTGTTCCGCCAGGCCGGCATCAGCACCGTGATCTGGGCGAACCACCTGATCCGCGCGTCCGCGTCGGCGATGCAGGCCGTCGCGCGCGAGATCCACGAGAATGAAACGCTGATCAACGTCGAAGACCGCGTCGCGTCGGTCAACGAGATCTTCCGCCTGCAGGACGCCGACGAGTATTCGGCGGCCGAGCGCATCTACCTGTCGTCGTCGTCGCGCGCGTCGAATGCGGCGGTCGTGCTCGCGGCGAGCCGCGGCAAGGGCCTCGAAGCCGTCACCGAAGACAAGCCCAAGGTCATGCTGCCGGTCGCCGGCAAGCCGCTGTTGCGCTGGCTCGTCGACGGCTTCAAGAAGCAAGGCGTAAACGACATCACCGTGGTCGGCGGCTACCGCGCCGATGCGATCGACACGTCGGGCATCAAGCTCGTCGTCAACGAACGCCATGCGCAGACGGGCGAGCTCGCGTCGCTCGCCTGCGCGGCCGAACGCCTGACCGGCGACACCGTGATCTCGTACGGCGACCTGCTGTTCCGCAGCTACATCCTGCGCGACCTCGCGGAGAGCGAGGCCGAGTTCAGCGTGGTGGTCGATTCGTCGCTGACCGAGCCGTCGAACCAGAGCGTGCGCGACTTCGCCCTCTGCTCGGCAGCCGACGATCGCGGCCTGTTCGGCCAGAAGACCTACCTGCAACGCGTGTCGAGCGACGTCGCCGCGGGCACCCCGCACGGCCGCTGGATCGGCCTGCTGAACGTGCGCGGCGCCGGTGTCGACCGCCTGAAGGCGATGCTCGCGACGCTGCAGGCACGCCCCGATTTCGACACGCTCGACATCCCGTCGCTGCTGAACGAACTGATCGCCGCCGGCGAGAAGATCGAGGTGCAGTACGTGCACGGCCACTGGCGCGGCGTCAACGACCTGGAAGACTTCCGCCGCGCGGGCGACTTCGCGCACGGCCAGACGCCGCTGTCCGAACCGGGCGCCGGCAACGGGGGCGCGCAATGATCGAAGCGGCACAGTTCGTCGAGGCCGCGCGCGAACGCGGCTTCGATTGGTACGCGGGCGTGCCCTGCTCGTACCTGACGCCGTTCATCAATTACGTGCTGCAGGACCCGACGCTGCACTACGTGTCGGCCGCGAACGAAGGCGACGCGGTCGCGCTGATCGCAGGCGCGACGCTCGGCGGCAAGCGCGGGATCGCGATGATGCAGAACTCGGGGCTCGGCAACGCGGTGAGCCCGCTCACGTCGCTGACCTGGACGTTCCGGCTGCCGCAGTTGCTGATCGTCACGTGGCGCGGCCAGCCGGGTGTGGCCGACGAGCCGCAGCACGCGCTGATGGGGCCGATCACGCCCGCGATGCTCGACACGATGGAGATCCCGTGGGAGACGTTCCCGACGGACCCCGAACAGGTCGGCCCGGCGCTCGACCGTGCAATCGCACACATGGACGCGACGGGCCGCCCGTACGCGCTCGTGATGCAGAAAGGCAGCGTCGCGCCGTATGAGCTGAAGGCGAACCCGGCCGCGAAGCCGCGCGCGCACGTCGCCGCGCAATCGTCGTCGCGCGCCGGGTCGGCCGATGCATGGCCGACCCGCCACGACGCGTTGCAGCACGTGATCGCGCATACGCCGGTCGATTCGACCGTCGTGCTTGCGTCGACCGGCTTCTGCGGCCGCGAACTCTACGCGCTCGACGATCGCCCGAACCAGCTGTACATGGTCGGCTCGATGGGCTGCGTGACGCCGCTCGCGCTCGGCCTCGCGCTCGCGCGCCCCGACCTGCGCGTGGTGGCCGTCGACGGCGACGGCGCCGCGCTGATGCGCATGGGCGTGTTCGCGACGCTCGGCGCCTACGGCCCGGCCAACCTCACGCACGTGCTGCTCGACAATGGCGCGCACGAATCGACCGGCGGCCAGGCGACCGTGTCGCAACATGTGTCGTTCGCGGGCGTTGCCGCCGCGTGCGGGTATGCGTCGGCGGTCGAAGGCGATACGCTCGACGTGCTCGATGCGACGCTGGCCGCAACGGGGAACGGTGCGCAATTCGTTCGCGTGGCGATCCGCACGGGCGTGCCCGACGGCCTGCCCCGCCCGACCGTCACGCCGGTCGAGGTCAAGACCCGTCTGATGCGGCACATCGGTGCCGCGCAGACCGCCGCCCATGTTGAAGGAGCTCATTGATGCTGCTGCTGAACCCCGGCCCGGTCACGCTCACCGAACGCGTGCGCCGCAGCCTGCTGCAACCCGATCTGTGCCATCGCGAAAGCGAGTTCTTCGACCTGCAGGATGAAGCGCGCGCGCGCCTCGTCGCCGCGTACGAACTCGATCCGGCCGAATGGGCCGCCGTGCTGATGACGGGTTCGGGCACCGCCGCCGTCGAGAGCATGATCGCGGCGCTCGTGCCGCAGGACGGCAAGCTGCTCGTGATCGAGAACGGCGTATACGGCGAGCGGATCACGCAGATCGCCACGCAGTACGGCATCGCGCACGACGTGTTGAAGCACGAGTGGATGCAGGCGCCCGATCTCGCGCAGATCGGTGCGAAGCTCGACGCGGGCGGGTACTCGCATGTCGCCGTGATTCATCATGAAACGACGACGGGCCGGCTGAACGATCTCGGCGCGATTGCGGACGTGTGCCGTGCGCGCGGTGTGAAGATGCTCGTGGATGGCGTCAGCAGCTTCGGCGCGGAAGCGATCGACTTCGCCGGTGGCGACATCGATGCGGTTGCCGCCACCGCGAACAAGTGCCTGCACGGCGTGCCCGGCGCGGCGTTCGTGATCGTGCGCCGTAGTGCGCTCGCGAAGGCTGCGAGCCGGACTTACTATCTCGATCTCGGTCGGCTTGCAAAGCTGCAGGATCAGCGGAATACGCCGTTTACGCCGTCCGTGCACGCGTATTACGCGCTCGTCGAGGCGCTGCGCGAGTTCGATGAGGCCGGCGGCTGGCGTGCGCGGCATGCGCATTACAAGGCGCTTGCGGATCAGGCGCAGGCCGGGCTTGCTGCGCGCGGGATGCCGCTGGTGTTGCCTGAGGGTGAATCGTCGGTCGTGCTGCGTGCGTATCGGTTGCCGCAGGGCGTCACGTACGAGACGCTGCATGATGGGCTGAAGGCGCGTGGCTTCGTGATTTATGCGGGGCAAGGCGGGTTGTCGAAGGAACTGTTCCGCATCTCGACGATGGGCGCGATTCAGGCGGCCGATGTCGAGCGGTTGCTGGAAGGGTTTACGGCGCTGACGCGGTGAGCGTCGTCCGCGACTTCGTCCCGGAAAGGCCCGCGAGGGCCTTTTTTGTTGTCGTTTGCAAATTCCTGAGGCGTGGAACACGTTGTCGGCATTCGGCCAGGAAGGGACACTGGGCCCTATGCCAGCATCGCTGACAATCGCAGCAAAAAAGCGCCTAAAGCAACTGGGGCTCACGACCAATCGAAAGATAGGTTGATTGTGCGAATCAAGATTGACGTCTCCGTCATGCATTTCCACAATCTCTTTTGCCTATTTTGACGGAGTGAGGATTGCAAATGGATCAGCCCCAAGCTTGCATGATCGCCGCCGATGCAGTACCCCGTACCAAACCTTCAAACTACCCTGAGCCGTTTGCCTCGCGCATGACGGGACGGGAGAAGAAACCTCTTGGCGATCCGTTCGGTTTGAGTCAGTTTGGTGTGAACTTGACGACGTTGAGCCCCGGCGCGGTGTCTGCTCTACACCATCGGCACTCGAAACAGGACGAGTGGGTGTATGTCCTCAGCGGCGAGGTCACCCTCTACGTCGGTGACGAAAGCTACCTCATGCGACCTGGAATGTGCGCCGGGTTTCGCGCGAATGGCATGGCGCACCATCTACAAAATAACTCGGCAGCCGATGCCACGATCATCGAGGTCGGCAGCAGGGTATCTGGCGACGCAGTAAGCTATGCAACGGACGATCTCGTTGCTGTGATGGGTTCAAACGGCCAGTGGGGTTTCCAGCACAAGAACGGTGAACCCTACTAATTTCAACGTCCGCTTTGGAGGGAGCTGAACGTCACCGATGGGTCGGTAAGCGCCTCCCACGCATATCAATGAAAACAACATCTCCGATCACGACAATGAAAATCCTGCGCTTCGCCCCGCTGCTGGTGCTCGCCGCCGCCCCCATCGTTCACGCCGCCGACAGCCAGGCTTGCAGCGACGCTACCGTCACGGCCATCGCCCGCTGGGCCGGCATCGCGAGCGCACGCATCGCCACGCGCGACGCGGACCGGCTCGTCGTCGCGTCGTCGTGCAAGGCCATGCCGAACGCGCCGGGCACGACGATCGCGGCCGTCGCATTCGATTCGCTGCCGAAGAGCAAGAATCCCGACGAAAGCAGAAAGCTGCAGGTGATCGCGCTCGTCGAGGGCGGCAAGGTCGTGGCGGCCGAGCGGTCGGTAGTCGAAGAGGATGCGGCGACGGAGATCGGTGAGAATAGCTATCGGATCGACACGGCGCCCTACCGGTTGACGCCCGACGTACGCGCGTTCGGCGTCGTGTTTACCAGCAGTGCACGCGGGCCGAGCTGCCCGGATGCCAACGCCGGTGAAGAGTTGACGCTGTGGGTGCGCGAAGGCAGCCGTATCCGCCCGGTGTTCGGCACCAACCTCTACGGCTGGATCAGCGTCGAAGGCGACGCCTGCGGCCCGGGTGCAGGCGATGCGCGCAGCGAAGAGGCCCGGATGACGATCGCCGTCGAGAAAACGTCGAGCCACGGCTTCGCCGACCTGTCGATCACGGCGCACATCGCGCAGACGCAACGCAAGAACGGCGATTACTCGGATACGGGCAAGCGCACGGCACGCACGATCGTCCACTACGACGGCAAGTCCTATGGAATCGACATGTTCCGGAACTTCTGGTATTCGCCGGCCGCGATGAAACGCTTCAAGTAACGCCGTGGGCACGACACTGCCCCGCCCGCCTACTCCACCACCTTCGGCCCGATCGCATCGGTCGGCGCCGGCATCCGCAACGCGTCGCCCCGCACGCGTCGCGCCTCGCGCGCCGTATAGCGATCCTTGAGCCGCAGGAACGGTTTCTCGACGAGAAAATAGCTGGCGGTCGCGGCAATCAGCGCCCACACGATGCCGAGCGGAAACCCGTGCGGCACCGGCAATCGCGGATTCGCAAACGGCTGCTGCCACAGATAAAGACTGAACGAAATCGTGCCGACGAACACCACCGGCCCGGCGCGCAACCAGCGCGCGCACCAGAACTCGCTGCGGAAATTCAGCACGACGATCACGAGCGCGATCAGCGCGGCTTCGAGCGTCACGCCGTACGTCGCATTCCAGAAACCGCCGAGCCGGTGTTCGGCGAGCGGCATGCCGAGCAGTACGACGAACACGAGCGCCGTCACGATGCGCGCCTCCCCGCGCCACGAACCTATCCACGCTTCGAGCCGTTCGCGGTTGAGCGACGCATAGCAGCCGATCAGGATCGGATCGATACCCGTATGCAGCATCATCCCGAGTTGTCCGCGCAGCGCGGGCGCCAGGAAATACGTGGCGGCGCGCACCAGCGGCACGATCAGGATCAGCGCGGCCAGCCAGCGCGTGCCGGCGCGGCGGATGCCGAACACGAACAGCAGCGGCCAGAACCAGTAGAACTGCTCCTCGAGCGCGAGCGACCAGAAGTGGCCGAGGTACCACGCACCGTCCGGATGCAACGCGTTGTCTCCGGTCAGCCCGAACCACGCCGAGTAATTCCACAGGTGCAGCGCCGCATAGAGCCATTGCCGGCGATCGACGTCGAACGAGCCGGTGAAGGCCACGATCGCAACGGCCGCGAGATACACGTAGCAGGCCGGCCAGATCCGCAACGCGCGGCGCACGTAGAACGACGTCAGCGCGACGCCGCCCGTGCGCGCGAACTCGGCGCGCAGCACGTTGGTGATCAGGAAACCGCTCAGCACGAAGAAGATCAGCACGCCGAGCCGGCCGTCGGCGATCAGCCGCAACGGTGCGTACCAGCCCGTATAGCCGCCGGGCAGCACATGCTCGGCATGACCGACGACGACCATCGCGACCGCGACGGCGCGCAACCCGGTCAACTGCGTGACGCGATGGTTCATCGGCTGGTGTCCGTTGGCACGGTAAAGGAACGGGAATCGGCCGGCGCCCGATCGGCCCGCCGACCTGCCGCCGGGATTTTGTATGAAAAATATCGGAATGAAATTGCTTCAAAAATCCGCGTGACACATGCCGTCGGCGAGGCGACGGCGCGCCAACGTCCGGCATGACGAATGGGCATAATGACAAGCCTTGTCCGGCGGCGGCCGGTCCGATGCCCACGCAACGAATTTTGCGGCGCAGCAATCTCCGCAGCCGTACGCGTCCGCACACCGGTCCGCGCCTCGTCCGCGTTCTCTCGACCCTCACCCGGAGTCTGCCTGTGTATCCACCGATCGAACCTTACGCCCACGGCCACCTCGACACCGGCGACGGCCACCGCATCTACTGGGAACGCTGCGGCAACCCGGCCGGCAAGCCTGCCGTGTTCCTGCACGGCGGCCCCGGCGCCGGCTGCGGCCCCGACCATCGCCGTCTGTTCGATCCCGAGCGCTACGACATCCTGCTGTTCGACCAGCGCGGCTGCGGACGCTCGACGCCGCATGCGAGCCTCGAGAACAACACGACGTGGGATCTGGTCGCCGATATCGAACGCCTGCGGGAGATGGTCGGCGCCGAGCAATGGCTCGTATTCGGCGGCTCGTGGGGCAGCGCGCTGGCGATCGCGTACGCGGAAACCCACCCCGAACGCGTGAGCGCGCTGATCGTGCGCGGCATCTTCACGATGCGTCGCGCGGAGTTGCTGTGGTACTACCAGGAAGGCGCATCGTGGCTGTTTCCCGATCACTGGGAAGACTTCCTCGCTCCGATTCCGGAGGCCGAGCGCGGCGACCTGATGGCCGCCTACCATCGCCGCCTCACGGGCGACGACGAAGCCGCGAAGCTCGAAGCCGCACGCGCGTGGAGCGTCTGGGAAGGCCGCACGATCACGCTGCTGCCCGATCCCGCGCTCGCCGCGCACTTCGCGGACGGCCACTACGCGCTCGCGTTCGCGCGGATCGAAAACCACTACTTCGTGAACAAGGGCTTCGTCGAGGAAGGCCAGTTGCTGCGCGACGCGCATCGGCTCGCCGGCATCCCGGGTGTGATCGTGCAGGGCCGCTACGACATCGCGACGCCGGCACGTACCGCATGGGAGTTGTCGAAGGCGTGGCCGGATGCGACGTTCGAGATCGTGCCCGGCGCCGGGCATGCATACAACGAACCGGGGATTCTGGAAGCGCTGGTCGCGGCGACGGACCGGTTCGCGGCCTGAGTAACGTCACGCAACGCGGCGCGTGTTTCCGCGCGTGCCGCACGCACCCGCGCTGCCCGATCACAACGCGGCTTCGACGATCGTCCTGCCGCTGATCGCCCGCTCGACGAGCTGTTCGTCGCCGACCTTGCGGATCGCGTCGTCGAGCAACCCTTCCGGTTCCTCGGTCGCCACTTTCAACAGGCCCGACAGCCCGCGCGCGTCGAGCACCACCAGCGTCTCCATCGAATCCGCGCGGCTCACGAGCACGCGGCGGAATGCCGGGCCCGCGCCGAAGCTCGCACAAAGCTCGATCGTCTCGCCGCCGAGCGTGTAGTCGAAGTGCTTGATCATGGTCTGCCGCCGTTGCATGAAAATGGCGCCGCGCGACGGCGCGGCGCCATGACGTCGACGCACCCGCGCGTGCCGCCGGCGCGCCGGACCGGGGCCCGAGCCGTTCACCGGCATCACCATGCTAAGCGTGCAGTATTAACGAAGACTTAAAGCGCGCGGGCCATACCCGGCGGCCCTTCAAGCCGCATCGAGCGGCTCGACCGTCACGCCGACCCTCAGCTCCTGATCCGCGCCGCCGCCGCGGATCACGCCGCGCAGCGGCGTCACGTCCGCGTAGTCGCGGCCGACCGACAGCATCACGTAGTCGTCGCCCGGCGCACGATCGTTGGTCGGATCGAGTTGCAGCCAGCCGCCGTCCTCGGGCCACGCCGGATCGTACACGTCGACCCATGCATGCGACGCGTCGGCGCCGATCAGCCGCGGCTGACCGGGCGGCGGCTGCGTCAGCAGGTAGCCGCTGATGTACCGCGCGGCCAGCCCGAGCGAGCGCAGCGCGCCGATCATCACGTGCGCGAAATCCTGGCAGACGCCCTTGCGCAACCGCAGCGCATCGAGCGCCGACGTCGTGATGTCGGTGCTGTTCGGCGTGTACGCGAAATCGGCATGCACGCGGCGCATCAGGTCCCACGCAGCCTGCACGAGCGGCCGTTGCGGCGTGAAGCTCGCGGCCGCGTACGCGGCGAGTTCGGGGTCGCACGCGACGTGCGGCGACGCGAACACGAACTCGCTCGCCGGATCGTACGGTTGCCCCGCGCGAAACCGCAAGCGGTCGCGCACGGCCTCCCAGGCGGTGGCATGCGCGGCGTCCGGGTTCGCGATCGCAGGCGGCGGCTCGCCGCGCGCGCCGAGCGACCATGCGGGCGGCGTCACGCGCACGGTGCTGCGGCTGCGCACGAGCAGCGCGTCGTGCGGCTGATTCAGCGCGAACGACGCCCGCGCGTTGCCGAACGCATCGATCTCGGTGCAGACCGTTTCCGGTGAAGGTTCGATGTCGAGCGAGAACGACAGCACCTGCTGGCGCGGCGTCGCGAGCGGTTGCAGGCGTGCCTGGTGCTGCGCGGATTCGACGCGCGCCGCGTAACGATATTCGGTGTCGTGCGTGACGCGCAGCAACCGGCCCGGCGCGACGGCGGCCGGCGCATCCGTCGCGATCGGCGCCGAGGCCGCGGCAGCCGGCGCCTGCCGCGCGTTTGCGGGGCCGGCCGGTGTTTTCGGCACGCCTTTCGTCGTCACCATAGCGTCCTGCCCGCCTCGCGCACGTGACTGAAATAGCGCTCGCCGATCCGGTTCGACAACTCCCACACCGCTTTCGCCGTCGTGTCGAGCGCGGCGAGCAGCTTGTCGTGCCGACCGCCTTCGGCGGTCTCGCACAGCTCGTGCAACGACCACGCGGGTATGTTCGGAACCGTCTCGGCCAACTCGGACAGCGCATAGCCTTCGCTGCGCTCGACCTTCGTCAGCCGGCCGCGCAGTGCCTGCACGACCCAGCCGAGCGAGCGCGGGTTGTCGGTATCGAGCACGACGAGCGACAGCAGCGGCGCGACGTCGAAGCCGCGCTGGAACCGCGAACGGAACGTGATCGTGCTGTCGAACAGTTCCAGCACGAGTTCGAAGCCGTCCTGCCGATGCACGGCGCCTTCGTCGAACGCGAACTTCAGCACGCTGCACAGGAAGTCGAGCCGGTCGATCTGCCGGCCGATCGACAGCAATCGCCAGCCGTCGTCGCGCGTCATGTTGTCGGTCTGCGCGCCGGTGATCGCGCCGAGCAGCAGGCCGAGACGTTCCAGCAACTGCAGCGCCTCGTTGCCGATCTGCTCCTCCGCCTCCGGTTGCCCTGCGCTGTCCGCGAACAGTTGCGTCGCGTCGTCGATCAGCCGCCACTGATCGCTCGACAGCCGCTCGCGGATCGCGGCAGCCGCGCCGCGCATGCCGAACAGGCACGACGCGATCCCCGACGTGCGATCGGCGCCGCGCGTCAGCGACGTCGCCAGCTCGTGCTGGAACGCGCGCGGCGCATCGACGGCCTGCGGCGCGTCGGCGGCGATCAGCCCGGTATCGCGACACAGCGCGTCGAGCAGTTCCAGATGCGCGGGACTGTCGACGTCGTCTTCGCCGCGCAGCCGCTCGAGCGCGGCACGCGCCAGGCGCATCAGGTTGGTCGCGCGCTCGGTGTAGCGGCCGAGCCAGAACAGGTTCTCGGCCGCACGGCTCGCGATCGCGCGCGGCCGCTCGACGAGATCGTCGGGGCCGAGGTGCGTCTGCAGCAGCGTCGTCGAATCGACGATGCCCTCGGTCATCACCCACGTATCGACGGTGCTACCGCCGCGCGGCATCGGCGCGTTGAACAGCGTGTCGCGCGTGCCGACCCGCGACAGCCCGCCCGGCAGCAGCCGCCAGCGCTGCGCGCCGTCGGCGAGCGCGAACACGCGCAGCAGCAGCGGCTTCGGCACGATGCGCGCGCTGCCGTTGCCGTCGGGCGCATCGGGTCGCGGCCAGGTCGGCGCCTGCGACAGCGGCAGATCCGCCTGCACCGTGTAATGTTCGGGCCGCGCGAGAATCCGCGCGCGCCATTCCGCCAGTTGCGCCTGCGTGAGCCGCGCGCCGATCACCGGTTCGAACGCACCGCCTTCCTGCACGTCGGGTGGATAGGATGCCTTGACGATGCCGCGCGCGAGTTGCGGCAGCGCGTCGTCGCACGCGGCCGCCTCGCCGCACCACCACGAATGCACGGCCGGCAGCGTCAGCGTTTCGCCGAGCAAGCCTTCCGCGAGACGCGGCATGAAGCCGAGCATCGCCGGCGATTCGAGGAAGCCCGAGCCCGGTGCGTTCGCGAGCAGCACGTTGCCCGCGCGCACGGCCTGCAGCAGCCCCGGCACGCCGAGCATCGAATCGGGCCGCAGTTCGAGCGGATCGAGCCACGCGTCGTCGACGCGCCGCAGGATGCCGTGCACGGGTTCGAGGCCGCTCAGCGTCTTCAGGAACACGCGGTTGTCGCGCGCGGTCAGGTCGCCGCCTTCGACGAGCGTGAGGCCGAGATAGCGCGCGAGATACGCGTGCTCGAAATAGGTCGCGCTGTGCGGCCCCGGCGTCAGCAGCACGATCCGCGAATTCTTCGCGGCGGGGCTGAGCGACTGCATGCTCTGCAGCAGCGCACGGTACGCGGATGCAAGCCGCTGCACGCGCAGCCCGCGAAACCCGCGCGGAAAGAGCCGCGACACGATCAGCCGATTCTCCAGCAGGTAGCCGAGCCCGGCCGCCCCCTGCGTGTGCTGCGCGACGATCCGCCACTGGCCGTCGGGGCCGCGCGCGAGATCGAACGCGACGACGTGCAGCCACGTATCGCCCGGCACGTGCGCACCGCGCATCGCACGCAGGTAGCCGGGGTGGCCGGTGACGAGCGCGGGCGGCAACAGCCCGCGGTGCAGGATCGTCTGCGGCCCGTACAGGTCGGCCAGCGTCGCGTTGAGCAGCCGCACGCGCTGCAGCACGCCGCGCTCGATCGCGACCCAGTCCTCGGGCGTGACGATCAGCGGCAGCAGGTCGAGCGCCCACGGGCCGGCCGCGCCGTCGCCGGCGCGCTGCTCGTGCAGCTGGTAGAACAGGCCGTTCTCGCGCATGCGCCGGTGCAGCGCGTCGGCGCGGCGGTCGAGGTCGGCCACGCCGTCGCTGCCGATCGACGTGAAGAAATTGCGCCACGCGGGTGCCAGCGCGGGCGCGTTCAGGCCGGCCGCGCTGCCGCGCAGTTCGTCGTAACGGCCGGCGGCCGCCGGCGCCGCGAGCGCGGCGGCCAGTTCGGCGGCGTCCGGCTGGGCGCCGGAATCGAAAAGCGTGGGCATCGCGTCGAGAGCGGCGAGATGATCAAGGTCAATGGGCGGCACGATGTCGTTCCGTCGTCAGGGTGCGACCGCACATGCGCGCCGCCGCACCGGCGGCAAGCTACCGCGGCGCACGGCCGCAATCTGCCCGCATCCTAGCATTCCGGCGCGGCCGCCGGGAGGTCGCGAACCCCGCATCGTCGTCCGCCCTGTCATCGATCGATCACGGCCGCCGCAAGTCGAGCGTGAACGGGAATTCACGGCTCGGCGCGGCCGCCGCGACATCCATCCGCCCCGGCGTGTGCCCGATCTCGACGAAGCGCGCGAGCCGGCGGCTTTCGGCTTCGTACGCATTGACGGGGAACGTCGCGTAATTGCGCCCGCCCGGATGCGCGACGTGATATCGGCAGCCGCCGAGCGAGCGTTGCAGCCACGTATCGACGACATCGAACGTGAGCGGCGCATGCACGCCGATGGTCGGATGCAGCGCCGACGGCGGCGACCACGCCTTGTAGCGCACGCCCGCGACGTATTCGCCGACGGTGCCGGTCGGCTGCAGCGGCAGCGCGCGGCCGTCGACGGTCACGACGTGCCGGTTGTCGTTCAGCCCCGTCACGCGCACTTCGAGCCGTTCGACCGACGAATCGACGTAGCGCACCGTGCCGCCGATCGCGCCCTCCTCGCCCATCACGTGCCACGGCTCCAAGGCGCCGCGCAGCGACAGCTGCATCCCGTTCACCGCGATCTGGCCGAACAGCGGGAAGCGGAATTCGAAATGCGGCGCGAACCACGCGGAATCGAACGCGAAACCGGCGTCGCGCAACTCGGCGAGCACGTCGTCGAAATCCATCTTCAGGAACGCAGGCAGCATGAAGCGATCGTGCAGCGCGGTGCCCCAGCGCGTGAGGGGCGTCGTGTACGGCGCGGCCCAGAAGCGGGCGACCAGCGCGCGTAGCAGCAGTTGCTGCACGATGCTCATCCGCGCGTGCGGCGGCATCTCGAACGCGCGCAGTTCGAGCAGGCCGAGCCGGCCGGTCGACGAATCGGGCGAATACAGCTTGTCGATGCAGAACTCGCTGCGGTGCGTGTTGCCGGTCACGTCGATCAGCAGGTTGCGCAGCACGCGGTCGACGAGCCACGGCGGCATGTCCTGTCCGAACAGCAGCTTGTTGCGCTGGATCTCCGCGAACGCGATGTCGAGCTCGTAGAGCTGGTCGTTGCGCGCCTCGTCGACACGCGGCGCCTGGCTCGTCGGCCCGATGAACAGCCCCGAGAACAGGTACGACAGCGACGGATGGTTGTGCCAGTACGCGATCAGGCTCGCGAGCAGGTCCGGGCGGCGCAGGAACGGGCTGTCGGCCGGCGTCGCGCCGCCGAGCACGAAGTGGTTGCCGCCGCCGGTGCCGACGTGCCGCCCGTCGACCATGAATTTCTCGCTGCACAGCCGCGATTGCCACGCAGCGTCGTACAGGAATTCGGTCTGGTCGACGAGTTCGTCGAAGCTCGCGGCCGGATGGATGTTCACCTCGATCACGCCGGGATCGGGCGTCACCTGCAGCAGCTTCAGTCGCGCGTCGCGCGGCGGCGGATAGCCTTCGAGCACGAGCTTCACGCCGAGTGCGTGCGCGGTCGACTCGATCGCGCCGAGCAGGTCGAGATAATCCTCGAGCGCGGCGAGCGGCGGCATGAACAGGTACAGGATGCCGTTGCGCACTTCGACGCACAGCGCGGTGCGCGTGATCCACGCGGCCGATTCGAAGCGCTCGGGCCGACGATGCGGGTCGACGGCGCCCGGCCGCTCGCTCCCGGCCGCGCCGTCGGCACGCCACTGCATCACGGTCGGCGCGGACGCTTCGCGATGCAAGCCGGCCAGATAGCGCGGCGCGTCGGCCGGGCCCGCGTAGCGGGCGCGAATGGCGGCCGCGTCCGGCAATGCATCGCGCGGCGCGAACGGATCGCGTTCGACGAGGTACGGATAGTCGGCGCGGGCCGTCCACGGCAGCGAATCGAGCGGCAGCCGATAGCCCATCGGCGAATCGCCGGGCACCAGATACATCCGCTCGTCGCGGAAAAACCACGGGCCCGTCTGCCAGCGCGGCCCGTCGAGGCCCGGCCGATCGCCGCCCGACGAATCGTCCATGCGCTTGATCGGCAGCACGTAGCCGACCACACTGTCGAGCTGCTGCTCGAACACCTTGCGCAGCCGCGCACGTTCGAGCTCGTCGTCGAGGCGCGCGTCGAACGGATCGACGTTGACGGGCAACCGACGCTCGCGCCACAGGTAGTACCAGACGTCCTCGTAGCCGGGCCGGATGAATTCGCCGGTCAGGTTCAGCCGCGCGGCGAGCGCGTCGATGAAACGCTTCGCGTCGTCGGTGGTATACGCGGACGGCTCGCGCTCGTCGGCGAACAGCGACGGATCGTGCCACACGGGCTGGCCGTCCGCGCGCCAGAAGATCGACAGCGCCCAGCGCGGCAGTTGCTCGCCCGGGTACCACTTGCCCTGCCCGAAATGCAGAAAACCGCCGTCGCCGTATTCGGCGCGCAGCCGCTGCACGAGTTCGGTCGCGTAGCCGCGCTTGGTCGGACCGAGCGCATCGGTGTTCCACTCGGCACCGTCGCGATCGTCGATCGACACGAAGGTCGGCTCGCCGCCCTGCGTGAGCCGCACGTCGCCGGCGGCCAGCGCGCCGTCGACCTGCGTGCCGAGCGCCAGCACGGCATCCCACTGCGACTCCGTATACGGCTTCGTCACGCGCGGCGACTCGTACACGCGCGTCACGCTCATCTCGTGCTCGAACGACACTTCGCACTCGTCGATCAGCCCTTCCACCGGCGCGGCGCTCGTCGGCTGCGGCGTGCACGCGAGCGGAATATGCCCTTCGCCGGCGAGCAGGCCCGACGTCGGATCGAAGCCGATCCAGCCGGCGCCCGGCAGGTAGACCTCGCACCACGCGTGCAGGTCGGTGAAATCGACCGACGTGCCGCTCGGGCCGTCGAGCGATTTCACGTCGGGGGTGAGCTGAATCAGGTAACCCGAGACGAAGCGCGCGGCGATGCCGAGATGGCGGCACAGCTGCACGAGCAGCCACGCGCTGTCGCGGCACGAGCCGGACGCGAGTTCGAGCGTCTGCGCGGGCGTCTGCACGCCCGGCTCCATCCGCACGAGATAGCCGATGTCGCGCTGAAGCCGCTGGTTCAGCGCGACGAGGAAGTTCACGGTGCCGGCCGGCGTGCGGTCCACGCCGTCGAGATACGCGCGAAACAGCGGCGCGGCGCTCGTCTGCGGATCGCATGCGAGATACGGCGCGAGCTCGGTCTTCAGCGCGTCGTCATAGCTGAACGGATATTGCTCCGCGCTCGCTTCGAGGAAGAAGTCGAACGGGTTGTACACCGACATCTCGGCGACGAGATCGATCGTGATCTCGAAGTGCTCGGTGCGCTCGGGAAACACGAGCCGCGCGAGATAGTTCGAAAACGGATCCTGCTGCCAGTTGATGAAGTGCTGCGCGGGCTCGACCGTCATCGAATACGCGAGGATCGGCGTCCGGCAATGCGGCGCGGGCCGCAGCCGCACGACCTGCGGGCCGAGGTTGACGAGCCGGTCGTAGCGATAGCGGGTGGTGTGATGCAGCGCGACGTGGATGGACATGGGAGCTCGAGTCGGGTTGGGCCGGCCGCGCACGCCGCGTCGCTTCCGACGCGGCGGCCCGGCATGGCGGATTCGGCGAAGGCGCGCGCCGGGTCAGACGAGTTCCGGCGTCTGCACGACGCTGATCTCGACGCCGACGGCCGTCGCGCCGAGCCCCGTCACCGGCTGCGCGTCGCGATGGTCGAGGCCGACCGCGATGCGCACGTAGCGTTCGTCCGGGCAACGGTTCATGAACGGGTCGAAGCCGACCCAGCCGAGCCCTTCGACATAGGCCTCGGCCCACGCGTGGCCGGCCGGCTGCTGCATCAACGCCGCGGCTTGCGGCTGCGTGCCGAGCGCCGCCTGCGACTGCCCCTGCGATTGCGACTGCACGGCATGCGACGCGCCGAGCGCCTGCTGCATGCCGTCGGCGCTCTGCAGCGCCAGCGCTTCCTCGTCCTCGATGTCGCCCGCATGCTGTTTCGCATCGGCGATGCGCTGCATCGCGCTGTCGGCCAGCACGTAGCCCGAGATATAGCGTGCGGGGATCTTCAGCACGCGTGCGGCCGCGATGAACGCGTGTGCATGGTCGCGGCTCGTGCCCTCGCCGCTTTGCAGCGCGGTTTCCGCATCGACGGCGGCGTCGCCGGCCAGGTTCGGCGCGTACGCGATGCGGCCGTGCACTTCCGTCATCAGCCAGTGCAATGCGTCGAGGCCTCGCGGCTCGATCGGCAGCGCGTCGGTCAGCGCGCGCACGGTGTCGCCCGCCTTCGTGAGTGCGGTCTCTCGCTCGAAGATCCACGGCGGCGCATAGCCTTCGGGATTCCCGAGTATGCCCGCGCGGTCCTGCGTCTCGACGACGCCGGCCGCCACGACGACGATCTCGGCCTTCGCGCTGCGATCGTGGCGCACGAGGTCGATCCGGTTGCCGAGCCCGTCGGCGTAAGACAGCGTCGGCTCGACGCCGTCGATCGTGACCTGCCACGCGCGCACCGTTTGCCCGGGGCCCGACTGCGGGCGCAGCCGCAACCGTTGCAGTGCATGGGTGGCCTGATCGTCGAACTGGTAACGCGAAATGTGTCGGATGGCGAGTCGCATGGCAAGCCTCAGTCGAAGTTGTAAGCCTGGGCGATTTCGAGCCCGAGGCTGTTGTTACGGCCGATGAAGTCGGTCAGGAATTCGTGCAGGCCGCTCTTGAAGATCCGCTCGACCGAGGTATCGGACAGCATTTGCAGAATCTTCGCGGCCGTGTCGTGACACGGGTGTGTCACGCCGTAATCCTTCGCGAGCAGGTTCAGGCTCGACACGACGCGCCCGTAGCAATAACGCAGCGAACGCGGCATGCGGCCGTTCAGGATCAGGTAGTCGGCGATGTTGAGCGGCTTGTACTGCACGTCGTACACCCAGCGATACGAACGGTGTGCAGCCACGCAGCGCAGGATCGTCTCCCATTGGTAGTTGTCGAGGATCGTGCCGACGTGCGATACCGACGGCAGCAGCAGGTGGTATTTCACGTCGATGATCCGCGCGGTGTTGTCCGCGCGTTCGACGAATGCGCCGATCTGCGCGAAATCGAAGATCTCGTTGCGCAGCATCGTGCTGTAGAAGCTGCCGAGGATCAGCGCGGTTTCGCGCTTCACCTGGTCGAGTACGGCCGGCAGCTCGCTTTCCGGCACCGGCTGCGCCAGCGCGCGGCGCAGCGCGAGCCACGCGCCGTTCACGCTTTCCCACGCCTCGCGCGTCAGCGCCGTGCGCACCATCCGCGCGTTCGAGCGCGCGGCCTCGATGCACGACAGCACGCTCGACGGATTGTCGCGGTCGCGCAGCAGATAGTCGGTCACGGTATCGGCCGCATACGCGTCGTATTTCTGCCGATAGCCGTCGTCCGCGCCCGAGCTGACGAGCACCGACGACCATTCGGCCGGCGCGTCGGCCGTGCGCGTGAGCGCCATCCGCAGCCCGGCATCGACGATGCGCGCGATGTTCTCCGCGCGCTCGATATAGCGGTACATCCAGTAGAGACCGCTTGCAGTACGTCCCAGAAGCATCTCGTGTCCACTCCGTCTTCGTTCGGTTCGCGCGCCGGCTTCGGCGCGCGCGGTCGTGCCCGGCTCAGTCGGCCAGCACCCAGGTGTCCTTGGTGCCGCCGCCCTGGCTCGAGTTGACGACGAGCGACCCTTCCTTCAGCGCGACGCGCGTAAGCCCGCCCGGCGTGATGCGGATGCGGTCCGACACCAGCACGAACGGACGCAGGTCGACGTGGCGCGGCGCGAGGCCGGCGTCGGTCAGGATCGGCGTCGTGGACAGCGCGAGCGTCGGTTGCGCGATGTAGTTCGCGGGACGTGCGCGCAGCTTCGCGGAAAATGCCTCGAGTTCGGCCTTCGATGCGCACGGCCCGACGAGCATCCCGTAGCCGCCCGAGCCGTGCACCTCCTTCACGACCAGTTCGTCGAGATGCTCGAGCACGTACTTCAGGCTGTCGGCCTCGCCGCAGCGCCAGGTCGGCACGTTCTCCAGCATCGCCTTGCGGCCCGTGTAGAACTCGACGATCTCCGGCATGTACGAGTAGATCGCCTTGTCGTCGGCGATGCCGGTGCCGGGCGCATTCGCGATCGTGATGTTGCCCGCGCGGTACACGTCCATGATGCCTGCCACGCCGAGCACCGAATCCGGGCGGAACGTGAGCGGATCGAGGAACGCGTCGTCGACGCGGCGGTACAGCACGTCGATCGGCTGGAAGCCTTCGGTCGTGCGCATCGCGACGCGGCCGTCGATCACCTGCAGGTCGCTGCCCTCGACGAGGTGCACGCCCATCTGGTCGGCGAGGAACGAATGTTCGTAGTACGCGGAATTGTGGATGCCGGGCGTGAGCACCGCGACGGTCGGATTGTCGGCGTTGCCGCCCGGCGGGCACACGGCCGCGAGCGACTGGCGCAGCATCTGCGGATAGGTTTCGACCGGGCGCACCTTCACCTGCTGGAACAGCTCGGGGAAGAGCTGCATCATCGTCTCGCGGTTTTCCAGCATGTACGACACGCCGGACGGCGTGCGCGCGTTGTCTTCCAGCACGTAGAACTCGTTCTCGCCGGTGCGCACGATGTCGACGCCGATGATGTGCGTGTAAACGTTGCCGGGCGGCCGGAAGTCGATCATCTCGGGGATGAACGCCTCGTTGTGCGCGATCAGGTGCTTCGGCACGATGCCCGCGCGCACGATTTCCTGGCGGTGGTAAATGTCGTCGAGGAACGCGTTCAGCGCCATCACGCGTTGCTCGATGCCGAGCGACAGCCGGCTCCATTCCGCCCCCGAGATGATGCGCGGGACGATGTCGAACGGAATCAGCCGCTCGGCGGCCTCCGCGTCGCCGTAGACAGCGAACGTGATGCCCGTCTTGCGGAACACGCCTTCCGCATCGTGGGCTTTCTGGGCGAGGCTCGCGGGATTCTGCGTGTCGAGCCATTGCTTCAGGCGCGCGTAAGGCGCCCTTACCATGTCGCCGGATTGCAGCATTTCATCGAATGGCTTCATCGACCTTTTCTCCATCGATCGTTTTCCCCGGCATTGCGCATGCCGGACCGGCGTACTGAATGCTTTGCAAGGAACGTGCCTTGCTCGATCCCTTCGATATCCCCCTGTTTTGCGCCGCCCAGGCACGCCCGTGCGGCATTTCGCACCACAACGGTGCAGCGCCCGACGCGACGGGCGCCGGCCGTGCGCCGCAAGCGCGCACGGCCGATGCGGCGCCGCGCCCGACGAACATAGTTCTCCAGCGTGTCACGGATGTGCAATCTGCACTGCACCAAAAGCGGCGAGCCGGCCCCCGGAACGACCGCCAGCGGGCGGGCCGGCACGCACACGGCGCAGCCGGCCCTGAGGGGAAGTGCCGTCCGGGCGGCCGGGACAGTCCGATGCGGTGAACCGTCCGGTTAACCGGTCCGGCCCCTCAACGCTATGCAGCCGTAATCCCGCCGACAATGCCCATGCATATTTCGACTGACACCCATCGAAAAAAAACATCGGCCCGACCGGCGCGAGGCGCGGTACGCTAGAACGTTGGTCAGCAGACGGCGCCGCCTTTCAGGCGCCCGACTATAAAAAGCGAAGATCGAAATGGAAGCAAAGTGGCTGGAAGATTTCCTGAGCCTCGCGGATACCAAGAGTTTTTCACGGGCCGCGCGTCACCGGCACCTGACGCAGTCGGCGTTCAGCAGACGAATCGCCGCTCTCGAAACCTGGATGGACGCGAAGCTGGTGGACCGGAGCATCAATCCGATCGCGCTGACGCCCGCCGGCCAGATGTTCCGCGGACTCGCCGCGGACATCCTGCGCAGCATGTATGCGGCGCGCAATCTCGTGAACGGCTATGACCAGTTCGCGGCGAGCGACCAGGTCGTGCGCTTCGCCGTCGCGCATACGCTCGTGTTCACGCTGTTTCCCGAATGGCTCAAGCGGCTCAACGGCGAGGTCGGCCACGTGACCGCGCGCGTCAATGCGGTGAACGTGCCGGAAGGCGTGCAGCAACTGGTCGAAGGCGAATGCGACCTGCTGCTCGGCTATCA
Source organism: Burkholderia sp. MSMB1826 (assembly GCF_001526325.1). NCBI lineage: Bacteria > Pseudomonadati > Pseudomonadota > Betaproteobacteria > Burkholderiales > Burkholderiaceae > Burkholderia > Burkholderia sp. MSMB1826. The sequence continues at coordinate 743,586 of NZ_LOYN01000010.1, forward strand.
CCATCCGCAGTTGCCGATCGTGCTCGACCCGAACCACTTCCCGTTCGTCAGTCTGGGCGTCGAGCGGATCCTGCCCGTGTCGTCGCCCGACGCGCACGGCAAGCCGGTATTCCAGTTGCCCGGCACGCCCGATGCGCCGCTGCCGCTGCTCGCGTATTCGTCGGGCGCCTTTCTCGGCAACATCGTCGAGATGCTGCTGCTGAATGCGACCGAGCCGTATGTCCTGCACCGGTGTTTCGAAACGCACATGTCCGAAGCGCTGAAAGGCATGGTCGTGGCCGGGCACGGCATCGGCTGGCTGCCCGAGAGCTGCGTCGCGAAGGAGCTCGCTGACGGCACGCTCGTGTGCGCGGGCACCGGCGACTGGATCACCGAACTCGAAATCCGCCTGTATCGATCGGCGCGCAAGCGCGGGCTCGCGGCCGAGCAGCTGTGGGCCTACATCATGAACCGGCCGCGTACGGCGATCGACGGTGCGATCGGCGCCGAAGAGGCGGCCGCACCGGCGATGCGCAGCGCGCGGCGAAGCGCGAGCGGCAGTCGCTGATGAAGCCTTCGCGCCGTGGATATCCACGGCGCGCATGCGCGTTCCTTCATCGGCAATCGATAATTCCATCCGACGCCGTTAATCCCTCCTCGACTGTAATCGATCTCGATAAAACGCAAACGTTTGCGAATTCATATCGTACTTTTTACTGCTTTCCGTATTAAGTAAGAATATTCAGGCCGATTTTCAGGACAGAAATACCTTGTTACACAAGTTTCGATTTACCTGTAAGTATCGGAATAACCAAAAATGTCGCACCCTCATTTCATGATGTGCGATTCGAAGCCCTGTTTTCATGGATTCGCGCCGATCCCGGGTGCAATAGTTTCTTTTATCAGTCGTTATTTTTCGGCACGAACGTCGATACCTCCGACGTGATTCAAAGCGTGCTCGATCATCGCTACCGACGAGCAATTTTCATGTTCGGCAATATCGACTTTATTCAGCAATAAGCGATCCTCACCAATCCCTTCTTATCCTATTTAGATAGGACCTTTTACCCTCGTCCCATTCGGGCCACACGCGGTTGTTGGTTCAAAAACCATCGTGTATCAATAGCGTGTCGCAAAAAGAACGTTGGCAAATTCGACTCGGGGTCGGTGCACGTCATCGACTCCGGACGGGAGATTGCAATGTCACCCTCGCTTCGACAGCATGCTCGCCCTTTTCTGAGCGTCGTGCTCTCCACGCTCTGCATGAACGCCATGGCACAGACACCGGCGACCTCGGCGCCGCCGGCGTCCGGTCCGGGAGCAAACCGGTACGTGATTTCGTATATCTGCGGCGATGCGCGGATCGACGGTACCGCGCCGCTGCCCCCCGACGGCCGCCCGTACAACCTGGGCGTGTCTTTCGTGTCCGGAAACACCGGGCAGCCGCTCTCCAACGTGCAGGTGCGCCTGCGCCGGCATGGGCGCGTGCTCGTCGAATTCAACGCATCGGGATCGCGCTGCCTGTTCAGCGTGCCCGATGCGAGCTATCGGGTCGAAGGGACCTATCAGGGAGCAACCCAGTTCGCGATCGTCGAGACGGGCACGCTCACGACGCAGTTGCGATGGTGAGCGTCGCGTCGCCCCGCTTCGATCGCGTCATTCGTGGAACGCATCGAATCAAGGAGTCTTGAATGCCCCGTGCAGAACGACCGGACGACTCGCCTGTCCGTGAGCCGAAGCCCTCGTGGGGTCCCGGAAAGAATGCGGCGCTCAGCATCGCCGCGTTTGCCGCGATCTTCGGCGCTTTCGCGTATGTCGAGCGAGACGCGAGGGTCGGCCATGCGAGCGTGACGCACGATATCGCCGGCGTGATCGGAACCGCCGTCGGCAAGTACCGCAAGCTCATCGTCGCCGCGACCGGCGGTGCGTCCGGCCCGGCGGCGACCGCCGGCTCGACGTCGACGCTCGCGCAGGCCGGGCCGGTTCCGCCGTCCGCCTCGGCTGCGCCTGCCATGTCGGCCGCGGTCGAACCGGCCGCGCCGCCGGCTACGACGGCCCGTTCCGAACCGAAACACCCGCGCCGCGCGCATCTGCCGGCGACGAAGCTCGCGGCCGACCCGCACGCCGCGTCGACCGGCAGCCGTACGGCGCGCCCGGGCGATGCGCACCGGACGTCACGTTCGCAAACGCTGGCGCGCACGAGAAAACATCCGGACCCCGTACCGAAACAGCAACCGCAGTCGTATATCGCCGACACGTCGCACATGGAGGCCACCAGCGTCACGCACGACGAGCTGGAAGGCGCCCGCGCTCTGGCCAAGGCGCGCTGGTGCGCACGGATCGACGAATGGAGTTGTGTAGAGCAAAACGCGAGCCGTGCACTCGCCATCGACCCGAAGAACAGCGAATCGCGCGCGCTGCTTGGACAAGCGATCCGCAACCGCCTGTGAACCGGTCGGACAACGCCTGGCCTCGCGGCCCGGCGATGCGACGACCGGCGACGCGCGTCGTCGGGCGTGCAACCGATGTGATCGTTTCAAAGTGAGGACACACCGTGGCCAACAATCGTCGACAACAATGCACCACCGTCGCTCCGCCGAATCGGCGGATCCTCCTGCATGCGCCGCTGCTGTGCCTGCTCGTCGCGTCCGGCTCGTGCCTTGCCGCCGAAGGCGACGCGGAGCCGCGCAGCGCGAGCGAAATCGCCGGTTCCCGCGGCACGCCGGATGCGCTGCCGCCCGACCTGCAGCCGACGGGCGCGGCGACGCAGGCCGCGCAGCCCCCTTACGCGCCGACGCCGATCGCTCGGGCCTCGGATGCGTCGATGCAGAGCGCGCAGGGATCGAACCCGGCGATGCCGACCACGGTCGTGGTGGACCCGGATACCGCGCAACCGAGCGCCGCGGTGCAGGCGCCGACCTCGTCGAATGCCGCCGCAGCGGTCGAGCCTGCGTCGAACGCGCCGATGCTGCTGGCCCAGGCATTCGACACTTCGCCGCCCGATACGTCTGCGCCGCGCGAGCGAAAGTCGGATGCACCGCAGCAGCTCACCCAGACCGCGACCGCTGCACCGCCGGCTACGCCCGCTACGCCGACGCTCACCGCTCAGGCATCCGGCACGCCGATGCCGAATGCGCCCGCGCCCGTGACCCAGCCGTCCGGCACCGCACCGCCGTCGTCCCCACAACCGACTTCACAGTCGCCCGGTGCGCAGCTCCCCGGCGAGCCGACCCAACGATCGCAGGGGCCCGACGTCGAAGCACCGAATGCACAAGCGCCGAATCTGCGCACGGCCGATGTCGCGACGGTGCGCAACGACGTGTTCGGCCTCGCGGCCAGCGGCGGCGCGGTCAAGGCGCTCGATGAAGCGAAGGCTCGCCCCGACGCCTTCTCCGCCGTCGACATCGCGCAACTGGAAGAACTGTCGATTCGCCAGCAGGTGCGCGGCGGACGCGACAAGTCGCGTTCGATGACGAGTTCGGACCGCTTCGACGGAATCGACAGCGCGCTGCGCGCGGCCGACGACCTCGACAAGCGGATACCGGCCACGCCGGAGTACACGCCGGTGCGCACCGCGCTCGCGGGCGACCGGGTAGTCGCCCTCGCGGCACGCGGCGACATGAAGACGGCCGTCGCGACGTTCGAGACGATTCCGTCCAACGCGGAAATCTCGATCGACGCGCTCGCGGCCGTCGGCGACGCCTATCTGTATCTGAGCGAGCCGGCCAAGGCGAACGCCGTGTATGCGCGCGCGCTGAAGCAGGCCACCGCATCGCCGACGGATCGCGCGACGCGCGGCTTCCAGTACGGCTCGCGTACGCGTCCGATCGAGTTGCAGGAAGGGCTGTTCTGGTCGTACGTCGACCAGGGCCGCGCGGCGCAAGCGAAGCAGGTGCTCGACGACATGGAGAAGTCGCTGCCGCCGGCCAAGCAAGTGACCCACGTCGGTCCGGGAGAAAGCGACTACCTGCGCTACTACCGGCTGCGTGCGCAATACCTGATCTTCACGGGTCACGCCAACGAAGGGATCGCCGCGCTCGAACAGCTCGAGCAACAGGTGCCGTTCAACGCGGAGATCCGCGCCGCGCACGCCGATGCGGTGTCCGGCCAGGCCCATCCGCGCCAGGCGATCTCGATGTATCGCGCGTCGCTGACCGATCACCCGGACAGCGTCGAGATGCTCGCGGGCCTCGGCCGCGCGTCGCTCACGGCGGACGACTACGCGACCGCGAAGACCGTCGACCAGACCCTGGGCAACACGTTCCCCGATAGCGGCGCCGTGCGCGGCTTCAAACGCGACTACAACGCATACCGCAGCCCGGTGTTCACGACCGACCTCAGTTTCGAGCACGGCAACAGCGCGCTGGCCGACAACAGCTTCACGTCGGACAGCTATGTGTATTCGCAACCGTTCGGCGACAACTGGCGCGTGTTTTCGCACACGTTCTACGGTTTCGCGCAGACCGACGGCGGCAGAGTCAGCCGCACGCGCACGGGCATTGGCGGCGACTACCGGCACGGCCCGCTCACGGTGCTGGGCGAAGTCACGCGCTCGATGGGCTCGGACGGCCGAACCGGCGGCCGCGGGACGATCGCGTATGCACTGAACGACTACTGGACGGTCGGCGCCGGGCTCGACACCAACGACAACTCGCTGCCGTGGAAAGCGTATGCCGCGCACATCTGGGGCCGCTCCGCGAACGTCGAGGTCGTGTATCGCCAGAACGACCGGCGCGAAGTCAAGCTGAGCTACGGCGTGAGCCGCTACAGCGATTCGAACCTGCACCAGGAAATCGCGGCGACCGCCACGCAGCGCGTGTACACGTCCGCGAACCAGCTTGTCAACGTCTCGCTGAATCTCGGTACCGACAGCAACACGCGCCGGGACGCGCCCTACTTCAGCCCCGGGCGCGACTATGCGGCCGCGGCGACCGTCATGCATCAACTGACGCTGTGGAAGAAGGGCGACACGGGGCTGCAACAGCGCCTGTCGGTGTCGGGCGGCGCGTACAACGAGCGCGGCTTCGGCACCAGCCCGCTGTGGAGCGCGCGTCTCGAGCATGCGTGGACGTTCAAGCACGACATCACGCTGAGCTACGGCGTCGAGGTCAGCAGCCACGCGTACGACGGCCAGCGCGAGCGCTCCGAAACCGGCTTCCTGTCGCTCAACCTGCCGTTCTAGCAAGGAGATCGGGCAATGCTTCAATCCAGACGGACCTTCATGTGCGGATGCCTCGGCACGTTTGCCGCCTGTTCGCTGTTTCCGGGCGTGACCAACGCCAGGATGATCGACCTGCTGCCGCCGTCCGATCCGGCCGACGGCAAGACGTTTCGCGTGATCTGCATGCACGACGTGCGCGACAACCTGATGGCGTCGTTTTCGACGCCGAACGCGATCATCGATCCGTTCGCGGTCGATACCGGCACGCTGACCGCGATCTTCTCGTGGCTGCAGACCAACAACTACCACACGATCACGGTCAAGCAGATCGAGGAGTCGCGGCGCGGCGGCAAGCCGCTGCCGCCGCGCTCGGTGCTGCTCACGTTCGACGACGGCTTCCGCAGCCACTACACGAAGGTGCTGCCGCTGCTCGAGCGCTTCAAGTATCCGGCCGTGATGGGCCTCGTCACCGCGTGGATCGACACGCCGCCGGATACGCCGATCCGCATCAGCGACAAGGTTCAGGTGCCGCGCGACTACTTCCTGTCGTGGGACGAGGTGAAGAAGCTCGGGCAATCGGAATTCGTCGAGCTCGGCTGCCACACCCACAATCTCCATCACGGCGCGGTCGCGAACCCGCAAGGCAACGAATTGCCGGCGACCACGTCGCATCTCTACCTGCAGGACCAGAAACGCTATGAAACCGACGCCGAATTCCACGCACGCGTGCACGACGACCTGCAGACCTGCGTGCGGCAGATCCGCGAACGCACCGGTCTCGTCGCACGCTCGATGGTGTGGCCATACGGCGCGGAAAACCAGCCCGTGCGCCAGATATCGACGTCGCTCGGCATGGACATCCAGTTCAGCCTCGATGCCGGCCCGAATACGCCGGACGTGCCGCTCGACCGGCTGAGACGGATCCTGATGATGTACGACGTCGACATCGGCGGCTTCGAGCGCTCGATGCGCGAGCCGGCGTCCAATCGCGGCGACGTCGATGTGCCCGAGCGCACCGTGCAGGTCGATCTCGACCAGGTCTACGATCCCGATCCCGCGCGCCAGGAAGCGAATCTCGGCAAGCTGATCGAGCGCATCTACCGGATGCAGCCGAAGTCGGTGTACCTGCAGGCGTATGCGGACCCGAACGGCACGGGCGTGGCCGAAGCGGTGTATTTCCCGAACCGGCACCTGCCGATGCGCTCCGACCTGTTCTCGCGCGCCGCGTGGCAGCTCAACACGCGCTCCAACGTGCAGGTGTACGCGTGGATGCCGGTGCTCGCGTTCCGGCCGCCGGCCGACAAGCAGCGCAAGCTCGAGGCCGTCAGCGCATACGGCGGCGCGCCGGCCCGCGAGAACGGCACGCGGGTGTTCCGGCTGAGCCCGTTCGATCCCGATGCGCGTCTGATGATCCAGCAGATCTACGAGGATCTCAGCAAGCACGCGTCGTTCAGCGGCATCCTGTTCAGCGACGACGCCGTGCTCGACGACTACGAGGATGCCAGCCGGCATGCGCTGCGCACCTATGCGCAATGGGGGCTGCCGGCCGACGTCGGCAAGATCCGCGAGAACCCCGACCTGATGAAGCGCTGGACACGGCAGAAGACGCGCTACCTGATCGACATGACCCGGCAGCTCGAGCAGATCGTGCTGGCCCACCAGAACGTCGGCGACGTGCTGACCTCGCGCAACATCTTCGCGATGCCGGTGCTCAAGCCCGAATCGGAAGCGTGGTATGCGCAGAACTACGACGATTTCCTCGCCGCCTACGACTACGTCGCGCTGATGGCGATGCCGTACATGGAGCAGGCGAAGGACCCGGAGGGCTGGCTGGACCAGCTCGTGAAGGCGGTGCGCACGAAGCAGCGCGGGCTGCAGCGCACCGTGTTCGAACTGCAGTCATACGACTGGCACGCGCGCAAGGACGTGCCGGCCAGCACGCTGCTTGCGCAGATGCGGCGGCTGCGCAGCGAGGGCGCCGTGAATTTCGGCTACTACCCCGACAACTTCCTGAACGGTCATCCGGAGCTCGACGCGATGCGCGACGTGATGTCGCTGAAGTCGCGCCTCGACCCCACCTCGATCAACGCGCTGATGCAGATGCAGCAATCGCCGGGAACCAAGACGCCATGAACACCCACAGCCTCATCCAGCGCCTGCAGGATTTCGTCTTCTACTATCCGTTCTTCATGTCGTATCTGTGGATGATCGGCGGTGTCGTGCACTACTTCCTGCTCGAGGAGGGCCGCGAGCTGTCGACGCGCACGATCGCGTCGAGCGGCATCCCGAAGGTCTCGATCGTCGTGCCCTGCTTCAACGAAGCCGCGAACGCGCGCAGCGTGATCGCCCATCTGAACGGGATGCAGTATCCGAACTACGACATCATCGCGGTCAACGACGGCAGCAAGGATCGCACCGGCGACATCCTCAACGAGCTGGCCGTCGAGATCCCGCGGCTGCTCGTGATCCATCATGCGCGCAACGAAGGCAAGGCGGTCGGGCTCACGACCGCGGCCGCGGTATCCAACGCGGACTACCTGCTGTGCATCGACGGCGACGCACTGCTCGCGCACGATGCGATCGGCTGGATGCTCGAGCACTTCCTGACCGACCCGGGCGTGGGCGCGGTGACCGGCAACCCGCGCATCCGCACGCGCACGTCGCTGCTCGGCCGCATGCAGGTCGGCGAATTCTCGTCGATCGTGGGGCTGATCAAGCGCACGCAGCAGGTGTACGGCCGCATCTTCACGGTGTCGGGCGTGATCACGATGTTCCGCAAGACCGCGCTCGCCGACGTCGGCTACTGGAGCTCGGACATGCTGACCGAGGACATCGACATCAGCTGGAAGCTGCAGTGCCGCGACTGGCGCGTCGTGTACGAGCCGCACGCGCTCAGCTGGATCCTGATGCCCGAGACGGTGAAGGGGCTCTACCGGCAGCGGCTGCGCTGGTCCAAGGGCGGCATCCAGGTGCTGCTCAAGTACGCGGGCACGCTGATGCGGCCCACGCAGATGATGATGTGGCCGCTGTTCGCCGAATACCTGATAGGCATCGCGTGGGCGTACTCGATGTCGTTCATCCTGCTGCTCGCGCTGATCGACGTCGTCTACCCGCTTCCGCCGAACTGGCATGTGTCCGTGGTGCCGCACTGGCACGGGATGCTGCTGGTCGCGACCTGCATCCTGCAACTGATCATCGGCAGCATGATCGATCGTCAATACGACGAGAAACTCCTGATGTACTTCCTTGACACCATCTGGTACCCCGTCGCGTTCTGGCTGATCAGCATGATCACCACCGTCGTCGCCCTGCCCGCCGTCGTACTGCGGGGCCGCGGCAAGCGCGCCGTTTGGGTCAGTCCCGACCGAGGCATTCAACATGAAGAACGCGCCGATTATTGACCTTTCCCTGCGCGCCCCGCGCGACATCATTGCCGAACGCGGCGGCATCGTCGGGCCCGTGCTCGTCGCGTGGTTCCGCCTCGTGCGGCCCGCGCTGGTCGGGGGTGTATGGGCATCGATCTGCATCTACACGTACCGCTACCTGTTACCGTTCAACGAGGCCGAAATGCCGATCGAGCAGATCGTGTTCTACGTGACGAGCATCGCGCTGATCGCCGGCACGATCGTCATGTGGCTGATCGCGGGGCGCGTCGTGCATCCGCTCGCGTACCGCTTGCGCGTATCGAAGATGCTGCGGCGCTCGGCCAGCGTCAAGGTGCGCTCGGTGCCGCCGACCGCGTTCGCGAGCGCACGCCGGCGCGGCGCGCGGCGCACGACGCGCATTCTCGTCGCGTCGCACGATGCGAACGGGTCGATTTCGGGCATCGAATGGGTCGCGCACGCCGGCCCGCAGCCCCGCGAATGAATCGCCGGAGACGTGCCGCGCCGCTCGCGCCGCCTGGCCGCGCGGCGTGGCACCGCTTCCGGCATCGTGCTGGCGCGCGTCGCGCGCCGGCCGGCAACTTCCTGGAGACGAGGTGAATCATGTGCGGAATCGTCGGAGCAAGCGGCCTGAACAATCAGGTGCCGCAACTGGTCAATGCGCTGAGCCGGCTCGAATATCGCGGCTACGATTCGTGCGGCATCGCCGTGCAGGGCGACGGTCGCCTGCACAGCGAACGCACGCTGCGACGCGTGACGGACCTGCAGGATCGCGTGCTGACGCTCGGCCTCGAAGCGCAGACCTGCATCGCGCATACGCGCTGGGCGACGCACGGCGCGCCGTCGGAAATGAACGCGCACCCGATCATGTCGGGCGACACGATCGCCGTCGTGCACAACGGGATCATCGAGAATCACGACGCGCTGCGCGCCGAGCTGCGTGAACGCGGCTACACGTTCCGCGGGCAGACCGACACCGAGGTCATCGCGCACCTGATCCACAGCCTCTATCGCGACGACCTGTTCGACGCGGTGGTGCGCGCCGTCAAACGGCTGCACGGCGCGTACGCGATCGCGGTACTCGGCGCGCGCGAGCCGCAGCGCCTCGTCGCCGCGCGCGCCGGCTCGCCGCTCGTGATCGGCATCGGCGCCAAGCAGAATTACCTCGCGTCCGACTGCGCGGCGCTCGCCGACCTGACCGACCGCTTCGTGTACCTGGAGGACGGCGACGTCGCGCTGATCACGCCGGAGCGCATCGCCGTGGTCGATGCGGGCGGACAGGAAGCGCGGCGCCCGTTGTGCGAAGTGAAGGCACGCGCGGACGATGCGGCGCTCGGCCCGTACCAGCACTTCATGCAGAAGGAAATCTTCGAGCAGCCGAAGGCGATCGCCAGCACGCTCGACGGCATCGACACGATCTCGCCGGCGCTGTTCGACGCGACGGAAGGCACGGGCGCCCTGCTGTCGCGGGTGAGAAGCGTGCTGCTGCTCGGCTGCGGCACCAGTTACTACGCGGGCCTGACCGCGAAGTACTGGCTCGAAAGCATCGCGGGCGTGCCCGCGCAGGTCGAGATCGCCAGCGAATTCCGCTACCGCGACACCGTGGCCGATCCGCGCACGCTCGTCGTCGGCATCTCGCAGTCGGGCGAAACGGCCGACACCATCGGCGCGATCGAGCAGGCGCGCGCGATGGGTCAGGACCTGTCGATGGCGATCTGCAACGTCGCGACCAGCACGATCGCGCGCAACGCGCCGCTGCGGTTTTTGACGCGGGCCGGCACCGAGCTCGGCGTCGCGTCGACCAAGGCGTTCACCACGCAGCTCGTCGCGCTGTTCGTGCTGACGCTGACGCTCGCGCAACTGCGCGGCCGGCTCGACGCCACGCAAGTCGCGACGCACCTGAAGCAGTTGCGCGCGCTGCCCGAGCGCATCGGCCACGCGCTCGCGCTGGAAACGCAGATCATGGGCTGGGCCGCGAAGTTCGCCCGCACCGAGAACGCGCTGTTCCTCGGGCGCGGCATCCATTGTCCGATCGCGATGGAAGGCGCGCTGAAGCTCAAGGAGGTGTCGTACATCCACGCGGAAGGCTATGCGGCCGGCGAGCTGAAGCACGGCCCGCTCGCCCTCGTCACGAGCGCGATGCCGGTGGTCACGATCGCGCCGGACGATCGCCTGTTCCAGAAGCTGAAATCCAACATGGCCGAGGTACGCGCGCGCGGCGGCCGGCTCTATGTGCTGGCCGGCAATCAGCTCGAAATCGACGCCGACCGCGACACGCACGTGATCCGCGTGCGCGAATCGGGCGACCTGCTGTCGCCGATCGTCAACGTGATTCCGCTGCAACTGCTCGCGTATCACGTCGGCTGCGCGCGCGGCGCCGACGTCGACAAGCCGCGCAATCTCGCGAAATCGGTGACCGTCGAATGATGTGGCGAACGCGTCCGGTACGGGCGGCCGTGCGGCTGGCCGCGGCCGCGCTTTGCGGCGCGGGCGGCATCGGCGCGGCGCCGGCGGCCCTCGCCGGCGCGCCGGCCGTGCATACGGTCACCGTGTCGAGCGCGCCGTCGCCGCAGGACACCGGCGACCCACGGCGCTTCATGCACGGCATCGGCGTGGCCGACGCCGGCGACGGCAAACGCTGGGTGTTCTTCAGCAGCTCGGGCATCGTGCCGCGCGGGGCGCTGCGCAGCGGCAACTGGCCGCATGACGTGTACGTCGGCGAATGGCAGCCCGACAAGCCGCGCGTGCTGCACGTCCGCACGTTCATCAGCCGCCCCGAGGCGCAGGAACCCGTCTCGATCGCGCAGAACGCGCACGGCGACATATTCGTCACGTTCGAGGACGGCTGGAACGCGCCGCAGGAAGTCAGCCAGCGCTACGGCGTCTACCGCCGCGACCTGAAGCCGATCAAGCCCTACCCGAACGACGTCGAATCGGGCGGCCATTCGGGGCATGTCGCGACGGTCGCCGACCGTTTCGTCGTGTTCTATTCGGCCGACTGGGTCAACGGCGGCGGAGTCGACAACCTCGGCAGCGGCAACGGCGTCTACCTGAAAACCTACGACGCGGCCGGGCGCGTGCTGAACCATGTCGCGGTCGCGCCGCGCCGCCGCGAGTGGTGGCCCGTGATCGCGGGCTCGCCGCACAACGCGCTGCTCGTATGGCAGAAGTTCATCGAAGGCAGCACGGACGCGACGCTCGAATACGCGATGTTCGATCCGGTCACCGCGAAGCTGGAAAAACTCGGATCGCTGAACGGCGCCATCCAGTACTACGTGTATTCGGCCGCCTACGTGCCGGAGATCGACCGTTTCCTCGTCGTCACGACGACCGCCGACGATCGCGGCGTCGCGATGCTGATCGCCCCGGACGGCCGTCGCACGGCGACGCTCGATTGCCTGCCCGCGTCGGTGCGCGAATCGGACATCGGCGTCGCCGGCACGCACGCGTATGTGCCGACCCGCGACGGGCGGCTGCTGACGCTCGCGCTGGCGCCGGCGGACATCGCGGTAAGCGGCGTGCAGCGCTCGCCGATTCCGTGGGGCTCGACCGGCGTCGCCGGTTTCCCGGCGCGAGGCGCGGCGATGCATTTCGTATCGCTGACGCCGTCGGGGATACGCGAAGCCGATTTCGAACCGGCGCAGCGTACGCCGATGCCGAAGAACGAAGTGTCGTGTTCGAGCCACTGACGGCACGCCGATAACGCGCTGTCGCGAACGCGGGCAGGCCGCGCGTCGCCACCTGCCCGTCGCCTTCGTCCGTCCGCCCCGCGTTACGCCAACACGTCGCTCATCAGTGATCGAGTCGCCGGGCGCGCTGTCGCGGCCCTGTTCGGGCACGACCGCCGCGCCTTTGCACACCGAATTCGCCAGCACCGCTCGTACCGGATAGACTGTCGCCCGATTCCTTTCATCGGCCGCGGCGTCCCGCCTCCTGCCGCCGCCGGAACGCCCCTTCCCGGAGAACGAATGCTGAAGCGCCAGTGGTTTTCGCTTGTGCTGCTGACGGTTTGCCTGCTCGGGCAACGCGCGTCGGCCCAGTCCACGCTCGAACTCGACACCGACGGCACCGCCCGCGCCCTCACCCGACAGACGTTGCTCGCGCGTCCGGACGCGACCGACATCCACGTGCCGCGCGACATCGCGTACGGCCGGCCGATGACGTTCCGCGCGGTGCCGTTCGCCGCGCTGCTCGGCGACACGCCGCTGCCGGCCGCCGGCGTGCTCGAAACGCGCGCGGCCGACGGTTTCGCCGCGCAGCTGCCGCTCGATCTCGTGCGCCGCCGCGCGCCGGCCGGCGCGATTCCGTGGCTCGCGATCGAGGATCCGGCCCGTCCGTGGCCGAAGCTGCCCGGCAAGCAGGTCAGTGCGGGGCCGTTCTATCTCGTCTGGCTCGGGCCGGACGCGTCGTCGGTGCGCGGCGAGCAGTGGCCATACCAGATCGTTCGCATCACGATCGAATCGTCGCCGCTCGCGCGCTGGCCGTCGCTCGCCGTCGATCCCGCGTTGCCGGCGAACGACCCGGCGCGCGCGGGCCAGCACCTGTTCGTCACGCAATGTCTCGCGTGTCACCGCATCGACGGCGCGGGCAGCAGCCACGCCGGCCCGGATCTGAACGCGCCGATGAACCCGGTCGACTATTTCCAGCCTGCCGCGCTGCGCCGCTACATCCGCAACCCGGCGTCGGTGCGCGACTGGCCGGGCCGCAGCATGCCGGCGTTTCCGCCCGATCAGTTGAGCGACCGAGAGCTCGACGAGATCGTCGCGTATCTGGGGTATATGGCGCGCCGCAAGGCCGGCAAGTAAGCCGCGCGCCGGCTTACCCGCCCGCCGCGCCTACGCTTCCTGCGCGCTCTTCAGCACCACGTGCAACAGCACGTCGGCGCCGGCCGTCGCCCATTCCGGCGTAATCGCTTCGGCCTCGTTGTGGCTGAGCCCGTCGACGCACGGCACGAAGATCATGCCGGTCGGCGCGACACGCGCGACATAGCACGCATCATGGCCCGCGCCGGACACGATGTCCATGTGCGACAGCCCGAGCGCACGGGCCGCGTCGCGCACCGTGTCGACGCAGCGCGGCGCGAACGGTATCGGCGCGTACGTGAAAATCTGCTCGATCTGCGCGCCGAGGCCGGTTTCGTCGGCCACGCGCGCGAGTTCCGCGCGCAGCGCCGCGTCGAGTTCGTCGAGCACCGCATCGTCGGGGTGGCGGAATTCGACCGTGAAGAAGCAGCCTCCCGGCACCGTGTTGCGCGAATTCGGCCGCGCTTCGATCATCCCGACCGTTGCGCGCGCATCCGGTGCGTAGCGGCGCCCGAGCACTTCGACGAACGAGATCATCCGCGCCGCGCCGACCAGCGCGTCGCGACGGAACGCCATCGGCGTCGTGCCCGCGTGCGCGTCGACACCGGTGAGCGTCACCTCGTACCAGCGCTGCCCCTGCCCGGCGGTCACGACGCCGATTGTCTTGCCGGCCCGCTCGAGAATCGCGCCCTGCTCGATATGCAGTTCGTACGCCGCGTGCACCGGATAGCCGCCGACCGGCTCCGTGCCCGCATAGCCGATCCGTTCGAGCTCCTCGCCGATCGTCCGGCCGGCGCCGTCGGTGCGCGACAGTCCGTATTCGAGCGTATAGACGCCCGAGAACACGCCGGCCGACACCATCGCCGGCGCGAAGCGCGAGCCTTCCTCGTTGGTCCAGATCACGACGTCGACCGGGCGCTCGGTCTCGATCCCCGCGTCGTTCAGCGCGCGCACGACTTCGAGGCCGCCGAGCACGCCGTAGATGCCGTCGTAGCGGCCGCCGGTCGGCTGCGAATCGGCGTGCGAGCCCGTCATCACCGGTGCGGCGTCGGGATTGCGGCCCGCGCGGCGCGCGAACACGTTGCCCATCCGGTCGACGCGCACCGTGCAGCCGGCGTCGCGCGCCCACTGCACGAACAGATCGCGCGACTCGCGGTCGAGATCGGTCAGCGCGAGACGGCAAACGCCGCCCTTCGGCGTCGCGCCGATCTGCGCCATCCGTTCGAGCGATGCCCACAGACGCTCGCCGTCGACGCGCGGCAGGGTTACGGTCGCGTCACGCATCGCCGTGCTCCGGCGCGCTTTGCAGCGCATAGCGGAAGTCGCAGCGCCGGCCGCCCTGCATGATCGTGCTCGTGCGCGTGAGCGCGATGTCCGGCGCATAGCCCTGGATGAAATAGCTGTCGCGCGCGCAGCTCAGCAGGTGCCCGATCTCGCCGAGCCCCATCGCGTGATACATCTCCGCGTAGCTGCAGCGATGCACGTCGTAGTCGTAGTGCGTGTCGTCCGCGCGCCGGACTTCGACGTCGAGCGCATCGTCCTTCTCCCACAGCACCTGCAGCGCGATGAACGACTTCACGCTCGTGCCGTGCGGCTCCTGCGCGGCGAACCTACGGCCCGCGTCGACGGCCGCGCCGCGCACGGCTTCCGCGATCACGGCCTGCGCGCGCTCGGCGCCGAACTCGCGCTTCATGATCTCGTAGATCGGCTTGATGATTTCCGCTTCGATGCGGCGCCGCGCGAGGATGCCGAGGCGCGGGTCCTCGGGTGCGGCGGCGGATGTCGGGTTCGCTTCGGTCATGGGGATCGTCCTGGTCGTTTTGCGGTTACTTGGCTGCGGTACGCGAGCCGCCGAGCACGTCGACGACGGCCCACTTGCCGCCGCGCACCTGATAGATCGTGAAGGCCGGGTCCTTCAGGTTGCCTTCGGTGTCGAACGCGATGCGCCCCGTCACGCCGGGCCGCTCGATCGCGCGCACGGCCGCGACCAGCTTCGCCGGCTGGGTCGTGCCGGCCTTCTGCGCGGCCGCGATCAGCGTGGCGGCGGCGTCGTACGCGAACGGCGCATGCAGTTCGATCGGCGCGTGAAAGCGGGCCTGGTATTGCGTGTCGAACGCCTTGCCGCCCGGCATCCGGTCGAGCGGCAAGCCGGGCTCGAGCGCCGTCACGCCGTCGCCGTCCTTGCCGGCGAGCGACAGGAAGGTCTGGCTCACGAAGCCGCCCGCACCGAGCAGCGGCGCGTTCACGCCGAGCTGGCGCATCCGGCGCGCGATCGGCGCGGCTTGCGCGTCGAGGCCACCGAAGAACACGAGATCCGCGCGCTTGCCCTTGATCGCGGTCAGCACGCCGCTGAAATCGGTCGTCTTGTCGTTCACGTACTGACGGTCGACGATCGTGCCGCCATTCGCCTGCACGCCCTTGATGAACTGGTCGGCCAGCCCCGCGCCGAACGACGTGCGATCGTCGATCACCGCGATGCGCTTCGCCTTCAGCGTCTTCACCGCATACGCGCCGGTGAAGTTGCCGCCCGCATCGTCGTGCCCCATGATGCGGAACGCCGTCGCGTAGCCCTGCTGCGTGTATTGATGGCCGGTGGAGGCCGGCGCGATCTGCGGGATGCCCGCGTCGCGGTACACGCGCGACGCCGGCACGCTGCAGCCCGTGTTCCAGTGACCGACGACGCCGATCACGTGCTGGTCGACGAGTTGCTGCGCGACCGCGACGGCCGTGCGCGGGTCGGACTGGTCGTCGGCCGCGACGAGCTTGTAGACGACCGGCTGGCCGCCGATGGTCGGATGCTTCGCGTTCGCGTCGTCGATCGCGAGTTGCGCGCCGTTCTGCAGATCCTTGCCGATCCGTGCGGACGGGCCGGTGAGCGGCGCGGCGAGACCGATCAGGACCGTCCGTGGAGCGGACTGGGCGAACGCGGGAACGGAGGCGACCAGGGCGGCCGCCGAGAAGGCGACGCTGGCGGAGAGGAAAGCGATTTTCATGTGCGGGGGCGATCCGTCGAATCAAAAAAAACATGAAAAATATTAAATATTCGACACCCAATCCCCAAATACCCAATTGTTGGATGCTTATGCCGTTCCCGACACATTAGCGCACATCCCTGTAAATACAGGATATTTTCGTGTTGTCGCTTACCCTGACTTTTCGATAAAATTCGATACATGAAAAATATCGAACAATTGCCGCACGATCCGCCGCTGCGCGCGGTGCGTGCGTTCGAAGCATTTGCGCGTCTGGGCTCGGTCACCGCGGCGGCGGGCGAACTCGACATCACGCCGTCGGCGGTCAGCCATCAGCTGCAACTGCTCGAAGCGTTCATCCAGACGCCGCTGACGGTACGCGAAGGCCGTCTGCTCGTGCTCACCGACGAGGGGCGCGACTACTACCGGTCGATCAGCGCGGCGTTCTCGGTGCTGCGCAGCGCGACGCGCTTCGTGCGCGACCGTTCGTCGCTGCGACAGATCACCGTCAGCCTGATTCCGCTGCTCGGCATCGGCTGGTTCATTCCCCGGCTCCACGCGTTCCTGGCCGACAACACCGATGTCGACGTCACGGTGCTGTACGCGCATCACCGCAACTACCGAAGCGATGCGTCGGACCTGTCGATCCGCTTCGGCACCGGCGACTGGCCCGGCTACCGCTGCGAGCGGCTGCTGCCGGGCGCGATGGTGCCGATGTGCAGCCCGTCGTTCCTGAAGCGTCACGGGCCGTTCCGCACGCCGGCCGATCTCGCGCGCGCACCGCTCGTGCACGACGAGGATCGCAGCACGTGGGTCAACTGGCTGCAGGGCGCCGGCGTGCGGCACGTATCGCACGCGGTGGGACCGATGTTCGAGGATGGCCAGCTCACGCTGAGCGCCGCCCGCGCGGATCTCGGCGCCGCGTTGCTGCGCGCGCCGCTGGTCCAGCGCGAACTGGCGAACGGCGAACTCGTGCAACTGTTCGATCGCGCGCTTGACGACGGGCGCGACTACTACCTGTGCACGCGCGAGGACGCGGACCTGCCGGACGGGGCGCGACGGCTGGCGGCGTGGTTGCGGAAGATGGCGGGGATTTGAGCAGGCCGGGCCGCCGCTACGCTGTCGGCCGGCTCGTCAGGAAAGCGGCACTCACATCCGGACATGCCGCGACCTTGCCCTTTTCTTGCCGGACAGTCAGGATGGGCGGGTCGTATAACGGAGGTTGCAATGACCAGAGTTCCCGTCGATCTGTCGGATGACCGGCATGCGGCACTGACCATCATCGCGGCGATCAATGGCAGTTCCCCGGCCGAGATCATCCGCGATGCAATCGATGCGTATCTCGCGCAGCACGCGATGACACTTGCTGACGATGTTTTCGGTCTATGGAACGGCCGCGCGGTCGTCGATCTGGAGAGACTGCGCTCGGCGTGGTGAAAGCCCATGCAATCAAGGGCCGGAAGCAGATAGAAAATCCCGATGCCGCGGATTGAAACAAGCAATTTCACAACTTCAGGGTGAACCCGGATACTGGCAACACTCCACTCACCCCTGACGAAAAGGAATTGTCCAGATGCCGATCATCAACACCCAAATCAAGCCGTTCAAGGCAACCGCTTACCACAACGGCGAATTCGTGCCCGTTTCGGAAGAGAACTTCAAGGGCAAGTGGTCCGTCGTCGTGTTCTACCCGGCCGACTTCACGTTCGTCTGCCCGACCGAACTGGGCGACCTCGCCGACCGCTACGCGGAATTCCAGAAGCTGGGTGTCGAAATCTACGGCGTGTCGACCGACACGCACTTCACGCACAAGGCATGGCACGACACGTCGGACACGATCGGCAAGATCAAGTACCCGATGATCGGCGACCCGACGCTCACGCTGTCGCGCAACTTCGACGTGCTGATCGAGGAAGAAGGGATGGCGCTGCGCGGCACGTTCGTGATCAACCCGGAAGGCGAGATCAAGCTGTGCGAAATCCACGACAACGGTATCGGCCGCGACGCGGGCGAACTGCTGCGCAAGGTCCAGGCGGCGCAATACATCGCGGCGCACCCGGGTGAAGTGTGCCCGGCCAAGTGGACGCCGGGCGCGGAAACGCTGACCCCGTCGCTCGACCTGATCGGCAAGATCTGACGATCGCGCCGCGCGCCTCGCACGAGGCGCGCGACGGCGGGCCGCCGCATCGCGCGGCCCGCGCCCTCCTCCGGCACGACGTGCCCGACCAGAATTATCAATACGGAATCCGAAACGCCATGCTCGACGCCAATCTCAAGAACCAACTCAAAGCGTACCTCGAAAAAATCACGCGCCCGATCGAACTCGTCGCCTCGCTCGACGACGGCGCGAAATCGCAGGAACTGCTGGCGCTGCTGACCGAGATTGCGTCGCTGACGGATCGCGTGACCGTGATCGAACGCCGCGACGACGCCGAGCGCAAGCCGTCGTTCTCGATCGGCGAGCCCGGCAAGCCGGCCGGCATCCGTTTCGCCGGCATTCCGATGGGCCATGAATTCACGTCGCTCGTCCTCGCGCTGCTGCAGACGGGCGGCCATCCGATCAAGCTCGACGACGACGTGATCGAACAGATTCGCGCGCTCGACGGCGACTACGCATTCGAAACGTATTTCTCGCTGTCGTGCCAGAACTGCCCGGAAGTCGTGCAGGCGCTGAACGTGATGTCGCTGATCAACCCGCGCATCCGCCACGTCGCGATCGACGGTGCGCTGTTCCAGGATGAAGTCGAGTCGCGCCAGATCATGGCCGTGCCGACGATGTTCCTGAACGGCGCGTCGTTCGGCCAGGGCCGCAGCAGCGTGAAGGAAATCCTCGCGAAGCTCGATACGGGCGCCGGCGAACGCGCGGCGAAGTCGCTCCAAAACAAGCCGGTGTTCGACACGCTGATCGTCGGCGGCGGCCCGGCAGGCGCGGCCGCGGCGATCTACTCGGCACGCAAGGGCATCGCGACGGGCGTGGTCGCCGAGCGTTTCGGCGGCCAGGTGCTGGACACGATGGCGATCGAGAATTTCGTGTCGGTACAGGAAACCGAAGGACCGAAATTCGCGACCGCACTCGAACAGCACGTGAAGCAGTACGACGTCGACATCATGGACGTGCAGCGCGCCGACGCGCTGATTCCGGGCGACGTGCACCAGATCCGCCTCGCGAACGGCGCGGTGCTGAAGGCGAAGACGATCGTCCTCGCGACCGGCGCACGCTGGCGCGAAATCAACGTGCCCGGCGAGCGCGAATACCGCAACCGCGGGGTCGCGTACTGCCCGCACTGCGATGGCCCGCTGTTCAAGGGCAAGCGCGTCGCGGTGGTCGGCGGCGGCAACTCGGGCGTCGAAGCCGCGATCGACCTCGCGGGCATCGTGAAGGAAGTCACGCTGATCGAATACGGTGTGCAACTGCGCGCGGACGAAGTGCTGCAACGCAAGCTGCGCAGCCTGCCGAACGTGACGATCGTCACGCAGGCGCAGACGACCGAACTGACCGGCGACGGCAGCAAGCTGAATGGGCTCGTCTACAAGGATCTGCGCTCGGGCGACACGCAGCGCATCGAACTCGAAGGCGTGTTCGTGCAGATCGGCCTCGTGCCGAACACCGAATGGCTGAAGGGCACGGTCGAACTGTCGAAGCACGGCGAGATCGTCGTCGATGCGCGCGGTGCGACGTCGGTGCCGGGCGTGTTCGCGGCCGGCGACGTGACGACGGTGCCGTTCAAGCAGATCGTGATCGCGGTCGGTGAAGGTGCGAAGGCGTCGCTCGGCGCGTTCGATCACCTGATCCGCCAGGACGTGGCGCCGACGGCAACCGCTCAGCCGAAGGCCGAAGAAGCGGTCGCCGCCTGACGCGCGTCAGCCCGACGACATCAAAGTTTGTCTCTCTTGGCCCCGCATGCCTTGGTCGGCGTGCGGGGTCCTTTTTATGCCGACGCCGATCGCGCTTACTTGGTCGCGGTCGGGCCGCCGTCCGCCGGCGCAGGCGCCGTCGACTTGAAACTGCTCGATTGCCTGACCAGTTGCTCGGTCATCGCGGCCGCCACCGGATTCGCGCCGGACGACGAACCGCCCTGCCGGTACGAACCGGTGCTCGCCGGCATCGAGGATACCGGCGACATCGACGGCGGCGGCAACGACGGGTCGAGCTTCGCCGATTCCCTGACGAGCGCGGCCGTCTCCGGTGTTTCGGATTTCGTCACGACCGGCGGCGCGGCGGCGGCGTGGCGTTCGAGGCCGTCGCGCTTGCGCGGCGCGCGTTGCGTGACCTGCGCGGGCGCAGCTGACTGAGCGCGTTTGGCGGCCGGGCCCGGGGCGGGGGCCGGAGGCGAAGCCGGGACCTGCGCCGATGGGGTCGAATCGTGCTCGTCGACCGTCACGACGTGGACCTTCGGCGGCGGTGCGACCGGCTTCGTTACCGGTTGCGGCTTGTCGCTGACGACCGGAATCGCCGGCGCAGCACCGACGCGCGCGGGGGCGGCCGGCGCGGGTGTGGGCGCGGACGGAGGCGGCGCGGCAGCCGCCAGTTTCGGCGTCGTCGCGGCGGCCGGTGCCGGCGGCGCGATCGCGCCCTGCACCGCGTGATCGTTGCCCGCGGGCGCCGCGGCAACCGGCGCGGACGAATCGCCGATGCCGGCATCTTCGATCGCACGGTGATCCGCGCGCAGGAGCATCACGTACGCGGAGCCGGCCGCGGCCACCAGAAGCCCGCCGGCGATCATCATGGTTTTACGGGTACTTGTCATGCTTGCTCACCGATCATATCCACGTGAACAAGCCATGATACGCGGCCGACGTCCGTTGATCCCGCATGAATACATTTGGTTGCATTGATCACGGTGGCGCGCCGTCGGCCCCGGCGATGCCGCGCCGCACTATCGTCGGACGAGAAAAATACCGCCCTCCTTCGCCCGTCAGATGCAGAAGATCGCGACCGCGATCCCGCCGAACAGCAGCCACTTGACGACGTAATACACGGTGCGATTCCACGCCTTCAATCGCTTGCCGGCGCGGCGAATCGCATACAGGTACCTGAACGCACGATTGAGCCCGCCCGTGCGATCGCCGGTTTCGTTCGGCGACGCCGCCGCGCGCATCAGCAGTTGCCCGAATGCATCGTTGACGCGCTGCGCCCAGCGATATTTCATCGGGCGATCGATGTCGCAGAACAGGATCACGCGATCGTGCGCGGTGCGGTTTTCGGCCCAGTGCAGGTACGTCTCGTCGAACATCACGGCTTCGCCGTCGCGCCATGCATACGACTCGCCGTCGACGACGATCCGGCACGCGTCGTCGTTCGGCGTATCGAGCCCGAGGTGGTAGCGCAGCGAGCCCGCATACGGATCGCGATGCAGCCCGAGCTTGCCGCCCGGCGGCAACTGCGCGAACATCGCCGCCTTGATCGACGGAATCCGCGACAGGATCTCGACCGAGCGCGGGCACAACGCCTGCGCGGACGGATGCGGCGCGTCGTACCACTTCAGGTAGAAACGCTTCCAGCCGTGACGAAAGAATGAATTGAAGCCGATGTCGTTGTACTCGCCGGACGCCTTGATCCGGCTCGCGTCGCGCAACGCGAGCGCTTCGCGGCGAAACGTGCGCCATTCGCGCTGCAGCACCGCCAGCTCCGGAAAGCGATCCGTGTCGAGAAACGGCGTGGTCGGCACCGACGAGAACGCGTACGAAAAGCAGTTCAGCGGTGCGGTAAAGGTCGAGTGGTCGGATAGTTGCCTGAACAACCGGTGCCGAACCTTGCCGCGCCGATGCGTGTACACGACACACGCAATGAACACGATCAGCAGGACCCAGCGCATCGATATTTCCCCCGTGGTTCTTTTGGCGAAATTCTAAAGACGGGGAAAATTTCCTGCATCGACGCGCAGGCGGAACGACGGGCAGCGGGACGACACGCCGCGAACGTCGGTCGACCGAGGCTCAAACGCCGAAAAGCCCGCGTTGACGGGCTTTTCGGGCAATCTTCACGCGCACGCGGCATGCCGCCGACGCACGCACAGGCGGCGATTATTCCGGAAACGGCAAATCAGTTTGTCCGTCTGCGCGCATACCGAACGTGTTGAGCGTCATCGCGACGAGCGCGTAATAGCCGAGCAGCGCGACGAGGTTCACCACGGTCTCGTGGCCGAAGCGCGCCTCGGCACGTGCGAACGTCGCATCGCTCACGCGGCGCGTGTCGTACAGCTCGGTGGCGAACGCATGGATCAGCGCGTCGTCGTCCGATTCGAAGGGCGGCGCGACGCCAAGCCGGATCGCGTCGGCGGTTGCCGCCGGCAAGCCGGCATCGAGCGCGATCGGATGATGGATGTGCCACTCGGCCTGCGAGCGCCAACGCGCGGCCGTCACGAGAATCGCGAGCTCCGACAGGCGCAGCGGCAGCCCCGTGCGGTAGCGGCAGAACGCGCCGAGCTTCTGCGCGTGCTGGGCCAGTTCGGGGCTCGCGATCCAGCCGAGGAACGGCCCGTTCAGGTTGCCGCGCGGGCCGCTGAGGATGTCGGCGAGCACGGCCTTCTGTTCGTCGGTGGCCGATGCGGGATCGAAAGGAGGCAGTCTGTTCGTCATGGTGCAAATTCGCCGAGATCGAGGTTCATGCGCCGGCCGACGCGAGCGCCGCGCCGATCGCGCCGGACAGCCGTTCGACGATCGTGTCGATCTGCTGCGCGGTGCAGACGAACGGCGGCGCGACCAGGATGTGATCGCCGTGCACGCCGTCGATCGTGCCACCCATCGGATACACCATCAACCCGCGCTGCATCGCTTCGCGCTTGACCGCCGCATGCAGCTTCAGCGCGGGATCGAACGTGGCCTTGGTGTCGCGATCGCGCACGAGCTCGACGCCGACGAACAGCCCGCGGCCACGCACGTCGCCGACGTGCGGATGCGCGCCGTAGTGCTCGCGCAACGACGCACGCAACTGCTCGCCGCGCACCTTCACGTTGTCGAGCAGCTTCTCTTCCGCGATCACGCGCTGCACTTCGAGCGCGGCCGCGCACGCCGTCGCATGGCCGAGGTAGGTGTGACCGTGCTGGAAGAAGCCCGAACCGTCGACGATCGTCCGGTAGATGCGGTCGCTCACCAGCGTCGCGCCGATCGGCTGGTAGCCCGCGCCGAGCCCTTTCGCGATCGTCAGCAGATCGGGCGCGACGCCGTCTTCGTCGCACGCATACAGGTAGCCCGTGCGCCCCATCCCCGACATGATCTCGTCGAGAATCAGCAGCACGCCGTACTTGTCGCACACCGCGCGAATCTTCTTCAGGTAGGTACGCACCGGCGGCACCGCGCCGGCCGTGGCGCCCACCACCGTTTCCGCGACGAACGCCGCGACGTTTTCCGCACCGAGTTCGACGATCTTGCGTTCGAGCTCGTCCGCGAGGCGCTGCGCATACGCTTCGTCGGTTTCGCCCGCCAACTGGTCGCGGTACGCATAGCACGGGCTCACGTGATGCGCCTCGATCAGCAGCGGCAGGAACGGCTCGCGCCGCCACGCGTTGCCGCCGATCGCGAGCGCGCCGAGCGTGTTGCCGTGATAGCTCTGGCGGCGGGCGATGAAATGACGCCGCTGCGGCTCGCCCTTCTCGACGAAATACTGGCGCGCGAGCTTCAGCGCGGCCTCGATCGCCTCGGAACCGCCCGACACGAAGTACACGTGCTCGAGCCCGGCCGGCGCGGCATCGACGAGCCGGTCGGCCAGTTCCTCGGCCACGTCGGTCGTGAAGAACGACGTATGCGCGTACGGCAGTTGCTGCACCTGCCGCTTGATCGCGTCGATCACGCGCGGGTTGCTGTGGCCGAGACACGATACGGCCGCCCCGCCGCACGCGTCGATATAGCGTTTGCCGGTCGAATCGATGATCTCGATGCCGTCGCCTGCGACGGCAACGGGCAAGGTGGCGCGCGGGGCGCGATGGAAAACGGTCGTCATGCGTGGCCTCATGGATCAGGATGCGCGGTGTGCGCGTCCGGACGGCACGATGCGCGTCGCGAAGCGCTGCGTGCCGTGTTGATGAACGGTGAAGTCGATCGCGGTGTCGCGAATCGCGAACACCGCGGTCGCCAGCGTGTTTTCGTCGTCGGGGTCGGCCGGATCGTCGCGATAGATCGGCAGTCCTTCCGGCGCACGATCGCCGAGCACGCGCAGCAGCGCGGCTTCGTCGATCGCATCGATGTCGCGCGTGAGCGCGTCGACGCGCTGCTGGCGATCGCCGGACGATTGCGTGACGATCTGCGCTTCCGCATCGCAACCGGGATGCACCAGATGATTCGCATGGCCCGCAAGCCGTGCGACGTCGACGACCGAACAGCGCGCGACGCTCGCCTCGATGCTCAGCAGCCGCGCATCGCCGGTCGCACCGAGCGTGTGATGAAAACCGCTCGCGCGCGCATGCGTGCGCAGCACGTCGGCGGCCGCGTCGAGCGACGTCGCGTCGAGCACCGCTCGCGCGAGGATCATGCGCGGCACGCCCGGCACCGGCGTGCGGATCCGCAGGTTGTTGATCGCCTGCGCGATGCCCGCGCGGTTCGCGGCGAACGTATGCCCCGGCAGCGAGCCGGGGTAATAGAAACTGACGAATCCGGGCTTGCCCGCCGGTTGCACGTCGACGAGCAGGCAACGTTCGCGCAGGTACGGATCGCCGTCCTCGTTGTGCGCGATCCAGCGCGTGCCGTCCGCGCCGCGCGCGGCGAGCGTCGTGCAGCCGTCCGGTGCGTTGTGAATCAGCTCGCCGCGGCAATTCCACAGAAAAATGTCCTCGGACGGCCAGCCGACGCCCGCCGCGATCCCGTCCAGTTCCGCGACGAGGTCGGGGTACGCGGCCAGCGCGGCCTGCCGCAGCGCAGCGACGAACGGATGGCCGCGCCAGCGGCGCACGGCCTGCCATGTGCTGCTCTGCTGCATGTACGGATCGAACACGGGGCGCGCAAGCTCGCCGAGGCGCACGCCGATGTCGAACGGCGTGCCGGCGATGACGGGTGAAAGGGAAAGCGGCATGTCGGGTGTTTCGGTTTCGTTCAGGATACGTGCTTCAGGAATTCCTTCAGGCGCGGCGTCGGCGGCCGGTCGATCAGGTCGGCCGGATGGCCGTCCTCGGCAATGCCGCCCTGATCCATGAACAGCAGCCGCGTGCCGACCCGCTTCGCGAAGCCGATCTCGTGCGTGACGACGATCATCGTCATCCCCTCGGTCGCGAGATCCTGCATCACTTTCAGCACTTCGTGGCGCAATTCCGGATCGAGCGCCGACGTCGGCTCGTCGAACAGCATCAGTCGCGGCCGGATCGCGAGCGCACGCGCGATCGCGACGCGCTGCTGCTGGCCGCCCGACAGCTCCGACGGGTAATGATTCGCGCGCGATTCGAGGCCGACCTTGTCGAGCAGCGCCATCGCCTGGTCACGTGCGTCGGCGCGCGACGCGCCGCGCACCTGCATCGGCCCGAACATCACGTTCTCGAGCGCGGTCATTTGCGGAAACAGGTTGAACTGCTGGAACACCATGCCGGCTTCGAGCCGGATGTTGCGAATCGTCGCCGCGTTGCCGCGCACGCTCTGGCCGTCGACCAGCAGCTCGCCGCCGGTGATTTTCTCGAGCGCGTTGATACAGCGCAGCATCGTCGATTTGCCCGAGCCCGACGGACCGACCACGACGACCACCTCGCCCGCGTCGATCTTCAGGTCGATGTTCTTCAGCACCGGCACATGGCCGAAGCTCTTCGACACGTTCTGGAATTCGATCATGCTCATAAGATTTTCATCCGCTTTTCGACGAGACGAAGCGTCAGCGTCATCGCACCGGTCAGTATCAGGTAGATGACGGCCACCGCACTCCAGATCTCGACCGCCTGGAAATTGCCCGCGATGATTTCCTGCCCCTTGCGCGTCAGCTCGCCCACGCCGATCACGATGAACAGCGACGTGTCCTTCAGGCTCACGATGCACTGGTTGCCGAGCGGCGGAATCAGCCGCCGGAACGCCAGCGGCCCGACGATCTTCAACAGCACGCGCGGCATCGACAGCCCCATCGCGAGCCCCGCTTCCGTCAGCCCCTTCGGGATCGACAGCAGCGCGCCGCGCACCACTTCCGCGAGATACGCGCCGGAATTCACCGTGATCGCGATGATCGCGGCCGTCAGGCCGTCGATGCGGATATGCGCGAGCAGCGGCAGTGCGAAATACAGGAACATCACCTGCACGACGATCGGCGTGCCGCGAATCAATTCAATATAGACCTGTGCGAGCACGTTCATCGCCTTCGGTCCGTATGCGCGGAACATGCCCGCGATCATCCCGACGACGAAGCCGCCCACCAGCCCGAAAAATGCGATGAACACCGTCAACCGGACCCCGTCCATCAGGTCCGGCAACGCCGCCCAGATCGCCGACCAATCGAAATTCACTTGTCGCTCCCCGTTCGATTCAAGACCCGCGCGGCCCCGGGGCCGCGCGCCGATGCGCCGTCACGCTCACATCTTCGGCGGCTCGGCGCCGAACCACTTCTTGTAGATCTGCGCGTAGCGGCCGTCGGCCTTGATCTTCACGAGCGACGCGTTGACCTTCGGCACCAGCGCGCTGCCCTTCGGGAAGCCGATCCCGTACTTGTCGCCGCTGACCGGCTGGCCCGCGACCTTCACCTTGCCCTTGCCTTCGTTGTTCACGAAGAACAGCACGTTCGGCGTGTCGTGCATCGCCGCGTCGACGCGGCCCGCTTCGAGCGCGAGGTAAGCCTGGTCGATGTTCGGGAACTGGCGGACCTCCTTCGGCTTCAGGTGCGCCTTGATCCAGTCGATCGTCGCAGTGCCCGTCTTCGCGGCGATCACCTTGCCGTTCAGGTCGTCGATCGACTTGATCGACGTGTCGCCGGCTTGCACCATCGCCGCAAGCCCGCTGTCGTAATACGGCGCGGAGAAGTCGATCGCCTTCTTGCGCTCTTCCTTGATCGTCATCCCCGACAGCGCGACGTCGATGTTCTGCGTCTGCAGCGCCGGAATCAGGCCCGCGAAATCCATCGGCTGGATCGTGTATTTCCAGCCCTGGTCCTTCGCGATCTCGGCCCACAGGTCGAGATCGAAGCCGACGTACTTGTCGCCCTGCTTGAACTCGAACGGCATGAACGACGTATCGGTCCCGACGACGAGCGTCTTGGTGTCCGCGTGCGCGAGGCTGGCGCCGAGCGCGGCGGCGACCGCGACGGCTTTCAGGAAGGAACGGCGACTCATGGTTTCTCTCCGCATGATTGAGCGATGTAACCGGCCAACGGGCCGGCGGAACGACGACATCGAGTCACACCGCAACATGCGATGTCTAATTAGACATTAGTGCAACAAGTGTTGTCAATGGCGATACTACGACGCCAAAAAAGTCCGCAACAGATAAATGCATCGAGACAAACCCGGGCCGCGCGGCGCGGATAGATCGGAGGAAAGCGGGAGGATGGCGGAGCACAATGCCCCGCCGGATCGTGGCGCGCCGGCGGATGGCGCGGCGCGGGGCGGAAGATGGCGCGCCGTGCCGGAACGGTCGTGCGCGTCACGCCGGCAACCGCCGGCTCGATTCAATGCAGGTGACGCAACGCTCGGCCAACGGCCAACGGGCAACGCGCCGATGCCGCGTCGCTCACGCCGCGACCCCGCTCGCCTGATGCGACACGAGCCGCGCATACGCGCCCTGCCGCGCCATCAGGTCCGCATGGCGTCCGGCCTCGACCACCGTGCCCTGCTCGATCACGAGGATCAGGTCGGCATGGCGCACGGTCGACAGACGGTGCGCGATGACGATCGACGTGCGCTGCGCCATCAGGTCCTCCAGCGCCGCGCGGATCTGCTGCTCGCTGATCGTGTCGAGGTGCGACGTCGCCTCGTCGAGGATCAGCACCGGCGCATCCTTCAGGAATGCGCGCGCGATCGCCACGCGCTGGCGCTGGCCGCCCGACAACTGCACGCCGCGCTCGCCGACGCGCGTCGCGAGCCCGTCCGGCAGCCGCGCGACGAAGTCGCCGAGCGCGGCGTGATCGATCGCGCGCCGCACGTCCGCATCGGATGCGTCGTTCGCGGCGAGCCGGATGTTCGCTTCGAGCGTGTCGTTGAACAGATAGGTATCCTGCGCAACGAGCGCGATGTGCTGCCGCAGGTCGTCGAGCCGCAGGTCGCGCAGGTCGACGCCGCCGAGCGTCACGCGGCCCTGCTGCGGATCCCAGAAGCGCAGCAGCAGGCTCGCGACGGTCGACTTGCCCGCGCCCGATGCGCCGACCAGCGCGACCGTGCTGCCGGGCGGCGCCTCGAAGCTCACGCGATCGATCGCGGGCACGCTGCGCCCCGGATACGTGAACGACGCCGCCTCGAACCGCACCGTCGCATCGCCGGGCATCGCGTGCGCGCCGTCGGTCACCGTCACGGGTTCCTTCTCCAGCGCGCGCAAGCGGCGCGTCGAGGCGATCGTGTCGGCCAGCTGGCGCGCGACCTGGCCGATTTCGGCCACCGGCATGAACGCGGCCACCGCGACCAGCACCAATAGCGGCAACGACTCGCGCGGGAACCCGCCGCGTGCGCACAACCACGCGCCGAGCGCCGCGACCGCCAGCCCGCCGAGCCCGCTCGCGACTTCCAGCGCGGCGCTTTGCGACGACAGATCGTCGAGCAGCTTCGCGCGCTGCCGGCGGTACGCATCGACCTCGGCCACGAACGCCGCGCGCCGGCGCGCGATCGCCTGGAACGCGGTCAGTTCCGCGAGCCCCTGGATCGTTTCGGTCAGGTGCGCACCGAGCTGGCCGAGCGCTTCGCGCGCGCCGGTGCCGAGCCGGTCGACGTCGCGCCGCGCCAGCACCGGTGCGAGCCCCGCCCACAGCAGAAACGGCAACAGCACGAGCGCGAGCTGCCACGCGACCGACGCGAGCAACGCCAGCACACAGGTCGGCACGAGCACCGCGACGAAAGCCGGCGCCAGCGTATGCGCGTAGAAATATTCGACGGTCTCGACGTCCTGCGTCGCGAGCGACACGAGATCGCCGGAACGGCGGTGCAGCAGTCCGGCCGGCGCGAGCCGTTCGAGCGTCGCGAACAGCGCGATGCGCATTTCCGCGAGCAGCCGGTACGCCATGTCGTGCGCGAGCCAGGATTCGAGCCAGTGCAGCACGGCCGCGACCGGCGCGATCGCGAGCAGCGCGACCACGAGCCCGCTGCCGACCTGCCCCGTCGGCACCGCGCCGACCACCCGTGCGCCGATCACGCCGACGCCGATGAATGCGAGCACGCGGCCGATCCCGAACAGCACGGTCAGCATCACCTTGGCCTTCCACGGACGCACGAAGCGCAGCAACGTCTGCAACGTTTCCGACCAACCGATCGTCGCCGCATCGTCGTTCAGCGGCCGCACCTGCGGGCCCGACGACGCGCGCGCGGTCGCACCGGCGGCCGCCGTCGCGCCGACGGATTCGGCGACCGCTTCCAGTTGCGGCCCCATCAGCCGTCGATACGGGCCGTCGCGCGCGATCAGCGCCGCATGCGTCCCTTCGTCGACCACCCGCCCCTGGTCGAGCACCAGGATACGATCGGCGCCGATCACGCTGGACAGCCGGTGCGCGAGCACGAGCGTCGTCCGTCCGTGCGTGAGCCGGTCGAGCGCCTGCTGGATCAGCGCTTCGTTCTCCGCATCGACCGACGACAGCGCCTCGTCGAGCAACAGGATCGGCGCATCGCGCAGCAGCGCGCGGGCAATCGCGATGCGCTGGCGCTGGCCGCCCGACAGCATGAGCCCGCGTTCGCCGATGCGTGTCGCGTAGCCGTCGGGCAGCGCCGAAATGAAATCGTGCGCGTTGGCCGCGCGCGCGGCCGCGATCATGTCCGCGTCGCTGGCGTCCGGGCGGCCGAGCCGCAGATTGTCGGCGACGCTGCCGTCGAACAGCGTCGCGTCCTGCGCGACGACCGCGATCATGTCGCGTACCTGGTCGGCCGAGAGCGTACGCACGTCGTGGCCGCCGATCCGGACCGCACCGCCTTGCGCGTCGTGCTGGCGCAGCAGCAGGCGTACGATGGTCGACTTGCCGGCCCCGCTCGGCCCGACGATCGCCACCGTCTCGCCCTCGCGCACCGAGAAACTCAGCGCCGCATGAGCCTCCGCGCGGCGCCCCGGATACGCGAAGCTGACGTCGTCGAACGCGATCTCCGGCCGCAGGCCCGCCACCCGCGGCGCGTCGGCGGCCGGCGCCCGACTGCCCGCGTCGAGCAGCGCATGGATCGCATGCGCCGCGGACTGGCCGATCATCCCCTGATGCAGCACCGCACGCAGGTCGCGCAGCGGCCGGAAGATCTCGCTGCCGGCCATCAGCACGATCAGCAGCGCTTCAAGGCTCATGTCGCCGTGCCGCACACGCCACGCGCCCACCGCGATCGCCGCGGCCGCGCCGAGGCCGGTGCCGAGATCCGTGAAGAACCGCGTCAGCAGGCCGAGCGCGAGCACCCAGAACGTGCTGTCCGACAGCGCGCGCGCCTTCGCTGCCAGCTTCGCGCCGAACGCGGTGCTCTGTCCGAACGCCTTCAACGTCGGCAGGCCCTGCACCGCGTCGAGAAACTCCTCGCCGAACGCCTTGAACGCGGCCGAACGGGCGAGCGCCGCCCGCTTGTCGGCGCGATGCACGAGCTGCGGCAGCGCCAGCGTGACGAGCGCCGCGACCAGCAGGATCGCGGCCGTCGGTACGTCCCACCACGCGAGCACCGCGAAGATCATCAGCGGCGCGCACGCGGCGATCACGAGCTGCGGCAGGTAAACGCCGAAAAAAGTCTGCAACTGCTCGACGCCGTCGACGACGGCCAGCATGACGCCGCCCGTGCGTTCGCCGTTGAACCATGCGGGGCCGAGCGCGGCGATCCGGTCGAACAGCCGCGCGCGCAGCGTCGCCTGCACGCGGCCCGCCGTATGCTGCGCGAGCACCGTGCGGCGATGATCGAGCCAGGCACGCAGTAGCACGCAAGCCGCCGTTGCAGCGACGGCCTCGCCGATGTCGCGCGCCGGCGCGCCGGAAAAAACCAGCGCCAGCACGCGACCGAGAAATACGAAGCGCAGGATGCCGACACCCATCGCGAGCAGCCCGAGCGCGACGGCCGCCGCCACCCGCCAGCGCAGTCCCGCCATCATCGCCCATAGTCGTCGGTCGAAATACATGAAGCCCTCCAGTCGGTGTTTCGTTGCGTTTTTCTTGACCGGATCGAGGCTACCCGCGCCGCCCGCGCGCGGCAAAAGATGATTTTTCAACGGGTGTTGAGTCAACTACAATACCCCGCATGTCGCACCTACCTCCCCTCAGCGCATTGCGTGCTTTCGAGGCGACCGTTCGCCTCGGCGGGTTCGCGCGCGCGGCGGTCGAGCTGAACGTGTCGACCAGCGCGGTCAGCCATCAGATCCGCTCGCTCGAGGAATCGCTCGGCGCACGGCTGCTCGAACGCAGCACGGGGCTCGGCGGCATCAGCCTCACGCCGGCCGGGGCGCGCCTGCTGCCGGCCGTCGGCGACGCGCTGTCGCGTCTCACCGACGCGTGCGCCGAGATTCGCGGCACCGCGCAACGGCTCACCGTCTCCGCCAACGCGCCGTTTTCGTCGATGTGGCTCGCGCGCCGGCTGGCGGAATTCTCGTCGCTTCATCCCGACACCCCGCTGCACGCGGTCGTGCTCGACGACGAGCCCGATTTCGCGCGCAGCGGCGTCGATCTGGCGATCGTGCACGTGCCCGCGCACCGGCTGCGGGCCGACGACGACGTGCTGATGCGGGAAACCGTGTTTCCGGTGTGCAGTCCCGAATTGTTTCCGTACGCATCGGGGTACGTATGCCGCTCGCGGCTGCTGCAGGAGATGCACGAGGACAACCCCGAGATCGACTGGCGCAACTGGGCGTCGGAATTCGGCCTGCCGAGCGACTTCGAGACGAAGATCGTCCGCTACAGCAGTTTCAGCCAGGTGATCGGCGCGGCCGTCGGCGGCGCGGGCATCGCGCTCGGCCGCGTGCCGCTGATCGAGCCCGAACTGCGCAGCGGGCGCCTGGTGCCGCTGGTGCCGGGCCTCGCGCGCGACGCGTCGTGGCGCTTCGTGCTGCGCCGCCATCCGTCGACGCGGCACCGGCTGCTCGATCCGTTGATCGCGTTCCTGCGCAGTGAAGCGAACGCGCCGCCGTTCGTCTCGAAAATGGTTGCGCCCGCATCCAACGACAGTCACGCGCGAGGCACGAGCGGCGCCTGACGGGCCGGCATGCGAGGCCGGCGTCGCGTCGCCTGGCTGCTTACGGCGTCGCGAAGAACAGCGCGACGACGCACGCCATCCCGCCGAACCACACGAGCGAACGCAGCGACGCCCAGTTCAACAGGTACATCAGCGCATAGACGATGCGGATCGCGACGAACGCGATCGCGAGCTGGTCGACGCGATGCACGTTCGCGCCGTTGTGCCATGCCACCACCAGCGCGGCCGTGAACAGCGCAAGCGCTTCCCACGCATTCTGATGAGCGGCCTGGGCGCGTGCGCGCCAGCCTTCGAGCTTCGCCAGGTACGCGCGCGGCGCACGGTTGTCGTAGCCCTTGCGGGCCTTGGCGAGAAACGTCATCGGGAACGGCAACAATGCGACGATGAACAGGCACAGCTGGGACGTCGTCATCCAGGTCTCCTCCATTATGATTACATTGAACAATGACAAGATCGCCGAGAGCTTAGCATCGCGCCGTGCCGTTCGCGCACCGGTTTTCTAGACGGGAGACTCGGCCGCGCAGGCCGCCGGCAACGAGCCCGGCCGGCTATGACACCAAAATTTCCACCAAATCGTCGACAAATACGTTAATTAAAACTGGTCGATCACCAATAAGATAGCGCTCAACACTGGCTTGGCACGCGGTCGCGCCAAGCCCGCCGTTTCCTCCGCGCCGCCGTGCGCCGAACGACATCCGACCCGAGCCCTTGCCATGCCCCGTCCCATCGTCGCCCATATCCGCCCGGACGCCGTCCGCCACAACCTCGACTTCATCCGCCGCACCGCTGCGCAATCGCGCGTGTGGGCCGTGATCAAGGCCAACGCGTACGGCCACGGCATCGAACGGATCTACCCGGGCCTCGCGGCCGCCGACGGCATCGCGCTGCTCGATCTCGACGAAGCCGTGCGCGTGCGCGAGCTCGGCTGGGACAAGCCCGTGCTGCTGCTCGAAGGGATCTTCGACCCGGCCGACGTCGAGTTGGCCGATCGCCACCGGCTGACGGTCGCCGTGCACTGCGACGAACAGCTCGACCTGCTGATCGCCGCGAAGCCGCGGCAGCCGATCGACATCCAGCTCAAGATGAATTCCGGGATGAACCGGCTCGGCTACCGGCCGGCCGCGTTCCGCGCCGCCTGGGAGCGCGCGGCGCGCGCGCCGTCGATCGGCAAGATCACGCTGATGATGCATTTCGCGAACGCCGACGAAGGCGAGGTCGACTGGCAGCTCGAGCAGTTCGACGCGACCACGGCCGGGATTCCGGGCGAGCGCTCGGTGTCGAATTCGGCGGCGGTGCTGTGGCACCCGCACGCGCACCGCGACTGGGTGCGTCCCGGCACGATCCTGTACGGCGCTTCGCCGACGGGCGCGTCGCGCCATATCGCCGACACGCCGCTGACGGCCGCGATGACGCTGACCAGCCGGATCATCGGCGTGCAGACGCTCGCCCCCGAAGAGACCGTCGGCTACGGTCGGCGCTTCACGGCCGACCGGCCGATGCGGATCGGCGTCGTCGCGTGCGGCTACGCGGACGGCTATCCGCGCCACGCGCCGACCGGCACGCCGATCGCCGTGGACGGCGTGATGACGCGCGTCGTCGGTCGCGTGTCGATGGACATGCTGACCGTCGACCTGACGCCGTGCCCGAACGCGGGCATCGGCTCGAACGTCGAGCTGTGGGGCGACCAGGTGAAGGTGGACGACGTCGCGGAAGCCAGCGGCACGATCGGCTACGAGCTGATGTGCGCGCTCGCGCGCCGCGTGCCGGTGGTAATCGTGCCGCCCGGCGCGTCGAGCGTGCAGCCGGCGCCGCGGACCGGCAGCTACGGGCGCTGACCGGCGGCGGTTCGGCGGTTCGGCGGTTCGGCGGTTCGGCGGTTCGGCGGTTCGGCGGTTCGGCGGTTCGGCGGTTCGGCGATACGCGAGCGCACCGCCGCACCTGTCGCGCTACATACCGGCGGCCCGCTCACGCGCACCGGCGACGACGCGGTACGTCGTTGCGCGTCGTGCAACGACGGGCGCCGATGCGCTCCGTGCCCCTTCCGTCAAAACATCACGAACGCCACGTCGGCTTCCGCTTGTCGAGGAACGCGTCGATGCCCTCGCCCGCATCCTCTTCCATCATGTTGCGCGCCATCACGTCGCCCGCGTACGCATACGCTTCGTCGAGCGGCATCTCGCGCTGACGATAGAACATCTGCTTGCCGACCCGCACCGCGGCCGGGCTCTTCGCGACGATCTCCGCGACCTTGCGCGCGACGGCCGCATCGAGCGCGTCCTCGGGCACGGCTTCGTTGACGAGTCCCCACGCGGCGGCCGTCGCCGCATCGACGAAGCGCCCGGTCATCAGCATGTCGAACGCGCGCTTGGCCGCGACGTTGCGGCTCAGCGCGACGGCCGGCGTCGAGCAGAACAGCCCGACGTCGATGCCGGACACCGCGAAGCGCGCGGTGTCGGCCGCGATCGCGAGGTCGCACGCGGCGACGAGCTGGCAGCCGGCCGCCGTCGCGATGCCGTGCACGCGCGCGATCACCGGCACCGGCAACGCGCGCATCGCGAGCATCACGCGGCTGCACTGCGCGAACAGCGTGCGGTAGTAGTCGAGTTCGGGCTTGCCGCGCATCTGCCGCAAGTCGTGGCCGGCGCAGAACGCCTTGCCTTCGGCCGCCAGCACGACGCAGCGCACGTGCGGATCGGCAGCCAGCGTATCGAACGCATCGTGCAGGGCCGAGAGCAACGCTTCGGACAACGCGTTGAACTGCTGCGGGCGATTCAGGCGCAGCGTGACGACGCCGTCGTGCGTGTCGCGCAGCAGGATCGGATCGGCGGTCTGTTGATCGGGTTCCATGGGGCTCCGCTGGACGGGGTTCGACAGGTGGCGCGGCGAGGCGAACGCGTGACCATCGCGCCCGCCCGCTCGCGGCATGACGAGGAAATGGTCCTCCACATTCCGCGGCGCGTCCAGCCGCGCCGCCGCATGCGCGTGCGCAGCGGCTTGCCGGCCACTGCGCCACGCCCCTGCCGCTCGTGCGTCAACGGCGCGGCTGCGCGGCTTACGCGCGACCTGCCGTCCGCGCAGCCAGCGCGGCGATCGCATAGGCGACGCAGCCGAGCGCCGCGACTGCCCACAGCGCATCGGTCGGATCCGGCAACAGGATCGTCGCGGCGCCTGCGACGGCCACGCCGAG
Source organism: Burkholderia sp. MSMB1826 (assembly GCF_001526325.1). Taxonomy (NCBI): domain Bacteria; kingdom Pseudomonadati; phylum Pseudomonadota; class Betaproteobacteria; order Burkholderiales; family Burkholderiaceae; genus Burkholderia; species Burkholderia sp. MSMB1826. The sequence goes on from NZ_LOYN01000010.1 coordinate 779,299, forward strand.
CAGGCTGCCGGCCTGCCGTGCCGCGTTGAGGAACCCGGATGCCACGCCCGCCGCGTCGGCGGGCACCTGTTCGAGCACCGTCGCGATCATCGGCGCCACCGACAGCGCGGTCCCGGTGCCGAATGCGACCAAGGCCGTCCAGACCGCCGGCCACGGCGCACGCAGCGCGAGCGCAAGCGCGATCGCGGGAACGGCCAGCGCCGCCATCGCGAGGCCGTTCGCCATCAGCGTGACCGGACGCACCCGGCCGTGCAGTTTTCCCGACAGCAGATTGCCGAGCGACAGACTCAGCGCGAACGGCAACAGCGTCAGCCCCGTCTGCCGCGCACTCATGCCGAAGCGCCCGTGCAGGTACAGGCTCAGCACGAACAGCAGCCCGAAGTACCCGACATAGACGAGGCTGCCCATCAGGTTCATCGCGACGAAGATGCGGTTGCGAAACCATGCGAGCGGCACCATCGGATCGCGGGCACGCCGCTCGACCACGACCAGCACGGCGGCGGCGAGCGCGGCGATCAGCAGCGCGCACCGGACCTCGGTGGCGCCCACGCCGCGCGTCGGCAGTTCGATCACCGCGAAACACAGCGCACCGAGCGCCGTCGCCCCGACGCACTGGCCGGCCCAGTCGAACCGGCGCACGTCCTGCGCGGCCGATGCCCGAACGAGCGCCGCCGCGCCGGCAAAGGCCACTGCGCCGGTCGGCACGTTGATCAGGAATGCGCTGCGCCAGCCGAAATCGTCGACCAGGATCCCGCCGAGCACCGGCCCCACGGCGACCGCGACCGACGCGATGCCGGCCCACACCGCGATCGCCCGCGCCCGCTCGGCCGGCACGTCGAAGGTGCTGCGCACGATCGCGAGCGACGCGGGCAAGAAGAGCGCGGCGCCCATGCCCTGCCCGAAACGCGCGACCACGAGGACCGCCACCGACGACGCGACGCCGCACGCCGCCGACGCGGCGACGAACAGCGCCAGCCCGGCGAGATACACGTGCTTCGCGCCGAACCGGTCGGACAGCGCGCCGCCCGCGAGAATCAGCGCGGCGAAGCTGAGCGTGTACGCGTCGACGATCCACGCGAGCTCCGCGACCGTCGCGCCGAGGCTCGTGCGCATCGCCGGCAGCGCCACGTTGACGATCGTCGAATCGAGTACCGCCATGAACATGCCGACCGCGACGAGCGCCAGCGTCCAGCGCTGCTCGCGCGCCGTCGGGCGGCTCGGCGCCGCCGCGGCGACAGGAACGGAAACGGAATGGCAATCGGACATGACACCTCCAGGCAGATGCCGGGAGTCTAGGACCGCGCGCCTGATGCGGAAAAGTGATAATTTCGCATTTGTCTGATGCAGATTTGCATCATTCGATGCCGCCCGCCGCTGGCTGCCCGATTGTCCGTTGAGCGACTTCACCCGGTAGCGGTAGACAAGAATCATGCAGGCGATCCCGACCCGTGGATGAACCTGCCTGTCAACCGCACGCCTTGCCTTCCCGCCATCAATGGCGGGGTTTCTCGGAGCACATTCTGATGAACTGGGACAACGCCCGCTTCTTCCTCGCGCTGGCGCGCCGCGGCACGCTGCGCGGCGCCGCGGCGCAACTGAACGTCGACCAGGCGACGGTCGGGCGCCGGATCGCCGCGCTCGAGGACGAACTCTCGGCCCGGCTGTTTCTCCGCACACCGTCCCTCTATGTGCTGACGACCGCGGGCGAAGCCCTGCTCGAACCGGCCGAAACGATGGAGCGGGCGTCGTTGACGATCGAACGCCGCGTGATGGGGCTCGACGAGCAACTCGCCGGGTCCGTGCGCGTCGCCACGACCGACACGCTCGGCAAGCGCTTCGTCGTTCCCGCGATCGCCCGCTTGCGGCGCAGGCATGCCGGCATCGACGTCGTGTGCGTGACGTCGGCGCAAATCACCAACCTCACGCGCCGCGAAGCGGATCTCGCGATTCGCACGTTGCGGCCGGAATCGCCGGACCTGATCGTCAGGCGGCTCGGGCATCTCGAAACCGGCATCTACGCATCGCGCCGCTATCTGGCCGAACGCGGCGAACCGGTCGCGGGCAGCGCGTTCGACGGGCACGATCTGGTGATGTATCAGCAGCCGGTGGTGCCGACGATGTGGGACGCGCTGTGCGGCGAGCCGACTTCACGCGGCCGCGTGATGTTCCAGACCTCGTCGACGATGATGCTGGTGGAAGCCGCGCTGGCAGGGCTCGGCATCGCGGAGCTGCCGTGCTTCCGCGCCGACGCCGAGCCGGAACTGGTGCGACTCATGCCGCAGCGGTGCAATCATTTCGACGTGTGGCTCGTCGCCCATGCCGATCTCTACAAGACCGCGCGCGTGCAGGCGGTGATCGAAGCGGTCGTCGACGAATTCGCGACGGCGGCGGCCCCCGCCCGCTAACGGGCCGGTGCGTCAGCGCGGCTGGTACTCGCCATCCGCCGCCGACCAGCGAAACGTCCGGCGCCATTTGCCGCCGCGTTCGCGCAACTGCAAGTCGTGGAAGCCGTCCGTCGACGTCGACAGCACGCTCAGCGCATTGCTGCCTTCCGTGATGTCGTGATCGCGCGTGCCGTCGCGATGCCAGTCGCCGGCGATATCCCGGTAGAACATCATCGGCTGCGCGAACACGACGCGCAGCGTCTTGCCGTCGATCCGGAACAGGTACAACGCCTCGAACGATGCACCGCCGCCGGAATAGCCGATCGACCAGCCCGCCCGTACCCCGAACGCGGCATCGCCCGCCCGCAGCGTGTACGGCGCGAGATCGAACCGCGACCACCGCTCGGGCCGTAACGCGACATCGCGCGACTGCTTCGTCTGCTCGAGGTAGTCGGGTCTGTCGAGATTCGTGTTGCTCCAGTCGGTCGCCTGTTCGAGCGGCTCTTCGGTGCGCGCGACGAGGCGCGGCACGCCGTCCGGACCGCGCTCGAACACGCCCAGCCAGACCAGCTCCTTCCGGTCATCGGCGTCGGCGTGGCTCTCGAAGCCTTCGCAATCGGTCGGCGCACTGAATCGCAGCACCTCGCGCGCAGACTCGTCGGTCGGCGCCACGCAGACGATCGCGACGAACGCGCCAGGGCGCTGCGGCCACGGTTTCGCGCCGACCAGCACGACACGCGCAAGCGGCTGGCCCGGGGCAAGCTGCGCCACCAGCCTCTCCTTCGTGAAGCCGGGCGGCAGGTGCACGCCGAAACCGTCCGCTTCCGCGCCGCTCATGTCGCGTGCGTACGCGGCGCGTGCTTCGGGCGAACCGAGCTTCCCGGGCACCTGGTCGAGCGAATGCGCGGTGCCGGCCGCGTGCGCGGGGAAGGCCGCGAATGCAGCGCCGATCGCGACGAGCCACGGTATCAAGCGAATTGTCATGCGGGAATGTCCTGTGAAGTAACGAGGCAACATACTGCGACGCCGCACACGCAATCGTGTGCGCGACAACCGGATCGGCCCATAGTGCCACGTGCGTTTCATGATGTTCTGCTTGCCGGATTCGACGCGTTTCAGCGCGCAGCAGGCGGTCACTTCCGCTTGCGCCCGCTGCGCCACACACGCACGCCCGACCGCAACTGACCGACACCGACGACGAAAGAGACCAACCCCATCGCGCCGAATGTCAGCACATCGCCCCAGATCGCGCCGAACGTGTTCATCCGCGCAGTCATCTCCGGCGCGTCCGGCGCATAGCGCACCTCGACCGTCGCGCCGTCCTCGACGCTGACGTCGCCGCCCTGCGGATATTCGACATGCTCGCCCGCGAGCGTCGTGAACGCGATCTCCGGATGATGCGGTCCCGCGTTCAGCTTGACGACGCGCCCCGGCACGACGACCGACGTGCGCAGGAACTCACGCGTCGACTGTGCATACAGGGCGACGCCGACCAGCATGCACGTGCCCACGACGGTAAAGACGACGCCCTTTGCGATCAGCGTCTCGATGTGCCGGGCTGCAGCGCGGCCGGATACGGACATCATTCGTTTCGCGCTACGGACGCGACCGATAGAACGACACGTCGATCCGGGACTGTGTCTTGCAGCGATACATCACGCCGCGCCCCGTTTCGTCGGTCACGCCTTCGTACGGCCCGTTGCAGCCCGTCACCTTGTACCGCGCGAACGGAACGCGCTTGCCGTCCGTCGGACGGACCAGCACCGGAATGCGTCCCGTCGGGCCGTCGCCGATCGTGCGGACGAGCACCATGCGCGCCGCATCGATCGGCGCGTCGGAACGGATGTAGATCGTGCGCCCCTGCGCGTCGGTCGCGCCTTCGACTTCGAGTTCCCGGCTGTCCTGGGCGGCGCTGGTGTAAAGCGCGAACGCATAGCGCGTGTTCGGCAGCGCCTGCCTGGTGGCGGGGTCGTGCAGCACGAAATAGCATCCGTTCGCGCCCCGCCCGGCCGACGCCTGCCCGTTGGCCTGCGTCGGATTGCACGTGTACGACGAGCCGCCGCCCGCGGCCGCCGTTGGTGCGTTCCGTGGCCCCGTGTTCGCGCATCCGCCCGCCAGCGCGGCGACCAGCGATACGCACGCGCCGCGCAGGCGCGCGGGCCGACCGATTCCGGTTTTCATTGGAAGGTGTTCCGTTCCCGATGTCGTCAATGCCGGACGTGCCGTGCATGACACACCGGCACGCCGCCCTCGGCAACCGGCAGGATACGGACATCGGGGCGCGCTGTAAATTGCGCCGGCGACCGGCCACGCCGCGGCCGCGCAACCCGAACCGCAGCGTCGAATGCCGGCGCGGCATCGGGCCCGCCGGCCGCGCGCGTCAGCCCGCGAGCTTCTTCAGCGCGTCGAGCACCGCGTCGCCCTTGAACGGCTTCACGATCCAGCCCTTCACGCCGGCGGCCTTGCCGCGCTCCTTCATCGCCGGGCTGCTTTCGGTCGTCAGCATCACGACGTTGACCGCCGTGTTCGCCAGCTCGCCGCGAATCTTCTCGACCATCGTCAGGCCGTCCATGTTCGGCATGTTCACGTCGCTGATCACGAGGCGCACGCCGGGCGTCGCCTTGAGCTTCGCGAGCCCGTCCTTGCCGTCGACGGCCGTCGCGACGTCGAGCCCGTGATTGCGCAGGAAGCCCGCCACTTCGTCGCGCACCGTGCCCGAATCGTCGACCACCAGAATCTTTGCCATGTCGTATTCCCCTTTTCGTCGTTGCCGACTTCAACATTCAAAACAGTTCGAGTTCGCCCGATTCGACCATCGGCCCGACGTCCTGCACCGATTCGCGGAAATCCTCCGGCGACCAGCTCAGGCTGAACACGAAACGCTGGTCGAGACGGACCGAGCGCCCCGATGCCGGATCGGTCATCCGGTACTTGAAACAAAGCTGCGGACAATCGCCGCCGAACGAGATGAACTTCTGCTTGTGATTGACGACGAGCGGCACCTGCACCGGATGGCGCGCCAGCGCCTCGGCGTCGCCGAGATAGCGGTTCTTGAACGCGCCCCACACGAGATTGGTCAGCTCGCCGAGCACGCTGTTCACGTCGCGGAAATCCGGCGCGCGGCTGCCGTCGCGCGTGCCGCCGAGCATGTCGAGCAGCGGCTGCTCGCTCGTCTGCAGGAGCATGTAGCCGCGGCACCACGCGCTTTCGAGCGCGATCAGGCTGAACACCTCGCCGAAGATGATCTGGTCGCGCACGATGCACGGCGTGTCGTGCTCGATCGTCATGCCCGGGAACAGGCTGTCGAGGCGCGCCTCGGTGATCTCCGAGATGCCGCGCACGAGCGCGTTCGGGTAGTCGCGGCCGAACAGGTATTCGTCGATCGCACGCGCGAGCGGCGTCATGTCGTCGGCGACGTAGGCCGCGCACGCGACACGGGCGAGCGCATCGGGCAGCCCGTCGCGCGACGCGAGCGATTCGCGGCGCAGGATGATCGGCAGCTCGGGCCGCAGCGCGTCGATCTGCGTCGCGATGATCGCGCTCTCGGCCGGCGAGCCGCCGTAATCCTCGGCCAGCAGGATCGCGCCGAGATCGATGTTCGAGCGCAGCACCTTCAGCAACCGGCTGCGCCGCACGGTCAGGCCGACCAGGTTGTGCTCGTCGCAGAAACGCTTGATCGCGTCGGCATGCACGCGGCTGTCGTCGAGCACGAGCACCTTGCTGACGGGTTGGTCTTCGGTCATCTGATGGATTCCTGATGGTCGGTCAGAACAGTTCGAGCTCACCGCCGGTTTCCACCGTGGCCGATTCCGGCACATGGAAATCGACCGGCGCGTTCGCGCACACGCACAGCGTCGCGCCGACCCGCACGTCGTCGAGCGTCAGGTCGTACGCGGCCACGTAATCGGGCGAGAGCGCGTGCATGTAGTCGATGCTCGCGCCGCTCAGCAGGTAAGGCGTCGACATCCCGAGATCGGGAAACGGCACGGTCAGCGCCTGGTTGATCGCGCCGCAACACAGGTTCGCGGCTTCCATGAACGCGTCGGTCAGCGGCCGCTGGTTGCCCGCGCCTGCCGCCGCGCCGACGAAATGGCGGCGCGTCGCGTCGTCGTCGCTGAAGCGCAGCGCGAGCAGCAAGCGGAAGCGCAGCGCCGAGATCGTCAGCACGACCACATGCTCGGGCGCCTTCGGTTTCGATCGCGACGTCGCCTGCACGCGATCGGGCGCGTCATGTTCGTGGCCGGTGGCCGGCCGGATGTCGCACGCGCCGCCGGATGCGAGCCGCGTGCGCGCGGCGTCGAAAAAGATCCGCTCGAAACCGGCCTTCGCCTGCGCGCCGATCACGCGGCCTCTCCTTCGATCCGCGCGTGCAGTTGCCCGGCCAGCATCTCGACGGTCGCGAGCGCGGCCGTGATCATCTTGCCGCCGGCCTGGATGTCCTGGAACGTCGCGGCCGTCACGAGATCGTTGCGGTTCAGGCTGTCGCGATAGCTGTTCGACAATTGCTGCGAGCGCGCGGCCAGCCCGCGCACCTCGCTCGCGACGATCGAGAAGCCGCGCCCGGCCGTGCCCGCGCGCGCGGCCTCGATCGACGCGTTCAGCGACACGATCGACACGTGCGCGACGATCGCCGACAGCTCCTGGTTCTTCGTCCGCATGTCCTGGTTCTGCGTGGTCAGCGAGATCATCTGCTCGTGCCAGCGCTCGAACGTGCCGGCAAGCCCGCGCAGGCGCGCGGCTTCGTCCGCGATCTTCATCGCGTGCTGCGCGAGCGCCGCGCGATCGGCCGACAGCGCCTGCAACGCGTCGCGCTGCGCGCCGTGCGCGGATGCCTCGCGTGTCAGCGCCTCCTCGAGCTGCGCCTCGCGTCGCGCCCATGCGTCGGCCGCTTCCGCATGCGCCGACGCCGCTTCCTCGGCGCGTGCGCGGGCGGCGTCGAGCGCGTCGCGCAACGCATCGGCCTCGCGCGCCAGCGCCGCGGCGTGCCGCCCGCGCATCACGCGAAACACGATCGCCGCCGCCACGGCGACGACCGCGCCGCCCGCCAGCGCGGCGGCCATCTGAATCATCCACGCCTGCACGCTCACGCCGTCACTCCGCTGCGCCGATATCCGCGATGCGCGTCCGCTGGGCCGGGCCCGCGCCCTGCGCGGCGCCGTCCGCCGCGAAGCGCGCCGGCAGCGACACGATCGTCTCGAACGCGCGATACGGCGCGCCGACGCGATCGTCGGTGAAGCGCAGCGCGATATCGCCGCCTTCGCGCTTCAGGAAATTGCGCACCGCGTCCATGCCGACGCCGCGTCCGGATACTTCGGTCACCGTCTGCGCTGTCGAAAAACCCGGCCGGAAGATCAGCTCCGCGACTTCCTCGTCGGACAGTGCCGCCGCGTCGTCGGCATCGATCCAGCCGCGCTCGCGCGCGATGCCGCGAATCCGCTCGAGCGCGAGGCCGCGGCCGTCGTCGGCGAGCACGAACCACAGCTCGCCGCCGCCCACGCCGACCGCGATGTCGATCGTGCCGGACGCCGCCTTGCCGGCCGCGCGCCGCACGTCGGACGATTCGATCCCGTGGTCGATCGAATTGCGCAGCAGGTGCATGAATACGTTCTTCAGCGTCGCGACGATCTCGCTGCGCACGCGCTGGCCGTGGCTGTCGATATGCACGACCGGCGCCGGCTTGCCGAGCTCGGCCGCGAGCGACGGCAGCGACTCGATCACGCTGCCGAGCGCCTCGCCGATACCCTGGGTGCCGAGCTGGCTCAGCATGCGCCGCACGGCATCGCGCGCCGCGTGCCAGTCGGATGCATTCGCCGGATCGGCGCCGTCGAGCACGCGCAGGCTTTCGCTGATGCGCGCGCGCTCGACCATCAGGAAATCGGCGCCGCTTTGCGCCGGCTCGCTGCTGCGGCCGAGCGTGACCGCGTTGATCGTCGCGTAGTGGTCGACGGCTTCGCGCACGCGCGCCAGGTCGTCCATCAGCGCGTCGCGGTTCCACTCGGGGCCGCTGTCCGCGCGCCGCAGCGATTCGTACGCCTGCTCCGCTTCGTGGACGATGTTCGTCAGATGCTGGAGGCTGTAGGTGCGCGCATTGCCCTTGATCGTGTGCATGTTGCGGAACAGCGCCGCGACGATCGAGTGATCGGCGCGTTCGTGTTGGCGGATCATCCGCTCGTTCTCGCTGAGGAAGCCCTTCGCGCTGTGCACGAAGTCGTGGAACTTGTCCTGGCTGATCGACAGGATCTCGCCGATCATCTCGAGGCGCCGCTGCTGCTCGCCTGCCTGCGCGGTCAGCTCGCGGATCTCGGTCACGTCGCGCACGCACAGCATCAGGCGCACCACCGTGTCGGTCTCGTCGGTGATCGCCGACCAGCTCAGATCGAGCCATTTCTCGCGGCCGTCCGGCATCCGCTTCGCGACTTCGTTGACGAGCAGGTGCTCGTTGAACCCGAAGTTCATGCTGTCTTCGCCCAGGCACGCGTGCACGGCCGCATCGACCTGTGAACGCGCGTCGGCGCCGATCGCCGAATCGTCGAACACGAGCGCCATCAGGTCGCGGCCGGCGATGTCGTTCGTTTCGAAGATGGTTTCGAGGTACGCCGAATACTCCGCATGCACGACGCCGCCTTCGACGACGGTCAGGATGCCCTGCTGCATGTTCTGCAGCATCGCCTGGATGTCGGCCGTCTTCTGCTTCAGTTGCGCGGCGTTCTCCTGGATCTTCTCGATCATCCCGTTGAACGCGACGATCGAATGGCCGATTTCGTCCATCCGGCCCACCGGCACGCGGCGCGTGAAATCCTGGCTCCTCGCGATCTCGCTCATCGCCGTCTGCATCCCGATCAACGGGCGCGTGATCTGGCGATACAGCACGAGGCCGAGCGCGGTCAGCAGCACGATCACCGTGCCGGCGACGGCCGCGATCGCGGTCGCCGTGGTCGCGAGCATCCCGTTCAGCGCGCCGATCGCGTCGTCCTTCTGGCGGTTCTTCTCGACGCGCAGCGTGTCGACGATGCTTTCGAGTTCGTCGCGATACTGCGCGACGTTCGCGAACAGGTAGGCCTGCGCCATCTCGGCCTTGCCGTCCGCCTTCATCTTCACGGTGTCGTCGATCGCCGCGAAATAATTGGCGGCGCTGTCCTTCGCCTGCGCGACGAGCCCTTCCTGCGCGCGGCCGACCGCCGATTTCGCCTGCGCGTCGAGCGCGGCGCGCAGGGCGGCCTGCTTCGCCTTCAGCTCGTCGCGGGCCTGCGCGGCGGTGTTCGCGTCGGGCGCGTAGACGAGCGTCATCGTCGCGATCTGGATGTTCTTCACATCGGCGACGAGATCCGCCGACGCGAGCGCGCTCGGCACGATTCCCTGGGTGACCTGACGCACCTCGGACGCGCTCTTGCGCGTCTGGTACACGGCATAGATGCCGATCGCGGACAGCGCGAAGAACGTCAGGACGACTAGCAGCGTAATGCGATGACGGATGGTCATGAGTACAGCTCCCCGCAGCGATCCGGCTTCGATCGCCCTTTGGTCTATTGAAAGAATGTGAGCGCCGAATTATCGGGGATGGTGTATGACCGTCCGATGACTGAAAATCAATCGTTCATTGAGGAAATTGGAATGAATAATTGCGCGGGAAAAATCCTAAAGTTTTTTGCGGATTTGCCGTTAACTTCCGGCCGCCATACGCGGCGCGGCTGCGGCGCTCGATGCGTCGCCGCAATAGCGGATATTCATTGTTTTATTCATGCCCCGCAAAATCCGTTTTATTGAATGCCGGCAAAACGTTTGCGCATTATCGGCGAGCCGGTTTGTTTTGGTCTCTTTTTATGATCGATGCGGCGTTCGCCTCGCAGGTTCGGTGATGTCGCCCTTGCGCGATCCGCCGCTCAGCCTTCGTTCGGTTCGGCGAGCCAGTCCTCGAATTGCAACCGCGGAACCCGCCCGAATTCGCGGACGTTGTGCGTGACGAGCACGAGATGCCGGGCGCGCGCCTGCCCTGCGATCAACGCGTCGTAAGGACCGATCGGCGCGCCGGCCGCGATCAGATGCGCACGAATTTCGCCCGCATGCTGCGCGTCCTCGGTGTCGAACGGTACGACCTCGAACTGAAGCGCGTCGACACGCGCGACGTTCGCTGCCGCTCGCCGGCTCTTGTACGCGCCGTAATAAAGCTCATGCGCGACGATCGCAGGAATCCCGAAATCGGCCGGCTGCCACGCATGCAGACGGGCCAGCATCGCCGGCTCGCCCTTGAGAATGGCGATCACCGCGTTGGTGTCCAGCAGGAACTTCATTCGAACACATCCAGGCCCGAACGCTCCTGAGCGGACGGCTGCGTGGTCGCGGCAGCCTCGAAATCGGCGTCGACCGGGCCGATCAGCGGTGTCAGCCATGCCCAGTCTTGCGGCACCGGCTCAAGAATGACGGACGCCCCATGGCGGCGGATGCGCACCTCGGCCGTATCGAAGCGGAAATCCTTCGGCAGCCGGACGGCCTGCGAGCCGCCATGCTTGAAGATCTTTGCCGTATCCATCTTCGCGCCCTCACGTATCTACAAAATGTATCTATTTTATCAACCGCACGTGAGAATGACGAGTCGTCCGATCGGACTACCGTCGAAGGGTTGCCGGGCCGTTGGTCCATACCTGGCGGCGTGGCGTCGCGATTCGTTCCCGCAACGCACCGTGGCCCCATTCATTCCTGCCAGGAAACAATCAATCCCGCCCCGGCGATTCCCCTCCCGATCCGCCCGCTCTAGACTGTCGCATCGTTCCCTTTCGGACCCACGCAATGACCGACGTCCTGCCGCTGACCACCGATCCCGAATCCGGGCTGCAGTACCGGCTGCGCCCGGCCGCCGGCCGCCCCGCCGCGCGCCTGTTGCTGCTGCACGGCGTTGGCGGCAACGAAACCAACCTGCTGAACGTGGCCGACGCGATCGATCCGCGCATCGAAATCGCGTTCGTGCGCGGCCCGCTCACGTTCGGGCCGAATCAGCATGCATGGTTTCCGGTGCGTTTCGGCCCGAACGGCCCTGAAATCGATGCGGCGCGTGCCGACGCCAGCCGCGTGCAACTGATCGCGCTGCTGCACGCGCTCCGCGCGCGGGATGGCGCGGCCCCCGCGTCGGCAACCGTGATCGCCGGCTTCAGCCAGGGCGGCATCATGAGCGCGAGCGTCGGCCTCACGTCGCCGGGCGACGTGAGCGCGTTCGCCGTGCTGTGCGGGCGCATCCTGCCGGAAATCGATCCGCTGATCGCGCCGCGCGATGCGCTTCGCCCGCTGCACGCGTTGATCGTGCATGGCCGCTTCGACGACAAGCTGCCCGCCGCGTGGGCGGACAAGGCCGATGCGAAACTCGCCGCGCTCGGTGTCGCGCACGACACGCGGCTGTATGCGGCCGGACACGAGCTGACCGCGGAGATGGCCGGCGATTTCGGCCGATGGGTCGGCGAGCGCGCCGGCTTGAACCGGACTTGAACCGGACGCACCGCGGGCGCCGGCCCGCAACCGGACTGGCGCCTGCGGTGCATGGCATTACGCGTTCTGCGCAGGCTCGGCAACGGCGCGCGCCGTTGCGGGCATCGCCGCCGCCTGCTCGCGCACGGCGCCGCGCTTCGCCAGCTTCCAGCCGACCACCAGCGCGAGCACGACGACCGGAATCATCGCGACGGTCCACGTGCCGCCCGGATAATCGAACGCCATCAGCACCAGCACGCTGACCAGGAACCCGAGCGTGAGCCACGACGTGAAAGGCGCGCCGGGCATCCGGAACGACACCGGGCTCAGTTCGCCGCGATCGACCGCGCGACGGAACAGGATCTGGCACATCACGATGAAGCCCCAGGTCGTGATGATCCCGAGCGACGCCATGTTCAGCACGATCTCGAACGCCTGCGCCGGCACGATGTAGTTCAGCGGCACGCCGATCGCATTGACCGCGACCGTGACGAGGATGCCGCCATAGGGCACGCCGCGCGCGTTCATCCGCGACACGAAGCGCGGCGCGGAGCCGCCCATCGCGAGCGAGCGCAGCACGCGCCCGGTCGAATAGAGGCCGGAATTCAGGCTCGACAGCGCGGCGGTCAGCACCACGACGTTCATCACCGTGCCGACGTACGGCACGCCGAGCTTGCCGAAGAACGTCACGAACGGGCTTTCGTGCGCGCTGTACGCGGTCCACGGCAGCAGCATCGTCAGCAGCACGACCGAGCCGACGTAGAACAGCGCGATACGCCACATCACGCTGTTGATCGCCTTCGGCAACACCTTGCGCGCATCGGCGGTCTCGCCCGCCGCGACGCCGACGAGCTCGATGCTCGCGTAGGCGAACACCACGCCCTGCACGATCAGCACGGCCGGCAGGATGCCGTGCGGGAAGATCCCGCCGTGATCCGCGACGAGATGCAGCCCCGGCATCTGGCCGGCGACCGGGTGCCCGCTCGCGAGAAACACGGCGCCGACCGCGAGGAACAGCGCGAGCGTCCCGACCTTGACGATCGAGAACCAGAACTCCATCTCGCCGAACACCTTCACGCCGATCATGTTCATCACCGACACGATCCCGAGCGCGCCGAGCGCGAACACCCATTGCGGCACGTCGGTGAACACGGCCCAGTACTTCATGTAGATCGCGACCGCGGTGATGTCGACGATGCCGGTCGTCGCCCAGTTCAGGTAGTACATCCAGCCCGCGACGAACGACGCGCGTTCGCCCATGAACTCCCGTGCGTACGACACGAAGCTGCCGCTGGTCGGCCGGTGCATCACCAGCTCGCCGAGCGCGCGCATGATCAGGAACGCGAACACGCCGCACACGAGATACACGAGCGCCAACGCGGGCCCCGCACTCTGCAGGCGGCCGCCCGCGCCGAGGAACAGGCCGGTGCCGATCGCGCCGCCCATCGCGATCATCTGCACGTGGCGCGGCTTCAACTTCTGCTCATAGCCGGCTTCGTGCGACGCGAACATCGCATCGCGGTCGGCATGACGGGGATCCGCGCCGCCGGCCGTGTCGGCCGGGCGCTCGCTGGCGTGCTTCATGGTGTGTCTCCGTTTCTTGATGTATCGCGCCCGTCGACGGGCGCTGCGGGGAACGGCCACGCGCGGGCCGCCGGCGGCATCGGCCGGCGCCGCGCGGGCAAAATCAGTAGGCGCGCGGCCGGATCAGCGCTTCGGGCTGCAGCGCCTCGTCCAGTTGCGCGTCGGTCATCAACCCGTGAGCCAGCACGACTTCGCGGATCGACTTGCCGCTCTCGTGCGCTTCGGCAGCCACGGCGGTCGCGCGCTTGTAGCCGATGTACGGATTCAGCGCGGTGGCGAGCGCGACCGAGCGCTCCATCGTCTCGCGCAACCGCTCGGGATTCGCGGTGATGCCGCTCACGCATCGCTGCGCGAGCGTCGTGCACGCGGCCGTCAGGTGGCTGAAGCTGCGGAACAGCGCGCTGGCGATCACCGGTTCGAACGCGTTGAGCTGAAGCTGGCCGGCCTCGGCCGCGAAGGTGATGGTCACGTCGTTGCCGAACACCTCGAACGCGACCTGGTTGACGACTTCCGGGATCACCGGATTCACCTTGCCGGGCATGATCGACGAGCCGGCCTGCACCGGCGGCAGGTTGATCTCGCCGAAGCCCGCGCGCGGGCCGCTCGACAGCAGCCGCAGGTCGTTGCAGATCTTCGACAGCTTGACGGCGATCCGCTTGAGCACGCCCGACACCTGGACGAACGCGCCGCAATCCTGCGTCGCCTCGATCAGGTTCGGCGCGGTGCTCAGGTCGAGCCCGGTGATCCGGCGCAGCGCGGCCAGCGCCTTCTCCGCGTACTGCGGGTGCGCGGTGATGCCCGTGCCGATCGCGGTCGCGCCGAGGTTGATCTCGCGAATCAGCCAGCCGGCCTCCTGCAGCCGCGCGATGTCTTCCGTCAGCATGACCGCGTAGGTCGAGAATTCCTGGCCGAGCGTCATCGGCACCGCGTCCTGCAACTGGGTGCGGCCGAGCTTGAGCAAACCGGCGAACGCGTCGGCCCGCTCCGCGAACGCATCGCGCAGCCGCGCCATCGCTTCGAGCAGATGTTCGACCGCGAAGCACGTCGCGATCCGGATCGCGGTCGGATACACGTCGTTGGTGCTCTGCGCGAGATTGACGTGCTCGTTCGGATGCAGGTATTCGTACTGCCCGCGCGCGTGCCCCATGATTTCGAGCGCGCGGTTGCAGATCACCTCGTTCGCGTTCATGTTGGTCGACGTGCCGGCGCCGCCCTGGATGACGTCGACGACGAACTGGTCGTGCAGCCGCCCTTCGCGGATCTCGACGCAAGCGGCGGCGATCGCATCGCGGTACGGCCGCGGCAGCAGGCCCAGTTCGCAATTGGCGTCGGCCGCCGCTTCCTTCACGGCCGCGAGCGCCATCACGAGGTACGGCAGCGACGCAATGGTGCGGCCCGAAATGTCGAAATTCTCTTTCGCGCGCAGCGTGTGGACGCCGTAATAGGCGGCGTCCGGAATACTTCGTTTGCCTAAAAGATCCGCTTCGACGCGGAAGCCGTTTTCGGTCATCGTGCCCTCCTGGATGTCTCGTGCCGCTCGTCGTTCGCCGCTTGCCGACGCGACGGGTTCGCATTCTATGCCTTTGCAAAAACAAGCTCCCTTCTGTATTATCGAAAGCGGTTTTGCGTGTGACGCAACAGCGAGAATCGAATGAAAAAAGGCGCGAGAGAAACCGGCATCGATCACCTCGGCGCGATGCGCGCGTTCGTGCGCGTGGTCGAAACGGGGAGTTTTTCGGCGGTCGCGAAGGAGATGCACGTGTCGACGTCGACCGTCGCGCGCAAGGTGACGGCGATCGAGGAAGCGCTCGGGGTCGCGCTGCTGCACCGCTCGACGCACAGCGTGACGCTCACCGAAGCCGGCCATATCTATCTGGAGCGCGCGGTCACGCTGATCGCCGATCTCGACGACACGCTGCGCGTCGTCGCCGAGCTGAACGCGCAGCCGAGCGGCCCGCTGAAGCTCACCGCGCCGGTCGCGTTCGGCCGCCGCCATCTCGCGCCGCTGATCGCGCCGTTTCTGGCGCGCTACCCGACGATCCAGCTCGACGTGCGGCTCACCGACAACCACAACGACCTCGTGGCCGGTGGCTTCGATCTCGACATCCACGAAGGCGAGAACTACCTGGACAACCTGGTCGTCCACCGGCTGTCGCGCAACGACAGCATCCTGTGCGCGACGCCCGGCTACCTCGACCGCTGCGGACGCCCGGCGACGCCGGACGACCTGAAGCACCACAACTGCCTGCGCTACGTGCATCCAGAAGGCGATCCGCGCTGGGCGCTCGTGCGCGGCAACACGCAGCACAGCGTGCTGCCGGCCGGCAATCTCGTCACCGACCATTCGGAGTTGCTGCTGGAAGCGACCTGCGCGGGGCTCGGCATCGCGGAATTCGAGATCTGGCTGGTGCGCGACCTGCTCGCGAGCGGCCAACTCGAAGCCGTGCTGCCGCGCTATCGGCTGCAGAACCGGCTGACCGGCGAGTTCATCTACATCGCGTATCTGGCGAACCGGCGCAGCTCGGCGAAGCTGCGCGTGCTGAAGGATTTTCTCGCGGAACACCTCGCGCACATCGGCGAGCTGTCGGAGCGGGAGCTGGCGAAGATTCGCGACGCACGCGCGTAGCGCACGCCGCTGCGCGGCCCGGATCGTGGGCCGACGGCATCGGCGCGGCGGCCGCGTTCAGGCCGCCTGCAATTCGAACGGGAACGTCGCGTGCCCGAACTCGACGCCCTGCGTGTTGAGCATCGGCGGCCGGTGGAAACCGGCCAGTTGCGCGCGCTGCTCGGCCGTGCCGATCTGCAGCCGCTCGAGGATTTCGCTGACGACCATATAGAGCACGTCGAGATTGCCGTCCTCGATCTTCACCGAGATGCCGAGTGCGCCGTCCGCGCCGAGTTGCCGCGTGCGTTCCGACGCACGCACGCCGATCCCGTAGCACGCATCCGCGCCGAGCTTGCCGACCACCTGCCCGCCGAACGCGTTCATCAGCACCGTGCAATAGCGCCCGTCGCCTGCGACCAGTTCCGGATAGGCGGTCATCGCGCGGTGAATGCGCGCCAGTGCGCGCACGCGATCGGTGAGCGCGCCGCCCGCTTCCACCGCGTCCGCGCCGTCGGCCAGCGACGCGTACAGGCGTGCCAGCCGATCCAGCGAGAACGCCGGCGTCGGCAGGTTGCAGCCGTCGATGCCCCAGTCGACTTCGTCGTCGCGCAAGCCGCACGCGTCGGCCACCGCGTGCTTCACGCGCACCTGCATCGGATGGTCGGGCAGATGGTAATCGGCGATCGCGGCGCCGATCGCGCGCGCACCCGCCAGCATCCCGACATGCTTGCCCGAACAGTTGCTGCAGACGCCGGTCGGCGTGTAGTCGCGCTTGATCCACGACCGGTAGACCGCGTCGGACAACGGCGGATGGCCGCCGCAGCGCAAATCCGATTCGTGCGCGTCGACCTTCTCGAGCATCGCGCGCGTGCGTTCGATGTGACGGTCCTCGCTGCTGTGCGACGCGCACATCAGCGCGATGTCCGCGTCGTCGAAGCCGAAACGTTCCGGCGCGCCCGTCTCGATCACCGACAGCGCCTGGGCCGGCTTGGCGGCCGACCGCGCGAGCGTCATCCGGAACGGATCGCCGAACCGGGCCAGCAGCCGGCCGCGTGCATCGACGATCGCCACGTGGGCGACGTGCGTGTTCTCGATCGCATTGCCGCGGTACGTGACGACCGCTGCGCGTGGGGTGTCCATCCTCTTCTGTCTCCTTGCTCGGGGGCCTGATGCCGGGGCCCGTCCAACCGGTACGGCAGTGTAGCGAGTCGTCGCCGCCGCGCGTCGGTCGTGTCGTGGAAAGCGGTGTTGCGCACGATGCAAAGCCGGTCGCTTCGCGCCGTGCATGCTGCACGGAGCGGCCCGCGCGGCGGGTATCGGCCGCGCGCCGAGGCCCTTCCCGCCGGCGCGGCTTCGCGCGCTATGCGTCCAGCGCGAGCAACGCGAACGTCGCGAGCCAGTGCTCGCCCATGTAGTCGCCGGCCACGTGCGCGAGTGCGCTCGCGAGATGCCGGTCGGCCGCGTCGAGCAGCTTCGCACGCCGTGCATCGTCTGCCGGCAGCGCACCGGCCAGCGAACGCTGGCACCACGCGCGGCTCAGGTTCAGCCCGTCGAGGTGCGCGATCTTGCCGTCGCTACGGTCGCTGACGGTCGCCGGTTCGAACAGCGTCGCGGGCTCGCCGCGCGCGAGGTCGGGCAGGAAGCGCGCGAACCAGCCGTCGAATTCGGCGGCCGGCAGCACGCGCCGCATCAGTTCGGCCTCCATCAGCGCGGGCGACAGGAATTCGTCCCCCGACGGCTCCCACGCCTGGCATGCGACGTCGTTCAGGTGCCAGCGCTTCGCGGTATCGACGATCAGCGCGGCAAGCCCGTCGCGCTGCGTGTCGCGTGCGAAATCGAGCGCGAGCGCCAGCGCGAACGCGGTGTTGAAGTGCGTGCCGACACGCAGCGGATAGGTCGCCTTCGGCAGGAAAGTCTCGAAGCGCGACACGAACAGGTCGGCCAGCGGCGCCATCGTCTTCGCCCAGCGCGCGGCCTGCGGCAGCACGCCCTTCAGCGCGAGCCGCTCGAGCTGCGCGGCGAGCGCGAGCAGCCACGCCCAGCCGTACGGCCGCTCGAAGCCGGCGTTGTGCGGCCGCGCGAGATACGCGCGCTCGCCGGCGACGTTCGCGTCGGTGAAATGCGCGTCGACGGTCGCGACGATGCGTTCGGCTTCCGGCAATGCCGGGTAGCGTTCGAGCACGCGCAGCACGAGCCAGTAGCCGTGCACGCACGAGTGCCAGTCGTAGCTGCCGTAGAAGATCGGGTGCAATGCGCGCGGCCCCTGCACGTCGTGCGGACCTTCGAGCGCATGCGTGAGCTTGTTCGGATATTCGCGGGTCAGATGCGCGAGCGCGAGCGACGCGAATTTCGACGCGAGTTCGGAAGTGAGTCGGTCGGTCATGAGGATCTCGTCCATCGAGTCAGAAGCGGAATACGAACGCGTACATCAGCAGCGTGTTCACGGCCAGCAGCAGCACGGCCGTCGGCCACTGCACCTTGATCACGCCGTTCTTGTCCTTCAGTTCGAGCAGCGCCGCGGGCACGATGTTGAAGTTCGCGGCCATCGGCGTCATCAGCGTACCGCAGAAGCCGCTCAGCATCCCGATCGCGCCCATGATCGCCGGGTTGCCGTGGAACTGATGGACGATCAGCGGCAGGCCGATGCCCGCCGTCATCACCGGGAACGCGGCGAAGCCGTTGCCCATGATCATCGTGAACAGCGCCATGCCGACCGTGTAGGCGGCGACCACCGCGAACGGCGAATCGATCGGCACCCATTCCTTCACGAGCCCCGACACCACCCCGCCGACGCCCGCGATCGCGAACAGCGCGCCGAGCGCCGCGAGCATTTGCGGCAGGATCGCGGCCCAGCCGACCGCATCCATCGTATGGCGCGCTTCCTTCAGCGCATGCACGGGGGAATCGCGCAGCATCGCGAGCGCGACGACGAACGCGACGATCGTGCCCAGCACGAGCGAGATCAGCGTCACGCTCTTCGGGTCGACGAACGGCACGAGTTTCAGCGCGAACGTGCCGATCAGCGTGACGACCGGAATCAGCAGCGCGGGCAGGAACAACCGGTTGCCGAAGCGTTGCGCGAGCGTCTCGCGCCGCACGGCCGCCGCTTCGCCGGCCTCGTCCGACCGGCCGCGGCCGAGCTTGCCCGAACCGGCGATCAGTGCAAGCGCGATCGCGAGGCAGCCCGTGACGAAATGCGGCAACAGCGCGCCGAACAGGAACGTGACCGCGTAGATGGCCCAGAACGCGAAATTGACGACGCGCCGCGGGTTCGTGCGGTCCGTCAGGTTGAAGTACGCGAACGCGGCGAACATCAGCCCCGCGAGCGTGTACAGCGATTCGAGGCCGATCATCGCACGCCCTCCTGCTTCACCAGGCCGAAGCCGCGCGCGAGCCGGCGGTCGAGCAGCGCGAGGCGCGTGCAGTGAATCAGCAGCGCGGCGATCGCGGTCGGGATCGCCCACGCCGACAGGTGCAGCGGCTCGATGGCGATGCCGTTCTGTTCGAGAAAGCCCTTGATCAGCAGGATCGACTGGATCGCGATGAAGATGTCCTCGCCGAAGAACACGGCGACGTTGTCGGCGCCCGACGCATGCGCGCGGATCTGCTGGCGCACCGACTCGGGCAGCTCGCCGTGCCGGCTGACCGCGGCGGCCTCGGCCATCGGCGCGATCAGCGGCCGCACCATCTGCGCGTGGCCGCCGAGCGACGTGAGACCGAGCGCGGCCGTCGCCTGGCGCAGCACGAAATACAGCATCAGCACGCGGCCCGTGGTGGCCGCATGCACGCGCGAGATCATCCGCTTCGCCTGCTCCTTGAGCCCGTTGCGCTCGAGCAGCGCGATCACCGGCAGCGTGAGCCAGATCAGCCCCATGTAGCGGTTCTCGGCGAACGCCTTGCCGAACGCGCCGACGATGTCGACGAGATTCAGCCCGCCCGCCAGCCCCGTCGCGAGCCCCGCGATCGTGACCACCAGCAGCGCATTGAAGCGCAGCGCGAAGCCGATCACGACGATCGGCACCCCAATCAGCACCAGCATTTCTCCTCCGTGTGTCTGGACGCGCGGCACGTCGGCGACGCGCTGCCGGCCCGGTTTGCATCGGGCTCGGACGGCGAAATCTAACACGAGACTTTATCGATAAAAAGTCGACGATTTGCCGATTCGGGTAAACGTTGAAGCTGCCGGATACCGTGCGTGCGCCGTGTGTCGAGCGCATTTCATCGGACGAATCGGGTCGGCCCGCGCGCGTGGCGCGGCGCCGGGACGGCGACTACACTGAAAGGCATCGGCAACGTACGGGAGAGCCGCCATGATTGACGTATTCCAGACCATCGGCAGCCGCGCGTTCTCCGCTCATCTGGCGAAGGACGGGATGGTGACGCTGATGGAGCAACGCCATGAAGTCGACCGTGTGACGCTCGCGACCGCTTATGCCGCGCTCGTCGAGGAAGCCGAACAGGAAAGCGACCTGCGCGACGCGACGGTCGAAGGGATGATGCGCGCGTTGATCCAGGGCTACGCGCGTAGCCATTGACGGTGCGGCGGCGCGTGTGCGCCGCGGCCCGATGCCTCGACGGCCCGGTACGGCTCGATACGGCCCGCTACGCGGCCGGCTCGACCGCGCCGATGCCGAACCAGCGGCCCGCGCGCGGTTGCCGGTCGTCAGCCTGCGTGAGGCGCCTCGGCCAAACTCGCCGCCGCGCCGTTGCCGGCGCGATCGGTTTCCGTCATGAAGGCTTCGGCCTCGTCGCGGCCGGCACACCGGAACGTGTTGAAATGAAGCTCGCGCCGCGCATCGCGTCCGACCGGACAATCGCGGTAGATCGACACACACCCGCTCTCGATGGAGATCCTCTACGGCAAACGGCCGTCGCGCCCGATCGCGACCGGTGCGAACGACGCGCGGCTGACGGCGAGCAGGGTTTCGGGCGCGCTCCTCGGGATCCCGTTTTCTTTTTTGTCGATGCCGGCACGGTAACATGCGGACTTCTGCGGCCTGTCCGGGCAGGATCGACTGGCCCGCTTGCAGGCAATGCGGCACAGTCATAGAGGAAACGCACTGAAACGGCATCATGCGTTCATTTTTCGATTGCCGCCGCCCGCGCTGCATGACAGCATTCGGGCGTCGTCAACCGAAAAGAATGCCGCGCCGTCCGGCCGCCGATGCCGCCCGGCAGCGAGCGCCGAACAGGCTGCCCCCCTCCATGAACCCGGCCCACCTCCAACACTACGAACCGACCGGAGAATTCCGCTTGTGAACATCGGCATCGTCAACGACCTCCCGCTTGCCGTCGAGGCGATGCGCCGCGCGATCGCGCGACGGCCCGAGCACCGCGTGCTGTGGGTCGCGACCGACGGCCCGCAAGCCGTCGAACTGTGCGCCGCGCAGCCGCCCGACATCGTGCTGATGGATCTGATCATGCCGAAATTCGACGGGATCGAAGCGACGCGTCGGATCATGCGTTCCGAACGACCGTGCGCGATCCTGATCGTGACGAGCTGCATCGGCGCGAACGCGTGGCGCGTGTTCGAGGCGATGGGCGCCGGCGCGCTCGACGCGGTCGACACGCCGCGGCTCGGCGACGGCGCCGCCGGCGACACGACGAAACTGCTGCTCGCGAAGATCGACCAGATCGGCCGCCTGCTCGACGCGCCGGGCGGCACGCGCGTCGCCGGCGCGGCCGCGCGCGGCGGCGGCCCGCTGGTCGCGATCGGCGCATCGGCCGGCGGCCCCGGCGCGCTCGCGTCGATCCTCGGCAGCCTGCCGGCCGATTTCAATGCGCCGATCGTGATCGTGCAGCACGTCGATCGCGCGTTCGCCGAAGGCATGGCGCAATGGCTCGACGGTCAGACCCGGCTCGCCGTGCGCGTCGCGCGCGAAGGCGACCGCCCGCAGCCGGGCGTCGCGCTGCTCGCCGCGACCGACGACCACCTGCGCATCACGCGCGCCGGCACGCTCGAATACACGCGGGAACCGGCCGCCACGCCGTATCGGCCGTCGGTCGACGTGTTCTTCAACAGCCTGACCGAGCACTGGCCCGGCCGCGTGATCGGCGTACTGCTCACGGGGATGGGACGCGACGGCGCGATCGGCCTGAAGGCGCTGCGGATGAAGGGCTACCATACGATCGCGCAGGACGAGGCGACGAGCGCGGTGTACGGCATGCCGAAGGCGGCCGCGACGCTCGGCGCGGCGCGTGCGATCCTGCCGCTCGGGCGCATCGCGGGCGAGCTGGCGGCGCTCGCGCGGCTCTGAACCCGACGATGACCGTGCGCAACACCCATGCCTGCCCCTGCAACGACCGCGACAACCGCAACGACCCGCATCGATCATGACGATTGACCTGACTCGCCCGCCGGGCGGCCCGACCGCGTCGCCCGCCGACGCGCCGGCGATGGTGTTGCTGGTCGACGACCAGACGATCGTCGCGGAGGCCGTGCGGCGCGCGCTCGTCGACGAGGAAGGCATCGACTTCCACTACTGCCCGCGCTCGGACGACGCGATGGCCACCGCGATCGAGACGCGCCCGACCGTGATCCTGCAGGACCTCGTGATGCCGGGCATCGACGGGCTGAGCCTCGTGCGGGCGTACCGCGCGAATCCGGCGACGCGCGACGTGCCGATCATCGTGCTGTCGACGCAGGAAGAGCCGGTGATCAAGAGCGCCGCGTTCGCGGCCGGCGCGAACGACTATCTGGTCAAGCTGCCCGATCGCATCGAACTCGTCGCGCGCATCCGCTACCACTCGCGCTCGTACATGAACCTGCTGCAGCGCGACGAAGCCTATCGCGCGTTGCGGCAGTCGCAACAGCAACTGCTCGAGGCCAACCTCGAACTGCGGCGCCTCACGCACTCCGACGGCCTGACCGGGCTGTCGAACCGGCGCTATCTCGACGAATACCTGGCCGCCGAGTGGCGGCGCGGCGCGCGCGAACGCAGCGAGCTGTCGCTGCTGATGATCGACGTCGACAATTTCAAGCTGTACAACGACACGTACGGGCACGTGTCGGGCGACAACGTGCTCAAGCAGATCGCATCCACGATCGAGCGCTGCCTCGGGCAATCGGGCGATCTCGCCGCGCGCTTCGGCGGCGAGGAATTCGCGGTCGTGATGCCGGCCACGTCGCCGGGCGCCGCACGGCTGCTCGGCGAGAAGATCCGGCTCGCGGTCGAAGCGCTGCGCCTGCGGCATGCGCACTCGTCGACGGGCAACCACACGGTGACGATCAGCATCGGCGGCGCGAGCATCGTGCCCACGCCCGGCCTGCCGACGACACTCCTGATCGAGGCGGCCGACCGCGCGCTCTATCGCGCGAAGCACGAAGGCAAGAACCGGGTCGAGATCGATCCGCCGCCGGGCGCCGGCGGGTTCGGCGCGCGTTAGCGCTAGCAGGACACCCGGCGCGCTCAGGCGGCGCCGAGCCGGCGCGCGTAGTCGTTCGCGTCCAGCGGGCGGCTGAACAGATAGCCTTGCTGCATGTCGCAGCCGATCTGCTGCAGGAACCACGACTGCGCCTGCGTCTCGACGCCTTCGGCCGTGACCTTCATCCCGAGCGAATGGGCCATCGCGACGACCGCCTGCGTGATCGCGACCGAGTCGTGATGATCGGGCACGCCCGACACGAACGAGCGGTCGACCTTCAGGTTGTGCAGCGGAAAACGCTTCAGGTACGCGAGCGACGAATAACCGGTGCCGAAATCGTCGACCGAGATCCGCACGTTCATGTCCGTGAGCGCTTCGAGCATCGGCAGCACGGTGTCCGTGTCGTTCATCAGCACGCCTTCGGTGATCTCGAGTTCGAGCGCGGACGGGTCGAGCCGCGTATGCGCGAGACAGCGGGCGACCGATTCGACGAGCCCTTCGTGAAACTGCCGCGGCGACAGGTTGACCGCCAGCATCAGGTCCGGCGCGATCGTGCGACGCCACTCGGCCGCCTGCCGGCACGCGGTTTCGAGCACCCACTGGCCGATCGCGACGATCAGCCCCGTGTCTTCCGCGACCGGAATGAATTCCGCCGGCGACATCGGCCCGAGCTCGGGGCTCGTCCAGCGCAGCAGCGCCTCGGCGCCGACCGTGCGGCCGCTGCGCGCATCGACGACGGGCTGATACGCGAGCCGCAGCATGTCCGACGCGAGCGCGCGCCGCAGCGACTGCTCGATCGCGAAGCGGCGCTGCAGCCGCAGGTTGAGCTGGGCGGTGAAGAACGTGAAGTGGTTGCGGCCGCGCTGCTTCGCGTCGTACATCGCCGAATCGGCGTTGCGCATCAGCGTCACGGCGTCGTCGCCGTCGCGCGGCGCGACGCTGATCCCGATCGATACGCCGAGCCAGTATTCGTTGTTCGCGATCGCGAACGGCTTCGCGATCGCGTCGATGACCTCGCGCGCGAGCACCGCGAGATGCTCGGGATCGTCGCAGTCGTCGACGAGGATCACGAACTCGTCGCCGCCGACGCGCGTGAGCGCGTAGCGGCCGTCCGCACAGGCCGCGAGCCGCGCCGCGACGCTGCGCAGCAGCGCGTCGCCCGCGTCGTGACCGGCCGTGTCGTTGACCTTCTTGAAGCCGACCAGATCGATGAACAGGATCGCGACGCGCGCGGGCCCGGCCGCCGCGTCGTGCACGCCGAACAGTTCGCGCATGCGGTCGCCGAGCCAGCGGCGGTTGTAGAGGCCCGTCAGCGCGTCGCGGGTCGCCATGTAGCGCAACTGCTGCTGCGCTTCGCGCACGGGGCCGATGTCGTTGAACGACACGAGCACCGAGTCGGCCTGCGTCTCGCCCGGCCTCACGATCGGCACCGCGTTGCCGCGCACCCAGATGATGTCGCCGTCCGCGAGGCCGAAGCCGACCGTGTAGCCGAGCTGAGGCGTGCCCGTCACGAGCGCGATCCGGCTCGGCCAGTCGTCCGGCGCGATCGGCGTGCCGTCTTCGCGCAGCTTGCGCAGGATCACCGTCGACAGCCGGCGCCCGACGAGTTCGCCCTTCACGCGCATCATCCGGTTCGCGCTCGGGTTGCTCGCGACCACGACGCCGTCGTGCGACACGACGAGTATTCCTTCGTTCAGGCTGTTGACGACGAGCCGGTGATGTTCCTCGCTGCGCGCAAGCTGCCGCGCGATCCGGTCCTGGTGCACCGCGAGGCCGACGCTGTTGCCGATATCGCGCAACAGCGCGGTTTCCTCGTCGCTCGGCAGGCACGGCCGGTGGTGATAGATGGCGAACGCGCCGAGCACGACGCCGGCCTCGTCGACGAACGGCACCGACCAGCACGCGCGCAAGCCCAGCGGCAATGCAATGGCGCGATAGTCGGCCCACCGCGGATCGGTTTCGATGTCCTCGACGGCGACCATCCGGCGCTCGTACATCGCGGTGCCGCACGAGCCGGCCGCCGGCCCGATCGCCGCGCCGTCGATCGCCGCACTGTACTGCGCGGGCAGCGACGGCGCCGCGCCGACGCGCACGTGCACGCCGTCCGTATCGAGCAGCAGGATCGTGCACGACGCGCCGTCGCCGAGCAAAACCTCGGCACGCCGGCAAACTTCGGACAGCAGTTCCGGCAGCGGCGTGTTGCGCGTGATCAGTCTCAGCACGCTCTGCTCGGACGCGAGCACTTCCGCGGCGAGCCCGAAGCTGTAGCGAGAACTTTGCGGTTCGGTATTCAAGATGAATCCTGCCGTCTGTCCGACCGGGTCTGATGCGCCCGATTCGTTATCGATATTTCGTGCCCTGTCCCGCCTCGGGTTTACGCCGATGCACGGTGCGCCCCGTTTGCACGCCGTGCCTGGGCGCGCCGAAATGTATTTAACACCAATCCGGCACAACCGGCGTGCCTGCTTGCATCAGGGGATACGCTCGGTTGCCGCGCGGCTCGCCGGCGGCGGCCGGTGCGACGACAGGGTTGCTGCGCTGCACGAAGGCGCAGGCGCGCCGCCCGTCGATCCTTCCGGATGTGCTCGGCCACGCAGCCGCGGCAGCGACCCGCACCGCGACGGAAATACCGAGCCACGCATCGCGGCCTCCCGGGCCGCGTTTTCGTATCCGTGATTCAATGTCGATCGAACCGACGTCGCGCCATCCGGCGGCACGGCGATGTGACCCCTCATCGAACGACCTTCACTGGATCACCATGACGAATCCTGCCGAAATCAAGGCGCTCGTTTTCGATGTCTTCGGAACGATCGTCGACTGGAGAAGCGGTGTCGCACGCGGTGCCGCCGCATTCCTGGCGCGCCACGCGCCGACGCTCGACCCGTTCGCGTTCGCCGATGCGTGGCGCGCCGAGTATTCGCCGTCGATGGAAGAAATCCGCAGCGGGCGCCGCCGCTACGTGCGGCTCGACGTGCTGCATCGCGAGAACCTCGTGCGCACGCTCGACCGCTTCGGCATCGACGACGTGCCCGATGCCGACATCGACGCACTGAATCTCGCATGGCATCGGCTCGATCCGTGGCCCGATGCCGTCGCCGGGCTGCAGCGTCTGAAGCGACGCTACATCATCGCGCCGCTGTCGAACGGCAACATCCGGCTGATGGTCGACGTCGCGAAACACGGCGGGTTGCCGTGGGACGCGATTCTCGGCGCCGAGGTGGCGCGCGCGTACAAGCCGTCGCCGGCCGTCTATACCGAAGCGGTCGAGATTCTCGGTCTCGCGCCGGCCGAGCTGTGCTTGGTGGCCGCGCACAACGGCGATCTCGCGGCCGCGCGCCGGCTCGGGCTGTCGACCGCGTTCGTGCTGCGGCCGACCGAGCACGGGCCCGGCCAGACGACCGACCTGCAAGCCGACGAGGCGTGGGATTTCGACGTCAAAGATCTGAACGAGCTCGCGGATCGGCTGGGCTGCCCGGGTTGAGCGCCGGCGACGCGACCTGCCCCCGCGCCGCGCTCGCGAGGCGCGGTACAGGCATGCCGCGCCTCCGCTACTTCACCACCGCCCGCCACGCGGTTCGCGCGTAGATGAGCAGCAACGGCAGCAGCGCCAGCGCGAACAGCAGGCACAGCGCGAGCACCCACACCGGCCATTGCTGCGGATTCCCGTGCGCCCAGTAACGGTACGGCACGCTCAGCAAGGCGAGTTCCATCAGCAGCGCACCGAGCGGCACGAGCCCGTTCAGCACCGCCGCCACGCCAAAGCGTGCCGCGCCGTCGATCTTCTTCCCGGCCCCGTACGCCGCGATCAGGTACACGAAATACCCGATGATCGCGACCATCACCGTGCCGCCGGCCAGCAGCCCGATACTCCGCACGCTGCGTTCGTGCCACTGATGAGCCCCTTGCGGCAACACGACATCGATCTTCTCGCCGATTTCGGGCACGGCCCCCGAACGGATGTTGCCCGGCAGCACGATGCGTTCGCCATCCGGCATCACGGCTTCCAGGATCGACGTGTAATTGATGCACCGGTACGACGAGGTTCGCCCCGAACTGTCGCGGCGCTCGCAGGTATCCCACTCGGACTGGTAGGACACGACGGTCGCTTCGTATTTCGGCGATACCGTCAGTGCGTAGAGCTCGTCGCCGATCCAGTACACGAACGGGAACAACAGCGACACCAGGCAAAAACATACGAGCCACCAGAACGCGACCGCGCCGCCGGAGCCGCGCTTGCCGCCCGTCTGTCGGCGCACCATGCGCGACGCGAGCCAGTAGGCGGTCACGCCGAATACCACCACGCACACCACGAAAACCTTGCCCGCATGCGTCAAAGCCATTTGCCTTCTCCCCGCTAGCCGGTCGAATCGCCGCCGGCCGTGTTGTCATCCAGATCGATCGCCGCGTCGCCGTCGCGCCCCGCCCTTCGACCGCTATTCCGGCTCGCCGACGAAGCGCAGCATCCCCGACTCCCCCGACAGCAACGCGCGATTCGCGTCCGCCGCCGCGCGCAGGTAATCCCACAGCGCGGTCACGCGCCGCAGCTTGCGCAGATCCTCGCGGCACGTCAGCCAGAAACACCGCGTGACGACTACATCATTCGGCAGCACGGGCGCGAGCGCCGGCTGCGCGGCCGCCATGAAACACGGCAGGATCGCGAGGCCGCCGCCCTGCAGCGCCGCGAAATACTGCGCGATCACGCTGGTCGTGCGCAAACCGGCCGTCGCGCCGGGCACCGCGCGGTCCAGGTACAGCAGCTCGTTGCTGAACGCGAGATCGTCGACGTAGCTGATGAACGCGTGCTGCGCGAGATCGTCCGTACACGTGATCGGCGCGTGGTTCGCCAGATAGTCGCGCGTCGCATAGAGCCGCAACTGGTAGTCGCACAGCTTCGTGACCACGTAAGGCCCGCGTTCGGGGCGCTCGAGCGTGATCGCGAGATCGGCCTCGCGCTTGGGCAGGTTGACGAAATGCGGCACCGGCAGCAGGTCGACCGTCACGTGCGGATGCGCGGCGCGGAACCGCGCGAGCTGCGGCGCGAGGAAAAAGCAGCCGAACCCTTCGGTCGACCCGATCCGCACGTGGCCCGACAGCGCCTCGCCGGTATTCGCGATCTGGTCGCACGCGGACTGCACGGTCGTCTCCATCGCATCCGCATACGCGACGAGCCGCTGCCCTTCGGCCGTCAGCGCGAAGCCGCCGGAGCGCGACTTGTCGAACAGCAGCGTGCCCATCGCGGCCTCGAGCGCGCGGATGCGCCGCGCGACGGTCGTGTAGTCGACGCCGAGCCGCTTCGCGGCGCCGCTCGCGCGCTGCGTGCGCGCAACCTCGAGGAAAAAGCGCAGGTCGTCCCAGTTCAAATTGCCGGAAACCGGCTCGGTGGCATGTCGCATCGGCGAAGGAAAAGGCGGGCGTCTCCGGGCCGGCCGTCGATATGCATAAATGCACATCCAACCGGTTTCTTTATCGGTACATCGTGAATCTGCGCATAACTATACTCGACCGTGACCTGCGGACCACGAGCCGCGGCAATAACTACCACGGAGACACCATGCAGACCCGATCCACCCTCGACGAGCATGCGGCAGTCGCAACGCCGGCCCCCGAACGCACCGCGAAGCACTACCTGCTGGCCGGCTGGGCCAGCATGGCCGGCACGACGATCGAGTGGTACGACTTCTTCCTCTACGGCACGGCCGCCGCGCTCGTGTTCAACCGCATCTTCTTCCCGTCGCTGGACCCGGTCGTCGGCACGCTCGCCGCATTCGGCACGTTCGCGGTCGGCTTCATCGGGCGGCCGATGGGCGGCATCGTGTTCGGCCACTTCGGCGACCGCATCGGCCGCAAGTCGATGCTGATGATCACGCTGCTGCTGATGGGCGTGCCGAGCATGATCATCGGGATGATCCCGTCGTACGACCGCATCGGCTACTGGGCCGCCGCGCTGCTGATCGCGATGCGCTTCCTGCAGGGGATGGCCGTCGGCGGCGAATGGGGCGGCGCGGTGTTGATGGCCGTCGAGCACGCGCCGAAGGGCCGCAAGGGGCTGTTCGGCAGCCTGCCGCAGACGGGCGTCGGGCTCGGCCTGATCCTGTCGTCGGTGGCGATGGCCGCGGTGGCCGCGCTGCCGGAAGCCGACATGCTGTCGTGGGGCTGGCGCGTGCCGTTTCTCGCGAGCATCGCGCTCGTCGGCCTCGGCTGGTTCATCCGCGCGAAGGTGCCGGAGTCGCCCGACTTCGAGAAGATGCAGCGCCAAGGCAAGGCCGAGAAATCGCCGGTGACGGCCGCGCTGCGCCGCCATCCGCGCGAAGTGCTGACGATCGTCGGCGCGCGCGCGGCCGAGAACACCTGGTTCTACATGGTCGTCACGTTCGCGCTCGCTTACGCGACCCAGCAACTGCATTTGCCCAAAGCCGAGATGCTGCATGCGATCACGGCCGGCGCGGTGCTGTCGCTCGTCACGATGCCGCTGTGCGGGCATCTGAGCGACCGCATCGGCCAGCGCCGGATGTTCGCGCTCGGCCTCGTGCTGATGTGCGCGTTCGCCGCGCCGTTCTTCACGATGCTCGGCACGCAGCAGACGTCGTACGCATGGTGGGCGATCGTGCTCGGCCTCGGCGTCGTGTTCCCGATCCTCTACGCGCCGGAATCGCTGCTGTTCGCGCAGCAGTTCCCGGCGGAAATCCGCTACAGCGGCATCTCGCTGTCGGTGCAGCTGGCCGGCGTGATCGGCGGCGGCTTCGCGCCGATGATCGCGACGTCGCTGCTCAAGGCCGGCGGCGGCCAGCCGCACTACGTGATCGCGTACCTCGTCGGCTTCGGCGTGTTCGCACTCGCGTGTACCGCGCTGATGCGTCCGGCGCGCACCTAGTCCGCCGCACGCATTCGTCCGATTTCAGTTCGACCTGCCGTCCGCCGTGGCCGCACGCGCGGCGGACGCAGCCCTCTTTTCCTTCGCACCACCGATTCCCGGAGAGTTCCATGAACGCCGCAGTTCCCCAGACCACCCTCGCCCTGCCCACCGCCAAGCTGCTGATCGACGGCGCGTTCGTCGATTCGCAAAGCGCCGAATGGGGCGACATCGTCAACCCCGCGACGCAGGAACTCATCGGCCGCGTGCCGTATGCGACGCTCGACGAGGTCGATGCCGCGATCGCGTCCGCGCAGCGCGCGTTCCAGACCTGGAAGACGACGCCGATCGGCGCGCGCCTGCGCATCATGCTGAAGTTCCAGGAGCTGGTGCGCCGCAATCTCGAACGGATCGCGCATACGCTGACGGCCGAACAAGGCAAGACGCTGCCCGATGCACAGGGCGACATCTTCCGCGGCCTCGAAGTGGTCGAGCACGCATGCTCGATCGGCACGCTGCAGCAAGGCGAATTCGCGGAGAACGTCGCGGGCGGCGTCGACACCTACACGCTGCGCCAGCCGATCGGCGTGTGCGCGGGCATCACGCCGTTCAATTTCCCCGGGATGATCCCGCTGTGGATGTTCCCGATGGCGATCGTATGCGGCAACACGTTCGTGCTGAAGCCGTCGGAGCAGGACCCGCTGTCGACCATGCAGCTCGTCGAACTCGCGATCGAGGCCGGCGTGCCGAAAGGCGTGCTGAACGTCGTGCATGGCGGCAAGACGGTAGTCGACCGCCTGTGCACGCACCCGGACATCAAGGCGATCTCGTTCGTCGGCTCGACGCGCGTCGGCACGCACGTGTACAACCTCGGCAGCCAGCACGGCAAGCGCGTGCAGTCGATGATGGGCGCGAAGAATCACGCGGTCGTGCTCCCCGACGCGCACCGCGAACAGACGATCAACGCGCTCGTCGGCGCGGGCTTCGGCGCGGCCGGCCAGCGCTGCATGGCGACGTCGGTCGTCGTGCTGGTCGGCAAGGCCCGCGACTGGCTGCCCGATCTCGTCGACAAGGCGAAGGCGCTGAAGGTCAACGCGGGCGCCGAAGCCGGCACCGACGTCGGCCCGGTCGTGTCGAAGGCGGCGAAGGAACGCATCCTGTCGCTGATCGACGCGGGCGTGAAAGCAGGCGCGACGTTGCTGCTCGACGGCCGCGACGTGAAGGTGCCCGGCTACGAGCAGGGCAACTTCGTCGGCCCGACGATCTTCTCGGGCGTGACGACCGACATGTCGATCTACACCGAAGAAATCTTCGGGCCGGTGGTGGTGGTGCTCGAGGCCGACACGCTCGACGACGCGATCGCGCTCGTCAACGCGAACCCGATGGGCAACGGCGTGGGCCTGTTCACGCAGAGCGGCGCGGCCGCGCGCAAGTTCCAGAGCGAGATCGACGTCGGCCAGGTCGGCATCAACATTCCGATTCCGGTGCCGGTGCCCTACTTCAGCTTCACCGGTTCGCGCGGCTCGAAGCTCGGCGATCTCGGCCCGTACGGCAAGCAGGTCGTGCAGTTCTACACGCAGACCAAGACGGTCACCGCGCGCTGGTTCGACGACGACGCGACGGCCGGCGGCGTGAACACGACGATCGCGCTGCGCTGATGCAACGCACAGGGAACCTCGACATGGACATTGCATTCATCGGACTCGGCAACATGGGCGGCCCCATGGCCGCCAACCTGCTCAAGGCCGGCCACGCGCTGACGGTGTTCGACCTCGACGCGCACGCGGTCGACGCCGCGGTGCGCGCCGGCGCGACGGCGGCCGGCTCGCCGCGCGACGCGGCCGCGCGCGGCGCCGTCGTGATCACGATGCTGCCGGCCGCGCAGCACGTGCGCGCCGTCTACCTCGGCGGCGACGGCGTGCTGGCCGGTGCGCGCGCCGGCGCGACGCTGATCGACTGCAGCACGATCGATCCCGGCACCGTGCGCGCGGTGGCCGACGCCGCCGCGCAGCGCGACTTCCCGCTCGCCGACGCGCCCGTGTCGGGCGGCACCGGCGGCGCGCAGGCCGGCACGCTGACCTTCATGGTCGGCGCGGACGGTGCGCTGTTCGAGCGCATCCGCCCGGTGCTGCTGGACATGGGCAAGAACGTCGTGCACTGCGGCGGCACCGGCACCGGGCAGATCGCGAAGATCTGCAACAACCTGCTGCTCGGGATCTCGATGATGGGCGTCGCGGAAGCGATGGCGCTGGGCGCCGCGCTCGGCATCGAGCCGGCCGTGCTGGCCGGCATCATCAACACGTCGACCGGCCGCTGCTGGAGTTCGGACGCGTACAACCCGTATCCGGGCGTGAGCGACACGGCGCCGGCCGCGCGCGGCTATGCGGGCGGCTTCGCGGCGAACCTGATGCTGAAGGATCTCGGGCTCGCGACCGAAGCCGCGCGCAGCGCGCATCAGCCGGTCTGGATGGGCGCGCTCGCGCAGCAGCTGTATCAGTCGATGAGCCAGCAGGGGCTCGGCGCGCTCGACTTCTCCGCGTGCGTGAAGCTGTACGAGGCGCAGCCGTCCTGACCCGCCCGGCCGCCGCCGGACGTGCGCCGACCCGCGATGCGCCCGAATGGCGTCGCGGGTCGGTTTGCATGCGGGGGAAGGAGAACGCGGGCGGCGTGTCCTGCGCGGGCGGCGCAACGGCGCCGCCGCTCGGTCAACCGCGCGGGTTCGACGCCGTCTCGAAGGTCGGATGGCACTCGAACGCGAGTTCGGAACGTGCGTCGATGCGGCGGCCGCCGCTCAGCGACTCCTGCTTCATGCTCGCGCGCATCCCGCGCTGCGTGCAGTAGTTGGTGGCTTCGCTGACGGCCTTCTCGTGGGCGTCGGCCCACGTCGTCGACACGCCGACCGTGTGCGTCGTCACGGTGAACACGTTCGGGTTCGACGTCGCCGTCACGTCGGAAGCAGTCGAACACGCGGCGAGCAAGCATGCAGCAGCCGCAATGGTCAACCATCGCAAGGTTCGAAAAGAGACTGGAATGGACATGGAGGGCAAGCGCACGCCGGGCGACGTGCATTGAGCAACATAGGCGACAGTATGCCTGCTCGATCGCCGGAGATCATGCCCCTTTCGGTGAACACATTGTTTCGAATGGTTAAACGATGGCCGAATCAGGCAAGATTTACAGCCGTCGTCGACCCTCGTTTTCGTCAGGCAGGTCATTTCGCCCGGCGCGTCCGCCGGCCGGAGCGCTCACGCCGGCGCGACGGTCAATGGGCGCCCGCCTGCCGGATTTTCGCGGACGCTTCCGCGAGGTTTCGCCACGCCGGCTGCCCCGGCGCGTAGCGGGCGCGAATGTAGGCGGCAAGCTCGGCCATCTGGCGATCGTCGAACGCATCGCCGAAGCCCGGCATGTAGCCGAGCCCGTCGGTGGCCGGCCGGTCGATCCCGTGGTGCAGCACGCGTAGCAGGTTGTCCGGCGTCGCCTGGCTGACGCTCGTGTTGAGCCCCATCAGCGGCCGCACGCCGAAATGCCCGACGCCGCCCGATTCCGCGTGACAGACCGCGCACGCCGCATCGAACGCGCGACGGCCGTTCTCGAGGCCGAGCGTCGCGATCGTTTCCGCGCCGCGCGCGTGGCGGCTGGCCGCGTCCGCGGCGACTGCCGCATCGACGGGCGGCGACAGCGACGCCAGATAATGCGCGATCGCCCGCACGTCGGACTCGGGCAGCGCCGCGAGCCCCGCGACGACGGGCGCCATCGGCCCGGCCGCGACGCCGTGCTGCGCCGAGAACCCCGTGCGCAGATAGTCGAACAGCGCGCCTTCGGTCCACGGTACGGGCGAAGCCGGCGACGCGACGAGCGGCGGCGCGACCCATCCTTCCGCTTCGCCGCCCGCCAGGTAGGCAAGGCCGCCCTTCTCCGCACCGAGCGCGTTGCGCGGCGTGTGGCAGGCGCCGCAGTGCCCGGCGCCGTCGACCAGATACTTGCCGCGATTCCACGTCGCCGAGCGCGCCGGGTCCGGCGCAAATGGCCGCGCATCGTGAAACAGCCAGTTCCAGCCGGCCACGAGACCCCGCCGGTCGAGCGGGAACGGCAGCTTCGTCTTCGGCGGCTCGTGCTTCACCGCCGGCTGCGACATCAGGTACGCATAGAGCGCGAGCAGATCGGGCTCGCTCAGCTTCGCGAATGCGGTGTACGGGAACGCCGGATACAGGTGCGAGCCGTCGCGCGAGATGCCTTCGCGCATCGCGCGGGCGAACGCCGGATACGACCACGCGCCGATGCCGGTTTCCGGATCGGGCGTGAGATTCGTCGTGTAGATCGTGCCGAACGGCGTATCGAGCGCGAGCCCGCCCGCATTGGTCGCGCCGCCCGGCGCCGTGTGGCACACCGCGCAATCGCCGGCGAGCGCGATCTGGCGGCCGCGTTCGAGCGTCGCCGCGCTCCACATCGCGCCGTCCGCGCCGCCCGGCGCAACGGGCGCGATCGGCGCCGGGCCCGGCAGGATCGCGCACGCGAGCCCGATCAGCCCGCCGACCACGCCGCCCGCGCCGCCGCCGGCCAGCCAGCGGCGCCAGCGCGATGCGCGGCGCGCGGCTGGCCGCGGCCCGTCGCCGTCGCCGTCGCCGTCGCCGTCGCCGTCGCCGGCACCGGCATCAGCATCCGCATCGGCCGGCGCCGGTTGCGCGAGCGCGGCGCGAATGTGCGCGGCGTCGAACGGCGGCGCACGAAAACGCACGCCGGTCGCGTCGTACAGCGCGTTGGCGATCGCAGCTGCGGCCGGCGCGGCCGCCTGTTCGATTCGCCGCGCGTCGTATGCGGACAGGTCGCCGTGTGCGCGATGCGCGGCTGCATCGACTGCAACCAGCTCGTGCGCGAACGCGTCGGGCCGCGCGCCGGCCTCGGTTTCGTCGTATGCGGGCCGCGCGGACAACCGTGCCCCCATCACGCGCGATATCGCGGCCTCGATCTGCCACGCCGGCAGGCCCGTCATCGACGCGTCGCCCGGCTCGCCGGCGCCCTGCCCGGCCACGACGCGCCGCACCGAGACATCGCCCGTCGCGCAATCGACCTCGAGATCGACGATCCACGCCGACCAGCGCGATTCGTGGCCGCCATCGTCGCCGGACGCGGCTGCGCGCGCATCGGCACGCTCGCCGTCGAATGCGAAACCGCGGCCGCTGACGCGCGACGGCGCGTTCGCCCGCGCCGCAACCGGCACGCCCCACGCGGCGCGTTCGCTGACCATCCGGATCGTTTCGCGCGGGCCCGCGTCCCGCGCGGCATCGAGATGCTGCAACCGCAACGCGACCGGATCGCACCGCAATGCGCCCGCGAGTTCGTCGACGAAGGATTCGCGGGCAAAGACGTGCGCGTGACCGGGAATCGCGCGATCTGCATCGGCCAGCTCGATCGACGTCTGCGCGTGCCGGTACACGAACGGCGATGGGGTGCCGGGATCGGCGCGTTCCTCCACTGCGCGAGCATCGCCCGCGCCTGCGTCGGGCGCCTGCGCACGATAGCGCCAGGTCGTCATCCGGCCATCGGGCGCGGTCCGGGTTTCGATCGCGAACGAGGCATGCGTGTGCGCATCGCTGAGCGGCCACGCGTAGCGCGCGCGGTGCGGGCGCGATGCGTCGGCGGCCGCTTCATCGTGCGGCGCCGGTTCCGTCACGCGCGCCGCCGCCGCGGGCAGATCCGCCTCAGGCTTCATCGCCGCCTCGCAAATAGCGTGCGGCGCGACGCACCGCGCGGATGATCTCCAGATGCGTGCCGCAGCGGCACAGGTTGAAGCGCAACGCCTCCCGGATCGCCGCATCGTCGGGTGTCGGGTTGCGCTCGAGCAGCGCCTTCGTGCTCATGATCATTCCGTTCAGGCAATAACCGCATTGCGCGGCCTGCTCGTCGATGAACGCGCGCTGGATCGGATGCGGCGCGTCGCGCGACCCGAGCCCTTCCAGCGTCGTGACGTCGCGTCCGTGCGCGGCGGCGGCCGGCACCACGCACGAACGCGTGGCCTGCCCGTCGACGAGCACCGTGCACGCACCGCACTGCCCGAGCCCGCAGCCGTATTTCGGACCGTTGAGCGCGCAATCGTTGCGCAGGACCAGCAGCAGCGGCGCGTCGGGCGCGGCGTCGGCGAAGGTATGCGGCGTGCCGTTCACGCGAAACGCCAGCGGCCGCGACGGAGAAGCGGGATGGGACATGAATGGATCCGGAATACGGCGTGCGGGCCGGAGTCGGCCGGCGGCGGACACGACCGCCGGCTGGCGCCTGCCGACGCGCCTGACATATAACACGCCGAAATGCGCGCGTTGCGACGCATCGATGCCCGCGCCGGCGAAACGGCTGCCCAGTGCCGACCGGCACCGGCGCCGCGCGTCAGGCCGCGGCCGCCACGTTGCCGCGCGACGGCGCCTCGAGCGGCACGTCGAACACGTCGTACCCGAACACCCACGACGGATCCTCGTTGGTGCGCAGCCACGTGTTGTTGTGCGACACGAGCTGCACCTTCGACGCACGCGCCGCGCGGTTCGCCTCGTACAGCGCGAACGCGCCCGCATGGTCGCCGATGCCGACTTCGTCGAGACAGCGCGCGAGCATCGCGGCGTCCTCGATCGCCATCGCCGCGCCCTGCGCCATGTGCGGCTTCATCGGATGGCACGCGTCGCCGAGCAGCACGAGACGGCCGCGGCTCCACAGCGGCAGCGGATCGCGCTCGAGCAGCGGCCATTTGGTGATCGACGGCGACACGTCGATCAGGTGCTGGATGTCGGGATGGAAACCGGCGAACGCCTCGCGCATCTCGTCGCGGCTGCTGTCGACCATCGACACGCCTTCCGGCCACTCGGCCTGCGGCACCCCCGTCACGTAGTAGTACTCGTCGCGCTTCTCGGTCACGTAATAGACCATCATGTGGCGATCCTCCGACCACCACTTCACGCACATGTCGTACGGCTTGTTGCCGAGCAGCGACGCGGGGAACACCGCGCGGTGCGCGACATAACCGGTGTAGCGCGGCGGTTCCGCACCGAGCAGATGCTCGCGGAGCCGCGAGTTCACGCCGTCCGCGCCGATCGCGATGTCGGCCGTCTCGACGCTGCCGTCGGCAAACGTGAGGCGCACCTCGCTGCCGGTGTCCTCCACCGCCGCGAGCCGCTTGCCGAAGCGAATCGTGCCGGGCGTCACCGCCTGCGTCATCAGCGCGTGGAAATCGCCGCGATGCACGGTCAGGTAGCTCGCGCCGTAGGTCTTGCGCGCGTAGTCGCCGAGCGGAATCCGCGACAGCACGTCGGCCGTCTGCCAATCGCGGCTGTACCAGCAATCCGGATGCGAACCCATCGTTTCCAGCGCGTCCTCGCAGCCGATGCGCCGCATGATCTTCATCACGTTCGGACCGAGATGGATGCCCGCGCCGAGACGCGAGAACGCGGGCGCCTGCTCGTACAGCGCGACGTCGTAACCGCCGCGCTGCAGCAGCGCCGCAGCGGCCGTGCCGCCGAGGCCGGCGCCGATGATTGCGATACGGGGTTTGCTCATGCGGATCTCCTGATCGTGGGCCCGTTGCCGAACGCGGCGCGAGGACGGGCGGATTGAATGGCGTTTATGTAGCGTACACACTCAATTTATTCAGGACAAGCGGATTGTCGATCGACGCCACCGCATTCGGGAAAACACCAATTATTCGCCTGAACCCCGCGCACGATAACAATACAACCATGTCTGACGTCATTTTGATCCATTGCCATTTTCAAATGTACACACTAGACTTTGCCCAACATCCGGCGATCCCGCCCGCGAGCCGCCCCACCCTCACCGACACGGAGCCTCCCGTCATGAGCAAGACCTACCGCATCGGCCAGATCGTGCCGAGTTCCAACACGACGATGGAAACCGAGATTCCCGCGATGCTGCGGCTGCGCGAAACAATCCGTCCCGAGCGCTTCACGTATCACTCGAGCCGGATGCGGATGAAGAAGGTCGTCAAGGAAGAGCTCGCGGCGATGGATGCCGAATCCGACCGCTGCGCGGTGGAACTGAGCGATGCGCGCGTCGACGTGCTCGGCTACGCGTGCCTCGTCGCGATCATGGCGATGGGGCACGGCTACCACCGCGTGTCGCAGGCGCGCCTCACGAAGCACACGGCCGACAACGGCGCGCAGGCGCCGGTACTGACGAGCGCGGGTGCACTCGTCGACGCGCTGAAGGTGATCGGCGCGAAGCGGATCGTCGTCGTCGCGCCGTACATGCTGCCGCTCACCGAGCTGGTGGTCGACTACATCCGCAACGAAGGCTTCGACGTGCTCGCCTACCGCGCGCTGGAAATCCCCGACAACCTCGACGTCGGCCGCCACGATCCGGCGCGCCTGCCCGACATCGTGAAAACGCTGCCGTACCGGGACGCCGATGCGATCGTGCTGTCCGCGTGCGTGCAGATGCCGTCGCTGCCGGCCGTCGCGAAGGTCGAGGCGATGACGGGCAAGCCGGTGATCACCGCCGCGATCGCGACCACCTACGCGATGCTGCGCGAACTCGACCTCGAGCCGGTCGTGCCCGGCGCCGGCGCGCTGCTGTCGGGCGCTTACTGAGTGCCGCCGCCACTTCGGAGACGCCCCATGCCCTCGACTTTCCTGTACGGCGCGAACGTCCGCGCCAACGGCATCCGCCAGCACTATCTGCGCTACGGCGGCGCGACCGGCGCGCGCGCATCGCGCCCGGCGATCGTGCTGATTCCAGGCATCACGAGCCCCGCGATCACCTGGGGCTTCGTCGGAGAAACCTTCGGCGCGGCGTTCGACACCTACGTGCTCGACGTACGCGGCCGCGGGCTGTCGGAAGCATCGCCGGCGCTCGACTACAGCCTCGATGCGCAGGCGGACGACGTCGCGGCGTTCGTCGCCGCGCTCGACTTGCCGCGCACGAGCCTCGTCGGCCATTCGATGGGCGCGCGGATCGCCGCGCGCGCGGCCCGGCGCGGCATCCGCGGGCTCGCGTCGGTCGTGCTCGTCGACCCACCCGTGTCGGGCCCGAACCGCCGCGACTATCCGGGCAAGCTGCCGTGGTACATCGACTCGATGGCGCTTGCGCGCGCCGGCACCGACGCCGAAGGCATGCGCGCGTTCTGCCCGACCTGGACCGATGCCGAACTGCGATTGCGCGCCGAATGGCTGCATACCTGCGACGAGCGCGCGGTGCGCATGTCGTACGAAGGCTTCCACACCGACGATTTCCACGCTGACGCCGCGCGACTGGCCGTGCCGTCGCTGCTGATCACGGCCGAGCGCGGCGACGTGGTGCGCGACGACGATGTCGCCGAACTGCAGCGCGCGACGCCGTCGATGCGGCACGTGCGCGTGCCGGATGCCGGCCACATGATCCCGTGGGACAACGCGGCGGGCTTCTACGCGGCGTTCGGCGATTTCCTCGGCGCGCCGCTCGCGGCCTGAGCGCGCGGCGCCCGCCCATTTCCTTCACGCCTTTACCGGAGCCGACGATGCCAGTCAGCGACACCCAACTGATCGACGCGTGGAAGCAGGTCCTCACGCTGTCGCGCCTCGAACCGGGCCAGACCGTCACGATCCTGACGAGCGCGGCCACCCACCCGCAGACGCTGTCGTGCGCGCTGATCGCGACGCAATCGCTGGGCGCGATCGTCAACCGGCTCGACCTGCCGCCCGTCAACGGCGACAAGGCGTTCAGCCGCGATCCGCTCGCCTACCTCGGCACGACGCCGCTGACCGGCAACAAGGCCGCGATCGCCGCGCTGCGCGAGAGCGATCTCGTGCTCGACCTGATGACGCTGCTGTTCTCGCCGGAGCAACACGACATCCTGAAATCGGGCACGAAGATCCTGCTCGCGGTCGAGCCGCCCGAAGTGCTCGTGCGGATGGTGCCGACCCTGGCCGACCGCACACGCGTACTCGCCGCATCGAAGAAGATCGCGGCCGCGCGCGAGATGCGCGTGAACTCGGCGGCCGGCACCGCGCTCGTATGCCCGCTCGGCGAGTTTCCGCCGACCGCCGAGTACGGCTTCGTCGACGCGCCGGGCCGCTGGGACCACTGGCCGAGCGGCTTCGCGCTGACTTACCCGAACGATCGCACCGCACGCGGCACGATCGTGATCGATCGCGGCGACATCCTGCTGCCGCAGAAGCACTACGTGCGCGAGCCGATCGCGCTGACCGTCGAGGGCGGCTACGCGACGCGCATCGAAGGCGGCGTCGACGCCGATCTGCTGCGCGACTACATGGAAACGTTCGCCGACCCCGAAGGCTATGCGATCTCGCACATCGGCTGGGGGCTGCAGCCGCGCGCACGCTGGTCGACGCTCGGGCTGTACGACCGCGAGGCGACGATCGGGATGGATGCGCGCGCGTTCGAAGGCAACTTCCTGTTCTCGCTCGGCCCGAACAACGAAGGCGGCGGCAACCGCACGACCACCTGCCACATCGACATCCCGCTGCGCCGCTGCACGGTCGAGCTCGACGGCGAGACCGTCGTGCGCGACGGCCGCGTGACCGATCAACCCGCCTGACCGACGAGTGCCCGACACCATGAACGATCTTTCCCGTCACGCCGAAGCGAGCGTGTATCGCCAGCAGGGCTTCGGCACGCCGCTGCCGCCGCACGGCAACCTCGGCCTGCTGATCGTCGATTTCGTGGTCGGCTTCGCCGATCCCGCGACGTTCGGCGGCGGCAACATCGCGCCGGCGATCGCGCGCACGACGCATGCGCTCGCGCTGGCGCGCGAACGCGGCTGGCCGGTCGCGCACAGCCGCATCGTCTACGCGGACGACGGCAGCGACGACAACGTGTTCTCGCTGAAAGTGCCCGGCATGGCGACGCTGACCGAGCATCATCCGAACAGCGCGATCGTGCCCGAACTCACGCCCGCGCCCGGCGAACTCGTCGTGCGCAAGACCGTGCCGTCCGCGTTCTTCGGCACGCAGCTCGCGCCGTGGCTCGCGCAGCGCGCGGTGCAGACGCTGCTCGTCGCAGGCGCCGTGACGAGCGGCTGCGTGCGCGCGAGCGTCGTCGATGCGATGTCGCACGGGTTCCGCCCGCTCGTGCTCGCCGATTGCGTCGGCGATCGCGCGATCGCGCCGCACGACGCGAACCTGTTCGACATGCAGCAGAAATATGCGGCCGTGATGCCGCTCGACGATGCGATCGCGGCGATCGACGCCGCCCAGGCCCGCGCGCGCTGAGTCGCGATGGACCACGGGCGGCGCGAGTGCGAGTGCATCGTGTGTCGCCCGCAATTGACGCTGCGCTTTTGGCGACCTAGATTGACGCCACGCGCGCCGCCGCCCGAATGCTTCCCGACGCCATCGCCCGCCGGCCGCGCCGCCCCTCGACAGGACCTCTCCCCGTGAACCGCTCCGAACTGCTCGCGCGCACCGGCTGCCTGACCGTGATCCGGCCGCCCGCGCCGCCCGTGAAGCCGGCACCCGGTCAGCCGGGCAGCCTGTCGTCCTACGTGCCGGCGCTGCCCGAAATCTTCGTCGCGATTCTCGACGACGGCCGCATCCTCGCGTTCAACGGGCACGTCGATCTCGGCACCGGCATCCGCACGTCGCTCGCGCAGATCGTCGCCGAGGAGCTCGACGTGCCGGCCGCGCGCGTGACGATGGTGCTCGGCGACACGGCCGCGACACCGAACCAGGGCCCGACCATCGCGAGCGCGACGATCCAGATTTCCGCGACGCCGCTGCGCTGCGCGGCCGCGCAGGCCCGTCACGCGCTGCTGGCGCTCGCGGCCGAGCGGCTCGGCGTCGACGCCGCGCAGTTGAACATCGACGATGGAACGATTTCAGTCGATGGGCAGGCGATGACGTTCGCCGCGCTCGTCGCCGGGCAGCGGATCGCGCTGACGCTCGACCCGAACACCCGCACGAAGGACCCGACCCAATACCGTATCGTCGGCCGCTCGTCGCCGCGCGTCGACCTGCCCGCGAAAGCGACCGGCCAGCTCACGTTCGTGCACGACATGCGCGTGCCGGGCATGCTGCACGGCCGCGTCGTGCGGCCGCCGTACGCGGGCCACGACAGCGGTCCGTTCGTCGGCACGTCGCTCGTGGGCGTCGATCGCGCGTCGGTGGCCGACGTGCCGGGGCTCGTGGCCGTCGTCGCGATCGGCGATTTCGTCGGCGTGGTGGCCGAGCGCGAGGAGCAGGCGATCCGCGCCGCGCGCCAGTTGCGCGTGACGTGGCGGCCGCTTCCCGAGCTGCCGTCGCTCGACGAGCCGGCCGCCGCGATCGCCGCCGCGCCGGCCAGACGCCGCGTACTGCTCGACGAAGGCGACGTCGACGCCGCGCAAACGGAACCGGACACGCTCACGCTGTCGCGCACCTACGCGTGGCCGTTCCAGATGCACGGCTCGATCGGCCCGTCGTGCGCGCTCGCCGACTACCGCGCACCGGGCGACGGGCGAATCACCGTGTGGTCCGGCACGCAGAACCCCGTGTCGCTGCGCTACGACCTCGCGACGCTCGTCGCGCGCGACGAAGCCGACGTCGACGTCGTGCGGATGGAAGCGGCCGGCTGCTACGGCCGCAACGGCGCGGACGACGTGTGCGGCGACGCGCTGCTGCTGTCGCGCGCGGTCGGCCGGCCGGTGCGCGTGCAGTTGTCGCGCGCGGACGAGCATCTGTGGGAACCGAAAGGCGCGGGCCAGTCGATGCAGGTGACGGGCACCGTCACGCGCGACGGCCGCCTGCTCGGCTACGACTTCACGACGCGCTACCCGTCGAACGACGCGCCGCTGCTCGCGGCGCTGCTGACCGGCGCGATCGCGCCCGAGCCGCGCGTGTTCGAGATGGGCGACCGTACGGCCGTGTCGCCGTATGCGAGCCCGCATCGCCGCTTCGTCTGCGAGGATCTCGCGCCGCTCGTGCGCGCAGCGTGGCTGCGCGGCGTGTCGGCGTTGCCGAACTCGTTCGCGCACGATGCGTTCGTCGACGAATGCGCGGCGCTGACCGGCGTCGATCCGCTCGCATTCCGGCTGCGCCACCTGCAGGACTCGCGTGCGACCGAGCTGCTGCAGGCGGTGGCCGATCGCGCGGGATGGACCACGCGCGCGCCGAACGAACGCGACGAATCGCGGCTCGTGCGCGGCCGCGGGATCGCGTATGCGCGCTACGTGCACAGCCGCTTCCCCGGCTTCGGCGCGGCGTGGTCGGCCTGGATCGTCGACCTGAGCGTCGATCGCGCGTCGGGCGAGATCCGCATCGAACGTGTGACGGTCGGTCAGGACACAGGCACGATGATCAACCCGGACGGCGTGCGCCACCAGATCCACGGCAACGTGATCCAGGTATTGAGCCGCACGCTGAAGGAGCGCGTGCGGTTCGCCGACGGCAAGGTCGCGTCGCGCGAATGGGCGAGCTACCCGATCCTGACGTTCGCGGAAGTGCCGGACGTCGATGTCGTGCTGATGCCGAGGCAAGGCGAACCGCCGCTCGGTGCCGGCGAATCGGCATCGGTGCCGGGCCCGGCCGCGGTCGCGAACGCGCTGTTCGATGCCACCGGCGTACGCTTCTACGCGCCGCCGTTCAC
Organism: Burkholderia sp. MSMB1826; assembly: GCF_001526325.1. Lineage (NCBI taxonomy): Bacteria > Pseudomonadati > Pseudomonadota > Betaproteobacteria > Burkholderiales > Burkholderiaceae > Burkholderia > Burkholderia sp. MSMB1826. The sequence continues at coordinate 823,094 of NZ_LOYN01000010.1, forward strand.
GCCCGAAACGGTGCGCACCGCGCTGCGCGAGGCCGGCCGGCTGATGCACGCCGACGCGGCCCGCGCATCGGCCACGGCGGGCGCGACGTAGCGTGGCCTGCGCCGCGCGTCACGCGTCGCCGTCTTCTTCCATCATCTTGCGCAGCAGGAACTGCAGCGCGACCCGTTCGCCGGGATTGAGCGTGCCGTACGTGCGCTCCGTCACCTGCCGCGCGAACGGCACCGTGCGATCGATCAACGCGAGGCCGGCCGCGGTCGTGCGCACGATCAGCTTGCGGCCGTCGTTCGGGTCGGGCAACACCTCGACCAGCGCGCGTGTCTTCAGGCGCTCGACGACGCCGCGAATCGTCGCCTGATCGATCGCGGTCGCCTTGACGATGTCGTTCAGCGAACACGCCTGCCGTTCCTTGACCGCGCACAGCGTCACGAACTGCGCGGCCGTGAGATCCGAATCGGGGATCGCTTCCTGAAAAATCGACACGTGCCGCTGATACGCGCGGCGCAGCAGATGCCCGACCTGATCGTGAAAATCGTACGAATCCTTGGAAGACGCCATGAGAGTGCGGGCCCGCGCCCGCATGCAAATGAAAGACAAGCAGTGTACACCCTCAAATCCGCGCAACCGGCGGCAGAACGATCGCGTCATTGCGGTGCATCACGATTCGCGGCATCGCATGCAGATTGCGCGCGGCGGTCGCCCGAGCGCAGCGGTCGCCGGCTCGTCGCGTCGGCGCGCCGGGCCGGCCGCGCACCGTCGCGGCGGCTGCCGCAGGCCCCTGCGCGCACCGCTGCCGGCTTTCGTGCACACACTTCAATTTTGAGTGCATACGCACGAATTTCGTGCATACCGGCACGCGTGCCCCAGCCTTTTCAGCGCATGCTTCATATCGTCCATAAGCCCTTTTAAATCGTGGCTTTCCCCGGTCTTATACTGACAACACGACGATCGGATTCGTGCCCGTTCGATTCGGTATTTTCTAGTGTGTACGCTATGTATTTGACGTGATATACAGACTCCAGTGCGCAGCGGAACGTCCGCTCGCGTCGATCGAGCCACCCATTCATCCGTCACATTCGAACAGGGGCAGTCCCATGTCTACCGCACACCCGAGCGCCGCCGTTTCCGCCGACGACGCGCTGCACGGCGCTCTCTATCGCAAGGTCACGCTGCGCCTCATCACCCTCTTCTGCCTGTGTTACTTCGCGGCCTATCTCGACCGCATCAACATCGGGCTCGCGAAGCTCCAGATGCTCGATGCGCTGAAGTTCAGCGACACCGTGTACGGCCTCGGCGCCGGCCTGTTCTTCGCCGGCTACATCCTGTTCGAAGTCCCGAGCAATCTGGTGCTGCAGCGCGTCGGCGCGAAGCTGTGGATCGCGCGGATCATGATCACGTGGGGCCTGTTGTCCGGCGCGACGATGTTCGTGCAGACGCCGATGCAGTTCTACGTCGTGCGCTTCCTGCTCGGCGCCGCCGAAGCCGGTTTCCTGCCGGGCGTGCTGCTGTACCTGACGCAGTGGTATCCCGATGCGCGTCGTGCACGGATCGTCGCGCTGTTCATGGTCGGCTTGCCGCTGTCGAGCATGATCGGCAGCCCGATCTCCGGCTGGATCATGCGTGCGTTCGACGGCGTGCACGGGCTCGGCGGCTGGCAGTGGCTGTTCCTGCTCGAAGCGCTGCCGTCGGTGCTGCTCGGTTTCGCGGTGCTGCGCTGGCTGCCCAACGACATCGAATCCGCGCAATGGCTGAACGCCGACGAGAAGCGGGTGCTGCGCGCGAATCTCGACGCCGATCCGGCCGGCAACAAGAGCCACGCGCTCGGCAAGGCCTTCTCCGATCCGAAGGTGTGGGCGCTCGGCCTGATCGATCTGTGCGTGCTGCTCGGCCTGTATGCGGTGAGCTTCTGGCTGCCGACGATCCTGCGCGACACCGGCGTGAAGGACGCGTATCACATCGGCTGGCTGATGGTGATCCCGAACGCCGCGGCCGTGCTCGCCACGCTGTACTGCGGCGCCAGCTCCGATCGCGCGCGCGAACGCCGCTGGCATATCGTCGTCCCGTTCATGGTGTCGGCCGTCGCGCTGGCGATCGCGGCTTCGTCGTCGCACGGCACGCTCGGCACGGTGCTGCTGTTCTCGCTGATCAACGCCGGCGCAGCCGCCGCGATGCCGGTCGTGTGGGCGCTGCCGTCGACGTTCCTGAAGGGCTCGGCCGCCGCCGGCGGCATCGCGTTCGCGTGTTCGATCGCGAACCTCGGCGGATTCGGCAGCACCTACTTCATCGGCTGGCTGCGCGACACGTTCCATTCGCAAAGCGCAGGGCTGGTCGGCTTCGCCGCGTGCATGCTGGTCGGCTGCGCACTCGCGCTCGCCTATCCGGCCCGGCTCGTGAACCGCTGACGCCTCGCGCCGCACGCGCAACACTGCCTTTTTACAACCGCGCCGATCGCGCGGTCCGCCCCCAACGTCCCCCGCGTCATCCCGCGCACGCCGCCCTCCCGGTGCGTGCGCGCTTCCCGCCGCCACGCCGCCGCCGTTCGCCGATTTTCGCGCCACGCAGGCACGTCGATTGCGTCATCCCCGCGCCCGCCCTCCGGCGGACAGCCATCTTCCTTCCAACCGGCGCTGCGACCCGCGCGGTGCTTTGCGCGGCGGTCCCGCATCGCAATGCAGGTTTCCTGAACGAGAGGACGACATGAAATCAATACGAACGATAGTGGCCCTGTGCTCGGTCATTTCCGTGCTCGCAGCATGCGGCGGCGGCGACGACGCCGGGACCGTACTCGGCATCTCGAAGCCGCAGGCGCGCTTCATCAACGCGGTGCCGGCCGGCCCGAACCTCGACTACTACCTGAACGCGAAGATCGACCAGTCGGGCGTCGCATACAAGGGCGTGACGCGCTATCACGACATCGATTCGGGCACGCAGACCGCGAGCTACGACGTGTCGGGCACGACCTCGACCGTCGCGTCTCAATCGTTCAGCGCGGCGAACGGTCACCACTACACGACGATCGCGCTGCCGAGCACGACGTCGCTGATCTCCGTCATCGACGATCCATACGACAAGGGACTGCTGTCGGACAAGGCGCGCGTGCGCAGCTTCAACGCATCGCCGAATGCGCAGAACGTCGACGTCTACGTCGTGCCGCCGGGCACCGACATCACCACGCAAAGCCCGACGATGGCGGGCGCGGCCTACCAGAACGCCGTGCCGGCAACGACGCAGGATTCGGTCTACCTGAACGGCGGCACCTACCAGGTGATCGTCACGACGGCCGGCAGCAAGTCGCCGATCCTGAAGACCGCGCCGGTCAGCATCGGCAACAACGCCGACTGGCTGCTTCTGACGATTCCGTCGGGCGGGGTCGGCGACGTGACGCCGAACGATATCCACGTGCTCGTCGCGCAGGGCAACGACGCCGATACGTCCGCGCAGGAACTGGGGCCGCAGTAAGGGCCGGAAACGGTCGCGGCGGCCGGTGCAACATGCAACGGCCGCCGCGTGGTGTCGAATCCCGGGATCAGTCGTCGGACCGTTCGAGGCTGATCACGTGCTCGGCGCGCGTCCCGTCGCCGTGCTCGATATCGACGTCGCCGACATGGCGCACGCGCCAGCCCGGCCGCGTCGCGATCTGCGGCATGTTGCCGGACGGCCGGCTCTCGATCCCGCCGAGCCCTTCGTCGGGCGTATCGATCGCTTCGTCGAGCGACGCGTTCGAATAGATCACGTTGTCCTGCAGTTCCGACGCGCCGGTGCGGGCCTCCATGCCCTTGCCGTCGACGTCGACCGTGTTGTCGGTCATCGCCATGTTCGCGTTGTCGAGCGTGACGATCCGGCCGGCGGCACGGCGTACCGGATCGCCGCTGTCCACCGCATGCGCGTCGACGTCGATCGCCGGCAGGCCGGTCGGCATTTTCCCGGCGACCGCCTCCGGCGTCAGCGGACGCCGCGCGATCTGCGCGGCCTGGGTCGCCGCGTCGGGCATGTCGCCGGCCGCCGGCGTCTTCACCGGGCTTTTCTCGATCTGTTCCCGCTGCTTTTCCGGGGTAGGGTTCGATTCCGCGTTCTGCATCGCACCTCCTTGGCCGGCCTGCGGGCGCCAGCGTCACGCCAGCGCCGCCGGGCCGGAAATCGCTACAACGGTCCTTGCAAATCTTTCATGCGCACGGCTCCGCACGCGCGCCATCCGGCGCGCGTGCCGACGGCACGGCACCCGCAGGCGGACTGCACGCTCGCGCGCCGCCCGCCCGACCGCCGACCGTGCGTCAGCCGCCGCCGCTCGCGCCGGCCGGCCCGGAAGCCGCGCCCGGCATGCTTGCACCGGTATCGCCGCTGCTGCCGGCCGCCCCGCTGCTCGGCATGCCCGAGGGCGCGGTCGAAGGCGCGGCCGACATGCCGCTCGCTGCGCCCGAGTCGGAACTGGCTGCGCCGTTGTCGCCCTTCTTCTGGCAACCCGCGCCTGCCGCCAGGCCCGCGATCAGGATGCCGGCGAAGACGGCTCGCGATACGTGACGAAATGAATATCGCTGCATGACACCTCCGCTGATGTCGATGTGGATGGAACCCATCGACCCGCAATTTGCGTGCCTTCCCGCGCCTCCGCGGCCGCGCGCGTCGCATTCATTTTTCGAATGACGCCCAGCCGAATATTTAATTTCCCATCGCCGGGGCGGCCGCCCATACTCGCGAACAAATCCGAGACATAACGTCCACGGCGGCCCGGCCGCGCTGCGTACACCCGCGGCGCGGTTTCGCGCCCCGCACATGGAAGGAGACAACGGCGTGCAACTGGAAGCCATTCACCGCACGGGCCTCGGGCTCGGCGCGGACGACGCATCGCATCGAGACGACACGGCCGCGCGCGATCCCGCGCTGAGCCCGCGGCTGCACAATCCCGATCTCGCGCCGACCAAGGCCGAAGGCCGCACATGGGGCCGCTACAGCATCTTCGCGCTATGGACCAACGACGTGCACAACATCGCGAACTACTCGTTCGCGATCGGATTGTTCGCGCTCGGCCTGTCGGGCTGGCAGATGCTCGCGTCGCTCGCGATCGGCGCGGTGCTCGTGTACTGCTTCATGAACCTCACCGGCTACATGGGCCAGAAAACCGGCGTGCCGTTCCCGGTGATCAGCCGGATGAGCTTCGGCATCTACGGCGCGCTGCTGCCCGCGATGATCCGCGCGGTGATCGCGATCGCATGGTTCGGTATCCAGACCTATCTCGCGTCGGTCGTGCTGCGCGTGCTGCTCACCGCGATCTGGCCGGGCCTCGCCGCGTTCGACCGGAATGCGATCTGCGGGCTGTCGACGCTCGGCTGGATCACGTTCGTCGCGATCTGGCTGGTGCAGATCGGCATCCTCACGTACGGGATGGAAACGGTCCGCAAGTACGAAGGGCTCGCCGGTCCGGTGATCCTCGTCACGACGCTGTCGCTCGCCGCATGGATGATCAGCCGCACCGGCGGCCATCTCGCGATGTCGATCGGCAAGCCGATGACCGGCCTGAAGATGTGGACGGAAATCTTCGCGGGCGGCTCGCTGTGGCTCGCGATCTACGGCACGCTGGTGCTCAACTTCTGCGATTTCGCGCGTTCGTCGCCGAGCGCGAAGACCGTGCGCGTCGGCAATTTCTGGGGCCTGCCGGTCAACATCCTCGTGTTCGCGACGATCAGTTTCGTGCTCGCCGGCGCGCAGTTCGAGCTGAACGGCCACATCATCCACAGCCCGACCGAAATCATCGCGACGGTGCCGAACAAGCCGTTCCTCGTGCTCGGCTGCCTGGCGTTCCTGATCGTGACGGTGGCCGTGAACATCATGGCGAACTTCGTCGCGCCGGCCTTCGTGCTGACGAGCCTCGCGCCGCACCGCCTGTCGTTCCGCCGCGCGGGCCTGATCAGCGCGACGATCGCCGTGCTGATCCTGCCGTGGAACCTGTACAACAGCCCGATCGTGATCGTCTATTTCCTGTCCGGCCTCGGTGCGCTGCTCGGCCCGCTGTACGGGATCATCACGGTCGACTACTGGCTCGTGCGCAAGCAGCGCGTGAACGTGCCCGAGCTCTATACCGAAGCGCCGAGCGGCGCCTACTTCTACACGCGCGGCGTGAACCGCAAGGCGCTCGCGGCGCTCGTGCCGTCCGCGCTGATCTCGATCACGCTCGCCGTCGTGCCGGCCTTCAGCGCGATGACGCCGTTCTCGTGGCTGCTCGGCGCCGCGATCGCGGGCGGCGTGTACTGGCTGCTGGCCGATCGCAAACGGCACTACGAAACGCGCTCGGGCGAACACATCGCGGTCGCCTGCGCGCAACACTGACACACACGCATACGGAGTCACGATGAGGATCCTGGTAGTCAACGTCAACACGACCGAGTCGATCACCGACGCGATCGCCGCGCAGGCGCAGGCCGCCGCGTCGCCCGGCACGGAGATCGTCGGGCTGACGCCGCGCTTCGGCGCGGAGTCGATCGAAGGCAACTTCGAGAGCTACCTCGCGGCGATCGCCGTGATGGATCGCGTGTTGAACTACGACGAACCGTACGATGCGGTGATCCAGGCCGGCTACGGCGAACACGGCCGCGAAGGGCTGCAGGAACTGCTGACGGTGCCCGTCGTCGACATCACCGAAGCGGCCGCCAGCGTCGCGATGCTGCTCGGCCATCGCTACTCGGTCGTCACGACGCTCGACCGCACGGTGCCGCTGATCGAGGATCGCCTGAAGCTCGCCGGGCTCGATGCGCGCTGCGCGTCGGTGCGCGCGAGCGGCCTCGCGGTGCTGGAGCTCGAGGAGAACCCGGCCCGCGCGATCGAATCGATCGTCGGCGAGGCGCAGCGCGCGGTGCGGGACGATCGCGCGGAAGTGATCTGCCTCGGCTGCGGCGGAATGGCCGGCCTCGATCGGCAGATCGAGGAATGCACGGGCGTGCCGGTGGTCGACGGCGTGTCGGCGGCGGTCGCGCTCGCCGAGTCGCTGGTGCGACTGAAGCTGAAGACGTCGAAGGTCCGCACGTACGCGCCGCCGCGCCCGAAGCGGATCGTCGGCTGGCCGGGAACCTTCGCGAAATGACGGGCCGCCGGCCGGTTACCGTGCGGCGCGCACGCCCCGTCTCGCCGGGACGCGTATCGGCATGCGGAACCCGCTAGACCGGCCGCCCCTGCCCCGCGACGCGCCCGACGCCGCGGGTGCGCTCGACGTGCTCGATGCACGGCTGATGCGCATCCTGCTCGTGCTGCTGACCGAGCGCACCGTGTCGCGTGCGGCCGTGCGCCTGAACATGTCGCAGCCGGCGACGAGCGCCGCGCTCAAGCGCCTGCGCACGCTGCTCGGCGACCCGCTGCTGGTGCGCAGCCGCTACGGGATGGTGCCGACCGAATTCGGTGCGCGCCTGATCGAGCCGCTGCGCAACGCGCTGCGCGTGATCGACTTCATCCGCATCCAGCAGCCGACGTTCGACGCGCGCACGTCGGTGCGCACCTACCGGATCGGCTGCCCCGACTACCTGAACGTGCTGTTCGTGCCGAAGCTCGTCGCACTGTTTCGCGAGCGGGCGCCGAACGCGCAACTGGTGTTTCATCCGCTCGGCGACGGATTCGACGACGAGCGCGCGCTGGCCGACGGCGAACTCGACGTCGTGATCGACAACCGGCCCGCACGCCGGTCGCGCTTCCGGCAGGACGACCTGTTCGACGATCGCGTCGTGTGCCTGATGCGCGCGACGCATCCGCTCGCGCGGCGCGGCGCGATGACGGCCGCCGGATTCGCGGCGGCGCCGCAGCTGTGCCCGACGCCGTCGTGGCTCGAAGCGTCCGGCGCGATCGACCGGCAGCTCGAACGCGTGGGCCTGCAGCGGCGCATCGCCGTCACGCTGCCGCACTTCGAGCTCGCCGCGCATGCGCTCGTGCGCACCGACCTGATCCTCACCACCACGTACCGGCTCGCGCGGCACTACGCGAAGCTGCTGCCGCTCGCCGCGGTCGCGCTGCCGGCCGAGCCGCCGGACATCGTGTACCGGATGACGTGGAACGAAGCGGGATCGTGCGCGGAAGGCGGTCGGTGGCTGCGCGGACTGATCGCCGAAGCGACGCGCGCGTGGCTCGACGCCGAGGCGATGCTGCCGGCGGTCGCCGCGGTCGCCGCTGCCGCGGCCGATACGGACATCCCGACAACCGCGCCGGCCGCCGCCGATCCGCCCGAGCCCGCCCGACGCACGCGCCGCGGACCGGCCACGCATTGCCATGCGTCGCATCCGGCACGCGTCGCGCAGGCGGCACGCATCCATCGCATCGCGACGAAGTCGCACTGACCGGCGCCGCAGCTAGGCGGCAAGCGTGCGCTCGAACGCCGCATGTCAGACCGGTCCTATTTACCCGCACCGCGACGACTCGCCAGAATGACGCATTGAACGCATGCCGACGGACGTCGCGTCGCGAACGCCCGTAGCCGCTTTATCGAATCGAGGAAATCCGCATGAAGAACACACTCGTCGCGCTGGCCGTCCCGGTCGCGCTATTCGCGAGCGCCGGCGCATTCGCCGGTACTCAGGACTGCTCGACACGCATCCGCGCGCTGCACACGCAGATCGACAACGCGAAACGGTTCGGCAACACGCAACAGGCGATGCGCCAGCAGGCCGCGCTCGAACGGATCATGGCCAACTGCACGGATGCCGGTCAGCTCGCACGCGCCGAACGCAAGCTGACCGACAAGGCGCGCGACCTGCGTCACGCGGAAGACGAGGTACGCGACGCACAGGCGCGCGTCCACGAAGCCGAAGCGCTCGGCGATGCAAGGAAGCTGAACAACGCGCAACGCAAGCTCGCCGACAAGCAGGCGAAGCTGCGCAACGCCACGCGCGATCTGCACGACGCGCAGGTCGATCGCGATGCGCTGAAAGGCTGACGGATCGAAACGGCGTGCCGCGCGAATATGCATTTCACGATTCGATGTTTGTCGGCCGGAAACCGATTCCGTAATCTGCCCGGCAGCCGCGCCGCCCGCGCGCGGATCACCGAACCGAGGACACGCCGCCGATGACCCACTCTTTCGCCACGGCACGCCGCCGCACGCTGCAGCGCCTTGCCGCCCTCGCCGCCGCGCCGCTCGCGAGCGGCCTCGCGCTGCCCGCGCGCGCGGCCGGCGCCGACCTGTCGGGCGTCACGCTCGTGCTCGGCGATCAGGCCGGCGGCCTGCGGGCGCTGGCCGAAGCGGCGCGCGTGCTCGACGGCACGCCGTACCGGTCCCGCTGGGCCAACTTCCAGGGCGCCGCGCCGCTGTTCGAAGCGCAGCGCGCGGGCGCGATCGATCTCGCGCCAGCCGGCGACCTCCCCGTCCTGACGGCCGCGCTCGGCGATCCGTCGTTGCGGATCGTCGCGACGCGCGTCGGCTCGCCGACGTCGCTCGGCATCGTCGTGCAGCCCGACTCGCCGGTGCGCACGGTGGCCGACCTGAAAGGGCAAACGGTCGTCGTGTCGTCCGCGCGCGGCAGCATCTCGCAATACCAGTTGTACGGCGCGCTGCGCGAACACGGGCTCGCGCCGCGCGACGTCGACGTGCGCTTCGTGCTGCCGGTCGACGCGTTCGCCGCGTTCGAGGCGAAGCGGATCGGCATCTGGGCCACGTTCGATCCGTACTACGGGCATGCGGTGCGACGCGGCGCGCGCATCGTCCGCGACGGCAGCGGCATCAATTCGGGGCTCGCGTTCCTCACGTCGCCGGTCGAAACCCTCGACGATCGCGGCAAGCGCGCGGCGCTCGCGGACGTGCTCGCGCGGCTCGCCCGCGCGGGCCAATGGGCGCTCGCGCACCCGGCCGACTACGCGAGCGTCTATGCGTCGCTCACGCGCCTGCCGCCCGACGCGGCCGCCGATATCGCACGGCGGGCCGCGCTCGCGCAGCGCAGCCTCAGCGACGCCGACATCGACGTACTGCAACGCGTCGCCGATCGCGCGGCGGCGGACGCGATCCTGCCGCGCCGCGTCGACGTCGCGTCGATCGCCATCCGGAACGTAGCGTCCTGAGTAGTGGCACGCGGAGCGCGGGCGCGCGTTCAGCGCGGCCGCGCCGTGTCGAGATCCGGTACGTCGTCGGCGAACGTCGACCGTGCGACCGCGCATCTCGCGTCCGTCGACATCTCCCTCAATCGAGCCACACGCCGTCGAACCGGTGTCCGCCGAGCGGCGAGAACGTCAGCCCATGTACGCGCCTGGAAATCGGCAGCGACACGATCGACGTCGCGATCGGCGTGAACGGCACCTGGTCCTTGAACACCACCTGCGCCTGCTCGTACAGCGCCGTGCGCTTCGCGACATCCGCGTTCGAACGCGCCGCCGTCACGAGTTGCTCGAAGTCCTTGTTGCACCACTTCGCGAGATTGCTGCCGTGCACCGCCTCGCAGCCGAGCAGCGTGCCGAGCCAGTTGTCGGGGTCGCCGTTGTCGCCCGACCAGCCGTACAGGATCGCGTCGTGCTGCCCGTCGTGTTTCGCGCGGCGGTTGTATTCGCCCCATTCGTAGCTGACGATCTTCGCGCGCACGCCGATCTTCGCCCAGTCCTGCTGGATCAGTTGCGCCATCAGCTGGGCATTCGGGTTGTACGGGCGCTGCACGGGCATCGCCCACAGCGTCAGGTCGAAGCCGTTCGGAAAGCCGGCCTGCGCGAGCAGCGCCTTCGCGGCCGCCGGATCGCGCGGCGCGTCCTTCAGGCGCGGGTTGTACGACCATTGCGCGGGCGGCATCGGGTTCGTCGCGATCGTCGCGTCGCCGTTGAACACGGTCTTGATGATCGCCGCCTTGTCGATCGCGATGTCGAGCGCGCGCCGCACGTCGACGCGATCGAGCGGCGGATGCTGCGTGTTGTACGCGACGAAGCCGACGTTGAAGCCCGTCCCCGAGAACACCGTCAGCTTCGGGTCGCGCCGCACCGTCTCGAGATCGGCCGGCCGCGGAAACACCGACACCTGGCACTCGCCGGCCACGAGCTTCTGCAACCGCGCGGCCGGATCGGGCGTGATCGCGAACACGAGGCGCGCGAGCTTCACGTCGTCCGGTTTCCAGTAGTCGGGATTCGCGTCGTAGCGGATCAGCGCGTCCTTCTGGTACGTGCGCAGCAGGAACGGCCCCGTGCCGACCGGGAACTGGTTGATGTCCGACTCGCGATGGCGCGCGGCGAGCTGCGACGCATATTCGGCCGACAGCACCGACGCGAACGCCATCGCGAGATTGCGCACGAAGACGACGTCGGGCGACTTCAGCACGAAGCGCACCGTATAGTCGTCGACCTTCTCGATGCGCTCGATGTTGCGGTCGAAGCCGAGATCGCTGAAATACGGGAAGCTGACCGGATAGGCCTGGCGAAACGGATCGTTCGGGTCGAGCATCCGGCGGAACGTGAACACGACGTCGTCGGCCTGGAACGGCCGAGTCGGCTTGAACCACGCGGTCGTCTGGAATTTCACGCCGCGCCGCAGGTGGAACGTGATCGTGCGCTGATCGGGCGACACGTCCCAGCTCGTCGCCAGCGACGGGACGAGATCGAGCGTGCCGCGCTTGAATTGCACGAGCCCGTTGTAGATCGTGTACGTGCTCGCATCGAAATCGGTGCTCGTCGTATGCTGACCGGGATCGAAGCCGGCCGGGCTGCCTTCGGAGCAGTACACGAGTGTCTTGCCCGCGGGGGCCGCGAGTGCGTGCGGCACGGCGCCGGCCAGCAGCAGCGACGCGGCCATGCAGCGCAGCGCGGCGCCGGCATGCGATACGCCGCGCGTACGGCGCGCGGCTGACGAAACGAAAGGATTCTTCATGGTGAGAGAGGCAAGCAAGAAGTGCCATGCGAATGACGACCGTCGATCTTCGCGCGCATCCCGCCGATCGCTTACCAATTAATTCCGCGTTGCTTATCGTCGCGGATGCATCCCGCTGCCCCTGCATGGGAATGTCCATGCGAGCGCCGTGGACATGCTCGCGGAACACCGCCGCGACGCCCGGCGCTGCGTCATGACGCAGCGCCGTTCGCTCACGGTTGCGGACATCCTTCCGGCCCCCTGCAGGTTCCGCGGAATTGGCGCATCGTATCGGTTGGCCAACGCCGGCACCGATGCGCGGGAATCCGCCGGCGCACGCATGCCGGCACGGCGCGCCCGCGGGTGCGCCGCCCGTTCCTGGAGGACCCACGCATGTCGCTCAACCCCGATACGCCGTCTCGTCCCGTGAAATCGCCGGGCCCCGATCATCCGATCCTGATCGAACCGCACTCGTCGCGCGTGGTCGTGAAGGTCGCCGGCAAGGTCGTCGCCGATACGCGCCATGCACTGGTGCTGCGCGAGGCCAGCTATCCGGCGGTGCTGTACATTCCGCGCGAGGATGCCGACATGTCGCTGCTCGAACGCACCGATCACGCGACCTACTGCCCGTACAAGGGCGATTGCGCGTACTACTCGATTCCGGCCGGCGGCGAACGCGCGACCAATGCGGTGTGGACGTACGAGCATCCGAATCCGGCAGTCGAATCGATTCGCGGGCACCTCGCGTTCTATCCGGACCGCGTCGATTCGATCGAGGAAAGCCTGCTCGTCACCGCCTGAGCGCGCGGCGCCCTGCCGCGTCGCCGTTCACGTATCGTCCGGCGGCTGATTTGCATATGCGGATTCATTGGTTGGCCGCCGTCCCGCATGGTCGTATCGTCTCGAGTCCGGCGCGGGCCGGCCGCGTCCCGTGCCGATCGCGCCATGCCCGCGCGCCCCGTGAACCCGCCAGCAGGACGCCTCGATGAACGACACACCGCACGCAGACCTTGAAACGACCCCGGCGAACCTGCACCGCCGCCGATGGCTGCACGGCGCGGCCGTCGGGCTGGCCGGACTCGCGCTCGGGCCGCTCGCGGCCGCGCCCGCACGCGCCGACGCCGGCGGCACGCGATTGCGCATCGGCTTCCAGAAATACGGCAACTTCGTCGTGCTCAAGGCGCGCGGCACGCTCGAGAAGCGTCTCGCGAGCCAGGGCGTCACCGTGCAATGGCTCGAATTCCCGGCTGGCCCGCAACTGCTCGAAGGGCTGAACGCCGGCGCGATCGACGTCGGCACGGTGGGCGAAACCCCGCCGATCTTCGCGCAGGCCGGCGGCGTCGATTTCGTCTACATCGGCAACGAGCCGCCCGCGCCGCAGGGCGAGGCGATCGTCGTGCTGCCGGATTCGCCGATCCGCACCGTCGCGCAACTGCGCGGCAAGAAGGTCGCGTTCAACAAGGGCTCGAACGTCCACTATCTGCTCGTGAAGGCGCTCGAGCATGCGGGCCTCACGTATGCCGACATCCAGCCGATCTACCTGACGCCGGCCGACGCGCGCGCCGCGTTCGTGCAGCGCAGCGTCGATGCGTGGGTGATCTGGGATCCGTATCTGGCCGCCGCCGAACGGCAGCTCGGCGCCCGCGCGATCGCGAACGGCGACGGGCTCGTGCGCAACACGCAGTACTACCTCGCGGCGCGCAAGTACGCGGCCGCGCACCCGCAGGTGGTGCGCGCGCTGCTCGACGAAGTCGACGCGGTCGATCGCTGGGCGCGCGATCACGTGCCCGAAGTGGCCGCGCAACTGTCGCCGCTCGTCGGCCTCGACGCGCCGACGCTCGAAGTCGCGCTCAAGCGCGCCGGCTACGGCGTGCAGCCGATCACCGATGCGACGGTCGCGTACCAGCAGAGCATCGCCGACGCGTTCAGCACGCTGAAGCTGATCCCGGGCAAGCTGTCGGTGGCGAGCGCGCGTTGAAGCGTCACGGTGCAGGCGCGCGATTCGCGATGCGGCGCGTCACGGCGCAGGCGTCGCGCCGATGCGTCGCCATTCGTCGTAGTCGGTGACGAGGCCTGCGTCGTCGATCGCGATATCGGCCGCATACGTGCTGCTCTCGTAGCGATACACGTGCGGCGCGGTGCGCGTATAGCGCTGCTCGCCGCGCACGATGTCGACATCCGGAAACCTCAGCCACGCGGTGCGAATCGCGGCCGACTCGCCGACGGCAAGCGCCAGCCGCCGGATCGGCAGCGTATTGGTCGACGGACTGAAGCCGAGATCGATATCGGTTGCGCCCGCAAGCAACGGCGCAGCGACGCCGTCGATCGTCCACTGCCCGGCATCGCAGGCAATGTCCCATTGTCGTGGCGGCGCCGTACCGGCCCATCGCGTCACGCGCGCCGAGCGCGTGAGCCAGTCGGTCCCGCATGCGATCGCGTAATCGATGCGAAACGGCGCACCGTCGATCGCGCCCGCCACCGCCCCCGACAGCGCGATGCCCGTTTGCGACTCGTCGAGCCGGCACCATTCCGCCGCTTGCCACGTCTGCACGATCTGCCATGCGACGCAGTGCGTCCGTGGCGCTTCGCTACGTTGCGTCATGTCGGGTCTCCTGTCGGTCGCGCGCAAGGAAACCGATTTTCGCTCACGGCGCGGATGAACGCACGCGGCTTCGACGGCGCGGGTCGCCCTCCGGCCGATAGTCAGTATCGGCACGACGCACACGTCGCCCTTCCGCCGCTTTGGTACCATCCGTCGATCGGTAAAAATCGGACCGGAAGACAAAAGGCGCGACTTCATGGATTTGTTGGCGACGATGCGCATCTACGTCAGGGTCGTGGAGCGCGGCACGATGTCCGGCGCGGCGCGGGATCTCGACATGGGCCAACCGGCCGTCAGCGAGCGCATCGAGAAACTCGAAAAGCATCTCGGCACGCGGCTGCTGATGCGCAGTGCGCGCACCCTCGCGTGCACGGAGGAAGGCCGCATCTTCTACGAGCACAGCAAGGCGCTGCTCGAAGCGGCCGAACTGGCCGTTGCATCGGTCTCGAAGACGGAGAATGCGCTCGACGGCTCGATCCGGCTCGCGGCGCCGCAATGTTTCGGCGAGGTCGTGATGCCGGGCGTGCTGATGCAGATCCGCACCGCATTTCCGAAACTGCACATCGACCTGGTGCTGAACGACGATATCGTCGATCCGGTCACCGAGGGCGTCGACATTTCGATCCGGGTCGGCCAGCTCGGCGACGGCGGGTTCGTCGCCTACGCGCTCGGCGCGGTCGGCCGCGTGCTCGTCGCCGCGCCGTCGTATCTCGACCGGCACGGCCCGCTCGACACGAAGGCCGATCTCGCGAACCATCCGTTCATCCGCGTGAAAGGCGTATTCGCGAACGAACAGGTGCCGCTTCAGTGCGGCGGCAGCGCGGTCGAATACGCGCGCATCCGGACGGTCATGACCACCAGCCACTGGCGCCCGATGTTCGACACGATCGCGGCGGGCGGCGGCATCGGCGTGGTTCAGTACCCGGCGTGCGCCGATGCGCTCGCGCAGGGCCGGCTCGTCCGCCTGCTGCCGCACTACGACATCCCCGAATTCGCGCTCAACGTGCTGGTGCACGCGCAGCGGCCGCTGCCGCCGCGCGTGCGCGCCGTCGTCGATCTGCTGAAAAAGGCGCTTCCGCCGTTACTGATGAAGCACGACCGGTAGCCGTCACGCCTGCAGCGACTTCCCCGGCTCCTTCACGTGCGCATCGACTTCCATCTGGTAGAAGCGCGCGCTGACGAAGCCGAACAGCGTCCAGCCGAGGAACACGCACAGGCCGCCGAGCATCAGCGCCTGCTCGCCCGAGCTGAACAGCGCATAGAAACTGTACGCGGTCGCGATCATCGCGATCACGTTCGTCACCAGCGCCTTGCCCGGCGGCACCTTCGCGACCTTCTGGATCGTGATCAGCGCGGCCATCGACATCACGTACGGCACGAGGTTCGTGACGACCGCGAGATCGACGATCTTCTGGAACTGGCTGCTCAGCTCCGGGCTGATCGTCATCAGCGCCAGCGCGACCTGTGCGACCAGCAGGATCACCATGCCCACGATCGGCGTGCCGGTGCGCGTCGCGCGTGCGAACACCGGCAGGAAATAGCCGACGTCCGCCGAGCTCTTGAACACCTGCGCCACCGTGAACTGCCAGCCGAGCAGCGAGCCGATGCACGCAATCACCATCAGCGCGGTGACGATCGTGCCGACGGTCGGCGTGAACATCGTCGCGAACGCGATGCCGAACGGCGCATTCGACTTCGCGAGGATCGCGTTGGGCACGATGCCCGCGATCACGTTGGTCGACACGATGTAGAAGAGCGCCGACGCGATCGTGCCGCCGAGCACGGCGATCGGCACGTTGCGCTCCGGATTCTCCACGGCGTCCGAGTTCGCGCACGCGGATTCGAGCCCGAGGAACGCCCACAGCGTCACCGCGATCGAGCTGCCGACCGCCGGCCCGAACGGCATGCCGTGCGGATTCCACGCCGCGCCCCAGGTCGCGCCGCTGAACCAGAACCAGCCGATCAGCGACACGACGACGACCGGAATGATCACGCCCCACACCGTCACCGCGCCGATCCGGCCGGTGATGCGCGAGCCGCCGAAGTTCGCGACCGTCGTCAGCACGAGCAGGAAGATCGTCCACAGGCCGGTCTGCAGCGGCGACAACGTCGCGTCG
This sequence comes from Burkholderia sp. MSMB1826, assembly GCF_001526325.1. Classification (NCBI taxonomy): domain Bacteria; kingdom Pseudomonadati; phylum Pseudomonadota; class Betaproteobacteria; order Burkholderiales; family Burkholderiaceae; genus Burkholderia; species Burkholderia sp. MSMB1826. Next base: position 839,593 of record NZ_LOYN01000010.1, read on the forward strand.
AACAGCACGGTACCGTAGCCGACCGCCGTGACGCCGATCGCGACGTTGGCGATCACGAGCGACAGCCCGTACGTGTAGTTCGCCATGTAGTTGCCGGCCTTGCCGAACGCGTACTCCGCGTAGCCGCCCATTCCGCCCGGCTTGCGGCTCAGCATCCCGCAGCGCGCGAACGCATAGGCCAGCGCGAGCGAGCCGCCGGCCGTGACGATCCACGACAGCAGCGAGATCGTGCCGACCTGCGCGAGCTTCGACGGCAGCAGGATGATGCCGGAGCCCATCATGTTGACCGCCGTGAGGATGGTGAGCTGCCAGACGTTCATCCGGTTTTTCGGCGCGGCCGCCGGGGCCGCGTCGGACATGCGCGCTGCGTTTTCCATGGTGTCGATCCTTCGATGTGAGGCCGCGGCGCGGCCGGTCGCTCGTACGCCCGGTCGGGCTTCAGGCCGTCAGGCAATACACGCGGCACGTGCCGTCCTCGACCTCCACGCCGTGCGTGTCGTGCGCGAACCCCGGGAACCGCCGGTCGTACGCTTCGAGCGCCTTCAGGTAGCCGAGCACCGGGCCGCCGGCCGGCCCCGCGTTCTCGCCCGGCATCAGCAGCGGGATACCCGGCGGATACGGCACGACGCCGGTGGCCACCGTGCGCCCGGCCAGCTCGTCGAGCGTCACCTGCTCGATGCGGCCCTGCACGAGATGCTCGTACGCGCGCACCGGGCTCAGCTCCGGCTTCGGCAGGATCGAGAACGCCTCCGACATCAGGCGCGTCGTGCCGAGCTGCTCCATCGCCGCGAACATCGTGTCGGCCAGGTCCTTCAGCCCCATGCCCGCATAGCGCGAGCCATGCGCCTTCGCGAGCGACGGAATCGCCATGTCGAGCGGCAGGTTCGCGTCGTAGTCGCGCTTGAAATCGCACAGCGCGCTGACGAGCGAACCCCACTTGCCCTTCGTGATGCCGATCGAGAACAGGAACAGGATCGTGAAATCGGTCGTCTTCTCGACGACGATGCCGCGCGCATCGAGATACGCGGTGACGACGCTCGCCGGAATGCCGACCGGCATCAGCCCGCCGGCCGGCGCGACGCCCGGCGTGACGATCGACACCTTGATCGGATCGAGCATGCAGTAGCCGTCCTCGACGTTGCCGAAGCCGTGCCATTGCGCGCCCGGGCGCAGCACCCAGCACGCCGGGTCGCTCGCGAGCAACTCGGGCGGCGCATCGTGGAACGGCAGCGTGCGGCCCGTGCGCGCCTCCAGCACGGTGTCGGGCTGCCAGCACTCGAAGAACCAGTCGCCCTTCGCGCCGAATTCGCCGTTCATCCGCGCGATCATCTGCCGGAACGCGACCGCCTCCTCGATCGACTCGCGCGTCAGCGCGGCGCCGCCGGGGCCGTCCATCATCGCGGCCGCGACGTCGTTCGACGCGATGATCGCGTAGTTCGGCGACGTCGACGCATGCATCATGAACGTTTCGTTGAACTGACCGTGCGGGATCGGGCTGCGGCCGTCGCGCACGTGGATGTACGACGCCTGCGACAGCGCGGTCAGCAGCTTGTGCGTCGACTGCGTCGCGAACACCGTGGGCCGGTCCGCATGATGGTCGCGCGGGTCGCCGTGCATTGCATGACGGTCGCGGTAAATCGGATTGAAACGCGCGTAGCCGTACCACGCCTCGTCGAAGTGCAGCCGGTCGACGCTCGCGCCGAGCAGCTCCTCGACACGCGTCACGTTGTAGCAGAGGCCGTCGTACGTCGAGTTCGTGACGATCGCGTGCTTCGGCTGGCGATCCGCCAGCCCGGCCGCGAGCGGGTTCGACGCGATCGCCTCGCGGATGGCCGTCTGCGTGAGGCGCTCCGCGGCGATCGGCCCGATGATCCCGTAGCGGTTACGCGTCGGCACGAGGTACGTCGGAATCGCGCCCGACATCGTCATCGCATGCTCGGCCGACTTGTGGCAATTGCGATCGCACAGCGCGATCTGGTCGCGGCTCACGCTCGCCATCAGGATGATGCGGTTCGACGTCGACGAGCCGTTCGTCACGTGATACGTGCGATGCGCGCCGAACACGCGCGCCGCGTAGCGCTCGCTTTCGCCGATCGGGCCCGAGTGGTCGAGCAGCGAGCCGAGTTCGCCCACCGAGATCGACAGGTCCGAGCGGAACAGCGATTCGCCGAAGTATTCGAAGAACGCGCGGCCGACCGGCGATTTCAGGAAGCCGGTGCCGCCGGTGTGACCGGGCGTATGCCACGAGTATTCGTAGACGCGCGAGAACTTCGCGAGCGCGCCGAACATCGGCGGCAGGACGGTCGAGCGATAGCGTTCGATCGACGCGTGAATGCGCCCGCCGATGAAGTCGGCCGTGTCCTCGAGCAGCCACACGAAATCGTCGACCTTGCCCATCACCGCGGCCGGTACCGACGACGCGACGCTGCGGTCGGCCAGCAGGAAGATCGGCACGCTGCCGTTGCGATGCCGGATCGCGTCGACCACGGCCTCGGACGGCCCGTGGCCGTCCACGCCGAGATCCCAGTCGAGCAGCACGCACTGGATCGACGGATCGGAGCGGATCAGCACGATGGCATCGTCGGCGGACGTGGCCGTCAACACGTCGATACCGCGTTGCGCGAGCTCCGCGCTCAGCGTGCGGACCGCGCGCCCGGTTGCGGTTTCCTGCGCGATTTCGTCGTCGACCAGTAGCGCACGCATGCCCAGACGACGAATGCCGCCGACAGAAGTATTCATGATGTTGACCCTCGCTGTTGCGTTGCTTCGATTGGTATCGTTCGTCTCACGAGCACGCGGACAGCAGGCCACGGGCAGCGGCATGAGACGCTCGCAATTCCGGCTTGATTCGCCATCCAATTCGGAGCCGACTATGCCATAGATGCTTTTCTCTGAAAAGCTGACGATTCGGTAAAACCATCGGCGCCTTTCAAATCGGATTTCATCATTGGATCATTTTTATGTGCACCGCAGCATGCCAATTCCGGATTGTTTGATCATGCTCATGCCGCAATGACATTGCCGATTCGGTTCGATTGAATTCGCGGGATTTTGTTGCTACGATCGGCTGCGCCGGACCCGGCCCGATCGCGGCGGCGCCGCGCCGCGCAAGGCTTCTGGTGCAGTGCGCATTCGGCATTCAGCATTCGCGGGACCGTTTCGATCGGCTGCAGCGCGTGTCGGGCCTGGATTGCGCGCCGATATGAATGCGGCTCCCGTTTTCAGGTCATTTACCGGAGAGTTCGCGTGAGCCTGTTGAAAATCGCAGTCGAGCCGGCGCTGATCGGCGCCTTCCTCACCACGCACGAACAGGTCGACGTATTTCAGACCGATTTCACGAATATCGCGGCAATCGTCGTCGGAATCGATTCCGCGGAAAAGGTGCTGAAAACCGTCGAAAGAACCGGTTTCGCGATTCCGTTCTTCGTCGCGGTCGAGCCCGACCAGGAAGTGCCGCCGTCGGTCCTGCCGCGCGCGAGCGGCGTGATCCAGCTTCGGCACGGCGGCCGCCATTACTACGGCCGGCAGATTTCCGCCGCCGCCGACATCTACAGCGAGAACCTGCTGCCGCCTTTCTTCAAGGTCATGCGCGAATACGTGCAGCGTGGCTACGTCGAATTCGACTGCCCGGGCCACCAGGGCGGCCAGTTCTTTTCGAATCATCCGCTCGGCCGGATGTTCTTCGATTTCTTCGGCGAAACCCTCTTTCGCGCCGATCTCTGCAACGCGGACGTCCGGCTCGGCGACCTGCTGATCCACGAAGGGCCCGCGCTGGAGGCGCAGCGCAACGCCGCACGCATCTACAACGCGGACAAGACCTACTTCGTGCTGAACGGCACGTCGACGTCGAACAAGGTCGTCACGAGCGCGCTGCTCGCGCCCGACGATCTCGTGCTGTTCGACCGCAACAACCACAAGTCGGTGCACCTCGGCGCGCTCGTGCTGTCCGGCGCGCGGCCGGTCTATCTCGAGACCGCGCGCAACGCGTGGGGCCTCATCGGCGGCGTCGACAGCGCGGCGCTCGGCGAGGCGCGCATTCGCGACGCGATCCGCGACGTCGCGCCCGAGCGCGCCGACCTGCCGCGCCCGTTCCGGCTCGCGGTGATCCAGCTCGGCACCTACGACGGCACGATCTACAACGCGCGCGAAATCGTCGACCGGATCGGCCATCTGTGCGACTACATCCTGTTCGATTCGGCGTGGGTCGGCTACGAGCAGTTCATCCCGATGATGCAGGACTGCTCGCCGCTGATGCTGACGCTCGGCCCCGACGATCCCGGCATCTTCGTCACGCAGTCGGTGCACAAGCAGCAGGCCGGCTTCTCGCAGACGTCGCAGATCCACAAGAAGGACAGTCACATCGAAGGCCAGAAGCGCTTCTGCGATCATCGGCGCTTCAACAACGCGTACATGATCCACGCGTCGACGAGCCCGTTCTACCCGATGTTCGCGGCGCTCGACGTCAACGCGCAGATGCACGCGGGCCCGGCCGGCAAGCGCCTGTGGCGCGACTGCGTCGCACATGGCGTCGATGCACGCAAGCTGCTGCTGAAAACCTGCCGCCAGATCCGCCCGTTCGTCCCGCAGCAGATCGACGGCCGCCCGTGGGCCGATTACCCGACCGAGCAGATCGTCGACGACCTGCGCTTCTTCCGCTTCCATCCGGCCGACGCGTGGCACGGCTTCGAAGGCTATGCGGACGACCAGTATTTCGTCGATCCGTGCAAGCTGCTGCTGACCACGCCCGGCATCGATCGCGATACGCACGAATACGCGCCGTTCGGCGCACCGGCGCCGATTCTCGCGCGCTATCTGCGCGAGCACGGCGTCGTGCCCGAGAAAGCCGACCTGTACACGATCCTGTTCCTGCTCACGCCGTCGGAGAGTTTCGGCAAGCTGCAGCATCTGGTCGCGCACCTCGCGCAATTCGAGCGTCATCTCGACCAGGACACGCCGCTGCGCGAAGCGATTCCATCGCTGTGCGAAGCATATCCGGAGCTGTACGGCACCATGCGCCTGCGGCAGCTGTGCCAGCGCATGCACGATTTCTACCGCAGCCACGACATGAAGCATCTGCAGAAGCAGATGTTCCGGCGCGCGCAGTTCCCGAAGCAGGCGATGCTGCCGCAGGCCGCGAATGCCGAGCTGATCCGCAACAACGTCGAACTCGTCACGCTCGACCGCATCGCAGGCCGGATCGCGACCGAAGGCGCACTGCCCTATCCGCCCGGTATCTTCTGCGTGGTGCCGGGTGAAGTGTGGGGCGGCCCGGCGCTCGACTACTTCCGCGCGCTCGAAGCCGGGATCAACGCGCTGCCGGGCTTCGAGCCGGAAATCCAGGGCGTGTACCTGCAGACGAAGCCGGACGGCACCAGGCAGGCCTCGGCGTACGTGGTCGCGGCCGGCGCGGACGCGTCGCGCCTGTAAGGACGGAGGGCTGCGGACGCGCGGCCGGTGCGCCGGCATGCGCATGCCGCAGCACGGCCCGCACGGCAGGCCGCGTGTGCCCCGTGACGGCCGACGCCGTGCCTGCGCCGCCCGTCACCACGCCTGCCGGTAGATCTCCAGCGCGTCGGCCTCAGTCACCTCGCGCGGATTGTTCACGAGCAGGCGCGTCTGCAGCATCGCGTCCGACGCCATCCTCGGCAGATCGGCCTCGCCGATGCCGACCTCGCGCAGCGTGCGTGGAATGCCCGTCGCGACGATCAGCCGGTCGATCTCGGCGATCAGCGCATGCGTTTTCGCTTCGTCGCTGCCCGTGGCCGACGGCGCGACGATGGCCGCCAGTTCCGCATACAGCGGCGCGGCGGCCGGTGCGTTGAAGCGCAGCACGTGCGGCAGCACGAGCGCATTCGACAGCCCATGCGGCACGTGGAAGATGCCGCCGACCGGATAGGCCAGCGCGTGCACGGCCGCGACCGGCGCATTCGCGAACGCCTGCCCCGCGAACATCGCGCCGACCAGCATCGCTTCGCGCGCGCGCCGGTTCTGCCCGTCGTCGCATGCGGCAAGCAGGTTGCGCGACAGCAGCGTCAGCGCGTGCATGGCCAGCATGTCGGATACCGGATTCTTCAGCCGCGCGGACGTGTACGCCTCGATCGCATGCACCATCGCGTCGATGCCGGTGGCGGCCGTCGCCGCGCGCGGCAGGCCGAGCGTGAGTTCCGCGTCGAGGATCGCGACGTCCGCGAACAGATGCGGCGACACGACGCCCATCTTGCGCGCCTCGCCGACCGTCACGATCGACACGGCCGTGACCTCGGAGCCGGTGCCGGCCGTGGTCGGCATCTGCACGAGCGGCAGCCGCGCGCACGAGACCTTGTCGACGCCGTACATGTCGGCCAGCGCCTGCTGCCCCGGCGCGAGCACCGCGATCAGCTTCGCGACGTCCATCGACGAGCCGCCGCCCAGGCCGAGCACGATTTCGGCATCGGCCGCGACGGCCCGCTCGGTCGCCTCGAGCACCACGTGCTCGGGCGGATCGGCGATCACGTCGTCGATCACGGCGACCTGCCAGCCGTGCGCGGCGAGGCTTTCCAGCGCGGGCGCGAGCACGCCGCTGCGATGCAGGAACGCGTCGGTGACCACGCACAACCGCGCGAGCGCCGGAAAGCGTTCGCGCAACAGCGCGCCGAGCCGGCGCGCGGCGCCGAATTCGACGATCTGCGTCGGAACGGTACGGAATTGGAACGGGTTCATCGGGTGCCTCCCGGTGGCGTCGCCGTGCCGGCGTCCGGCTGCACCATGTAGCGGATCACGTCGCGACGGTCGAGCAACGGAATGATCGCGCCGACGCCGATCCGCTGGAAATGCGGCGTTTCCCGATGCGCATCGAGGCCGTCCGCATCGCGGTAGCGCTCGAGGATCACGATGTGGTCGGGGTTCTCCGGCGACCGGAAGTACGCGTAGTCGAGGTTCTTCGGCTCGGCCCGCGTGGCCGGCGCGAGTTCCGCGAGCAGTTCGACCACACGGTCGCCGTTGCCGGATTTCGCGAAGTAATGCGCGATCACCTGCAGATAGGGTTCGTTCATGCTGCGCTCCAGGTTCGACACCAGGCCGTCACGACGGGAGCGCACATCATCCGCCATGAACCGGACGGATTCAAACGCGATGAGGCGGCACCGTATCGCTGACGCGTCGTCGCATTGTATTGAATCGGCCCGGCCTTCGCAGCGCCGCGGCCGCGCCGCGAACATCGGGCCCGATCCCGCACGGCACGCTCACGGCAAGCCGGAACCCGGCCGGCCGCCGCGAGCTTGCGCGACCTTGCTTACCAGGGCACCGTCCGCCCCAGATAGTCGAGGTACTCGAGCCCGGGCCGCGCCCGCTTCGCCAGCAGCACGTCAACGAGGCTCGGCACGCTCTCGTCGATGGTCAGGCGCGCGTCGGGGCCGCCGAGTTCGGTACGGACCCAGCCGGGCGCCATCAGCGCGAGCGCGCGGCGCGTATCGGCCTGACGCACCGCGAAGCTGCGCATGAACTGGTTCAGCGCCGCCTTGCTGCCGCGGTACACCTCGCGCATGCCGGTCACGTTGTTCGCGACGCTGCCCTGTCCCGACGACATCGCGCCGATCAGCCCGTCGTCGGTCACCAGATCCTGCAGCGTCTCGATCACGCGCATCGGCGCCAGCGCATTCGTGATCATCACGCGCACGAATTCGTCGGTCGTCACTTCGCCGATCGTTTCATTCGGATCGTTGGTCGTGCCGGCATTCACGAACAGCATGTCGAAGCGCCGGCCCGACAGGCGCTCGCGCAGCGCGGCGAGTTGCGCGGGCTCGCAGATGTCGAGCGTGCCGATCTCGACCCGGCCGTCGAACCGGTCGGCCAGGTCGTGCAGCTTCGTGCGCCCCGATCCTTCGCGCACCGTGCCCGTCACGTGCCAGCCCTTGTTCAGGAATGCCTCCGCCATCGCCAGCCCGAGGCCGCGCGATGCCGCGACGAGCAGGATCGCGGGGGCGTTTCGTCGATTCGATTCGGTCGATTGCATGGTGTTTCGCCTTTGCCGTGTTTCGTGACGCACCCACTATAGGCGCACACCACGACAGGCGCCAGACGCATCGAACGCAATCCATCGTTGCATCGAACGCCATGCCAAACCCCGCAGTGGCGTATCCTGTCCGCATGGAAGACATCGACCTGAACCTCGTCACCGCGCTCGACGCGCTGCTGTCGGAGAGCAGCGTGACCGGCGCCGCGCGGCGGCTGGGCCTGAGCACGTCCGCGATGAGCCGCACGCTCATGCGGCTGCGCGTCGCCACCGGCGATCAACTGCTGGTGCGCGCGGGGCGCAAGCTCGTGCCGACGCCGCACGCCGCCGCGTTGCGCGAGCGCGTGCATGCCGTCGCAAGCGACGCGCGCGCGGTGCTCCGGCCGGCGACCGCCGACGTCGACTTCGCCACGCTCACGGCCACGTTCACGATCCGGGCAGCCGCGTCGTTCATGGAAATGCTGTCCGGCCCGGTGGTGGCCGCACTCGGCGAGGTCGCACCGCACGTGCGTATTCGCTTCGTCCCGAAACTCGACCGCGATCCGCAAGCGTTGCGCGACGGCACCGTCGACCTCGAAATCGGCAAGCGCGGCGACGACGCACCCGAACTGCACACGCGCATGCTCTTTCACGACTGGCACGTCGCGGTGGCGCGCGCCGGCCATCCGCTGTTCGCGTCGGCCCGGATCACGCCCGCGCGCTATGCAGCCTGCCGTCACGTGATGGCGGCCCAGCTCGGCGATTTCGGCGGGCCGGCCGATGATTCGACCGTCGACGCAGGCGACGGTCCCGCCGTGCACGTCGTCGTGCCAGGCTACCCCGACGCAATGCGTGTCGCGGCCAGCACCGACCTGATCGCGCTGGTGCCGCGCTCGAGCCTCGGCAACGCGTGCTCGCCGGGGCTCATCGAAGCCCTCGGGCTGCGCAGTTTCGAGATCCCGGTCCGGCTGCCGGCAATCCTCGTGTCCGCGCTGTGGCATCCGCGCATGCACGGCGACCCCGTGCATCGCCGCCTGCGCGATACGGTCATTGCCGTCTGCCAGCGCGCGTATCCGGATTCCCGTCCGCCACGTACAACGGCGCGCGGCAACGAAGCACGCGCCGCTGGCTGACGTTCCGCGGCTCGGGCCAGCCGGCCGCCGCCGTCGAGGGCAGGATTCGCCATTCGCGAAGCGGTTGCTCGACAGGACTGCGATCGCCCGGCAGCGATGCGCCGATCGCCGGGTGCCGAACCGGCCCTTTTCCACGTTCCGCCGAATCCCGACTATTGCGGCACGGCCGGGCGGCGCCGGCGGGCCCTTCGGCTAAAATGCCGCACTTTCCACCTTGTCCGGCCCGCTCGCCATGCAACCCGCCTCCTCCGCCCCATCCGCCTCCCACGGCGCCGACGCCGCAGAAGCGGCCCGCGACCTCGTCTACGGCCCGAACGACCGGCCGGCGCCGATGGTCGCCTTCGTCGCCGCGCTGCAGCACCTGCTGGCGATCATCGTGCCGATCGTCACGCCGGGCCTGCTGATCTGCCAGGCGCTCGGCGTGTCCAGCCGCGATACGACCCTGATCGTGTCGATGTCGCTGGTGATTTCCGGCATTGCCACCTTCGTCCAGTGCAAGCGCTTCGGCCCGCTCGGCGCCGGCCTGCTGATCGTCCAGGGCACCAGCTTCAACTTCGTCGGCCCGCTGATCGCCGGCGGCAGCCTGATGGTCAAGCAGGGCACGCCGGTCGAGACCGTGATGGCCGCGATCTTCGGCGTCGTGATCGCCGGGTCGTTCGTCGAGATGGGCGTGTCGCGCATCCTGCCGTTCGTGAAGCGCCTGATCACCCCGCTCGTCACCGGCATCGTCGTGCTGCTGATCGGCCTCACGCTGATCAAGGTCGGCCTCATCAGCATGGGCGGCGGCTACGGCGCGATGGCCAAGGGCACGTTCGCGAGCGCGGAGAACCTCACGCTGTCGGGCCTCGTGCTCGGCACGATCATCCTGCTGAACCGCGTGCCGATCGTGTGGGTGCGCAGCACCGCGCTCGTCATCGCGCTCGCGATCGGCTATTTCGCGGCCGCGTTCCTCGGCCGCCTCGACTTCACCGGCATGCACCAGGCCGCGCTGTTCCAGGTGCCGACGCCGCTGCACTTCGGCATCGGCTTCTCGTGGGCGCTGTTCGTCCCGATGCTGATCATCTACCTCGTCACGTCGCTCGAAGCGATCGGCGACGTGACGGCCACCAGCAAGATCTCGAACGAGCCGGTCGAAGGGCCGGTGTGGATGCTGCGCATCAAGGGCGGCGTGCTCGTCAACGGTGCGAACTCGCTGCTGGCCGGCGTATTCAATACGTTCCCGAGCTCGGTATTCGCGCAGAACAACGGCGTGATTCAGATCACCGGCGTCGCGAGCCGTCACGTCGGTATCTGGATCGCGGGCATGCTGGTGGTGCTCGGCCTGTTCCCGGTCGTCGCCGGCGTGCTGCAGGCCGTGCCCGAGCCCGTGCTCGGCGGTGCGGCGATGGTGATGTTCGGTGCGGTGGCCGCGTCCGGCATCAACATCCTCGCGGGCGTCCACCTCGATCGCCGCGCGCTGCTGATCATCGCGGTGTCGCTCGCGCTGGGCCTCGGCGTGTCGCAGGTGCCGGACATCCTGAACAGCCTGCCGCATGCACTGAAGAACGTGCTGGAATCGGGCGTGGCGACGGGCGGCATCTGCGCGCTCGTGATGAACTGGTTCCTGCCTGAAAAGAAGTAAAGGCAATCGCGGTGCGAACCGCATGACGACGTGCCGGGCGTGATGGGGCGTGATGGGCCGCGCCGGTCGTCGCGCCAGAGCCGAACGGCATCGGGGGCCGACGTACGGCCCTGCCGCCGGCCTTGCGCTTTCGGCGTGTCACGCGATGGCCGACCACGCGTCGGCGACCGGCAATCGTCAAACCCGGTCAGGCTGCCTTGGCCGATCGAGTCGCGCTGGTTAGAATCACGACATGCCCCAGATCCTCGCGCCCGACACCGCCCCCGAAACGACTGCCGCCCCGATCAAGGAACGCGCGACCGTCGTCTGCTATCGCGACGAGCGCGTGTTGCTCGTCACGCGTGCGGCGTCGCGCTGGGCGCTGCCGGGCGGCACGATCAAGCGCGGGGAGACGCCGCTCGAAGCCGCGCATCGTGAGTTATGCGAAGAAACCGGCATGACCGGCCAGGATCTGATGTACTCGATGCAGTTCACCGGGCTCGCGAAGATCCATCACGTGTTCTTCGCGGAAGTCGGGCCGAACCAGACGCCGCAAGCGAACAACGAGATCGAGAAATGCAAGTGGTTTCCGATCGACGGTATCGAGCGTCTGCGCGCGAGTATTCCGACGAAGCGCATCGTCGAACTCGTCTACAACCACGAAATCCGCAAGACGTAGCGCGCTCCGAGCCGTCGGCCGGCTCGAGTCGATTGTCGTGATCGGAGGTGAGCGAACGTTCAGTACGAGCGCTTTCTTCGCAGTTCGTGCGTGGAATAGACGACGAGGAAAATGCCCAGCATCGTGACGCCGGATGCCAGGAAGTCGTTTGCGCTTCCCGCACCGTGCAGCGCCGCCGGGAAAATACCGAGACTCAATCCCGTGCCAGCAAGAAGCAATCCTGCTGCCACGCCCCAGATCGGTCCGGCGGTCTTGTCGGTCTTGTCGGTCTTATTTTTCATACGGCAACCCATCTATACAGTCATGGCCTGATCGGTATCGGCAAAAACTCGCCGCGTCTACCTTCAGTCATTCCACTATAGCCGGGAAATAAATCTCGTACTTCTAGTGCTTTTCCCCATCAAGTTTGCGCGGTCGCGACCGTTGCGCGGCGTCGTGCCCGATGCAAGCGTGTGCAGACTGTCGTGGGACAACGGAATGGCAGACGGCGGCAGACTACAACTTGCGCCCGGAAGGCCGTGCCAGGTTTTCCGGGAAGAGTCGCACCAGCCGCCCCGCGACAAGATCGTCGTGTGCCATGACGCCACACACGAGCGCGACGCCATGCTGTCGGACGATCGATTTCACTCGAAAAGCCCGAGAAGCAACCTGTCATACGCTTCCACCTGTTTCGGATTGGTGGACAAAAACCGCCCGATCCGCTCTCGTTGCCGAATTCGATAACCCTGCCAATCCTCATCGTGAAATTCGACGGCTCGCTCGAGTTGACGGCACCCTTCATCCACGTCGTTTTTATCGTAAAAGTAGCCCAGTTCTCGGCATAGGTCGGCGTTGTGAACCATCGCGTAACCGTTCCAGCAAACATCGAAATAGAAATAATTCAACGCGAGGCCGGATTGATGAGAAATGACGATGTCGGTGTATTCCGAAAGAAATTGAGGCGTATTGTAATAACCGACAAAGCTTATCTTCGAATCCCGCACAAGATCCAGATGACTTGCGATACCGATGAATTCGGGGCTGCCTTTCGCGAGGTGCTCCGTGTTCGTCGCGTGCACGTAGGATATTTTCTCGCCTAGCTTCCGATAACCCAATTCCGCAATCAAGATCGGATAGAGGCAGAACTTGGTGACGTCGATGTTCGGCTCCATCACGGACAACCGCTTCGGTTGTCCGGTCGGGCGATATTCCCCGCGATGCGGGAGTGCGGCCGATCGTTCTTCCACGCAGATCGGGTCCCAGACAAACGGCACCTCGCGAACAGGCTGGCGTCGCAATACGCTAAAGAAGCCGGCGCTGGTATCGACGACTTGCGGGATGATCCACACTTGGTCGTAACGCTGGTTGATGAATACCGTTTCGGCGTGCCGTCTGCCAAAAATCATCGCCTGCATCATGTGCACGTATTCCGGACCACAACAATAGCTTACGACTTTTGCGCCACGTGCCTGCAGATACGAGGTTTGCTGTTGATCGATTTGCCCCCCGAGCTCGATCAGGACATCCAGCGAATCTTTCGCGTCGTCGAAGGAACACACCGGAAACCGCTTGATATCCCAGGGAAGAGCGGACGTGATCTCGACGCTCGTTGTGTTGACGAGCTTGACTTGATGACCGAGCGGCGAGTGTTGAAAGAGCTTCATCAGATACAAGGCGTTCTGCTTGATGCCGTTGACCCAAAGACTCTCGGTCGCGTGGTGAAGGCCAATTGTGATGCCGATGCTAAGCGATCGTGCGGAACTCATTGGGCATCCGGTGTGCTCGTCAAATAGATGCAAATCATAGCGCCCCCCGCATTTTCAGAGCGGTTAAAAACTGTCAAAATTTGGAACGTTTTCCCGCGGGACACACCGGAATTCGGCAATTGCCAGCGTCGACGGCGGCCGGCGCAAACACCGCACATCGCGTCATTGCCGACGATGGGCTACGTCACGCGATCGATGGAATTCGCGTCATGCATCTCGATGTGCCGAAATCAATCGCGCTACGTTTGCTAGCGCGAGATCCGCTTTAAGCCATGTGGCGGAAGGCAGCAGGAGTCGAACCTACCCAGGAGCGGCTGACGCCCCTAACCGGGTTTGAAGCCCGGCCGTACCACCGGATACGAATGCCTTCCGCAGGGAAAAAACCGAAAAGAACGACGAGCGCCTACGCCTGAACATCCACCCAACCGCTGTCAGGCCGCAGGTAGTGAAGATCGCGGCGGAAGCGAGTATACCCAACCCGATCGAAGAACTCGAGAATCTGGATCGCGCGCTTGCGACCGAGCCCCGTCGCATCGCGGAACGTCGCGGCATCGAGCCCGCCGCCGCGCAACGGTGCGAGATGCGCGACCAGTTCCGCCAGTTCGCGCATGACGTCCGCATGATAGAACAGGTCGCGCACGACCTGATGCACGTCGCCGCGCCGTGCGAGCTTGCGCAGCAGCACGCGCACCGCGTCCTCGGCCGCGCCGGTGTCGCGAGCCAGGTCGCGCACCCACGGCGGATCGAAGCGCCCCGCGTGGATCAGCGGCAGCAGTTGCTGCGCCAGCGCTTCCTCGCGCGGCTCGAGGTTCACGGAATGCGACGGCAAATGCAGCCACGGCCCGCTGCGCGCGACTTCGCCGCCCGCCACCAGCGCCTCGACGAGCGCGCGCCACAGCGCATCGCCGACGAGCGGCGCAGCCATCCGCCGCAAGCGTGCGGCGTCGAGCCCCTGCTCGTCGGGCATGCGCTCGTGGTGCGCGCGCAGCGTATCGACCGCCCGCGTCTGCAACGCACGCCAGTGCGCATGCGAAATCACCGCGCCTTCGTTCGACGCGGCATCGCGTTGTCCGATCGCCAGCGCATCGCCGGGCAACGCCAGCGCATCGGGCGCGAATCCCGTCAGATGCGTGAGTGTCGCGCGCGCAATGCCGAGCGGCGCTTGCGCGAGCAGCGCATCGAGGCGCCCTTCGTCGAGCCACGCCGCGAGCGCATCGAGCCACGCGCGGCGCGCAGGCGTGCGGCGCTTGCGCGCCGGCCCGAACGGATCGAGCACCCGGCCGCCGCCGACGGTGCGCGTCGCCTGCGGATTGCGGACGATGAAACGATCGCCCGGCAGCGCGAACACCGGCTCGTCGAACACCAGTTGCACGCGCATCCGCTGGCCGGCCGCGAGCGTGTCGCCGTCGAGCAACGCGACATGCGCCACGCGATGCAGCGTACCGAGATGCACGTGCAGCGGCGCCCAGTGGGTCAGCGTCAGCCCCGCGTCCGCGAGCAGCGTCAGGTCGACGTCCAGACGCGGCGACGTCGCGACGAGCCGCGCATCGGCGACGGTGTCGCCGCGCTCGACGTCGGCCTTGTCGACGCCGGCCAGGTTCAGCGCGCAACGCTCGCCCGCGCGGCCGGCCTCGACCGGCCGGTTCTGCGCATGGATGCTGCGCACGCGGGCGGCGTCGCCCGTGCGCACGATCGCGAGCGTGTCGCCCGTCGCGACGCGGCCCGCGAATGCGGTACCCGTCACGACGGTACCGTGCCCGGCGAGCGTAAACACGCGATCGACCGCGAGCCGGAACAGCCCGTCGTCGCGACGCGCACGCCACGCGATCGCCGCGTCGGCCAGGTGCTGCTTCAACGCGGCGACGCCCGGATCGTCGGCCACCGTGGCACGCGTTTCGAAGATCGGCACGCCGGCCAGCGTCGAATCGTGCAACCACGCAGCGATCTCGTCGCGCGCCTCGGCAACGCGCGCAGCATCGACGCGATCGCATTTCGTCAGCGCGACGGCGCCGTGCGTGACGCCGAGCAGTTGCAGGATCGCGAGATGCTCGCGCGTCTGCGGCATCACGCCGTCGTCCGCGGCAATCACGATGAGCGCGAAGTCGATGCCGCACGCGCCGGCCGCCATCGTATGAATCAGTTTCTCGTGGCCCGGCACGTCGATCAGGCCGAGCACGTCGCCGTTGTCGAGCGGCGTATACGCGTAGCCGAGCTCGATCGAGATGCCGCGTGCCTTCTCTTCCTTCAGCCGATCGGTGTCGACGCCCGTGAGCGCGCGTACGAGCGTGGTCTTGCCGTGGTCGATGTGTCCAGCGGTCCCGACGATCATGCGGCCGGCCCCGCGAGCGGCACGCATTGCGCGACGAATGCCGCTTCGTCGGCCGCTTCGAGGCAGCGCAGATCGAGCCGCAGCGCGTTGTCGGCCACGCGGCCGATCACCGGGCGCGGCCATTCGCGCAGGCGTTTTTCGAGCTGCACGAGCGCGCGGCCGCTGCGCTTGCCGTCCGCGGCGCGCACGACGAGCCCGGCGCTCGGCAACTGGTCGACCGGCAGCGCACCGCTGCCGATCTGGCTGAACATCGGCTCGACCGTCACGTCGAAACCGCTGCCGAGCGCCGCCTGCAGCACCGGGCGCATGCGTTCGGCGGCCTCGGCGATGTCGCGCTGCGGGCGCGTCAGCAATCGCAGCGTCGTGAGCCGGTCGCGCAGGAATTCGGGCGACCGGTACAGGCGCAGCACGGGTTCGAGCGCCGCGAGCGTCAGCTTGCCGACGCGCAGCGCACGTTTGAGCGGATGCTTCTTGATCTTCGCGATGAGCGCCCGATCGCCGACGATCAGGCCGGCTTGCGGGCCGCCGAGCAGCTTGTCGCCGCTGAACGTGACGACGTTCGCGCCGGCGGCGACGGTTTCCTGCACGGTCGTCTCGTGCGGCAAGCCCCATTGCGACAGGTCGGCCAGCGTGCCGCTGCCGAGATCGACGGCGACCGGCACCCCGTGCTCGCGCGCGAGCGGCGCGAGTTCGGCGAGCGTCGTCTCCTTCGTGAAGCCGCTGATCGCGTAGTTGCTGCAATGCACCTTCATCAGCAGCGCCGTGCGCGGACCGATCGCGTCCGCGTAGTCGCGCGGATGCGTGCGGTTGGTCGTGCCGACCTCGCGCAGCTTCGCGCCGGCACGGCTCATGATGTCGGGAATGCGAAACGCGCCGCCGATCTCGACCAGCTCGCCGCGCGACACGACCACTTCCCGCTTCGTCGCAAGCGCCGACAGCGTCAGCAGCACGGCCGCCGCATTGTTGTTGACGACGGTCGCGGCTTCCGCGCCCGTCAGTTCGCACAGCAGAGCGTCGATCAGGTCGTCGCGGTCGCCGCGGCGGCCGGTGGCGAGATCGAACTCGAGGTTGACGGGCCGCGTCAGCGCGTCGACCACGGCACGCACCGCGTCGTCGGGCAGCAACGCTCGCCCGAGGTTCGTGTGCAGCACGGTGCCGGTCAGGTTGAACACGGGGCGCACCGCCCCCGCGCTCTGTGCGGCCAACGCGTGCGCGACGGCCGCGGCGATGCGCGGCTCGTCGAGCGGTTCGGCCGCCGCGGGATCGTGCTGCGCCGCCGTGCGCCAGCGTTCCAGTTCGGCGCGCACGGCATTGAGCACGCGCGTGCGGCCATAGTCCGCGACGAGCGGCTGCAGCGGCGCCGACGACAGCACGCGCTCGACCGACGGCACGCGCGCCAGCACGGCATTCAATTCATTCACACCCGGTTCGGTCACGTCGTTGTAGCTCCAGTCTCATGCTCCGCAGTCGGCCGGGGCCGGCGCTCGCGCGCCGCCGCGGCCCCGTGCCGTCAGTCCGCTTCGCGCGGCACGTCGGGCCACAGCAGCGGGTTCGGCGAACTGCGCTGGTAGCCGGCTTCGTTCATCAGCAGGTCGAGCGTGAGGCTCGCGAGGTCGTCCGCCAGCGGCTCGAACTCGTAGTCCTTCTCCTGATAGCCGATCTTGCGATAGGTCTTGCACTCGTCGCACGATTCGGCCTTGACGGCTTCGCTGCCGCCTTCGATCCCGTGATACGCGATGCCCTTCGTCGAATCGCAGTGCGAGCACTTGGTGCGCACCATGTGCCACTCGGTCGTGCACAGCCCGCACTGCAGGAAACGGTAGCCTTGGTACTGGCCGCCGACCCGCACGACGCTCGCGACCGGATGCGTGCCGCACACCGGGCACAGCCCCGGCTGGTCGAGATACGGGACATCGGCCGGCGTCACACGGCTCGCGAGGTCCGTCCGCGCGACCTGCAGCGCGGCCATCAGGAACGGCGCGGTGGCCGGGTCGACCTCCGCGAAGCGCAGCGCGAGAATCGCATCGGCCTGCGCGTCGAGTTCGGCGGGCGCCGTCAGGCGCAGCCGGTCGAGCAGCTTCGCGAGCTGCGGATTGACGAGCCCGGCGCTTTCGACGCGATCGAGCAGTTCATACAGCACGGCGCGCCACCGCGAATCGCGCTGGCCGTCGAGCGCCGGCACGAGCGGCATCGAATGTTCCTGCGCGCGTGCGATCGCTTCCTTCGACGGCAGCGGCAGCTCCAGCGTCTGCAGCGTCGCGTGCTGCGCGTCGGCGACGGTGGCCATCAGCCGCAGATAGCCGCTGATCGGGTTCAGGTCGGCAAGCTTGCGCAGCCGCGCGGCGCGCGCCGCGAACGCGGTCGCACGCTCCGGCAGGCGAAAGCGCGGAATGGCCGAATGATCGAGTGCCGAGATCTCGGTCGGCTCCAGAATGCGTTGTGTCACGAAAATATCTTCCAAAAAACGAAGCGCCGACGAATCGGCGCTTTCGGGCGATTCCGGCGGTGGGCGGAACGATACGCCGCAATCGGCGTACCGCCCCGCTCCGCTGCGTCACTTCACGCTTTCACGGAACCACTTCGGGTGATGCTTGCGGGCCCAGCCCAGCGTGACGGTGCCCCGCACCATCGCGCCGATCGAACCCTTCACCCACAACGCCGCGTAAATGTGCACGATGATGCTCGCGATCAGCACGAAGGCCGCCACGGCATGCACGACAGCGGCCGCGCGGATGACCCCGATCGGGAAGTAGAACGAGAAATAGCGCCGCCAGATCACGACTCCCGACAGCAGGAGCAGCAGCAGGCACGCCACCAGCGTGAAGAATAGCAGCTTCTGCCCGGCGTTATAGCGCCCGACCGGCGGCAGCTTGTCTTCCCGGTTGGTCAGCACGTCGCCGATCTGCTTCAGCCACTGCCGGTCGTCCGCGTCGAGCGCATTGTGGTGCCAGAAGCGCACGACGAGGATCGCGAACGACACGAACATCACGAGGCCGACGAACGGATGCAGGATCCGCGTCCACTGGCCGCCGCCGAACAGCGCGGTGAGCCAGAACATCGACGGATGGAACAGCGCGAGCCCGGACAACGCGAGCAGCACGAACGTGATCGCGGTGATCCAGTGGTTCGTGCGCTCGTTCGGCGTGTAGCGGACGATCAGGTTGGGGTCGTCGTGACTCATTTCGCGTCCTCCTTGATGCGTCGCGCTTCGTCGCGCGCGGCGGCTTCCTCGTCGTCGGTGACCTCGTTCGGACCGACCCGCGTGTAGTGGAAGAACCCGGCCAGCGCGGTCAGCGCGAGGCCCGCGACCGCGAGCGGTTTCGCGATGCCCTTCCACAGCTTCACCATCGGGCTGATCGACGGATTGTCGGGCAGCCCGTGGTACAGCGACGGTTTGTCCGCGTGGTGCAGCACGTACATCACGTGCGTGCCGCCGACGCCCTGCGGGTCGTACAGCCCCGCATGCTCGAAGCCGCGCTCCTTCAGGTCCTCGATCCGCTCGGCCGCGTGCTGCTTCATGTCCTCCTTGGTGCCGAACACGATCGCGCCCGTCGGGCAGGTCTTCACGCAGGCCGGTTCCTGGCCGACCGCAACGCGGTCGGAACAGAGCGTGCACTTGTACGCGCGATGATCCTTCTTCGAGATCCGCGGCACGTTGAACGGGCAACCGGTCACGCAGTAGCCGCAACCGATGCAGTTCTCCTCGTGGAAATCGACGATCCCGTTGTTGTACTGCACGATCGCGCCCGGCGACGGACACGCCTTCAGACAGCCCGGATCCTCGCAGTGCATGCAGCCGTCCTTGCGGATCAGCCACTCGAGGTCGCCCGCCGGGTTCTCGTATTCGGAGAACCGCATGACCGTCCACGAATGCTCGGTCAGGTCGGCCGGGTTGTCGTACACGCCGACGTTGGTGCCGACTTCGTCGCGCAGGTCGTTCCATTCCATGCACGCCGTCTGGCATGCCTTGCAGCCGATGCACTTCGATACGTCGATCAGCTTCGCGACGCTCCCGGTCACCGGTTCGCGCACCGTGGGCGGTGGCGTCGTGGTGGCCGAGACCCGCTTGATATCCAGCGATTGCAATGCCATCTCTCCCCCTTACGCCTTTTCGACCTTCACCAGGAACGACTTGAATTCCGGTGTATAGGAGTTGCCGTCGCCCACGGACGGAGTCAGGGTATTGGCGAGATAGCCGGGCTTCGTCAGGCCCTTGAAGCCCCAGTGCAACGGGACGCCGACCGTCTGGACCTTCTTGCCGTCGATCGTCAGCGGCTTGATCCGCTTCGTGACGAGGGCGACCGCGACGATGTAGCCGCGCTTGGACGACACCTTCACGCGCTCGCCGTGCGCGACGCCGACTTCCTTCGCGAGGTCTTCGCCGATCTCGACGAATTGCTCGGGCTGGATGATCGAGTTCAGCCGCGCATGCTTGGTCCAGTAGTGGAAATGCTCGGTCAGCCGGTACGTCGTCGCGACGTGCGGGAACTCGGACGCCTTGCCGAACGATGCCCGGTCGTCCGGGAACACGCGGGCGGCCGGGTTGTTCAGCGCCAGCGGGTTGCCCGGGTGCAGCGGGTTCGCGGCGAGCGGCGTCTCGAACGGCTCGTAGTGCTCGGGGAACGGACCTTCGTTCATCCCCGCGCGGGCGAAGAAGCGCGCGACGCCTTCCGGGTTCATGATGAACGGTCCCATCCCGTTTTCGGGCGGTTCGTCCGCCTTGAAGTCCGGCACGTCGACGCCCTTCCACGCGCTGCCGTTCCAGCCGATCAGCTTGCGGGTCGGGTCGAACGGCTTGCCGGCGACGTCGCACGATGCGCGGTTGTACAGGATCCGCCGGTTCGCCGGCCACGCCCACGCCCAGTTCAGCGTCTGGCCGATGCCGGTCGGGTCGGCGTTGTCGCGCCGCGCCATCTGGTTGCCGGCCTGCGTCCACGCGCCGCAGAAGATCCAGCAGCCGCTCGCGGTCGTGCCGTCGTCCTTCAGTTGCGCGAACGCGGCGAGCTGCTCGCCCTTCTTCACGAGCGTCTTCGCCGGATCCTTCGGATCGGGCAGATCGGCGAGCGCTTTGCCGTTGAACTCCATCGCCAGTTCCTCGGGCGTCGGGCTTTCCGGGTTCGCGTACGGCCAGGTCAGGTTCACGATCGGGTCCGGGTACTTGCCGCCGTCCTTCTGGTACATCGTGCGCATGCGCAGGAACAGCCCCGACATGATCTCGAGGTCGCTCTTCGCTTCGCCCGGCGGCTCGGCGCCCTTCCAGTGCCACTGCAGCACGCGGCTCGAACTCACGAGCGAGCCGTTTTCCTCCGCGAAGCAGGTGGTCGGCAGGCGGAACACCTCGGTCTGGATCTTCGACGCATCGACGTCGTTGTAATCGCCGTGATGCTTCCAGAACTCGGACGTCTCGGTCGCGAGCGGATCCATGATCACGAGCCACTTCAGCTTCGCGAGACCTGCCGCCGTCTTCACCTTCGACGGCGCCGCCGCGAGCGGATTGAAGCCCTGGCAGATGTAGCCGTTCATCTTGCCGGCATTCATCAGCTCGATCGCCTGCAGCAGGTCGTACTGCTTGTCCAGCTTCGGCAGGTAGTCGTAGGCCCAGTTGTTCTCGGCGGTGGCCGCGTCGCCCCACCACGCCTTCATGAAGCTGACGTGGAATGCCTTGTAATTCTTCCAGTAGCTCAACTGGTTCGGCCGCAGCGGCAGTTGCACGCGCTTCTTGATGTACGCGTCGAAGTCCTGCTCGGCCTGCATCGGCAGCGTCATGTAGCCCGGCAGCAGGTTCGACATCAGCCCGAGGTCGGTCAGCCCCTGGATGTTCGAGTGGCCGCGCAGCGCGTTCATCCCGCCGCCGGCGATGCCGATGTTGCCGAGCAGCAGCTGCACCATCGCGCCGGTGCGGATGATCTGCGCGCCGATCGAGTGGTGGGTCCAGCCGAGCGCGTACAACACCGTGCCGGCGCGGCCGGGAACGGCCGTGGTCGCGAGCATCTCGCACACCTTCAGGAACTTGTCCTTCGGCGTGCCGCACGTCTGCTGGACCATGTCCGGCGTATAGCGCGCGTAGTGCTGCTTCAGCAGGTTGTAGACGCAGCGCGGATGCTGCAGCGTCGGGTCGACCTTCACGAAACCGTCGTCGCCGCGCTCGTAGTCCCAGCTCGATTTGTCGGGGTACGCGTGCTTCTCGGCGTCGTAGCCGGAATAGATGCCGTCGTTGAACGCGAAATCCTCGCGCACGATGAACGAGAAGTCCGTGTAGTTCTTCACGTACTCATGCTGGATCTTGTCGTTCGTCAGCAGGTAATTGATGACGCCGCCCAGGAAGACGATGTCGGTGCCGGTGCGGATCGGCGCGTAGTAATCGGCCACCGAGGCCGTACGCGTGAAGCGCGGGTCGACGACGATCAGCCGCGCCTTGCGGTGCGCCTTCGCCTCCGTTACCCACTTGAAACCGCACGGATGGGCCTCGGCTGCATTGCCGCCCATCACGAGAATCACGTCCGCGTTCTTGATGTCGACCCAATGGTTCGTCATCGCTCCACGGCCAAACGTCGGGGCAAGACCTGCCACCGTCGGGCCATGTCAGACACGCGCCTGATTGTCGAATGCGAGCATCCCGAGACTGCGGATGGTCTTGTGCGTCAGGTAGCCGACCTCGTTGCTGCCCGCCGACGCGGCCAGCATGCCGGTCGTGAGCCAGCGGTTGACCTTTGCGCCATCTTCGGCCGTCTCGACGAAGTTCGCGTCGCGGTCGGCCTTCATCAGCTTCGCGATGCGGTCGAGCGCGTCGTTCCACGAGATGGGTTCCCACTTGTCCGAGCCGGGCGCACGATACTCGGGATGCGTGAGGCGGTTCGGGCTGTGGATGAAGTCGATCAGGCTCGCGCCCTTCGGGCACAGCGTGCCGCGATTGACGGGGTGGTCGGGATCGCCTTCGATGTGGATGATGCTCGGCTGCGCATTCTTCGCCCCGTCGCCGAGGCTGTACATCAGGATGCCGCAACCCACCGAGCAGTAAGGACAGGTGTTGCGCGTTTCGACTGTGCGCGCCAGTTTGTACTGTCGGACCTCGGCCAGCGCGTCGGACGGAGAAAAGCCCATCAGGGCAAGACTCGATCCGGCAAGCGACGTGGCCGTCACCTTCAGGAACTGGCGCCGGGACATTTGTAGCATGGCGGTCTCGGCGTTATTGTGGGGTGGGGTGAAACTGAAAGGAATTATAGACAGTTCAGGCAACTATGATCGAATCCTCGGATCAATACCGATTTGTCCGACTAACTGCGATGATCCGCGTTCCGCGCGCAACCGAACCGTCATGAAACGACAGATCACTTCCGAAGCCACCCGTCTCGCCCAGCAGCAAGCCAACTGGGCCCTCACCGCGTTCAAGCGCTTCTCGTCCGACCGCTGTTCCGCGATGGCCGCGGGCATCGCGTTTTTCTCCGCGTTCTCGCTCGCGCCGACCCTCGTGATGGTGATCGCGGTGGCCGGCTGGTTCTACGGCGACGATGCCGCGCGCGGCCAGGTGTTCGAACAGGCGCACCAGTTGATCGGCGACGACGCGGCGGCCAGTATCCAGACGATCGTGCAGAACGCGCACCGCGCGGGCGAGCGCGGCGGCCTCGCCACGCTGATCTCGTTCGCCGCGCTCGCGATCGGCGCATCGGCCACGTTCGCGTCGCTCAGCGCGGCGCTCAGCGTGATCTGGCCGGCCACCGAAAGCCGCTGGTCGAGCATGCTCGGGCTGGTGCGAGTGAGGCTGATCTCGTTCGGGCTCGTGCTCGGCGTCGCGTTCCTGCTGATCGTGTCGCTCGTGCTCGACACCGCGATCACCTTCATCGGCACGTGGCTGCTGGGCAATTCGCCGTACGTGGTCGTCACGAACTTCGTGCAGTTCTTCGTCGGCATCGCGGTGCTCGCGGCCGCGTTCGCGTCGTTGATGAAATTCCTGCCCGATGCGCGCGTCGCGTGGCGCGACGCCGCGATCGGCGGCGTCGTGTCGGCGATCCTGTTCTCCGGCGGCAAGAAGCTGTTCGCGCTGTATCTCGCGCATGCGGGCACCGCGAGTGCGTTCGGCGCGGCCGGATCGTTCGCGGTCCTGCTGATGTGGCTGTACTTCTCCGCGATCGTGCTGCTGCTCGGCGCGGAGTTCGCGGCCGCCCGCGGCGATGCGCATCGGGCGGCCGAGCATGCGGCACCGGCTGCGTCCGCTCAAGTCGCCCATCAAGCCGGTCAAGCCGAGCATCGCCCGCGCGACAACTGATTTGCCCGCCCGCTGAAAAACGCCGCGCATCGATCTCGCGGCGGCCCCGGCACACCCGCTCGCGGCTTTGCAGTCCCGACGTCCGCCGCGCATACGTGCGGCGCCGGCGCGTTCTCGACACGTCGACGCGCACGCACCTGCAATCGCAAACGTTTGCACACCCTCGTTTTCCTGCCGCAACGGGCCGAAACAGGGGGGCTGCCGGCATGCGCATCAACTATTGAAACAATCGCGGCGCAGCAATTGTCAACTATTTCATAAACAGGAACAGTCGTTGATGTGCTTGATATATATGGACTTTTTCCCGCTGTTACCTTTTCGAGACACTTTATTTTTTAAGCTTTCTTGCGTGTATGGCACTGAGCTATTCTCCAATCCGCAACAAATAACGATGAATCACTTGCGTGGAGAAACTCAACGATGAAGAAACTTGCTCTCTCGACCCTCTCGCTCGCCCTGCTGGGCGCGGCCGGCGCTGCTCAAGCTCAGTCGAGCGTGACGCTGTACGGCGTGATCGACACGTCGATCACCTATGTTCACGGCAACGATGGTCAAGGTAACAATTCGTGGTCGATGGGTAGCGGCAACCTGCAAGGCAGCCGCTTCGGCCTGAAGGGTTCGGAAGACCTCGGTGGCGGCCTGAAGGCGATCTTCCAGTTGGAAAACGGCTTCAACTCGGCATCGGGTGCACTGGGCCAGGGTGGCCGCATGTTCGGTCGCCAGGCTTTCGTCGGTCTGCAAAGCGACCAGTACGGTACGCTGACGCTGGGTCGCCAGTACGACCCGCTCGTCGACCTGGTTCAGGCAGTCACGGCTGACAACTACTTCGGCAGCGTGTTCGCCACGCCGGGCGACGTCGACAACAACGACAACAGCCTGCGCGTCAGCAACGCGATCAAGTACACGTCGCCGGTCTGGGCAGGCCTGCAGGTCGAGGCGATGTACGCGCTCGGCGGCGTCGCCGGCGCAACCGGCAAGGGTCAGACGTGGGCGGCAGCTGCAGCGTACAACAACGGCCCGCTCGGCCTGGCTGCAGGTTACTTCCACGCGAACAACTCGGCTCCGCTGAGCGCAACCGGCCAGCGCACCGGCTGGGCAGGCACGTCGGACGCGATCTTCGACGGCTCGGGCGCGTTCATCAACAACGCGTACACGTCGGCATCGTCGATCGGCATCGCGCAAGTCGCTGGCCAGTATGCATTCGGCCCGGTGACGTTCGGCCTCGGCTACAGCAACGCGCAGTACAAGGCGGATGCGAACTCGGGCTTCGGCACGAACCAGAAGTACAACACGGGCCGCGCATTCGTCACGTACCAGGCATCGGCACCGCTGCTGCTGGGCGTCGGCTACATCTACACGAAGGGTAGCGGCCAGACGGACGCCAAGTACCACCAGGTTTCGCTCGGCGCGGACTACTCGCTGTCGAAGCGTACGGACATCTACCTGGTTGGCGCATACCAGCACGCAAGCGGCCACAACGCCGACGGCAGCGATGCGCAAGCGTCGGTCGGCTCGTACGGCATCGCCGGCAAGAGCTCGCAGGAAATCGTCGCACTCGGCCTGCGTCACAAGTTCTAAAAACGAAGTATCCGGCGGCATGGCGTCTCCGACGCGTTGCCGCCGACCTGGAAAGCCAGCCCCGGTTTCGGCCGCGGCTGGCTTTTTTTCGTCCGGCGCCGGTCGGCGGAGCCGACATCGCATGCCGCCGCCACCGCGGCAAAGCCGGGCCCCGACATAGGTCGGTGGCCCGGCAGAGGCACCTGGCGGCTGCAATGCCCCCGCAACGCCGTTTTCCCTGTCCGGAGAGGTCGCCGTTTCTCCGTAGGACGACTACCATCCGCACAGCCGGCGTCGCCCGGCTCGACCGATGCGGAATTTGTTCGCGCCGCGCGTCGATTCCGGCAAGCGTCGTCCGTCGTATCGACGGCGGCACACGGTTTGCCCCGGACCCATACAGACAGGAGACTCGTCATGACGATTCAGAAGATCACGCCTTTTCTCTGGTATTCGACGGAAGCCGAAGAAGCAGCGGCCTTCTATGCCGGCATCTTTCCGGATTCGCGCATCGTGCGCGTCACGGCGGTGCCCGGCACCGACGGCACGCGGATGGTCGAATTCGAGTTGTTCGGGCAGCCGTTCCTTGCGATGAGCCATCCGCGCACGGAGACGTTCAACCACGCGATCTCGCTGCTCGTCAGTTGCGCGGACCAGGCGGAACTCGACCGCTACTGGAGCGCCCTGCTCGACAACGGCGGCACGGCCGACGGCTGCGGCTGGCTGAGGGATCGTTACGGCGTGTCGTGGCAGATCGTTCCGGAAGCGCTCATCCCGATGATGGCCGATCGCGACGCGGTCAAGGCGGGGCGCGTGGCCGCCGCGATGATGCAGATGACCAAGTTCGACGACGCCGCGCTGAAGGCCGCCTTCGCGGGCACGGCGGGCTGACGACGGGCGGCGGCCAGCGCTCGCGCGACGCCGCGCCGGGTCGCCGGCATGCAGTCCGGCCGACGGTTCGCGCATGGAGTCGGCTCGCGCGCGTTCGCTATCCGCGGCTGGCCGCTCAACCGGTAGCGCGCATCGTCGGCGCCGATGCTATCGCGACAGCATCGACTCGACCGTCCGCCGCGCGTAGCCGATGAATTCGGCCAGCGGCTCGTCCGACAGGATCGCCGCGCCCGCTTCGCCATCGAGATAGGCGGCACGCGCAGCCGCTACGACCGGCCGGCGCGCGTCCGGCAAGCGCTCCAGCACCCACGTCGCGGCGACGTCCTTCGACGCGATCCCGCCGGTCGCGGCGCTGTACCAGATGCGTGCGAGCGCGAGCACGACGTTGCACGCGTCGCCGCGCCAGTCGCCTGCCACTGCGCAACGGTGGCGAGCAGCGCGGCGGCGAAGTCGCGCGCGGGCGCCGGCTCGAACAGCACGTTCGCGGGCGGCCCGACCAGCGCGACACCGTGCTGTCGCGCCTTCGTCAGCAGGATCGCCAGATCGTGATCGACCCGTGGCGGCTCGACGATGCCGGTTTCCGGAACGCGGCGCAGCCATGCGCCGAATTGCAGTTCGCGTCGCGCCGGATGACGCCACGGCATCACGTCGCCGTGCGCGATGACGGTGACCTCCAGTGCACGCATGCCGCCGCTACCGGGCGGCGCCGACACGCCGAGCAGATCCGACATCGGCGCGCGGCGCGCCGCTTCGTCCGGGCGCACCGCGACCGTCACCAGCAAATCGATGTCGCTGCGCGGTTTCAGGCCGCCATCGAGCGCCGATCCGAACAGGTGGATCGCTTGCAGCATCGCACCGAACCGCCGTTCGATCGCGGCGCGCGCAGCGGCGACCTGGCCGGCGATGTCGTGCGCGATGGTCTCGGTCACGACGGCAAACCCGCGATGCGCTCGCTACGGAACGCGACGAAACAACGCGTCGCACGCATGAAGGTTGCCGCTCGGCGATGCGGATGCAGATGCGAATGCGCGGCATGCGACCCGCTGCCCGTCGTGCGTCGGGCAACCGCTCGTCGCCACGCCGGCGGTTTGCTGCCGCGCGATTTACGCAGCGCAATAAAAATCCCCGCACGCTGTCGCGTACGGGGATCGCGGGACATCGCAACGGCTGCCGACTTGCATTCGGCAGTCGTTGCGCGGCATTACGCTGCCGCGTCCTTCAGCTTCTTCAGCGCACGTGCCTTCACGCGCACGCTGGCCGGCTTCGCCGGGAACCAACGCTCTTCGCCCGTGAACGGATCCTTGCCGAAGCGCTTCTTCTTCGCCGGCACGACTTGTGCCGTGATCTTCAGCAGACCCGGCAGCGTGAACTCGCCTGCGCCCTTCTTGTGAACCGAGCCCAGCACGACGTTCTCGAGTGCGACGAGCACTGCCTTGACCGCCTTCACTTCGACAGCTGCGCGCTCAGCGATGTGCGTTGCGAGCGATGCCTTCGTGAACTTGTCCTTCAGCGGCGTCGGAGCAGCCGGTGCTGCCTTCGCGACAGCCTTCTTGGCCACTACTTTCTTCGCGGGCGCAGCCTTTTTGGCAGCCACTTTCTTGGTGGCCGGTGCGGCAGCCTTCTTGGCCACCTTTTTTGCGGAAGTCGCCATGTTTCTCCTACCAGGTGTGGTCGTTGGATACACGAAGCGTGCAACGCGCGCGCTTCAACGCCGGATTCTACAAGCGCCTTGACGCTTCGTGCAGTACTTTTATGCGTTTTCACGGGGTTTCCCGCAGGTTTTGTTGCGCGCGACCGACTTCATCGACGCTCGAGGGTCCGTTTTACGCAGGGAGCGCACATGCGCAAACCGCCCCTCACGTCGAAAAACGCCTTCACGTATACGTCCGAACGCGAATTACGTTCGATATTTGCGCACCTATACTGGGCTCGCTCAATGCCCGGATGCCTCCATGCGCGAAGTCAGATACGTCAAAGGACTCGACGGCCTGCGAGCCCTCGCCGTCATCCTCGTTTTCCTGTCCCACAAGGGCCATGTCCTTGCCGTCGACGTCGGCAAGCTCGGCGTGTGGACGTTTTTCCTCATCAGCGGATTCCTGATCGTCGGCGAGCTGCATCGCAACCGCCAGGCGGTCGAGCGCGGCACCATGACGCGCCGCCACGCGCTGGCGCTGTTCCTCGCGAAGCGCGCGCTGCGGATCTTTCCCGTGTATTACCTGCTGCTCGCGGCGCTCGCGATCGCGCACGCGCTGTTCTACCAGCGCGGCGTCAACCTCGGGCTCGCGTGGCACGCGGCGTTCCTGTCGAATTACTGGATCGGCGTCGTCAAGGACGGCTGGCCGGGCTCCACGTCGCACTTCTGGAGCCTCGCCGTTGAACAGCAGTTCTATCTGATCGCCCCGCTCGCGCTGCTCGCGGTGCCCGCCGCGCGACACGTCGCGCTCGGCGTCGCGGCCGTCGCGCTGTGCGCGCTCGCGCATCTCGCGCTCTACCTGTCGGACGCGTCGCCGGTGCTGATCTACGCGTTTTCCCCGTGGAATTTCGCGTTGATCGCGCTCGGCGGCGTCGGCGCGATGGCGCTCGCCGATCGCGGCGCGGCCGCCGCGCGCCGCGTGCCGCCCGGCTGGCTCGGCGCGGCCGGCGTCGCGTTCTTCCTCGTGCTGCCCGCCTGCACGGCGTTGCCCGATGCGGTCGCGGGGCTCGCGGATCTCGGCCTGTCCGCGTCGCTCGGCGCGCTGATGCTGTGGATCGTCAGCGAGCCCGAGCATCCGGTCGTCGCGCTGCTCGACTGGGCGCCGCTCGTCTATCTCGGCACGATCAGCTACGGCTTCTATCTGTTCCACAACCTGATTCCGGCGCGCTTCGGCGTGCTGCCCGCGTCCTTTGCGCACGTGCCGATACCGGACATCGTCCGCGACGCGCTGCCGGAAGTGCTGCAATTCGCGCTCGCCGTGCTGCTCGCGCACCTGTCCTGGCGTTATCTCGAAAAGCGGCTGCTCGACTTCAAGAAGCCGATCGCCGCGATGCTGGCCCGGCACTTCGCCGCGCAGCCGAGCGCGTCGCCGCGCTGAGCGGCACACGGACGCGGCACGCGGCGGACGCCGAATCGCAACGCCGCGATACCGGCGATGAAGTCGGCGGCCGATGGCATCGCAGCCCACGTTGCGTCATCGGGCAACGTCCACGCGCGCGTCATGCATGCCGCGCAACCCGTCCACCGATCCGGTCACGCGATGCATGCTTCGACACCGGTTTCACGCGCGACGTCCCGCGTCATCGGCACATTTCGCGCGCCGCGCGGCGCCGCCCTCCGCACATTGCCGGCACCACATGCAGGCGTCGCGCACCAGGCTCGTGCACGCGCAAACACAAAAAAGCCCCGGCGCGCGAGCGGCCGGGGCCAACGGAACAACCACCACCTGAAACGACGGAGCGCGCGGCCGCTTAAGCGACGGCAGCCAGCGCGGGCAAGCAGGTACGCAGGTACGCCTCGAATTCGCGGCTCACTTCCGGATGCTGGAGCGCGAGCTCGACGGTAGCCTTCAGATAGCCGATCTTGCTGCCGCAGTCGAAACGTGTACCGTAGTAGCGGTACGCGAGCACCTGCTCGTTCGCGAGCAGCGACTGGACGGCGTCGGTGAGCTGCAGTTCGCCGCCCGCGCCCGGCTTGAGCTTGCGCAGATGATCGAAGATCGTCGGCATGAACACGTAGCGGCCGACCACACCGAGATTCGACGGCGCGTCCT
Organism: Burkholderia sp. MSMB1826; assembly: GCF_001526325.1. Taxonomy (NCBI): domain Bacteria; kingdom Pseudomonadati; phylum Pseudomonadota; class Betaproteobacteria; order Burkholderiales; family Burkholderiaceae; genus Burkholderia; species Burkholderia sp. MSMB1826. The sequence continues at coordinate 869,502 of NZ_LOYN01000010.1, forward strand.
CGGGCGCCGGCTTCTCGATGATGCCCGACAGCTTGATGATGTCCTCTTCCCACTCCCGGCCTTCGACGACGCCGTACGAGCGGCTGTCCTCGCGCGGGATCGTCTCGACCCCGATCACCGAGCTGTGATAGTGGTCGAACACGTCGACGAGCTGCTTGAGCACCGGCTGTTCGCCGTGCAGCAGGTCGTCGGCGAGGACCACCGCGAACGGCTCGCCGTGCACGAGCTTCTCCGCGCACAACACCGCGTGGCCGAGACCGAGCGCTTCCGGCTGGCGCACGTAGAAGCAGTTGACGTGGCTCGGCTTGATGCTGCGCACGAGTTCGAGCAGCTTTTCCTTGCCGCGCGCCTCGAGCTCGGCCTCGATCTCGTACGACTTGTCGAAATGATCCTCGATCGCGCGCTTGCTGCGCCCGGTCACGAAGATCATCTCGGTGATGCCGGCGTTGATCGCTTCCTCGACCGCGTACTGAATCAGCGGCTTGTCGACGACGGGCAACATTTCCTTCGGGCTCGCCTTCGTTGCCGGGAGGAACCGCGTGCCGAGACCGGCAACGGGGAACACGGCCTTGGTGACTTTCAACATGTTCGCATCCTGATAGCGTTGACTGCGCCGCGTCGACCCGCGACCCGGCGCGATTGTGTTCCGAACGGCATATCGAGAATCGACGGTACTGCCAATTCCACTCCGCTCATTTTCGATATGGACTGATTGCCCAATTATTTCGGAAAAAATATAATCACTTCAATCCGGTCGATATTGCCGAACCGATTGCCGAAGCAGAAACAAATTACCGATTTCCCGGATACAAATTCTTACGATTCGAATTCCTCGATATAGGGCACGCCGCCCCGCTCGAGGCCCGGGCGGATCGGTTCGTTCTTCAGCGCCTCGCGGTACGCCGACAGCACGGCCATGACCAACAGTACTGCAGCGCTCGCGATCCAATGCATGTCCATCTTGCCGCTCCTTGCATCAATCAACTGGAGCTTCAAACTATCAGAAAAAAATCGACAAATAATTGGCGCCCCTCGCGGGCCCGCTTTCACCCCTGAATAAACCCATGATGTGAAATACCGGAATTTCCGGGCGGGATTTTTTTATTCATTGACCGAATTCTTGCGCATTACGATTGGATGAAACTTCCCGTCCATCCGTCGCAAGGAACCGAATCGCATGCAAGCTTTCAGCGGATCGTCTCTGGCCGCGCCGCCCGTCGCCGATCACAAGGAACACGTGATCGACGCGATGCGCGGCTTCGCGGCGCTGCTCGTCGCCTATTTCCACTGCCGCCAGGTCGTCTGGGTCGGCATGCAGAGCTTCCATCATGCTTACGGTCATGCCCTGAGCCCGGGCGCGATCGCCGGTTACCTGACCTTCCCGTTCGCGTGGGGCTCCGCCGGCGTCCCGATCTTCTTCGTGATCAGCGGCTACTGCATCCACCGCAACGCGGCACTCAAGCTCGCGGCCAACCCCGCGTACCGGCTCGACGCGCCGAACTTCTGGGTGCGCCGCTTCGCGCGCATCTATCCGGTGCTGCTCGCCGCGCTGCTGTTCACGCTCGCGCTCGACGCGGTCAGCCTGCAGATCGAGCCCGTCAGCCACAAGATCCGCGACGTCGGCCTCGTCGCGTTCCTCGTGAACCTGTTCTCGCTGCAGGGCGTCGCCGGCTACACGTACGGGTCGAACGGCGCGCTGTGGACGCTGTCGCTCGAAGTGCAGTTCTACGCGATCTACCCGCTGCTGTTCGCGCTGCGCCGGCGCATCGGCATGCCGGCCGTCGTGGCCGCGGTCGCGCTCGTCAACGTCGCGTCGGCGTGGCTGCTCGAACGGCACGACCTGCAGTTCTTCACGTCGTACTGGCTGTCCTGGACGATCGGCGCATGGATCGCGGACGTGCGCGCGCAGCAGTCCCGCGGCACGGCCGTCGTGCCGTCGCGCGCGTGGTACGTCGCGGCCGCCGTGCTGCTGGCCGCCGGCTGCGGCGCATTCCATTTCGGCCAGTACGGCGCATTCCAGCTCTGGTCGGCCGGCTTCGCGTGCTTCCTGTACCGCGCGCTCGCCCGGCCGCCCCGCCCGACCCCGCCGCTGCGCGTGCTGAGCTGGTTCGGCGACTTCAGCTACTCGCTGTACCTCGTCCACCTGCCGCTGTTCGTCTGCCTCGGCTCGGTGCTGTTCCACTCCGAACTGCAACTGTCGATCTGGCCGTCGTTCGCATTCATGGCCGTCGCGATTCCGGTGGCGTACCTGTTCTACCGGATGTTCGAACGGCCGGCGATGATGTGGTCGGCCAGCTTCAAGCCGACCCGCACCGCCCGCGTCGTCGCGTCGTCGCCCGAACAGGCCGTCTGAAGCGGGCCGGCCGGCGCGGTCGGCCCGTCCGGAGCCCTCGCGCGGCGTCTCGCCGCGCGGGTGGTTTTCATGGCCGTCACGCGGTTGCGGCCGGGTCGCCAGGGGAACGCGGCAGCCTGCTGCCGTCCGACCGCGCTACGGCCCGCGTGGGCGGCTCGTGGCGATATCCGCAGCTGCGGCGGCAGCGCCCGATCGCCCCATGCTCCCGACGGCCCGATTCCGTTCCGGATGACGACCGGCCACGCTTCGCGACCGACGCCGGGGCGCAAACCCGCCTCTCCGTCAAAACCACACGCGTCGCCCGCCGAACGGCAAAGCCCCCGCGCAGCGCGACGCCGCATGGGGGCCCGTTTCCCGCCGGCTCGCGCCGACTGCTACTTCTTCGCGTTCGCGGCCTTGGCCGCCTTGGCGGTATCCGCGAGGATCTTCTCGACCCGCTCCACGTAGGTTTCGGTGCCGAACCGGCGCACCGCGGTCGCACGCCCGCTCGCGACGAGCCGCTCGCGCAGCGCGCCGTCGCGCTTGAGCGCCGCCAGCGCATCGGCCAGCGCGGCCGCGTTGCCCGGCTCGCAGAGCAGCCCGTTGTCGCCGTCCTCGATGATCTCGACGACGCCGCCCGCGCGGGCCGCGACGACCGGCCGTCGCGCGAGCATCCCCTCGACGATCACGCGGCCGAACGGCTCCGGCGTGATCGACGTGTGCGCGACGACGTCGACCGCCGTCATGCAGGCGGCCACGTCGCGCTGGAACCCGAGGAAATGCACGCGTTCGTCCATCCCGTGCTGCGCGACGTATTCGTGCAGTTGCGCCGCATACTCGTCCTCGCCGAACAGCGGCGCGCCGACCAGCACCACGTGCATGTCGGGATGCCGCTCGGCGGCCTCCAGCAGCACGTGCTGCCCCTTCCAGCGCGCGAGACGGCTGAACGAGCCGACCAGCCAGGCGTCCGTGGGCAAGCCGAGGCGCGCGCGCAGCGCGGCCTGGCTCACGCCTTCCAGCGCGTCGAACGGTTCGGCCGAAATGCCGTTGAACACGACGTCGACGTGCTGCGGCGTGAAACCCGTCAGCGCGCGAAACGCCTGCGCGGAGGCGTCGGAGTTCGCGATCACGCGCGTGACGCCGAGCCGCGCGCAATACTTGATCGCCTGTAGCTGCTTGCCGCCGAAATGGTCGGTGCTGACGATGTCGCGCAGATGCCAGACCACCGGCTTGCGCGCGAGCCGCCCGGCGAGCGCGGCGACCACCATCGCGCGTTGCGTGTTCGCGTAGATCACCTCGGCGCGGCGCGCGCGCCGGGCGACGTCGCGCACCAGCCGCACGAGCTGCTTCACCGCGCCGAACGACACGCCGCCTTGCTTGCGCACGCCCGCGAGCGCGCCCTGCTCGACCACGTCGACGCGCGCGCCGATCTCGTCGAGCGCCGCGCGGAACGGGCCGTCGTCGAACAGCAGCACGTCGGCGTTCGCGCGCATGTGCTTCATGATCTCGAGCAGCGACAGCTCGGCGCCGCCGAGCACGCCGCTCTGATCGAGCACGAGCGTCGCCGGGCCGCGCGCGGCCGGCATCGGTGCGGCCGTGCCGCGCTGCGCGGTCGAGCCGGGCAGCGCTTGCTCCACGTAGTCGAGGAAGCGCCGCCGGAACGTATCGGCGGAAAACCGCTCCGCGTTCGCGCGACAGGCGTCCGGCGTGAAGCGCTGCGGTGCGCGCTCGAAGTCGTCGACGGCCGCGACGATCGCGTGCGGCGTCTGTTCGTCGAAAAAGAGACCGGTCGGGTTCAGGTTCGATTGCGGATCGAGCACCGTTTCGAGCGCGCCGCCCTTGCCGTATGCGATGACCGGCGTGCCGCACGCCTGCGCCTCGACGACCGAGATCCCGAAATCCTCCTCGGCCGCGAACACGAACGCCTTCGCGCGCCGCATCCGGTCGTGCAGCACCGCGAACGGCTGGTAGCCCATGATCTCGACGTTCGGGCCGGCCTTCGCCCGAATCTTCTGCATCTCGGGGCCGTCGCCGATGACGACGAGCTTGCGCTCGGGCGTGCGCGAAAACGCCTCGACGATCAGGTCGATCTTCTTGTACGGCACCATCCGCGACGCGGTCAGGTAGAAATCCTCCTTCACCGCGTTCAGCGAGAATGCGTCGACGTCGACCGGCGGGAAGATCACCGCCGCGTCGCGGTGATAGACCTTCTTGATGCGCCGCGCGATGAACGCGGAGTTCGCGACGAAGCCGTCCACCGCGTTCGCGGTGCGCGTATCCCAGTTGCGGATGTAGTGCAGGATCATCCGCGCGAGCAGCGATTTCGGCCCGTGCGTGAGGTTCGACTGTTCCAGATACTGATGCTGCAGGTCCCACGCATAGCGGATCGGCGAATGCACGTAGCTGATGTGCACCTGGTCCGGCCCGGTCAGCACGCCCTTCGCGACCGCGTGGCTGCTCGAGATCACGAGGTCGTACTCGGACACGTCGAGCTGCTCGATCGCGAGCGGCATCAGCGGCAGGTAGCTGCGGTACTTGGTGCGTGCGAACGGCAGTTTCTGGATGAACGACGTCGTCACCCGCTTGCCGCGCACGAACGCGCGGTCGTCGAGGAAATCGACGAGGCTGAACAGGTCCGCGTCGGGAAAGCACGCGACGATCTGTTCGAGCACACGCTCGGCGCCCGCATAGGTGACGAGCCAGTCGTGGACGATCGCCACGCGCAGCGCACGCGTCGGCTGCCGCGCGCCGGCGCGCTCGGCCGGCGCCGCGCGGTGCAGCGCGGCGGCGTCGCCCGCGTGGGCCACGGCCGCATCGGCCGTGGCGAGATTCAGGACGGCGTGTTCCGCCAGATCGCGATTCATGTCGTTTTCCTCGCATTGAGACGGACGAACAGGTCGCGCACGAGCGCGCGCAGCCCCGGGGTCATCGTGAGCGACCACGCGACGTTCAGCACCAGCACGACCGCGCACATGCCGATCGACTCGCCGAGCCCCGACCACGCCTGCGCCAGAAACAGGCTGGCGAGCAGGAAGGCGAGATGGGCGAGCATGTCGAGCACGATCGCGCGCATCCGGATCGCCGACAGGTACAGCAGCACGCCGTAGTCGACGAGCGCGCGCGCCGCGACGACCACCGCCGCGCCGATCAGCCCGAAGTGATGAATGCCGAGCCACAGGCCGCCGACGAAGAACGGCATCTCGACGAGCCCGGCGAATGCCGCGCGGGCCGGGTTCACCTGCGACTGGATCAGGATGCGCGTGACGCTCGCCTGACCGACGAGCCAGACGCTGATCACCAGCACACGGCCCACCGGCGCCGAATGCGCGGCGAGATCGGCGCCCACCCACAGCGTGAGGAACGGCGCGAGCGCGAAGATCGCGACGATGCCGACCGGCGTGAACACGCCGTTCAGGAATTCGAGCGACTGGCGCGCGAGCGTGTCGGCATGGTCGCGGCCGACCGCCGACAGGCGCGGGAACAGCGTGCGCACCAGCGCGTTCGGCAGCATGTTCAGGCGCGTGACGAGGTTCTGCGGCACCGTGTAGTAGGTGACGAACTTCGCGCCCATGCCGGCGCCGAGCATCACGCGATCGAGCGTGTCGGCGATCATGCTCGTCATGCTCGCGATCAGCATCCAGCCGCCGAAGTTGAACAGCCCTTTCGCGGTGCCCCACTGCGGCGGGTCGATGCGCCGGATCCCGAGCACCTTGATGCTCGCGTGACCGAGCATCGCCGCGGCGATCAGCCGCGCGACGACGGCGGCGGCGAGCACCGTCTGCAGGTTCGGCGCGATCCACCACGCGGCGCCGAGCGGCAGCAACTGGAACAGGAACGTGCCGATCGTCTGGTTCGTGTTGAACACGCCGAACCGTTCGGCGCCGTTGATCGCGCCGGCGAACACCCACGACACGTTCGCGAGCGGAATCGCGAGCGCGAGCCACGGCAGCGCCAGATACACCTCGTGCTGCATCGCGGCCGACACTTTCGTGAAATACGCGGTGTAGACGAACGCGCCGAAGTAGATCAGCAGCCCGCCCGCGATGCCGGTGCCGAGATTCAGCCAGAACGCGCTCCAGAACACCCGCGCGCTTTCGTCGGCGTTGCCGCTCGCGAGCGCCTTCGAGATGTGGTTCTGCGCGGCCATGCTCATCCCGAGATCGAGGATCCCGAAATAGCCGATCAGCGTCCACACGAGGCTGACGACGCCGTAGCGTTCGACGCCGAGCGCATGGATATAGGCGGGCACCGTCACCAGCGACACGAAGGTCGGCAGGATCAGCCCGATGAAGTTGATCGAAACGTTCTTGAGTATGCCTTTGTCCATGCTCATGCCTTGTGTGACGGCGACGACGTCGTGCGCGGCGCGCCGCCCGTCACGGTTTCCAGCGATACATCAGCACCTTGCCGCGCGCGTCTTCCTCGACGAACACCAGGTATTCGCCGTTCTCGCGCCGGAATGCGCTGATGCCGAACGGCACGTCGACCCAGCCGGACGCCTTGCCGACCTCCGCGCCCGGGCTCATCACGCCCACTTCCTTGCCCGTGTCCTTGTCGTACACGTGGATCTTGCCGACCGGCTCCACGGTGAAGATGTAGCGGCCCTCGACCGTGATCCCGATCAGGTCGAAGATCGGCTTCGCATCGAGCTTCCACGGCAGCGCCACCTGGTAGCGCAGGACCGGCGAACCCGTCGACCACTTGTCGAAGCGGATCAGCACGCGCCCCACTTCCTTGTTGATGCCCGGCTGCGGCGGCGCGTCGGCCGTGTAGCCGGTCACGTACAGCGTGTCGGTCTGCGGCTCGTAGATCGCACGGCGCAGCTGCGTGAACGGCTGCGGCATCGGGTAGGTCGTGACCTTGTCGTACGAATAGATCGGGTTGCCGGCCTTGTCGACGCCGCCGTACTGGAAGCGGTGGATGCCGCGCACGTCGCTCGTGCGCCAGATGTCGCCCTTCGTGTCGACCCACCAGCCCCAGCCGCCCGCCTTCGCCTTGCCGGTCGTGTTGATCTCGAACTCGTCCGCGTCGATCCGGCCGTTGCCGTTCGCGTCGCGCCCCAGCCAGTCGCCGCCCGGCGGCTTGTTCGGCACCTTGTCGACCGGCCGCGCTCGGCCCGCGATCAGGCCGGACGGAATCGCGACCTCGCCGTCCCGCTTCGCGTCGAAGCGGTAGATCTTCAGGTGATCGGCGTACATGTCGGTCAGGTACAGGAACGTGCGGCCGTCGACGCGCCGCGCGATCGGCATGCCCGGATACTGGTCCGTGTGGAACACCGGATCGTCCGGATACTTGAAGCGGTTCGACAGGAAGCCGACGTACTTCCAGTCCTGGCCCGGCGGCTTCGACAGGTCGAGCTCGAAGCGCTTGTTGCCCGTGTACACGCTGTTCGGCCGCGCGGGGTCGAGCCATGCGCCGTCGACGAACAGCAGCCCCTGCACCTGCCAGCGCAGCTTGCCGTCCGGCGTATAGCTTTCCAGTACCGCGCCGAGCCCGGCGCCGATCGTGTCGTGGCGCGGCCCGATCCCGTTCATCGACACATAGATGTTGCCGGCACGGTCGACGCCGACGCCCGTCAGCCCGTTGAAGCGCTGCGGCCCGGGCCGGCCCGGCACCGGGCCCGCGAAGATGCCGCCGCGCTCGCCGAGCGTGCCCGACTGCGCATAGCCCTTGCCGCCTTTCGAGAAAATCAGGATCTGCTGGCGCGGCCCGTTGTCCGCGACCAGCACGCGCCCTTTCGCATCGACCGCCACGTCCACCGCGTCGGTGCCTTCCGGCAACGCCGGCGCGTCGTCGAGCGTGCGACCGTCGGCCCGTACGTGCACCAGATGCGCGGGCCCGCCCAGCGTATCGGTCAGCAGCCACAGCGTGCCGTCGCCCGCGAGCGCGATGCGGCCCGGCTCGTGGGCGCTCCACGTGCCCTTCCGTTGCATCGTCTCCGCGTCGTACACCTCGACCGCGTCGCGCGACGGATTGGTCGCGAACAATGTCTTGTCGTCGGCCGCGAGGCCGCCCACCTCCGCCTTCGCATCGCCCACTTCCGAGCGCGCGGGCGCCGGCACCTCGTTCATCACCATGAAGCTCGCGGCCATCCGCGCGCGGCCGGCGTCGGCACGCCCGCCCGGCGCGACTTGCGGCGACGCGCGAAACGGCGCCGGCTGCTTCATGTCGCCGATCGTGCGCCGCGAGATGCCGAACCATTGCTTGCCCTTGTCCGGCCAGATGCCAGGCGACTGCAGGTGGCCGCGCTCGTTGCCCACGCCGATCGCGACGTACGCATATTTGCTGTTGACCGCGATCGCGTTTCCGCCGAGATTGCCCCAACCGTGCGTGCCGCCGGCGAAGCCGAGCATCTTCCCGTCCTGGTACACGCTCGCCTCGGCGCCGCTCTCGTCCCACGGCGCATTCGTATACACCTTGCCCTCGGGCGTCACCGCGATCGCGCGGATGTCGATCTGCGTCCATGCGCCGTCGCCATAGCCGAACGTGTTGCCGATCCACGACGTCGTCGCGGGCAACACCGTTTCGGCCGGCACGGCGCTCGTCAGCAGTGCCGCGCATACCGTCATGCCAACCAGAATCAGACGTCGCAATGCGCTTCTCCAGACTCGATACAACAGCGACCGGCGCCGCCACGGATCGCCCGCGGCCGCGCCCTGTCGCTAAATGGGTTTCAAACGTCGCGATGCAGGTTACAAGCAAAAATAATCACAAGAAATTTGGAAATATTTGGGGATGTTTCTGCCTGAAATATCGAACCGGAACAGCCTGTAAATGACGCCCGGAAACGGCAATAACGACCGCCCGTCGACCGTCGCCGTGTAGAAAATTCCGCTCTGCGCCGCCTGTCGTGCCCGCCCGGCCGCCAACCTTTCATCTCGCGATCGTAATAACCGGCATTTGGATGTTTTCCGGCAGATAAATGTCGTGCGTTTTTTTACCGATTTCTTTTCCCTAGAATCGATTTCGATTTCATATTTCATTTAAAGGCATGCAATACGTACACGCATCGGATGCGGGTCGTGAAGGAGCCGCGCGATGACGGCCCTGTCGCGCCCCGCCGACCTCGCCCCGCCGCAACACGGCCGCATCGTCCAGCTCGACGGGCTGCGCGCGATCGCGGTTGGCGCCGTGTTCCTGCAGCACGCGCTGAAGGCGCCGCTGTGGATGGGCGTCGATCTGTTCTTCGTGCTGAGCGGCCTGTTGATCACCGGCATCCTGCTCGATCGCAAGGCGCGCGGGCAGTCGTACTTCAGCCACTTCTATGCGCGCCGCGTGCGTCGCATCCTGCCGCCGTACGTGCTGCTGCTGGCGGTGTCGACGCTGCTGTTCGGCGCGAGCTGGCTGCCGCACTGGCCGTGGTTCGCGTTCTTCTCGACCAATATCGGGCTGTCGCTCGGCAGCATCGGCCATGACAGCCTGAACGTGTTGTGGTCGCTCGCGGTCGAGGAGCAGTTCTACATCTTCTGGCCGTTCGTCGTGCTCTGGTGCTCGGAGCGCGCGCTGCTGTGGGTCGCCGCCGCGCTGATCGTCGCGGCGCCGGTGCTGCGCGCGATCGCGACACCGTGGTTCGATTCGTTCTGGCCGATCTACTACCTGACTCCGTTCCGGATGGACCTGCTCGCGGCCGGCGCGTTGCTCGCGATCGTGCTGCGCCGCGACCGGCGCGCGCTGGAGCCGTTCTATCCGCTCGCGATCGTCGGCGCGCTCGTGTCGCTGGCGATCCTCGGCTGGCTGCACCTGTCGTTCCCGCGCTTTCGCGCCGCGAACACGCCGTTGTCGAACGCGGCGCTCTACAGCATCTCTCTGTTGCTGTGCACGTCGATCGTCGTGATCGCGCTGCGCGGCCGCGGCCTCGTGCAGCGCGTGCTGACGAACCCGTTGCTCGTCTACGTCGGCACCGTCAGCTACACCGTCTACCTGATCCACCTGAGCGTGCTGTACGCGCTGTGGCCGCTGCACCTGAACCGCTTCGTCACGGCCGCGCTCGCGCTCGCGATCACGCTCGCTTACGCCACGCTGAGCTGGTACGGCTTCGAACGGCGCCTGACGCGCGGGCCTGCGCGCCGCGCGTTGCCGGCTGCCGCCGGCACGACCGCCTGAATTTCATCATCCATCGCTTCTACCAGGACAACGCCATGAGCCAAACGCGTAAAAAGGCCATCATCACCGGAATTTCGGGGCAAGACGGTGCGTACCTGACCAAACTGCTGCTCGACAAGGGCTACGAAGTCACCGGCACCTATCGCCGCACCAGCTCGGTGAATTTCTGGCGCATCGCCGAGCTTGGCGTCGACACGCATCCGAATCTGACGCTCGTCGAACACGACCTGACCGATGCCGGTTCGAGCCTGCGCCTGCTCGAACGCACGCAGCCGGACGAGCTCTACAACCTCGCCGCGCAAAGCTTCGTCGGCGTGTCGTTCGACCAGCCGGCGACGACCGCCGAAGTGACCGGCATCGGCCCGCTGAACCTGCTCGAGGCGATTCGCGTCGTGAGCCCGAAGACGCGCTTCTACCAGGCGTCGACGTCCGAGATGTTCGGCAAGGTGCAGGCCATTCCGCAAACGGAAACCACGGCGTTCTATCCGCGCAGCCCGTACGGCGTCGCGAAACTGTACGCGCACTGGATGACCGTGAACTACCGCGAATCGTACGGCCTGTTCGGCAGCAGCGGGATCCTGTTCAACCACGAATCGCCGCTGCGCGGCCGGGAATTCGTCACGCGCAAGATCACCGACACGATCGCGAAGATCAAGCTGGGCAAGGCGACCCGCCTCGAACTGGGCAATCTCGACGCGAAGCGCGACTGGGGCTTCGCGCTCGAATACGTCGAAGGCATGTGGCGGATGCTGCAGGCCGACGAGCCCGACACCTACGTGCTGGCCACCAACCGGACCGAAACCGTGCGCGACTTCGTGCGGATGGCGTTCGCGGCGGCCGGCTACCAGATCGAATGGAGCGGCAAGGGCGAGCAGGAGCGCGGCCTCGACGCATCGACCGGCAACGTGCTCGTCGAAGTGAACCCGAAGTTCTACCGCCCGGCCGAAGTCGATCTGCTGATCGGCTGCGCGGACAAGGCGAAAAGCAAACTCGGCTGGGCACCCAGGACGACGCTCGAACAACTTTGCCAGATGATGGTCGAAGCGGATTTGACGCGGAACCAACACCATGACACGTTCTGACACCGGGCGTCCGTCGCGCCGTGCGTTCGTCACGGGCCTGACGGGCTTCACCGGTCGCTACATGGCCGAACGCCTGCAGGCGGCCGGCTATGACGTCTGGGGCACGATCGCGCCCGGCGCGCCCCGCCCTGCCGATCCGGCGTTCGCACACTGCACGCTGGTGCCCGTCGACCTGCTCGACGCGGATGCAATGCGCGCGGCCGCGGCCGACGCGCGACCCGACGCGGTCGTGCATCTCGCCGCGCGCGCGCATGTCGCCCAGGACGAGCCGTCGCAGACCTACGCGGTCAACATCGTCGGCACGCGCAATCTGCTGGCGGCGCTCGCCGGCCTCGACCGCCGCCCGTCGGCCGTGCTGCTGGCAAGCAGCGCGAACGTCTACGGCAACTCGACGGCCGGCGTGCTCGACGAAACCGTCGCGCCTGCCCCGGCGAACGACTACGCGGTCAGCAAGCTCGCGATGGAATATGCGGCCAAGCTATGGGCCGACCGGCTGCCGATCGTGATCGCGCGGCCGTTCAACTACACGGGCGTCGGCCAGAGCGATGCGTATCTGCTGCCGAAGCTCGTCGCGCACTATGCGTCGAACGCACCGCGGATCTCGCTCGGCAACCTCGACGTGAGCCGCGATTTCTCCGACGTGCGCGACGTGACGGCCGCCTATCTGAAGCTGATCGAAGCCGCGCCGGCCGGCGAGACGTTCAACGTCTGCTCGGAGCGCGCGTATTCGCTGAAGGAAGTGCTGGCGATGCTGTCGCGCATCGCCGGCTACGTGATCGACGTGACGATCGATCCGCGCTTCGTGCGACACAATGAAGTGAAAAGCCTGAGCGGGTCGCGCGACAAGCTGCGGCGCGCAGTAGGCGAATTGCCTGTCACGCCGCTCGACGAAACGCTGCGATGGATGGTGGACGCAATGCGTGCCGCACCGCACGGGCAGCACGCCGCCGGCTGAACGGGAAAACACGCGCGCGACGGCATGCGCCGAATCGGCATAGGGGACGGCCATGAGGCCGTACCCCTGCCACACCACCCGGCATGCGGGTCCGCACCGGGCGGTTCGGGAAGTTGAGGTTATGAGAGTCGGGGCACACCCAGCCGATCGAAGTACGCG